>NZ_JBIUYQ010000011.1:0-262448 GCF_044744605.1 Kitasatospora sp. NPDC087271
CGCCCGGTTACATTCCGAACCCGGAAGCTAAGCCTTACAGCGCCGATGGTACTGCAGGGGGGACCCTGTGGGAGAGTAGGACGCCGCCGAACAATCATTCACAGAGAACCCCCATCCGGGAAACCGGATGGGGGTTCTCTGCGTTTCCGGCTCACAGGAGCACCTCACCAGGGCTCCCACGAGAGTCCCCACGAAAGTTCAAAAAAGTTCGGCCGGCTATGTCGAGAACCCGTGGCTGGCTCCGTCCCCGGGGTGAGCGCGGCCACAATGGGTCGCACCAGCACCGAGGAGAACATCATGGCCAAGTACCTGCTGCTCAAGCACTACCGAGGCGCCCCGGCTCCGGTCAACAACGTGCCCATGGACCGATGGACGCCCGAGGAGATCTCGGCGCACGTGCGGTACATGCAGGACTTCGCGGACCGGTTGGAGAAGACCGGCGAGTTCGTCGACGGCCAGGCGCTCGCTCCCGAGGGGACGTTCGTCCGGTACGACGGCGAGGGGCGCCCGCCGGTGACCGACGGCCCGTTCGCCGAGACCAAGGACTTGATCGCCGGCTGGATGGTGATCGACGTCGACAGCTACGAGCGCGCCGTCGAGCTGGCCGGGGAACTGTCGGCCGCTCCCGGGGCGGGCGGGCGGCCGATCCACGAGTGGCTGGAGCTGCGTCCGTTCCTGGCCGCGCCGCCCACCGTCACCGAGTGACCTCGCCGGTGGACGGAGTCCTGCTCCGGAGCCTCGCGCCGAGCGTGCTCGGTATCCTCGTCCGCCGCGGAGCCGACTTCGCGGCGGCCGAGGATGCCGTGCAGGACGCGCTGGTCGAGGCGGTCCGCGTCTGGCCGGCCGATCCGCCGCGGGACCCCAAGGGCTGGCTGGTCACCGTGGCCTGGCGCCGGTTCCTCGACGCGGCCCGGGCGGACGCGGCCCGCCGCCGACGCGAGGACCGGGTCGACGGGGAACCGGAGCCGGGGCCCGCGTCCGCGGTGGACGACACGCTCCAGCTCTACTTCCTGTGCGCGCACCCGTCGTTGACGCCGTCGTCGGCGGTCGCGCTCACGTTGCGCGCCGTGGGCGGGCTGACCACCCGCCAGATCGCCCAGGCCTACCTGGTGCCCGAGGCGACGATGGCGCAGCGCATCAGCCGGGCCAAGCGGACCGTCTCGGGGGTGCGGTTCGACCGGCCCGGCGATGTCGCCACCGTGCTGCGCGTCCTCTACCTGGTCTTCAACGAGGGCTACTCCGGGGACGTCGACCTCGCCGCCGAGGCCATCCGGCTGACCCGGCAGCTCGCGGAGGTGATCGACCACCCCGAGGTGGCGGGGCTGCTCGCCCTGATGCTGCTCCACCATGCCCGGCGCGGGACCCGGACCGCGTCCGACGGGAGCCTGGTGCCGCTCGCCGAGCAGGACCGTGGCCGGTGGGACACCGGGTTGATCGTCGAGGGCGTCGGGATCCTGCAAGCGGCCCTGGGCCGCGACCGGCTGGGCGAGTTCCAGGCCCAGGCCGCCATCGCGGCCCTCCATGCCGACGCGCCCACCGCGGAGGAGACCGACTGGGTGCAGATCGTCGAGTGGTACGACGAGCTCGCCCGCCTGACCGAGAGCCCGGTCGTCCGGCTCAACCGCGCGGTGGCCGTCGGTGAGGCCGACGGGCCGCGCGCCGGGCTGGCGGCGCTCGGGGAGCTGGACGGTTCGCTGCCCCGCCACACGGCGGTGGCGGCGTACCTCCACGAGCGCGACGGTGACTTGGAGACGGCGGCCCGGCTGTATGCCGAGGCGGCCCACCAGGCCCCCAACCTCGCCGAGCGCGACCACCTCGTGCGCCAGGCCGCCCGGCTGAACGCCCGTCGGCCTCGCTGACGGACCAGGCAGGTGGCGCGGCGTCACCACGGACTGCCCGTTGAAGGGACGGGACCGTACGACGTGACCAAGGAACGTGACCAAGGAACGCGACCAAGGAACGCGACCAAGGAACGCGACCGTACGACGGGACCAAGGAACGGGACCAAGAGGCGGGACCGCCCGTACGGGCGAGGCTCAGAGGCGGCCGGCGGCCTTGAGCGCGAGGTAGGTGTCGGCGAGGGCGGGGGCGAGCTGGGCGGGGGAGGCGTCGAGGACGGTGACGCCGTGGCGGGTGAGGAGGTCGGCGGTGGCGCGGCGGTCGGCGCGGGTCTGTTCGGCGGCGGCGGCGCCGTAGACGGCTTCCAGGGTGCCGCGGCCGGCGGCGAGGGCGTCCAGGTGGGGGTCGGCGACGCAGGCCAGGACCACCTCGTGGCGCTTGGTGAGCAGCGGCAGCAGCGGGCGCAGGCCGTCTTCGACCGGGGCCGTGTCGAGGCCGGTGAGCAGGACGATCAGCGAGCGGTGCGGTGCCATCTTGAGGGCGGTGGATACCAGCGAGCGCATGTCGGTCTCGTGCAGGGCCGGTTGGAGGGAGGCCATCGCGTTGGTGAAGGCCGGCAGGATCTCGCTGGGCGAGCTGCCGGCGACCGCGGCGCGCTTGCGGGCGTCGTGGGCGAGCAGGTCGACCCGGTCGCCGGCGCGGGTGGCGAGGGCGGTGAGCAGCAGGGCGGCGTCGAGGGCGGCGTCGAGGCGGGGCGCGTCGCCGACCCGGCCGGCGGAGGTGCGGCCGGTGTCGAGGACGACGAGGATGTGCCGGTCGCGTTCGGGGCGCCAGGTGCGGACGGCGACGGTGTTGCGGCGGGCGCTGGCCCGCCAGTCGATGGAGCGGACGTCGTCGCCGGGCAGGTACTCGCGCAGGGAGTCGAACTCGGTGCCCTGGCCGCGGGTCAGGACCGAGGTGCGGCCGTCGAGTTCGCGTAGCCGCGCGAGCCGGGAGGGCAGGTGCTTGCGGCTGTTGAACGGGGGCAGGGCGCGGACCGTCCAGGGCAGGTGGTGCGAGCCTTGACGGCCGGCCAGGCCGAGCGGCCCGAGCGAACGGACCGTCACCCGCCGGGCGTGGTGGTCGCCGCGGCGGGTCGGGGTGAGCACGGTGACGGCCCGGCGCCGCTCGCCGGCGGGGACGTGCAGGGTGTGCCGGGAGGCGGCCTCGGCGGTGCCCGGCCGCCAGGCGGAGGGGGCCCAGGCGTCGCGGATCCGGGCCCGGAGGGGCCGTCCGGAGGGGTTGGTGACGGTCAGTTCGACGGAGGCGGGTTCGCCGAGCCGGACGGTGGTGTCGCCGCCCCGGCCGAGTTCCAGACTGCGGACGGGGGCGGCGAGCGCCAGGTCGATCACGGCGGCGAGCAGCACGGCACCGGTGACGAGGCCGATCCCGGCCCAGGACGGCAGCAACAGGCCCACGACGAGCGTGCCGAGCGCGGCGAGCAGGGCGGTTCGCCCGGTGAGGGCCATGCGGTGCGCTCCTTCGGGAACGGGCGGTTCAGCGGGGGGCAGGCGTCTGGGCGAGCACGGCCTGGATGACGGAGTCGGCGGTGACGCCCTCCATCTCGGCCTCGGCGCGCAGCGCGACGCGGTGCCGCAGGGTGGGCAGGGCCAGGGCCTTGACGTCGTCGGGGGTGACGTAGTCGCGGCCGGCGAGCCAGGCCCAGGCACGCGAGGCGGCCAGCAGGGCGGTGGCACCGCGCGGCGAGACGCCGATGGACAGCGACGGGGACTGCCGGGTGGCCCGGCAGAGGTCGACGATGTACGCGAGGATCTCGGGGGAGACGGTCAGCTTGGCGATCTGCTCGCGGGCGGCGGCGAGGTGCGCGGGCCCGGCGACCGGGCGGACGCCGGCGGCGGCGAGGTCGCGGGGGTCGAAGCCGGCGGCGTGCCGGGACAGGACCTGGAACTCCTGGTCCCGGTCGGGCAGCGGCAGGACCAGCTTGAGCAGGAAGCGGTCCAGCTGGGCCTCGGGCAGCGGGTAGGTGCCCTCGTACTCGACCGGGTTCTGGGTCGCGGCGACCAGGAACGGGACGGGCAGCGCGCGCGGCACGCCGTCGACCGTGACCTGGTGCTCCTCCATGGCCTCCAGCAGGGCGGCCTGGGTCTTCGGCGGGGTGCGGTTGATCTCGTCGGCGAGCAGCAGGTTGGTGAAGACCGGGCCGGGCTGGAAGGAGAACTCGGCGGTCCGGGCGTCGTAGACGAGGGAGCCGGTGACGTCGCCGGGCATCAGGTCGGGGGTGAACTGGATGCGCTTGGTGTCCAGGTTGAGCGCGGTGGACAGGGTGCGGACCAGCAGGGTCTTGGCGACGCCGGGGACGCCCTCCAGCAGGACGTGACCGCCGCAGAGCAGGGCGACGACGAGGCCGGTGACGGCGGCGTCCTGGCCGACCACGGCCTTGCCGATCTCGGCGCGCAGGGCGGTGAGTGCGGCGCGCGGGTCGGCGGCGGTGTCGGGGGTGCCCGGGGTGGCAGCCGCCGCGCCGGGGGTGCTGGACGGGGTGGCGGTGGCCTGTTCGGTCACGGGTTCCGTACCTGCCTTTCGAGGGCGTCGAGGTCGTCGGCGAGCCGCAGCAGTGCGGTGTCGTCGGTCGGGGGCGGGCCGAAGAGGAGGGCCCGGACGTCGCCGGCGGGCTGCTCGGGGAGGCGGTCGGCCACGGCCGCGCAGAGGGTGTCGGGGTCGGGCGCGCCGGCGTGGAGCGGGACGCCCAGGGCCGGGGCGAGGCGGTGCGCGGCGGCCCGGCGCAGGGCCTCGGCGGCGCGGCCGCGGGCCTTGGCGCGGCGGTAGAGCCGGGCGCGGCCCTCGGTGGTCTCGGCGGCGCGGACCACCACGGGCAGGTTCTCGCTGATCACGGGGCCGAGTCGGCGGCCGCGCCAGAGGGCGGTCAGGACGGCGGCGACGGCGAGCTGGTAGCCGGCCCAGCGCCAGCCGTCCGGGATGTAGTCGCCGAAGGTCTTGTCCCGGGTGCCCTGGGCGAGCGGGGCGCTGTAGTCGGGCAGGTGCCAGGTGAGGCGGGGCTGGGAGCCGAGCAGGCCGAGGGCGAGGGCGGCGTTGCCGTCCTTGGCGAGCTGCTCGTTGTGCAGGAAGTCGCCGGTGCCGAGCACGATGACGTCGCCGCCGGCGGTCGGGGCGCTGACCAGCGGGTAGCCGTGGCCGCGCGGGTAGCAGCCGGCGCCGCGGCTGCCGCTGGTGTAGAGCATTCCGCCGATCTCGGCGCTACCGGCCCGCACGGCCTCGGTGAGCGGGCACTGTGCGGCGGTGCTGCGGACGGAGGCGTAGGAGGGCCCGCCGTCCTCGTCGGAGGGGCGGATGCCGGGGGCCAGGGCGCTGAGCGCGGCCGGGCCGGGGGCGACGAGGACGAGCCGGCTGTGCCGGGCTGCGGCGACGGCGCGCAGTTCGGCGGGGCCGAGCAGGTCGGGCTCGGGCAGGACGAGGGTGTCGGCGCCGCCCGGGTGGCCGGTGAGGTCGGTGGTGAGGTCGGTCTTGAGGCCCTGGCGTTCGAGCAGCGCGAGGACGGCGTGGCTGCCGTCCTGGTCGTAGGAGCGCGGGTCGAGCGGCGGGTAGCGGCGGTCCTGGCCGAGGGCGGCCACGGCGGTGGCGCCGATCAGCAGGACGGCGAGGACGAGCAGGTACCAGCGGGCCCGGCGCCAGAGGCCCCGGCGGGTGGGGGCGAGGCTGGTCGTGGCCGGCCCGCCGGGGGCAGGAGTGGCGGGCGGCTGCGGCGCGGGCGGCGCGGGGGCGGTGCTGGTCATGCCGCTCCTCCCAGGGCCGGGCGGGCGCGTTCCAGGGTCCGGTCGAGCTCGCGCAGCAGCTGGTACGCGGCCTGGTCGGCGGTGCGCTCGCCGTAGGCGATGTCGTCGAAGGTGCGGGCGGCGGTGGCCAGGGCGGCGGCGTGGTCGGGCAGGGCCCGGCCGGCCTCGGTGGCGGCCTCGTCGGCGGTGCGGCCGGGGCGGACGTCGAGCAGGGTGCGTTCCTCCAGGGCCCGGACCAGGGCTCGCATCTGCGCGCGGACGGCTTCGTTCCAGTGCCCGGCGGCGGCGTGCCGTTCGGCGTCGGCCCGGTACTGGCCGGCGCCGCGCGGTCCTTCGACGCCGTAGACGTCGAGGACGGTGCGGGCCGCGCGCCGTGGCGCGCCGAGGCGCCACCAGAGGGCGGCACCGATCAGCAGGGCGACGATCAGGAAGAGCACCAGGCCGGTGGTGCCGCTGGTGCCGTTGCCGGAGATGCTGTCGAGCGCGTCGGTGATGTGGTCGTTGAGCCAGGTCATGACCCGTTCCAGGACGCTCGGGTCGTGCTTGTGGTACTCGGCGTTGAGCAGCTCGTCGCGGGCGGCGTCGCGGGCCGGGTCACGCGGGACGGTGACCGGGGCGCCGCCCGCGACGAGGAGCCTGTCCCCCCAGGTAGGCATCCGGGTCAGCGCCTCGCGGGGGGTCGGCCGGCCTGGTCGCCCCGGCCGGTGGCGCCGGACTCGGCGAGGCCGGCGGCGCGGGCGAGTTCGATGTCCAGGGCCTCGCGGCGGATCCGCTGGTCGACGTAGATGAGGACGCCGAGGGCGGCCCGGAAGGGGATGGTGAGGGTGGCGGCGATGATGCCGGCGATCGCGGTGGTGATCAGCATCGCGGTGGGCTCGTGGGCCGAGCTGAGGTCGACCTGGCGGTCGAGGTCGCTGAAGCCGAGGACGAGTCCGGCGAAGCGGAACGGGATCGCGATGACCATGGCGACGATGAAGGTCAGCACCTCGCCGAGCAGCGAGATGCCGAAGATGCGCCACCAGGAGCCGAGGGTCAGCCGCCGGGAGCGGGACAGCGCGGTCCGCACGCCCTGCTTCTCCAGCATCAGGGCGGGGGCGGCCAGGCTGAACCGGATCCACAGCCAGAACCCGACCGGGATGGTCAGGATGCCGACGAGGAACAGCAGGGCCTCCGTCTCGGGGGCGCCCGCCGAGCCGGAGGCGTAGAAGTACCAGGGGCTGAAGCCGAGCAGCACCACACCGCCGGACATCAGGCCGGTGAGCAGGGTCAGCCCGAGCAGCTGCGGCAGCCGGCGGCGGGCGTCGCGCCAGGCGTCCCCGGCGTTCGCGGACTGCCCGAGGACGGCGCGGCTGACGACCATGGTGAGCAGCGCGGTGGCGACCACGCCGAGCAGCACCGTCAGCGGCATCGAGGCCAGCATGGTCGTCACCTGGGTGGCGGGGCCGGTCTTGCCCTTGACCAGCAGCTGGGCGGCGACGTTGCCGGCCTGCTCGACGACGGCGATGCCGAGGGAGAGGGCGAGGGTCGTCCGCCAGTGCTTGCGGATGGTGGCGACGGAGCCGTCGAGGAGTTCGCCGAGTCCGAGCGGGCGCAGCGGGATGACGCCGGGCTTGGGGCTCTGCGGAGCGCCCCAGCCGTAGGGGTGGTGGCCGCCCGGTGCGGGCCGGCTCCAGTCGGGCCGGGTCTGTTGACCGCTCCAGCCGGGGGCCGGGGCGGGGGCGCCCTGCGGTGGTGCCGACGGCCCGGGCACGGCGGCGGGCGCGTCGGCCGGGGGCCGGGCGTCGTCGCGGGGCGGCTCGGGCGAGCCGGGCGAGGCCCAGCCCGGAGTGTCGGTCATCACTGCTCCTCGGAGGGGCGTCACGGGCGCGGTTCCGGGCGGATCTTTCGCCCGCGCGCAGCGCCCATCGTGCCATGGGGGCTGGGGAGGCCCCATGGGTATCCGGCCGCTGATCGGAAACGGGGGCCTTCCGGTGGTCGGGCGGTGGGCCGCGGGCCGTTCGAAGACGTTCCGGCCGGGCACATTCGCCCGGTATGGCCGGAATTAACCGGTGGGGGGAGTTGGCCGTTGTGGAGCATTGGCACTGCTGTGCGGCAGGTCACAATCCGGTAATGAGAGGATGGACGCATGAAGGGACGCGTCCTCGTCGTTGATGACGACTCCGCACTGGCCGAGATGCTCGGTATCGTGCTGCGTGGTGAGGGTTTTGAGCCGTTTTTCGTCGCGGATGGGGACAGGGCGCTAGCTGCGTTCCGGGAGACCAAGCCCGACCTGGTCCTGCTCGACCTGATGCTGCCCGGTCGGGACGGTATCGACGTCTGCCGGCAGATCCGGGCGGAGTCCGGCATTCCGATCGTCATGCTGACCGCGAAGACCGACACGGTCGACGTCGTGGTGGGCCTGGAGTCGGGTGCCGACGACTACGTCACCAAGCCGTTCAAGCCCAAGGAGCTGGTGGCCCGGGTGCGTGCCCGGCTGCGCCGCGCCGAGGAGCCGACGCCCGAGCAGCTGACCATCGGCGACCTGGTGATCGACGTGGCCGGCCACTCGGTGAAGCGGGACGGCCGGGGCATCCCGCTGACCCCGCTGGAGTTCGACCTGCTGGTCGCGCTGGCCCGCAAGCCCTGGCAGGTGTTCACCCGTGAGGTGCTGCTGGAGCAGGTCTGGGGCTACCGGCACGCGGCGGACACCCGCCTGGTCAACGTCCACGTGCAGCGCCTGCGGTCCAAGATCGAGAAGGACCCGGAGCGCCCCGAGATCGTGGTGACCGTCCGTGGCGTCGGCTACAAGGCCGGACCCAGCTGACGTGACGCACCTGGCTGACGAAGCCCCGTCGGGTTCCGCGACCGACGGGGCCGACGCGGTTCGCGGGTCCGTGCTGAGTTCGACCACCCGCCGCCGGCGCCGGGCGGCCGCGTTCGCGCTGCTGACCCGTCAGCTGCGTCGGCCCGCGCGCCGGGTGACGGCGCTGTACCGCCGGTCGATCCAGCTGCGCGTGGTGGCGGTCTCGCTGCTCGCGTCCATCGCGGTCGTCCTGGTGCTCGGCGTGGTCGTGATGGCGCAGGTGCGCACCGGCCTGCTCGGCACCAAGATGGCGGCCGCCCGTGAGCAGGCCAGGATCGGGTTCCAGGCGGAACTGAAGAAGATCGACGAGGCGAAGGACCAGCGGCTGCGGGTCGGCGCCACGCCCGACCCCACCATCGAGGAGACCGGCACCTGGCTGCTGCGGCAGGTCAACGACCTGGCCGCGAGCGGGCAGACCGTCTACTCGGTGATCGCGATGGCCGCCGGCACCGACGCCATCGTCCCGGAGAACGGCTTCGCGCCGCGCTTCTCGGGCGACATCCTGCCCAGCAGCGTCCCCGACACCCTGCGGGACAGGGTCCACTCCGAGCCCGGCCAGATGTTCGACCAGCCGGCCCGGATCCACCGGGCGGACGAGCGGACCGAGCCCGGGCTGGCCCTCGGCATGCAGTTCACCGGCCCGGCCGGCAACAGCTACCAGATGTTCTACGTGTTCTCCTTCGGCCAGGAGACCGACACCCTCGACCTGATCACCGGCACCCTGGCGACCGCCGGCGTGTTCGTGGTGATCCTGATGGGCGGCATCGCCTGGGTCGTGGTGCGCCAGGTGGTCACCCCGGTCCGGATGGCCGCCGGCATCTCCGAGCGGCTCGCCGACGGGCACCTGGAAGAGCGGATGAAGGTCACCGGCACGGATGACATCGCCCGCCTCGGCGAGTCGTTCAACCGGATGGCCAATGCCCTCCAGGCCCAGATCCGCCAGCTGGAGGAGCTGTCCCGGGTGCAGCGGCGCTTCGTCTCGGACGTCTCGCACGAGCTGCGCACCCCGCTGACCACGGTCCGGATGGCCGCGGACCTCATCTACGACAGCCGCGAGGACCTGGACCCGATGGCGGCCCGCTCGGCGGAGCTGTTGCAGGGCCAGCTGGACCGCTTCGAGTCGCTGCTCGCCGACCTGCTGGAGATCAGCCGCTTCGACGCCGGCGCCGCGATCCTGGACGGCGAGCCGGTCGACCTGCGCGACATCGTCGCCCGGGTGGTGGAGGCCGCAGACCCGCTGGCCCAGGCCAAGGGCAGTGCGGTGGTGATCCGCGGCGACGGCGAGCCGGTCGTCGCCGAGGTGGACTCCCGCCGGATCGAGCGCATCCTGCGCAACCTGGTGGTCAACGCCCTGGAGCACGGCGAGGGACGCGACGTGGTGGTCCGGCTGGGCTCGGCCGACGGCGCGGTCGCGGTCGGCGTGCGCGACTACGGCATCGGCCTCAAGCCGGGCGAGGCGTCCCGGGTGTTCCACCGGTTCTGGCGGGCCGACCCGTCCCGGGTGCGGACCACCGGCGGCACCGGCCTCGGCCTGTCCATCGCGGTCGAGGACGCGCACCTGCACGGCGGCTGGCTGCAGGCCTGGGGCGAGCCCGGCGGCGGCTCGCACTTCCGGCTCACCCTGCCGCGCACCCGGGGCGGCGAGATCAGCCGGGCGCCGTTCCGGCTGGAGCCGGAGGACTCCCGCAACAACCGGGGCCTGGGCACCTACGGCGTGCCGTACCGGCGGGCGATCAGCCCGCCCGGCGCGACCGCGATGACCGCGGCCGAGGAGCAGGCGGAGACGCCGGAGGGGCCCGTCAACGGCTTCGGCAGCGGGCTCGGCGGGGTGCTGAACATCGGCCCCGACCTGGGCAAGCGCCGGCTGCCCGAAGGGCCGCGCGCGGACCCCTCGGACGTCCGGACGGCGGGGAGCGGGTACGGTGCCACCGGCGCCCAGGTGATGGTGGACCCGACGCCCGGACGGCCGTCGGTGGCACAGCGGACGGCGGAGCCGGACGTGACGGATGGGACGGGCGGGACGGACCTGGAGGGGTCGCAGCGTGCGAAGGACGAGCAGCAGGACTGAGCCGCGGTTCACGGCGGTGGCCGGCGTGGTGCTCGGCGCCCTGGTGGCGAGCGGCTGCGCGGCCATGCCGGACTCCGGAGGCATCTCCCGGGTGGAGCTGTCGCAGGGGGCGGCCGACAAGAACCTGCAGGCCAAGGTCTACCCGGTGGCACCGGCCAAGGGCGCCAAGCCGCGCGCCCTGCTGACCGGGTTCCTGGACGCGGTGACCGCCGACGAGGGGTACGAGACCGCGCGCCAGTACCTCACCGAGAACGCCTCCGCGCACTGGAACCCGGACGCCGGCATCCAGGTGCTCTCCGCCGCCACCCCGAACCTCCCGGCCGGCCAGGAGATCGCCGACACCGACACCAGCGTCTCCGCGACGGTGACCGGGTCGCTGATCGCCAGGATCGACGAGAAGCACTCGTACCTGGCCGAGGGGCAGCGGGACGTCTCGGCCGACTTCACCCTCGTCCGGGAGAAGGACGGCGAGTGGCGGATCGACAAGCTGCCGGCCGGCGTGATCATGAACGAGACCAACTTCAACAACAGCTACCGCCAGGTCGACCGGTACTTCTACACCACGCCGGACCCGTCCTCGACCGTCACCGGGAGCGCCGGCCAGCAGGTCCTGATCCCCGACCCGATCTACCTGCGGCGCCGGACAGACCCGCTGACCGCCGCCGCCAAGGCCCTGGTCGCCGGGCCCTCGACCTGGCTCGCGCCGGTCGCCCGGACGTCCTTCCCGAGCGGCGTCAGCGTCGACCGGGTGAGCGTCGACGACGGCCGGATCGCCCACGTGCAGCTCGGCGGGGCGGACGTCAGCGAACCGGTGTCCTGCCGGCGGATGGCGACCCAGCTCTTCTACACCCTCGCCGACCAGGGCAAGGGACAGGTCGAACGGCTTGAACTCAAGGGCCAGCGGGGCAACTGCTTCGCCAGCCGCAACGACCTGCCGGCCACCGGCCCCGGCGCCCTGGCCGGGCCGCTGCCCGCGCAGCAGTACTACCAGCGCGCCGACAACGGCCTCCTGATGGTCACCGACGAGCAGCGCAACGGCGAGCCGGTGCGCGGCGTCCTCGGCAAGCCGCAGCCGGCCGGCAAGGCGCCGCTCGGCACCATGGCCGTCAACCGGGACGGCTCCCGGGCCGCCGCGATCAGCGGGGACGGCCACCAGCTCTACTCGGTGCCGCTGGCGGACAGCGCGGTGGCGCTGCCCGACCCGGTGCTCACCTCGCCGGTGAAGACCGCCGACAAGGAGGACGGCCTCGCCTCGCCCAGCTGGGACGGCCGAGGCGACCTCTGGGTGGTGGACCGCAACCCGCAGGGTCCGCGGGTGGTGATGGTCCGCGGCAACCGGACGTACCCCGTCGCGGTCGAGGGGCTGGACGGGCAGACCGTGCAGGCCCTGAAGATCTCCTCGGACGGCGCCCGGGCCGCCCTGGTGGTCAAGACCGCGGGCGTGCCCAGCCGCTCGCTGTACTTCGGCCTGGTGGTGCACGGCGGCACCCCGGAGGCGCCGACCGCGCGGATCACCGGCCTGCGCCGGGCGGCCCCCTCGCTCACCGACGTCGCCTCGGTCTCCTGGGCGGAGGCCGACCAGCTGCTGGTGCTCGGCAAGGAGGCCGACCGGATCAAGCAGCTGTACTACATCGGCACCGACGGCACGCAGAGCGCCGACACCACGCTGCAGGCCGAGAACATGCTCACCGTCTCGGCCTCCGAGTCCCGGGGCAACGTCCTGGCCCAGGCGCCGTCGGTGCTCGCGGCGGCCGGAGGCGCGATCTACCGGCTGATCGGCAGTCAGTGGCGCGAGGTCCAGTTGGCCGACAAGGCCGGGTCCTTCTTCTACGCGGGCTAGGAACCCGCCGGTCACGCCCTGACGTTCCGATCCCTGACGCCGCGTCGGGCCGCTCGGTGCCTCAGCCGGGCCGGTGCGCGGTGGCGGCGACCGCGGCGCCCGCCCGGGCGGGCAGTCCGGCGTCCGCCAGTGCCCGGGCCGCCTCGGCGAGGCTGGCGCCGGTGGTCACCAGGTCGTCCACCAGGACCGGCTGACGGCCCAGCAGGTCGCGCCGGGCGCGCGGCAGCACGGTGAGCGCGCCGTGCAGGTTGCGGCGGCGCTCGGCCGCGCTCAGCCCGGCCTGGTCGGCGACCGGGCGGGCGTGCCGCAGCAGCGGCTCGGCCCGGGCGTCCAGGCCGCACCGGCGCAGCGAGCGGGCGGCGGCCCCGGCCAGCCGCAGCGTCGGGTCGTGGCCGCGGGCGCGGACGGCGGAGCGGGCCGAGGGCATCGGGACCAGCAGCAGCGGCGCGGCAGCGGCACGCGGCCCCAGGGCGGAGCGGACGGCCCGGCCGAGCGCCTCGCCGAGCGGGCCCGCCAGCCGCAGCGCGCCGCGCTCCTTGTGGGCGAGCAGCAACTGCCGGACGGGGTCGGCGTACGGGGCGGCGGCGTGCGCCCAGGGCAGCAGCGTGGGGCCGGGCCGGGTGGCGGCCAGCGCGTGCCGGCAGGCCGGGCAGAGCTGGGTGCGCTCGGCGCCGCAGCCGGCGCAGCGGGCCGGGACCAGGACGTCCAGCAGTCCGGCCAGTGCGTGGCCGAACGGCCCTTGGGCGGACGGCGGACGGGTGGGGGCGGGGGGTGGTGGCACGGCTGCTCCTGGCGACGGCAGGCACGGAGAGTGAGCAAAGGATGCGCCGTACGGGGGGTGTTGTCCAGGTATTTACCCGTGCTTCACTCGCAGGAGGGTAGACAGGGTCCAACAGCTTGACCGCCCGCCCGCAGTATCGGGTCATACCCGACTCCGCGCCTGGGGAGGCGAAAACCCCGTGTGAGGTGTTCGATAAAGCTCCAAGGGGTTTCAACCGTCCCTGGTGGGGAGGAAGTGAGGTGAGGGCCAGTCGTTTCCCGCCGCTGGCGGCGGGGGCGGGGGGCCGGCAGTGGATGGGCTGGTCCAGCTGGGTCTCAGCCCGGTCCGGTAGCACCCGGATCGGCGTCAGCACGAGGGATCGGAGTTCTGCGTGGACATCGTCGTCAAGGGCCGCAAGACCGAGGTGCCCAAGAGGTTCCGCGAGCACGTGGCCGAGAAGCTGGAGAAGGTCCAGAAGTTCGACGGCAAGGTGATCAGCCTCGACGTCGAGGTGTCCAAGGAGCACAACCCGCGGCAGGCCGACCGGTCCGAGCGGGTGGAGATCACTCTCCGTACCCGTGGGCCGGTGATCCGGGCCGAAGCCGCCGCCGCCGACCCGTACGCGGCGCTCGACCTGGCCTCGGCGAAGCTCGACGCCCAGCTGCGCAAGTCCGCGGACCGGCGCCGAGTGCACAAGGGCGGCAACGGCCGCACCCCCATCAGCGTCGCCGAGGCGACCGCGGCGCTGGCCGCGCTGCCGGACACGGCGGTGCGGGAGGGCGAGACCAACGGGGCCGTCCGCAAGACCATGATGGGATCCCTGGAAGTGGAGGGCGAAGGCCCGCTGGTGGTCCGGGAGAAGACCCACCCGGCCGCCCCCATGGCGCTGGACCAGGCGCTGTACGAGATGGAACTGGTCGGCCACGACTTCTACCTCTTCGTGGAGAAGGACAGCGGCCTGCCGAGCGTCGTCTACCGCCGTCACGGCTACCACTACGGCGTCATCCACCTGCAGACCGACGGGTCGGCCGGCGCGGGCGGCGGCGCGGGCGGGGCGATCGGCGAAAGCGACGACGAGGACTGACCGTCCGAAGACAATCCTGGAGGGGTGACCCCGGCGGCCGAGTCCGCCGGGGTCACCGGCGTTTCGGGGCAGGGCGGGTGGAGCGGGAGTCGAGGGCGGGCCCGGGAGGTCACCCGATGCGGAACGGCGGCGTCGGAGGGTGACAGCAACGGCCGCGCGGCGTGGAATGATTGGCGCACGACGACCCGCGAAGGGGGAGGAGCGGATGGGGGATCACTTCGGGCTGGGGCCCGCTACGGGGCCGGTCACCGGACTGTCACCGGGACCGGAGGAGGAACCCGCGTACGCGCCGCACCGGGGTGAGCCGATCCGCGTACTGGTGGTGGACGACCACGCGTTGTTCCGCCGGGGGCTGGAGATCGTGCTCGCGGAGGAGCCGGACATCAAGGTCGTCGGCGAGGCCGGCGACGGCGCCGAGGCCGTGCTGAAGGCTGCCGACCTGCTGCCGGACATCATCCTGATGGACGTCCGGATGCCGCGCCGCAGCGGGATCGAGGCCTGCACGGCGATCAAGGACGTGGCACCCAGCACCAAGATCATCATGTTGACGATAAGCGACGAGGAGGCCGACCTCTACGAGGCGATCAAGGCGGGCGCCACCGGCTACCTGCTGAAGGAGATCTCCACCGACGAGGTCGCCACCGCGATCCGCGCGGTCGCCGACGGGCAGTCCCAGATCAGCCCGTCGATGGCGTCCAAGCTGCTCACCGAGTTCAAGTCGATGATCCAGCGCCGCTCCGACGACCGGGACCTGGTGCCCGCACCCCGGCTCACCGACCGGGAGTTGGAGGTGCTCAAGCTGGTGGCGACCGGGATGAACAACCGGGAGATCGCCAAGGAGCTGTTCATCAGCGAGAACACCGTGAAGAACCACGTGCGCAACATCCTGGAGAAGCTCCAACTGCACTCCAGGATGGAGGCGGTGGTGTACGCGATGCGCGAGAAGATCCTCGAAATAGGGTGACCGTGGCTGCGCCCCGGCCCTAGCTCGCGAGGAGTTTCTCGAGGGCCGGGCGCAGCCGTTCGTCCGGCAGGGCCTCGACCCGGACGCCGTCGCAGCCCACCCAGGCGGCCGCCTCGCGCAGGGCCGCCGCCAGCGCCTCGACGTGCCGGGCGCCGTACCCCCGGTCGCCGGCCAGCGAGACCTGACGGGCCACCAGGGTGCGCCCCTCCCGGGCCGGGTCGACCCGGCCCACCAGCCGGCCGCCGGCCAGCAGCGGCATCGCGAAGTAGCCGTGCACCCGCTTGTGCTTGGGCGTGTAGGCCTCCAGCCGGTGCGTCATGCCGAAGATCCGCTCGGTGCGTGCGCGGTCCCAGATCAGCGAGTCGAACGGCGAGAGCAGCGTGGTGCGGTGGCGCCCGCGCGGGGTGGTGGCCAGTGCGGCCGGGTCGGCCCAGGCCGCCGCCGAGCCGCCGCCCGGGCCCCAGCCGGCCACCTCGACCGGGACGAGCCCGCAGTCCGCGAGGACCGGGTCCAGCTCCTCGGCGCGCAGCCGGTGGTAGTCCAGCAGGTCGGCCCGGGTGGCCACGCCGAGCGCGGCCCCGGCCTGGGCGACCAGGGTGCGCACGCACTCCCGGTCGGTGCGGTCCTGCCCGAACAGCGCCTCGGGGATGGCCTGTTCGGCCAGCGCGTAGACGCGCTTCCAGCTCCGGCGCTCGGTGCAGACCACGTCGCCGAAGGCCAGCGCCCGCTCCACCGCGACCTTGGTGTCCGACCAGTCCCACCATTCGGCGGTCTTCTTGGCGCCGCCCAGCTCCGTGGAGGTCAACGGGCCCTCGGCGCGCAGCTTGTCGAGCACGTGCCGGTACGTCTCGGGCGTCACCTGGTGGCCCCAGAGGTGGCCGCGCTCGCGGTAGCGGCGGCGCCGGAACGCGAACAGCGGCCACTCCTCGACCGGCAGGATGCAGGCCGCGTGCGACCAGTACTCGAAGCTCGTGCCCGCGCCCCAGTACGCCGGCTCGACGGCCGGACGGCCGACCGCGCCGAGCCGGGCGTACGGCACCAGTTCGTGCGAGCGGGCCAGCACCGAGATGGTGTCCAGCTGGACGGCGCCCAGGTGCCGCAGCACCCCGCGCACCCCGGCCCGGCGGTCCGGCGCGCCGAGCAGGCCCTGGGCGCGAAGGGCGATCCGGCGGGCTTCGTCGGCGCTCAGGACGGTGACGGGCGGCGGGCCGGCGGGGGAGCCGGCGGCAGGCAGGGCGGTCATGTCGGCGAGGGTAGTCCGGGGCACCGACAGCCGGTCGGGGGGCGCCGGCGCGGGCGTCAGGGGCGGAGGTCCGGGAGGTCCGGGAGGTCCGAGGCGAGCAGCGAGGCGACCCAGGCGTCGTGGAAGGTGCCGCGCTGCTCGGCGTACGAGCGCATGGTGCCCTCGAAGCGGTAGCCGACCTTCTCGGCCACCGCGCGGGAGCCCTCGTTACCCACGTAGGCCTGCCACTCCAGGCGGCGCAGACCGAGCTCGACCAGGCCGTGGCGGGCGACCGCGCGGGCGGCCTCGACCGTGTACCCGCGGCCGCGGAACTCCTTCGTCGCCCACCAGCCGACCTCGGCGGAGCCCGGGTCGCCGTGGCGCAGCACGAGGCCCTGGGTGCCGACCAGGACGTCGGAGCCGCGCTCGAACACGCACCAGATCCGGTTCTCGCCGGTGCGCCAGCCCTGCGCGGCGAGGTCGCGGACGAAGTACTCGGCGTCCTCGCGCCGGTAAGGGCTCGGGACGACCGTCCAGCGCTGGATCTCGGCGTCCTGGCAGGCGGCGAAGACGGCGTCGATGTCCGACTCCTGCGGGGCCCGCAGGACGAGGCGGTCCGTGGTGAGGGTGACGGTGCGGGGCTCTTCCATGGGCGGATTATTCCGTGGAGAGAGGAATTCGGGCATCCGAATATCGAGCCGACCCCTCGGTCCGCTGACCGGTTTGTCCCGGTGGGCGGTGCTATCGGATCAAGTGCTCGCGCGGGTGACACGGGAATACCGTGCTGACGCACCTCCCGGGGCATTGGACTCCTCGCATACGATGGCCCGTGCGGTGGGGTGAACCCGCCGTGCAGTCGTCCAGTGCCAATACAGGCAAGGAGCCCGCCCAAGTGTCCGTCTTCGACAAGATCCTGCGCGCCGGCGAAGGCAAGATCCTTCGCAAGCTGCAGCGGATTGCTGCCCAGGTCAACTCCATCGAAGAGGACTTCGTCAACCTCACCGACGCCGAGCTGCGCGCGCTGACCGACGAGTACAAGCAGCGGCTCGCGGACGGCGAGACCCTGGACGACATCCTCCCCGAGGCGTTCGCCACGGTGCGCGAGGCCGCCAAGCGGGTGCTCGGTCAGCGGCACTACGACGTTCAGCTCATGGGTGGCGCGGCCCTGCACCACGGGTACGTCGCGGAGATGCGCACCGGTGAGGGCAAGACCCTCGTCGGCACCCTGCCCGCGTACCTGAACGCGCTCACCGGCAAGGGCGTCCACCTGATCACCGTCAACGACTACCTCGCCGAGCGCGACTCGGAGTGGATGGGCCGGGTGCACCGCTTCCTCGGCCTCGAAGTCGGCGTGATCCTCGGCAACATGACGCCCGCCGAGCGCAAGCACCAGTACTCGATGGACATCACGTACGGCACGAACAACGAGTTCGGCTTCGACTACCTGCGCGACAACATGGCCTGGTCGAAGGACGAACTCGTCCAGCGCGGCCACAACTTCGCGGTCGTCGACGAGGTCGACTCGATCCTCATCGACGAGGCCCGCACCCCGCTGATCATCTCCGGCCCGGCCGACCAGGCGACCAAGTGGTACGCCGACTTCGCCAAGCTGGTGCTGCGCCTGAAGATCGACCGCGACTACGAGGTCGACGAGAAGAAGCGCACCGTCGGCATCCTGGAGGAGGGCGTCACCCGGGTCGAGGACTACCTCGGCATCGACAACCTCTACGAGTCGGTGAACACCCCGCTGGTCGGCTTCCTGAACAACGCCATCAAGGCGAAGGAGCTGTACCGGGCGGACAAGGACTACGTCGTCATGAACGGCGAGGTCATGATCGTCGACGAGCACACCGGCCGCATCCTGGCCGGCCGCCGCTACAACGAGGGCATGCACCAGGCGATCGAGGCGAAGGAGGGGGTGGAGGTCCAGAACGAGAACCAGACGCTGGCCACCATCACCCTGCAGAACTTCTTCCGCCTGTACGACAAGCTCGCCGGCATGACCGGTACCGGCACCACCGAGGCCGCCGAGTTCCACCAGATCTACAAGCTCGGCGTGGTGCCGATCCCGACCAACAAGAACCCGCTGCGCATCGACCAGCCCGACCTGATCTACAAGTCGGAGCCGGCCAAGTTCGCCGCCGTGGTCGAGGACATCGCCGAGAAGCACGAGAAGGGCCAGCCGGTGCTGGTCGGCACCGTGTCGGTGGAGAAGTCCGAGTACCTCTCGCAGGAGCTGCGCAAGCGCGGCATCCCGCACGAGGTGCTGAACGCCAAGCACCACGAGCGCGAGGCGCAGATCGTCGCGCAGGCGGGCCGCAAGGGCGCCGTGACCGTCGCCACCAACATGGCCGGCCGCGGTACCGACATCATGCTCGGCGGCAACTCCGACCACCTCGCGGCGGCCGAGCTGGCGCAGCGCGGGCTCACCCCGACCGAGACCCCGGAGGAGTACGAGGCCGCGTTCCCCGCCGCCCTGGAGAAGGCCAAGGCCTCGGTCAAGGCGGAGCAGGACGAGGTCAAGGAGGCCGGCGGCCTCTACGTGCTCGGCACCGAGCGGCACGAGTCCCGCCGGATCGACAACCAGCTGCGCGGCCGCTCCGGCCGTCAGGGCGACCCGGGCGAGTCCCGCTTCTACCTGTCGCTGGGCGACGACCTGATGCGCCTGTTCAAGGCCGGCATGGTCGAGCGCGTGCTGTCGATGGCCAACGTGCCCGAGGACGTGCCGATCGAGTCCAAGATGGTCACCCGGGCGATCGCCTCCGCGCAGACCCAGGTCGAGCAGCAGAACTTCGAGATCCGCAAGAACGTCCTCAAGTACGACGAGGTGCTGAACCGCCAGCGCGAGGTCATCTACGGCGAGCGCCGCCGCGTGCTGGAGGGCGAGGACCTGCAGGAGCAGGTCGGCCACTTCATGGACGACACCGTCGAGGCCTACGTCAAGGCGGCCACCGGCGAGGGCTTCGAGGACGACTGGGACCTGGAGAAGCTCTGGACCGCGCTCAAGCAGCTCTACCCGCTCACCCTTGACCTGGAGGAGCTGGAGGAGGAGGCCGGCGGCTCCGCCGGGATGACCTCCGAGTTCCTGGTCAAGGTCGTCCAGGAGGACATCCAGGCGCAGTACGGCGCCCGCGAGGACCAGCTCGGCGCCGAGATCATGCGTGAGCTGGAGCGCCGGGTCGTGCTGTCGGTGCTGGACCGCCGCTGGCGCGAGCACCTCTACGAGATGGACTACCTCCAGGAGGGCATCGGCCTGCGGGCCATGGCGCAGCGCGACCCGCTGATCGAGTACCAGCGCGAGGGCTTCGACATGTTCACCGCGATGATGGAGGGCATCAAGGAGGAGTCCGTCGGCTACCTGTTCAACCTGGAGGTCCAGGTCGAGCAGCAGGTCGAGGAGGTCCCGGTCGCGGACGCCGAGGTGCTGCTCGACAAGCTGGAGAAGGACGCCGCCCGCCCGGAGATCAAGGCCAAGGGCCTGGAGGCCCCGAAGCCGCAGCGGCTGCACTACACGGCCCCCTCGGACGAGGTCGGCGGCGGTGTCATCGAGGGCGACTTCGAGGACCTCGCGCCGGAGGACGAGGGTGACGGGCTGACCCGCGCCGAGCGCCGCAAGGCCGCGAAGTCGGCCAAGGGCCGCCGCCGCAAGGGCTGAGCAGGCCGCAGGACGCCGCACAGGGCGCCGCTCCCGGACGGGGGCGGCGCCCTGTGCCGTCCCGGGCCGGCACGCGGTCGTGGGGGCCGCTGTGGCCGCCCTGGCCGCTGTGACGACCGTGGTCGCCGTGACGGCCGTGGTCATCGGGCCTCCACGGCGGTGCACTGCCACTGCCCGGCCTGGCCGCGCTGCTCCAGCCGGAAGGCCACCATGTGGTGCCGCCGGCCGAGGTCGACCCGGACGCAGGCCTCGACCGCGTCGGGCGAGGGCGACCGGTCGTGCACCGGGCCCAGCCGGGGCCGGTCGGCGGCGCCGCCGCGGCGCAGCGCGCCGGCCCGGACCAGGGAGGCGAGCTGCCCGTAGCCGTCCAGGCTGGTGTGCCGCATCAGCTGGCCGGAGGGCCGGGCGCCGGTGAGCACCTCGACCAGCTGGTGGGCGAAGCGGGAGGCCAGCGCCCGGGGGTCGTGGCCGCCCGGGCCGGTGCAGGCGGCGCGGGGGTGGCGCGGGCGGCGCCCGGCCGGGTCGTGGGCGGCGGTCGTGCGCGGCCGGCGGTGCGGGCGGGCGGTGAGCGGTGCGGTCACGGCGGGCTCCTCGACACGGTGGTGCGGGTGCGGACGGGTCCTTGCTAGCGGTGGGCCGCGTCGGGCGGCAAGGGCTTTTGCCGCTGCCCCCGGAGTGACCGGCAAGTTCACCTATCCGAGTGAATCGATCAGTGCGGTGCCGGGCCCGGCGCGCGGTCGCACGGTGCCCGATTGACGTGCGTGGGCGGGCCGTACGGTCCGAAAGAGGACGGTTCGATGCGCCGGACCGGGTGGTCCGAATCGCCGCCCCCGTTGCGGTGCCCGGCCGTCGGCGCGCACCATCGGAGCCTGATCGGGAACCGCGCGGAGCGGGACGGGGCCGGGCGGCCACGACCGCACCCACGACGACGGGCGGCCGCGATGACGACACGGGTAGCGGCGGTTCCGGCTCCGGCAGTCGCGGGCACCGCCCCGCCGACCGGGGACGCACCCCGGCGCGGCCTGGTGCTGGGCGGCGGCGGGATGCTCGGCGCGGCCTGGACGGTCGGCGCGCTCTGCGCCGTCGAGGAGGCCACCGGCTGGCGGCCGGGCCGCGCGGACGTGCTGCTCGGCACCTCGGCGGGCTCGATCCTCGGCGCGATGCTGGCCGGCGGGGTCCGCACCGAGCAACTGCGTGACCACCAGCGCGGCCTGCCGATCACCGACGGCCCGCTGGCCGGGGTGGACTTCGACTACGACACGGCCGCCGGCGGCGCGCTGCCGCCCCGCCCCGGGGCGGGCATCGGCTCGCCCGGCCTGCTGCGGGACGCCGTCCGGCACCCGCGCGAGTACCCGCTGCTGACCATGGTGTCGGCGATGGCGCCGCCCGGCCGCGGTTCGCTGGCCCCGGTCGGCGAGCTGGTGTGCGGTCTGCTCGGCCCGGGCGGCTGGCCGCCGCCGGGCGCCGACGGCGAGGCCGGCGCCGGGGCCGCTGCGCTGCGGGTGGCGGCCGTGGACTACCGCAGCGGCCGCCGGGTGGTCTTCGGGGACCCGGACGCCCCGGCGGTCGCGGTCGCCGACGCGGTGATGGCCTCCTGCTCGATCCCCGGCTGGTTCGCGCCGGTGCGGCTGAACGGCTCGGCGTACGTGGACGGCGGCTGCTGGTCCGCCACCAACGCCGACCTGCTGCTCGGCCGCGGCCTGGACGAGGTGTACGTGCTCGCCCCGATGGCCCTGCGGCTGCGCCCTCGTGCCGACCGTGCCGACCGAGCCGACGCCGACGCCGGTGCCGTCGGGGTCGCCGGCACCAGCGGGCTCGCGGGCTCCCTCGCCGCGCTGCGCGAGTGGCGCGCCCGGGACCGCCCGCGCGGCGTGCTGGCCCAGCTGGTCAGCCGCTACCGCCGCGCCGTCACCCGGCAGCTGCTGCGCGAGGCCGTGCTGCTGCGGGCCGAGGGCGTACGGGTTCGGCTGCTCGCGCCGACGCCGGCCGACCTGGCCGTGATGGGCCCGAACATGATGGACCCGGCCCGCCGCGACGCGGTGCTGGAGAGCGCCCTGCGCACGTGCGGTGAGGCCCTGCGGGCCGCCCGCTGAGTCGGGCCGAGGTGATCACGCCCGGCCCGGCGGCGCTTATTCTTGGGGCGCTGGAAGCTGTGCCGCTGGACGAACCGGAGAGTGCCACCGATGCGCGTGTACGTGCCCACCACCCTGAACGGCCTGGCGGCGGCGCACCCGGGTGGTGTCCTGGACCAGTCCGCGGCCTACGCCGTGACGCCCGCGCTGCGCGAGTGGTACGTCAGTGACGACCTGGAGGAACTGGAGTACGCGGCGCTGAACCGGGCCGCGCAGTCCTCACTGCGGCTGCTGGCCGCCGACCCGGACGCCCCGCGCCGCCGGGTCGTGGTGGCCCTGGACGTGGCCGACTCGGCCGTCCGGCCGTTCCCCGGCGACGAGTACCAGGACCAGGCCTCGCTCGGCCGGGTGGTGCTGGCCGGCCCGCTGCCGCTGGCGAAGGCGGCGGCGGTGCACGCGGACGTCGCCGACGGCGAGGTGGTCGAGGACGTCGCGGCGGCGGTGGCGGCGGTGGCCGCGGCCGACGCGGGCGACCAGGACGCCCAGTTCACCGTGGACGGGGCCGAGGACCACGACCTGCTCTGGTTCGCCACCCAGGAGATCTCCGCGTTGCTGGCCTGAACGGCCGGTCGCGCCGGAGCGGAGCAGCAGGGTGCGTGAGCCCCGTCCTACCGGCGTGTCGGTGGTCGGGGCTACCGTTTCGCGCGTGGCTACACACATCGTTTGGGACTGGAACGGCACGCTCTTCCACGACATGGAGGCGGTGCTCGGCGCGAGCAACGCCGCGTTCGCGACCATCGGCGTCGGGCCGATGACCATGCGGGAGTACCGCGAGCAGTACGAGATCCCGATCCCCCGGTTCTACGAGCGGCTGCTCGGCCGGATGCCGTCCCAGGAGGAGTGGCTCCGGCTGGACGAGGCCTTCCACGACCGCTACCGGGAGCTGAGCCCGGCCTGCGGGCTGGCGGACGGCGTGCACGAGCTGATGGACGGCTGGCGGGAGGCCGGGCACAGCCAGTCGCTGCTGTCGATGTACGAGCACGAGAAGCTGCTGCCGCTGGTCGACGCCTTCGGCCTGACCGGCCGGTTCCTGCGGGTGGACGGCCGCAGCGGCCCGTCCGGCGGCCAGAAGGCGGAGCAGCTGGCCCGGCACCTGGCCGCGCTCGGCGAGCGGGTGGACCCGGCCCGTACGGTGCTGATCGGCGACGCCGCGGACGACGCCCGGGCGGCGCTGGGCGCGGGTGCGCACGCGGTGCTCTACACCGGCGGCTCGCACACCCGGGAGAAGCTGGAGCCGCTCGGGGTGCCGGTGGTGGACAGCCTGGCGGAGGCGGTCGAGCTGGCCGGGCGGCTGGGGCGGGGCTGACCGTCCGCGGCGGGCGTGGCGGGCGCCACGTCCGCCGTCCGCGTGTCTGAGCGGGCGGATCGCGCGGCCGCTGGTCAGGCTGGACCAGGGCCTGTCCGGTGGATCGGGCCCTCCCACCGGAGCAGTCAGCAGGACGGAGCCGCCATGCCGATCGACGCAGTCACCGAGGTGCCCCTCCCGGTCAACGAGCCGGTGCTGGGGTACGCGCCCGGCAGCCCGGAGCGGGACCGGCTGGTCCGGCGGCTGGACGAGCTGGCGGCCGAGCAGATCCCGTTGCCGATGACCATCGGCGGCGAGCAGCGGTTCGGCGGCGGTGAGCGGATCGACGTCGTCCAGCCGCACCACCACGCCGCCAAGCTGGGGGTGCTCGGCAACGCCACCCGGGAGGACGCCCGCGCGGCGGTGGACTCGGCGCTCGCGGCGGGCCGGCAGTGGCGGGCGCTGTCCTTCGACGACCGGGCGGCGGTCTTCCTGCGGGCCGCCGACCTGCTGGCCGGGCCCTGGCGGGAGACCCTCAACGCGGCCACCATGCTCGGCCAGTCCAAGACCGCGCAGCAGGCCGAGATCGACTCCGCCTGCGAGCTGATCGACTTCTGGCGGTTCAACGTCCAGTTCGCCCGGCGGATCCTGGCCGAGCAGCCGATCTCCGCACCGGGCGTCTGGAACCGGGTGGACCACCGCCCGCTGGAGGGTTTCGTCTACGCGATCACCCCGTTCAACTTCACCGCGATCGCCGGCAACCTGCCGACCGCGCCCGCGCTGATGGGCAACACCGTGGTCTGGAAGCCCGCGCCGACCCAGACCCTGGCCGCGCACTACCTGATGCGGCTGCTGGAGGCGGCCGGTCTGCCGCCCGGGGTGGTCAACCTGGTCACCGGCGACGGCGTCCAGCTGTCCGCGGTCGCCCTCGCCGACCCGGCGCTCGCCGGGCTGCACTTCACCGGCTCCACCGCCACCTTCCAGTCGCTCTGGCAGACCATCGGCGCCAACATCGGCGGCTACCGGACGTACCCGCGGATCGTCGGCGAGACCGGCGGCAAGGACTTCCTGCTGGCCCACCGCTCGGCCGATCCGGCGATCCTGAAGGCGGCGCTGGTCCGCGGCGCGTTCGAGTACCAGGGCCAGAAGTGCTCGGCGCTCTCCCGGGCCTACCTGCCGCGCAGCCTCTGGCAGAAGATCAAGGACGAGCTGGTGGCCGAGGTGGACGCGCTCACGGTGGGCGACGTCACCGACCTCTCCAACTTCATGGGCGCGCTCATCGACCGGCGCGCGTTCGAGAAGAACCGGGACGCCATCGAGCGGGCCAAGGCCGATCCGACGATCGAGCTGGCGGCGGGCGGCCAGTACGACGACGCGATCGGCTGGTTCGTCCGGCCGACCGTCCTGGTCTCCTCCGACTACCGCAACGAGATCTTCCGGACGGAGTACTTCGGTCCGATCCTGGCCGTCCACGTCTACGAGGACGCCCGCTGGGAGGACGTGCTGCGCCGGGTCGACTCCGGCGCCCCGTACGGCCTGACCGGCTCGGTGATCGCGCAGGATCGTTACGCCATCGCCCAGGCGGTCGAGGCGCTGCGGTTCACCGCCGGGAACTTCTACATCAACGACAAGCCGACCGGCGCGGTCGTCGGCCAGCAGCCCTTCGGCGGCGGCCGGGCCTCCGGGACCAACGACAAGGCGGGCGCCGCCCAGAACCTCCTGCGCTGGACCTCGGCCCGCGCGATCAAGGAGACCTTCGTTCCCCCCACGGACCTGCGGTACCCGCACATGGGCTGAGAGTGAACGGGGGGCTCCGGTTTGGACATGGTGTCCAGGACGGACCGATCATCCTGCGGGTTTGCGCCTCCCTGTCCCTGTCCACCTTCGATTGATCCGGTTAGGCTGGCTGGCGTCGTCGGGTGGCTCCGCAGGACGAATCGTCCTACCCACTGCGAAGGTATTTCATGCGCGCCATGAAGCCTTTTCAGTTGGAAGGTGCGGCAGGATTGCGAGTGACCCGTCGGTGTACACCCACACACCACCGAGTCACGCAACGGCGCGCGACAGGAGCCAAGAAGTCATGCAGACCAAGCTGGACGCAGCCAAGGCCGACCTGCTCAAGAAGGCAGCCACAGCCGCTGAGAACAGCCAGGTGGGGGGAGCGGCGCCGGGGGAAGGCCTGAGCAACGGCGCTCTGACCGCGTACCTGCACCACTACTACCTCCACACCGCGCCCGAGGACCTGGTCGACCGCGACCCGGTCGACGTCTACGGCGCGGCGGCCTCCCACTACCGGCTGGGCCTCAAGCGCCCGCAGGGCACCGCCGAGGTGCGGGTGTACACCCCCTCGGTCGAGGAGAACGGCTGGTCCTGCGGCCACACCGTGGTCGAGGTCGTCACCGACGACATGCCCTTCCTGGTCGACTCCGTCACCAACGAGCTGTCCCGCCAGGACCGCGCCATCCACGTCGTGATCCACCCCCAGCTGGTCGTCCGCCGTGACATCACCGGCAAGCTGCTGGAGATCCTGGACGTCGACGCCTGCTCCCGCAGCCAGGCCGCCGGCACCGAGTGGCCCGCCGACGCGACCGTCGAGTCGTGGATGCACATCGAGATCGACCGCGAGACCGACCGCGACGACCTGCGCGCGATCGAGGCCGACCTGCGCCGGGTGCTCGGCGACGTCCGCGAGGTCGTCGAGGACTGGAGCAAGATGCGCGAGAGCGCGCTGCGCCTGGCCGACGAGCTCGCCGAGGAGCCCCCGACCGGCCTGCCCGAGCAGGAGGTCGGCGAGGCCTGGGAGCTGATGCGCTGGCTCGCCGACGACCACTTCACCTTCCTCGGCTACCGCGAGTACGACCTGGTCGAGCACGAGGGCGAGGAGGTCCTGAAGGCCGTCGCCGGGACCGGCCTCGGCATCCTGCGCTCCGACCCGCGCGGCCACGACGACCACCACCACCCGGCCAGCGAGGCCTTCGGCCGCCTCTCCGCGCCGGTCCGCGCCAAGGCCCACGAGAAGAAGCTGCTCGTCCTCACCAAGGCCAACAGCCGTTCCACCGTGCACCGTCCGTCCTACCTGGACTACGTCGGCGTCAAGAAGTTCAACGCCGCCGGCGAGCCGATCGGCGAGCGCCGCTTCCTCGGCCTGTTCTCCTCCGCCGCCTACACCGAGTCGGTCACCCGCATCCCGGTCGTGCGCCGCAAGGTGCAGGAGGTGCTCGAAGGCTCCGGCTTCTCCAGCGAGAGCCACGACGGCCGCGACCTGCTGCAGATCATGGAGACCTTCCCGCGGGACGAGATGTTCCAGACCGCGGCCTCCGAGCTGATCTCCATCGCCACCAGCGTGCTGTACCTCCAGGAGCGCCGTAAGCTGCGGCTCTTCCTGCGCCAGGACGAGTACGGGCGCTACTTCTCCGCGTTCATCTACCTGCCGCGCGACCGCTACACCACCCGGATCCGGCTGCTGCTCACCGACATCCTCAAGGAAGAGCTGAACGGCGCCACCATCGACTACACGGTGTACGCCACCGAGTCGGTGCTGACCCGTCTGCACTTCGTGGTCCGCGTCGCCCCCGGCACCGAACTGCCGCGGCTCACCGACTCCGACATCGAGCGGATCGAGAACCGCCTCGCCGAGGCCGCCCGGTTCTGGATGGACGGCTTCCACGACCAACTGCACACCGAACTGGGCGAGGAGAAGGCCGCCGAGCTCGGCCACAAGTACGCCAACGCCTTCCCCGACGGCTACCGCGCCGACTTCCCGCCGCGCACCGCCGTCGCCGACATCAAGCAGATCGAGTCGCTGCACGGCGAGGGCGACTTCCGCCTCAACCTGTACCAGCCGGTCGGCGCGGGCGACGACGAGCGCCGCTTCAAGGTCTACCGGGTCGGCGGCCCGATCTCGCTCACCGAGGTCCTGCCGGTGCTCCAGCGCCTGGGCGTCGAGGTGCTGGACGAGCACCCGTACGCGCTGCGCCGCTCCGACGACACCACCGCGTGGGTGTACGACTTCGGCCTGAGGCTGCGCGAGGCCACCGAGCTCACCGACGAGGCCCGCGAGCGCTTCCAGGAGACCTTCGCCGCCACCTGGACCGGCAAGGCCGAGAACGACGGCTTCAACGAGCTGGTCCTCACCGCCGGGCTGACCTGGCGCCAGGCGACGGTGCTGCGCGCGTACGCCAAGTACCTGCGCCAGGCGGGCTCCACGTTCTCCCAGGACTACATGGAGGACGCGCTCCGCAACAACACCCACACCACCCGGCTGCTGGTCAACCTGTTCGAGGCCCGGCTGAGCCCCAGCCACCAGCAGGGCGCCGCCGAGCTGACCGAGGGCATCCTGGAGGAGCTGTCCGGCGCGCTCGACGAGGTCGTCTCGCTGGACGAGGACCGCATCCTGCGCTCCTTCCTGCACCTCATCACGGCCACCCTGCGGACCAACTTCTTCCAGCACGACGGCTCCGGTGACTGGCACTCCTACGTGTCGATGAAGTTCGACCCGAAGGCCATCCCGGACCTGCCGGCCCCGCGCCCCGCGTTCGAGATCTGGGTGTACTCGCCGCAGGTCGAGGGCGTGCACCTGCGCTTCGGCAAGGTCGCCCGCGGAGGTCTGCGCTGGTCCGACCGGCGCGAGGACTTCCGCACCGAGATCCTCGGCCTGGTCAAGGCGCAGATGGTCAAGAACACCGTCATCGTGCCGGTCGGCGCCAAGGGCGGCTTCGTCGCCAAGCAGCTGCCGGACCCGTCGGTCGACCGGGACGCCTGGCTGGCCGAGGGCATCTCCTCGTACAAGACGTTCATCTCCGCGCTGCTCGACATCACCGACAACCTGGTCGCCGGCGAGGTCGTCCACCCGGCCGACGTCGTCCGCCACGACGAGGACGACACCTACCTCGTCGTCGCCGCCGACAAGGGCACCGCGACCTTCTCCGACATCGCCAACGGCGTCGCCGAGTCCTACGGCTTCTGGCTGGGCGACGCGTTCGCCTCCGGCGGTTCGGCCGGCTACGACCACAAGGGCATGGGCATCACGGCCCGCGGCGCCTGGGAGTCGGTCAAGCGCAACTTCCGCGAGCTCGGCGTCGACACCCAGACCGAGGACTTCAAGGTCATCGGCATCGGCGACATGTCCGGCGACGTCTTCGGCAACGGCATGCTGCTCAGCGAGCACATCCGCCTGGTCGCCGCCTTCGACCACCGCCACATCTTCCTCGACCCGAACCCGGACGCCGCCGCCTCCTACGCCGAGCGGCGCCGGCTCTTCGAACTGCCCCGCAGCTCCTGGGACGACTACGACAAGTCGCTGATCTCGGCCGGCGGCGGCGTCTTCCCGCGCACCGCCAAGTCGATCCAGCTCAGCACGCAGGTCCGGGCCGCCCTCGGCGTCCAGGACACCCGGCTCACCCCGGCCGAGCTGATGAAGGCGATCCTCCAGGCGCCGGTCGACCTGTTCTGGAACGGCGGCATCGGCACCTACGTCAAGGCCTCCACCGAGACCAACGCCGAGGTCGGCGACAAGGCCAACGACGCCATCCGCGTCAACGGCGACCAGGTCCGGGCCCGCGTCATCGGCGAGGGCGGCAACCTCGGCTGCACCCAGCTCGGCCGCATCGAGTACGCCGCGGTCGGCGGCCCCGAGAGCACCGGCGGCTGGATCAACACCGACGCCATCGACAACTCGGCCGGTGTGGACACCTCGGACCACGAGGTCAACATCAAGATCCTGCTCAACCAGGTCGTCTCCGACGGCGACATGACGGTCAAGCAGCGCAACGTCCTGCTGGCCGAGATGACCGACGAGGTCGGCCACCTGGTGCTGCGCAACAACTACGCGCAGAACGTGGTGCTGGCCAACGCCGTCGCCCAGGCGCACAGCATGGTCAACGTCCACTCCCGGATGATCAACCGGCTGGAGTCGGCCGGCCAGCTCGACCGGGGCCTGGAGTTCCTGCCCACCGAGCGCCAGATCCGCGAGCGCCAGCAGAACGGCCGCGGCCTCTCGCAGCCCGAGATGTCCGTCCTGCTCGCGTACACCAAGATCACGCTGGCCGAGGAGCTGCTCGCCACCGCGCTGCCCGACGACCCGTACTTCCGCACCGCGCTGCACGACTACTTCCCGAGCGCGCTGCGGGCCCGGTTCGCCGACGCGATCGACAACCACGCGCTGCGCCGCGAGATCATCACCACCCTGATCGTCAACGACACGATCAACCGCGGCGGCTGCACCTTCGCCTTCCGGCTGAAGGAGGAGACCGGCGCGACCTACGAGGAGATCGCCCGGACCCACACCGCCGCCAGGGCCGTGTTCGACCTGGAGGACATCTGGGCCGAGATCGAGGGCCTGGACAACGAGGTCACGGCCCGCGTCCAGACCAAGATGCGGCTGCACTCGCGGCGCCTGGTCGAGCGTGCCACCCGGTGGATGCTCAACAACCGCCGCCAGCCGCTCGACATCGCCGGCACCATCGAGTTCTTCCACGACCGGGTCGACCAGGTCTGGGGCTCGCTGCCCAAGCCGCTGCGCGGCGACGACCTGGTCTGGTTCGAGGCCGTCTACAACGAGCTCGCCTCGGCCGGGGTGCCGGAGGAACTGGCGACCCGGATCGCCGGCCTCTCCTCGACCTTCCCGACCCTGGACATCAGCGAGGTCGCGGACCGCTCCGACAAGGACGTCGCCGAGGTCGCCGAGCTCTACTACGACCTCGCCGACCGCCTCCAGATCACCCACCTGCTCGACCGCATCATCGAGCTGCCCCGCACCGACCGCTGGTCGTCGATGGCCCGGGCCGCGATCCGCGAGGACCTCTTCGCGGCGCACGCGGCGCTGACCGCCGACATCCTCGCCTGCGGCCCCGAGGGCGCCACCCCGGAGGAGCGCTACGGCGCCTGGGCGGACCTCAACGCCACCCTGCTGAACCGTGCCAAGAGCACCCTCGACGACATAAGGGGTTCGGACAACTACGAGCTGTCCAGCCTCTCGGTCGCGATGCGCGTCATCCGCACCCTCCTGCGCACGGGCTCCATGCGCTGACGGCCGGCGGTACAGCCAGGCGGCGGGCCCGCGTCCACGGACGCGGGCCCGCCGCTTTTCGCGGCCGGCCGACGGGCGGCGGATTCCGGATGGTGACGGAGTCGTCACGCTGCGCACGAGCCGGGGTGTGGTCGGGATATGTCCTTGCGATTAACGTCGCGCTACGAAGTCCGCCAAGCCTCACCGGAGTTCCCGGCCGGTCGCGGAAATTCGCCCCAACTGCCCTTTTTGGTAGCTGTTCTGACCTACCAGGAGTTGCAGTAGGCTGACTCCGCGATAGGCGTCGCCGCAGGTCCCGTGCCGGAAAGCACCGCGATGTGATGTGACATCAGGTGTCTTTCGGAGGGGGTCAGGCCGCCAGTCCCATTCGCGCCTTGGGGCCCGGACCGGCTCCACGCGGTGCCACCTGAAGAGAGTTTCATGACGTCATTTGTGCAGGAACCCTTTTTCTGGGTCTTCATCGTGGTGATGCTCGTAGCCGTCGGAGCGGCCCTCCAGGCCCGCAGGACGAACCTCGCCCTGCGGCGGCGAAACGTTTCCCTGGAGGAAGCCAGCGCCCTGGCGCAGCGGCAGCGCGACGAGTTCGCCGTGCTGCACGACCACCTGCGGAGCCAGCACGCGTCCGAGCTGACGGACGTCCGCCGCGACGCCGAGGAGGACACCAAGGCCGTCCTCAAGGCGGCGATGCGGACGCTGCAGGGCTTGGCCGACGAGCAGCAGGTCGTCATCGACAAGGTGCAGCGGAAGTACGGCGACAGCCCGCAGATCCTGGCCGACCTGATGACGATCGACCACACGAACAGCCAGTTCGGCCGGCGTGCCCAGGGCATCGCGGTGCTCTGCGGCGGCTGGCTGGGCCGCCGCGAGAGCGTCGCCTCGGTCTACGACGTGGTCCGCAGCGCCCAGGGCCGGATCCGGCACTTCGACCGGGTGCGGATCCACTCCCAGGTCAGCGTCGCGCTCGTCAGCAAGGTCGTCGAGCCGGTCGCCGTCGTGCTGTCCGAGCTGCTCGCCAACGCGACCAACTACTCCGCCCCGGACACCCCGGTGGAGGTCAGCGTCCAGGCCGTCCCCACCGGCGTCTGCCTGATCGTCGACGACGCCGGCCTCGGCATGGGCCAGGAGGAGAAGGACCGCGCGGCGGTGCTCCTGAACCCGGGCGCGCCGATCGGCCTCACCAGCCTGGGCAACCCACCGAAGTTCGGCTTCGCCGTCTCCGGCATGCTGGCCGCCCGCTACGGCTTCCGGGTCTCCGTCGACTCGGTCTCCCCGTACGGGGGCGTGCGGGCCGTGGTGCTGCTGCCGGCCGAGCTGCTCAGCAGCGAGGTCGCGGCCCCGGCCACCGCCGTGCACGGCGACCACCAGGCCGCGCACGGTGACCACCAGGGCGCGCACGGCGACTACCAGGCCCCCCCGGCGGAGCAGCCCGCGCCGGCCTGGGCGCAGGCCCCCGGTCAGCGGCTCGTGTCGCTGCCCGAACCGGCGGCGCCCCTGGCCCCGGTGCCGCCGGCGGCGGTGACGGAACCGGAGATGACCGCGGACGGACAGCTGCCCCGCCGTCGCCGCCACCGCCCGGTGTCGGTCCTCCCCTCCCCGCAGGACCCCGGCCGGGCCGAGGCGCCGGTACGGAGCCCCGGCCAGAACACGCCGTCCCGCCTCGGCGCGTTCCAGCGCGGCACGCTGTCCGGGCGTAACACCACGAACACGGAAGGAACCGAGATCCAGTGAGCCGCGATCTTTCCTGGGTGCTCAACGACGTACTCCAGGTACCCGGCGCCCGGCACGCCATCCTCGTCTCCGCCGACGGCCTCCTGCTCGAACGGTCCAGCGAGATAGGCCGTGACGAGGCGGAGACCAACGCCGCCGCGATGAGCTCGATGCAGTCGCTGAGCCGCGCGGTCGCCCCGTTCGTCGGCGGAGACGGCGCAGGCGCCGGGGTCTGGCGCCAGACCCTGCTGGAGTACGACCACGGCTGGATCTTCCTGATCGCGGCCGGCAGCGGCGCGTACCTGGCCGCCTCCACCGCCCCCGACGTCGACATGGAGGCGATGTCCTTCCGGATGCAGCAGCAGGTGGGCGCGCTCGGACGGGCGATGTCGGCGGCGCCGCGCCAGAGCACGCTCAGCGGCTCATGACGGCCGGCGGCGAGGAACAGCGGGTCACCGGCGGTTTCATCCGCTCCTACGTGATCACCGGTGGGCGCGAGTTACCGAGCGCGGAAGCCCTGTCTCTGATCACCTTGGTCACCGTCGCGCCCGAGCAGGACCTCCCTGCCCTGCCGAGCCCGGAGACCCGGGCGATCTGGGAGCTGTGCTCCGGCGGCTACCTCTCGGTGGCCGAGGTCGCGGCCCGGCTGGAGCTGCCGGTGGGGGTCGTGAGGCTGCTGCTGACGGACCTGATCCATGAGGGACGGTTGCTGTGCCGGTCGGCCCCGCCCCCGGCCCAGGCCCCGGATCCGAGACTTCTAGAGAAGGTACTGCATGGACTTCAACGCCGGTTCGCCTGAGGACATCTACGTCCCGGGCGCGGTGACGACCGCGGTCAAGATCCTGGTCGTGGGGCACTTCGCGGTCGGCAAGACCACGCTCATCGGGGCCTTGTCGGAGATCGCCCCGCTGAGCACCGAGGAGAGCATGACGCAGGCGTCCATCCGCGTCGACGACCTCCGCGGCGTACCGGACAAGAAGACCACGACCGTCGCCCTGGACTTCGGCCGGCTGACACTCGGCGACGACCTGGTGCTGTACCTGTTCGGCACGCCGGGGCAGCAACGGTTCATGCAGCTCTGGGAGGACATGGCACGGGGTGCGCTGGGGGCGCTGCTGCTGGCCGACCCGACCCGCCTCGCGGACACCTTCCCCGTCATCGACCTGATCGAGCAGTACGGCCTGGAGTACGCCGTGGCGGTCAACAGCTTCGACCGGCAGGACGAGTACACCGAGGACCAGCTGCGCGAGGCGCTCGACCTGCTGCCGCACACCCCGGTGGTGTTCTGCGACGCGCGGGACCAGCGTTCCTCGGCCAACGCCCTGCTGACGCTCGTCCGGCACCTGCTCGACCGCGCCTCCTGACCTCCCCCACGCCTCCCTCCCCTCACGCCTCCCGGGTCCGCACCCGCCCGGGGCCACCTCCAAGGAACGACCCATGGAATCTCCGCAGCGACCCGCCCCGCAGTCGCCTCCGCAGGGCTGCCCGATGCACGTCGGCGTGAGCACACCGCTCTACGGGGAGATGTTCTCGTCCGACCCCGGCGCGGTCTACGACAAGCTGCGCGCCAACGGTCCCGCCGCGCCGGTGGAGTTGGCCCCGGGGGTCGAGGCCACCCTGGTCACCTCGCACGAGGCCGCTCTGCGGGTGCTGCAGAACCCGGGGATGTTCGCCCGGGACTCGCGGCGCTGGGCGGCGCTCAACGAAGGACGGGTGCCGCTGGACAGCCCCGTCCTGCCGATGATGTTCTACCGGCCCAACTGCCTCTTCACGGACGGCGCCGAGCACCTGCGGCTGCGCAAGGCCGTCACCGAGAGCCTGGGCCGGCTCAACGACAACCGGCTCAACCGGCACGTCGAGCGGATCGCCGGCTACCTGATCGACCAGTTCAGTCCGCTGGGCCGGGCCGACCTGCTCAACGACTACGCCAAGCTGCTGCCGCTGCTGCTGTTCAACCAGCTGTTCGGCTGCCCGGCCGACATCGGCGACCGGCTGACCCGCAGCATGTCCGCGCTCTTCGACGGCCTCGACGTGATCCAGGCCAACGAGGAGCTGACCGCCTGCCTGATGGACCTGGTCGCGCTGAAGCGCCGCCAGCCCGGCGACGACATCACCTCGTGGCTCATCCAGCACCCGGCCGGCCTGCGGGACGAGGAGCTCAAGGACCAGCTGGTCATGCTGATGGGCGCCGGCGTCGAGCCCGAGCGCAACCTGATCGGCAACGCGCTGCTCCTGCTGCTGTCCGGCGAGGGCCGCTCCGGACTGCGCATCGAGGACGCCCTCGACGACGTGCTGTGGAACAACCCGCCGATCGCCAACTACGCCACGCACTACCCGATGCAGGACCTCGACGTGGGCGGGGTCCCGATGGACGCGGGCAGCCCGGTGGTGATCAGCTTCGCCGCCGCCAACAGCGACCCCGCGCTGACGGACGCCCGGCTGACCCTCAGCAAGGGGGCCCACCTCGCCTGGGGCGCCGGCCCGCACGCGTGCCCGGCCAAGTCCCCGGCCCAGCTGATCGCCCTGAGCGCGATCGAGTGCCTGCTCAACGCCCTCCCGGACGTCACGCTCGCGGTGCCCGCGGAGAGCGTGGAGTGGCGGCCGGGCCCGTTCCAGCGCGGCCTGGTCTCGCTGCCGGTGCGGTTCAGCCCGGCGCCCGCCCGCACCACGCGGCCGGCCGCGGGTGCGGACACCGCGCCGGGCGGATCGCCGGTCGGCCCCGAGACGACGCAGGCGTACCCGCAGGCCACCGCCCCCGCGCCGGGCCGGGCCGGGCAGAAGAAGGGGTGGTGGAGCTCCTTCCTGGACGTCTTCCGGGTCTGACACGCCCCGGGCTCCGATCCGACGCGCCGTCGGAAGCCGTTCCGCCACCGCGGCGTGAACGGAGTCCGACGGCGGTGCGGGTACGTGACGGGGGCAACACGGATCGACGCTTGAGCGCGCTGTTGCTGGGTAGATCGCCGCCGTACTGCCCGCCCGCGCGTAAGGAGCCCCGTGTGACCGCCACGTTGGAAGCCCGCCCCGCAGACCCGGAGCGCCCGGACGGAAGGGTGGTCGACCGCCGTGCCGCCGTGCCGCTCCTGCGCAGGCTGCGGTCGGCCGAGGGACTCGCCGACCCGAGCCCGGTCTACGACGGGCTGCGGGCGCTGGGAGACCTCGTCCCGGCGCCCTGGGGCGGCTACCTGGTCACCGGGTACGACGCGTGCGACCAGGTCCTGCGCGGCAGGACCTGGCTCGTCCCCGATTTCGCCTGGCAGGAACGGCAGACCGGGACGGAGCGCTGGGAGGCCGTCGCCACCCAGGAGATGAGCCGGACGCTCTCCCGGCTCAACGCCCCCGAGCACACCCGGCAGCGGCGCAGCCTCGGAAACCTCTTCAACCACGCCACCCTGCGGGACATGCAGCCGGAGATCGAGGCCGACGTCGCCGGGCTGCTCGACCGCCTGGCCGAGCGAATACGGGCGGACGGCGAGGCGGACCTCTCGTCCCTGGTCAGCGAGCAGCTGCCGATCGGCACCGTCGGGCGCTGGCTGGACATCGACCCGGCGGACTACCCGCACATCCTGACGATGACCCACAACCAGGTGCACGCCCAGGAACTCCTGCCCACCAAGAGCCAGCTGGCGGTTTCGGAGCAGGCCACCATGGACCTGCGCGAGTACTTCACCCGCCTCGTCCGGGAGCGCCGCGACAACGACGGCGACGACGTGATCGCCGGCTGGATCCGTACCTGGGACGCGCTGGAGTCCGACCGCGAGGCCACCGACCGGATGGTCTACCAGCTCACCATGTTCGTCACCATCGCCTCGCTGGAGACCACGGCGACGCTGCTCTCCTCGCTGGTGTGGTCGCTGCTGCGGTCGCCCGGCCGGTGGGAGTGGCTGCGGGAGCGGCCGGAGCACATCGACGACGCGATCGACGAGGCGCTGCGCTACGACCCGCCGATCCGCGTCAACAGCCGCGTCGCGGGCGAGGACACCGAGCTGGCCGGGGTGTTCCTGCCCAAGGACACCATGGTCCACGTGATGTACGGCGCGGCGAACCGCGATCCGCGCCGCAACCCGGACCCGCACGCCTTCGACGTGCTCCGCCGGGGCACCCACCTCACCTTCGGCGGCGGCGCCCACTACTGCCTCGGGGCGGGCCTGGCCAGGCTGGAGGCACGTGCCCTGCTCGGCCAGCTGTTGCGGCGCTTCCCGACCCTGCGGGCGGTGAGCCCGCCCGAGTACGCACCCCGGATGGTCTTCCACCGGGTGACGTCCCTGAGAGTGGCCGCATGAACGTGTCCCCGCAGGTTCCCCAGGTTCCCCAGGTGCCCCAGGTGCCCCAGGTTCCGCAGTACCCGCCGTACGCGGCGCAGCCGTCGTACCTCCCGTACCCGTACCCGTACCCCGAGCCCGTCGCGTCGCCCGCCCCGTCGCCCGCCCCGGAGCCCGTCCCCGCGCCCGCGGTGGCCCGTACGGTCCGTACCGAGCGCCAGGGCCCCGTGCTCCACATCGAGCTGGACAGCCCGGCGACCGGGAACGCCGTCACCTCGGCCATGCTGGACGAACTCCTCGCCGTGCTGGCCGTGCCCGACCCGGCCGTGCGCGTGATCGTGCTGTCCGGGGCCGGCCGGGACTTCTGCCTCGGCGGCGACCGGGACGAACTCTTCGCGGGCCTGGACCAGGACCCGACCGGCGGCGGCATACGGAACTACGGGGAGAAGGCCCGCAGGGTCTGCGATGCCCTCACCAACAGCTCCGCCGTGACCGTCGCGCGGGTCCAGGGCCGGGCCACCGGTGCCGGTTTCGCCCTGGCGCTCGCCTGCGACCTGCGGGTCGGCGCCGACAACGCCGTCTTCCGGCTGCCCGAGCTGGCCCTGGGCCTGCCCGTCGCCTGGGGCGGCCTGCTGCCCCGGCTGCTCCACGAGGTCGGCGCGGCCAGGGTCCGCGAGATCATCCTCACCAGCCGCCCGGTCGGCGCGGTGGAGGCGCGGGAGCTCGCCATCCTGCAACGCGTCGTCCCCGAGCAGGACCTGGACGGGGCGGTGGCCGAGTGGGTCAGGCCCGTCACCCGCCGCCCCGAGGCCGCACTGAGGGTCACCAAGACGCTGCTCGCCTCCCACGCGGCGGCCACCCGGCTGGCCGACGCCTCCGTGCTCGACTCCGAGTTGATGGCCTCGGTCCTCGCCGCCGCCCACTACACCCGCGGCCTCGCCGCGCAGCCCCCGGCCCACTGACCGGCAGCTGCCGTCCGCCGCCTACGGAAGACGGCGGACGGCGGGGTGGCCAGTCGTCGGCCGTTCACGGCGACGTCCCTTCCGCTGGTGTGGAAACCGATTGTGGATCATGCCCGCATATTCGCTACCGTGTGTGATCGACACAGGGGAGGGGATCACCGTGGGGATGACGCGCAGCGCGCGCACGGCGGGGGCCGTACTGACGATGGCTCTGGTCGTGGCCGGAGCGGCGGCCTGCGAGGGCGGCAAGGACGCGGGGCGGAAGACCGGCGCGACCGCAGCGGTCAGTACGCCGCCGCAGCCGTTCGGCACCGGCGGCTACCGCGGACTGCGGCTGTCGATGACCAAGGACGAGGCGCTCGCCTCCGGAGCCCTGGAGCCGTCGCCGGTCTCGCTGTTCAACGGCTGCACCGACTACGCGTACAAGGGCGGCCCGGCGCCGGACCCGGTCCGGATGGCGGCCGAGACGGAGGCCCGCGCGAAGTCCGACAAGGCGATTGCCAGGATCGACGAGATGCGGGCGAACCGGAAGCCGTTCGAGACCCTGGCGCCCGGGGCCTCGCCGGAGGAGATGGTGAAGCACAGCGAGCGCCTCCAGGAGCGGCTGAAGCAGGAGGCCGCCGAACGGCAGGAGTCCGACGCGCTGTTCAAGGAGGCGGACGTCATCGTGACCGCCCGTAAGAACCGGGACCAGGCCTTCCTGGCCACCGGCCGGGTCAACTTCGGCACCGAGGGCCTGCGCCAGCTGGTCGCCCCGGCGGACGCCCGCACCGCCGAGGGAGTCGGCGCCGGTTCGGCGGAGGACGAGCTCAAGCGAGCCTACGAGGGCAAGGCCCTCAAGCCGACCGAGGACGGCAAGTACGAACTCCCGGCCGAGGGCGGCAACGGCGGCCCGGGCTGGTTCTACGAGTTCACCATGGCCGAGGGCAAGGTCGCCGGCCTCGCCCTGGTCAAGCACAACACGTACTGCTCCTGAGAAACCGCCTGTAGGCCGTGGTCGCACTCTCGATGCGGCGACCATCGAATGATCAAGTGAAGGTTGTGGCATGAGGAAGAACCGAGCCTCGGTCCGCGCAGTGGGCGTGGGCATCTCGGTGGCACTGCTGGTCGCCGGTGCGGCGGCCTGTACGTCCGATGACAAGAAGGACGAGAAGGACACCGCGAAGGCTCCGGCCGCCACCGGGGCGCCCGCGGCGACGCCCGCGCCCGCCTCCACGTCGAAGGGTCCGGAGGCCTTCGCGGCGGCCGGGTACCGGGGGTTGAAGCCGGGGATGGCCAAGGACGCCGGGCTGGCCACCGGCGCTCTGGAGAGCGTGCCGGTCTCGCTGCTCGACGGCTGCACGGACTTCGTCTACAAGGGCGGCCCGGCGCCGGACCAGGCCCGGATGACCGCCGAGGCGGCCACCGAGGCCCGCTACAAGGACCTGAACGCCAAGGCCGACGCGGCCTCGGGCAAGGCGCCCGCCCCGGGGGGCACCCTGCCGCCGAACGCCTCCGCCAAGGACGCGGCCGCCGCCGCCGCGGGCTCCGCCGCCGGGGCCAAGGGCTTGGCCGACGCCGCCAAGGCGATCGCGGACGCGACGATGGCCCTGGTCGACCTGCGGTTCGCCCAGGAGGCCAAGGACAAGGCGTACCTGGCCACCGGCCGGGTCTCCTTCGCGGCGACGGGCCTGCGCGAACTGGTCGCCCCGGCCGAGGCGAAGACGGCCGAGGGCCTCGGGGCCGGCTCCACCGTGGAGGCGCTCCAGCAGGCGTACGGCGCCAAGGGCCTCCAGCTCGCCAAGGGCGGCAAGTACGTGATGCCGGTCGAGGGGCAGCAGGGCTGGCAGTACGAGTTCACCGTGGACGGCGACAAGGTCGCCGGGATGGCCGTGGTGAACCGCGAGATCAAGTGCGCCTGACCGCCTGACGGGTGGATGAAGGGCCGCCCGTGGTGGTCAGCCGTCGAACGCCACCACGGGAAGCCCGGGCCGTCCGCGCAGGGCCGCACGGGCCCGGGTGACGCCGCCGGGGGGCGACGGTGCTCCGGCGTCGACGGCGACGGTCCTGCCGCCGCGGCCCGCACGGGCGCGGCAGAACCCCGGGCGGGGCACCGGGTCGTGGCAGCGCCCGCATTCGGCGTACGAGGCCGGTCGGGCGGGCCCGCGTCCTCGGATGTGGGCCCGCCGGTTCCCGGGTGTCTCGGGGAGGTCCGTACGTGCACCGCCCCTGCCGCGATGGTGATCGCGGCAGGGGCGGTGGAGGTCGTTCTGCCCGGTCAGTGGGCGGCCGCGCGTTGGAGGGCGCTGGCGAGGAGGGCGAGGTCGGTGGGGCCGTTGCCGAGTTCGCGGACCGGGCGGCGGGCGGGTGGGGCACCGAGTTGGAGCGGGTCGATCGCGACGACGGTGGGGCGCAGGGTGGCGGTGCGCGGGATGCGGCCGCTGATCCGGGCGGTCTGGAAGGCGGTGACGCCGCCGTCCGGCAGGCGCAGGTAGCCGCGGCCGGGGGTGTCCTCGGGCAGGGCGGCCGCGTCGCCGAGGTGGATCAGCAGGTCGGAGTCGGCCGGGTCCTCGGTGCGCAGCGCGATGCGGAGCAGGGCGGCCTCGTCGACCTCGGTGCCGGCGCTCTCCTCCGGGTGGCCGGTGGTGACCGCGAGGTGGACGCCGAGCGGGCCGCCGTGGCGGGCGACGGCGGCGAGGGCGCGGGCGAGCGGGCGGCCGGCCGGGGAGGTGGGGGAGAGCAGGGCGTCGTAGTCGTCCACGACGACGACCAGGCGGGCGGGGCAGGGGACGGCGGCGGGGGAGGTGACCGGCCGGGCGCCGTCGCCGCTGCGCGGGTGGATGATCTTCGGGGTGGCGGCGGAGGCCGCGCCGACGACGGCGGGCACCGGGACGGCCGGGTGTCCGACGAGGCTCTGTCCGGCCTGGCCCTGCCCGTCCAGGCTCTGGGCGTCCAGGCTCTGCCCGTCCAGGATGCGGGCGGCGTGCCAGGAGGCGAAGTCCAGTCCGTCGAACAGCCGCTCGCGCAGGGCGAGTTCGTCCTCCAGGGCCTCCGCGGCGAGCAGCGCGGCCCGCGGGTCGTCGGCGGCGTTCACCAGACCGGTGACGTGCGGCAGTTCGGTGCAGCCGTCCAGGCCGTCCTCGGTGGACCGGCCCTCGATGAGGGTGACGGTGAGGCGCTCGGGGCGTTCGGAGACGGCGAGCGAGGCGACCAGGGTGCGCAGCAGCTCGGTCTTGCCGGAGCCGCGGGCGCCGCCGATGAGCAGGTGCGGGCCGCCCGGGTCGGGGGAGGGGAGGGCGAGTTCGGGGTCGGCCAGGTCGAGCGTGCAGAGCTCGTCCCGGGTGGTGCCGAGCAGCGCGGTGGCGGCGCCGATGCCGCCGGCGTGCGCCGCCCAGCGGGCGGACAGCTTGGCCGGGGTGACGGTGTCGAGCTGGAGCAGGTCGAGCAGCCGCAGCGCGTCGGGCAGCGGGCCGCGGGCGGCCGGGGCGGCCTCGCGCAGCGGGGCGAGCACGCGGGCGAGCCGTTCGGCCCAGGCGTCGGAGACGGCGTCCAGGGAGACCTCGTGCAAGGTCTCCCTGCCGCGGGCGACGGGGCGGTCGAGGGAGAGCTGGGTGCCGACCTCGCCGGTGATCAGGGCGGTGGCGCCGAGGCCGCGGGGGAGCAGTTCGGGCTGCTCGGCGAGGCAGACCGGGAAGATGCCGACGGCCGGTCCCTGGCGCAGCAGCAGGTCGACGGCCTGCCGGGCGGTCTCGGTGGTCGGGCGGCCGTCCACCACGACGACGGTGGCGGGGTGGCCGCCGAGGCCGGCCGGGCCGCTGAGCCGGGCGGTGAGTTCGGTCAGCCGGGCGGTGGCCTGTTCGTCGTCGAGGCCGAGCAGCAGGCGGCAGTCCTGGCCGTCGGCGGGGCGCAGGTGGGGCAGCCAGAGGGCCCAGGCCCAGGTGTCCGCGCGTTCTTCGGGGGTGCGGGCCTGGTCGGCGTCGACGACGACCAGGCTCAGGCCGGTCGGCGGGTGCAGGGCGGCGAGCTGGGCGACGACGGCGCGGGTGAGCGCGTCCAGGCGTTCGCGCGGGCCGCTGAGGCCGAGGCTGCCGGCGGTCTGCAGGTCGAGGGTGACGGGGACGGCGGGCAGCATGGTGCCGGGCGCGGTGCCGGGGCCGCCGGGGCGGTCGGCGGTGCCCAGGCGCAGGGTGAGCGCGTCGGGGTGGCCGGGGCCGCGCTCCCAGAGCCGGGGGCCGGGGCCGACGGCGTTGAGCAGCAGGGTGGCGAGATCCGGCCATCGTTCGCGCTGGGCGGCGGCCTGGCGCAGCCGTACGGCGGTGTGGTGGCGTTCGGCGCTCTCCTGGCCGGGCGGTTCGGCGGTGCGGCCGAGCCGCAGCGAGAGCAGGCCGCGGCCGCGGCCGGGGGCGGGTTCGGGGGCCGCTGGCGGTTCGGCCACCGGCGGGGCGGGGCGGACCGGGCCGGGGGCGGCGAGCTGGAGGTGGCCGTGGCCGTCGGGCAGGGCGGCGCGGCCGGTGCCGTCGGCCGGGTCGGGGGCGGCCACGTGCAGGGTGGATTCGCCGATGCGCAGCAGGGCGCCGGCTTCCAGCGGGACGGCTTCCTCGGGGGCTCCGGGCGGGACGAGCCGACCGTCCAGGGTGGTGCCGTTGGTGGAGCCGAGGTCGCGGACGGTGATCCTGCCGTCGTCGGCGAGGTGCAGGGCCAGGTGCAGCCGGGAGACGTCGGGGTCGTCGAGCGGGACGTCGGCTTCGCCGGAGCGGCCGATCCGGATCTCCCGGCCGTGCAGCCGGTGCACTCCGCCGGCGTCCGGGCCGCCGACCACGCGCAGTTCGGCGGCGGCGGGGGTGTCGTCGGGGTCGTCGGCGGTCGGGTCGGCCTCGTTGAGGCTGAGGACGGCCCCGTCGAGGAGCGGGGGGTGGCCGAGCAGCGTGTGCTCGTCGACCCGGTGCGCCCCGGCGTACAGGTGCACGTGGGTGGCGGCCCGGGGCCCGCGCACGCCGACGGCGCCCGCGAGGGCGCCCGCGAGGGAGCCGAGCGCGGTGCCGACGGGTGCGGTGACCAGCACGTCCACGTAGGGGATGGCGGAGCCGGCGGCGGTCGGGCCGCTGCGCGGTCGGAGGACGGTCAGCCGGATCTGCATCTCGCCCGCGGGTCCCTTCTGCTGGTGTGGAGCCTGGTACCGCTGCCCGGTGTCGTCGCGGGCGCGCGGGGCGGCCGCGGCGACCCTTTGGGCCACACGAGTGGCGAGTGTCCATCCTGCCATCCGTCACGGACAGTCCGCGCACCGTACCGGATTTGACGATCTTGCGATCATCGCCATGGTGGAGGCGACGGAGGGTCAGGTCAACCGGTGCGGCGGGGGCCCTGCCGGCGGGCCCGCCGAACCGGTCCGGGAACTCCCCTAGGGGATGTCCCCCAACCCCTCCGGGATGGCCTGCCGGTCGCCCCAAAAACCTGAACGGACACCGTTAGAGTGGCCGCAGACACGGGCCCGGCAGGCTCACCGCACCGGCGGAGGAGCGCCCCGCGCGGGCGGCACGACGAGGAGTGCGACAGGTGCGGCCAGTCGGCAGCAAGTATCTGCTTGAGGAGACTCTCGGACGGGGTGCCACCGGGACGGTCTGGCGCGGCCGGGTGCGCCCCGACGTCCAGGTGCCCGGCAGCGAGCCCGGGCAGCTGGTGGCGATCAAGGTGCTGCGCGAGGAACTGGCGGCCGACCCGGACGTCGTGATGCGCTTCCTGCGCGAGCGCTCGCTGCTGCTGCGACTGACCCATCCGAACATCGTCCGGGTCCGCGACCTCGTGGTCGAGGGCGAGCTGCTGGCCCTGGTGATGGACCTGATCGACGGCCCCGACCTGGCCCGCTACCTGCGTTCCAACGGCCCGTTCAGCCCGATCGCCGGCGCCCTGCTGATGGCCCAGGTCGCGGACGCGCTGGCGGCCAGCCACGAGGACGGGATCGTCCACCGCGACCTCAAGCCGGCCAACGTGCTGCTCGCCTCCACGGTGCTGGACGGCACCGAGCAGATGCACCCGATGCTGACCGACTTCGGCATCGCCCGCCTCGCCGACTCCCCGGGCATCACCCGCACCCACGAGTTCGTCGGCACCCCCGCCTACATCGCGCCGGAGTCCGCCGAGGGCCGCCCGCAGACTTCCGCGGTGGACGTCTACGGCGCCGGGATCATGCTGTACGAGCTGGTCACCGGCCGCCAGCCGTTCCAGGGCGACAGCGCGATCGCGCTCCTCCACGCCCACCTGGCGCAGGAGCCGCAGCGGCCCAGCACCATGCCCGAGCCGCTGTGGACGGTGATCGAGCGCTGCCTGCGCAAGGACCCGGCGCAGCGGCCGTCCGCGACCTCGCTGGCCGGCGCGCTGCGGGTGGTGGCGGCCGGCGTCGGGGTGCACGCCTCCCCGGCGGCGGTGGACGAGGCGCTCGCGGTCGGCTCGCTGCTGCTGCCGGACCCGCGCCCGACCTCCGTCCCGAGCGCAGCCGCGGGCGTCCCCGGCCTGTCGCCGGCGGCTCCGGCCGCCCCGCCGGCCCCGCAGTACGACCCGGCCGCGCAGTACGACCCGGCCGCGGCGACCCGGGTGATGGGCACCCAGCCGCCGCCCGCCCCGCCGTTCGGGGCCCCGGACCGCACCCAGGTGATGCCGCCCACCGCCGTGCCGCCGCCCCCGCCGGGCGCTCCGGGCGCTCCGGGGGAGGAGACGCCGCACCCGTGGCAGACGCAGCTGCGGGCGGCCCGGGACCGCAACCAGCAGACCCAGGTCGGCTACTTCGGCCCGGAGGACTTCGAGGACCCGCAGGTCGCCCCGCGGCCCTTCCAGGCCGGGCCGGGCGGCCGCCCGGGCTACCAGCAACCGCAGCCGCCGGCCGGCTACCACCCCGACCAGCGGCGCCAGGGCCCGCCGCCGCCCGGGTACGCCCAGCGGCCGCCGGTGGCCCCGCCGCCGTACCAGGGCGGCCAGGGCTACCAGGCCGGGCAGACCGGTCACGGCGGTCAGCCGCAGTCCGGGCCCGGTGGACGCCCGCAGCCGCCCGGCGGCTACCGGCCGGCTCCGGCCGCGTACGGGCAGTCGCAGGGCGGCTACCCGCCGCCGCCCCCGCCCACCCCGGTCCCGCGCCGGGCCGAGCCGCCGCAGCGCCGCGAATCCCCGCAGCACCGCGAGCCCCCGCAGCACCGCGAGCCCCCGCCGCGTCGGGAGGAGCCGCGCGAGCAGGACCGCCGCGAGCCCGCCCCGCCGCGCGAGCGGCGCCCGCGCAGCCGCAACCGGATGTACATCCCCGGGCTCGGCTGCCTCAAGGGGTGCCTGATGGTACTGGTGGTGCTGGTGGTGGCCGGGGTGGCGCTGTGGAACTTCACGTCGCTGCCGCACTACTGGGACAACGTCCAGGGCTGGTTCAACACCGTGCGCGACTGGGCGGACGCCCTGTTCGGCAGCTCGAAGAACTGACGCCGGGCCAGGCCGCGCGGGGCCGCCCGGTCCAGGGCCGGGCCCGCGCGGCGGGATTGACGCTTTGTCGACAATTCATAAGATTTCTCGCCCGAGACTGCCCGCCCAGGGCCCTCGGGCGGCCCGCGCGGGGCGCCGGGGCGCGTAGGTTGGTCGCTGTTGTCCCGCCCCATCGAGCGCACCGGACCCCCGGGCGCGCTCCCGCGCCGCCCACGGAGCAGCATTGGCACGCAAGATCGGCAGCCGGTACACCGTCCACCAGGTGATCGGCCGGGGTTCGGCCGGGACGGTCTGGCTCGGTGAGGGGCCCGACGGCCCGGTGGCGGTCAAGCTGCTGCGCGAGGACCTGGCCGCCGACCAGGTGCTGGTCGGCCGCTTCGTCCAGGAGCGCGCCGCGCTGACCAGCCTCGACCACCCCCGGGTGGTCGGCGTGCGCGACATGGTCGTGGACGGCAGCGACCTCGCCCTGGTGATGGAGCTGGTCCAGGGCACCGACCTGCGCTCCCGGCTGGAGCGTGACGGCGCGCTCCCGCCGCAGACCGCCGCCTCGGTCATCGCGGACGTCGCCGACGGCCTGGCCGCCGCGCACGCCGCCGGCATCGTCCACCGCGACGTCAAGCCGGAGAACGTCCTGCTCGACCTCGCCGCCGCCCCGGGCCCCGGCGGCGCCCCGCGCGCCAAGCTCACCGACTTCGGCGTGGCCCGCCTGGTCGACGCCCCGCGCCGCACCCGGGCCACCCGGATCATCGGCACCCCCGACTACCTCGCCCCGGAGATCATCGAGGGCCTGGAGCCGCGCGCAGCCGTCGACATCTACGCCCTCGCCACCGTGCTGTACGAGCTGCTGGCCGGGTTCACCCCGTTCGGCGGCGGCCACACCGGCGCGGTGCTGCGCCGGCACGTCACCGAGCAGGTGCCGCCGATCCCGGGCCTGCCGGACGGGCTGTGGCGGATCATCTCCGAGTGCCTGGCCAAGGCCCCGGCCTCCCGGCTGCGGGCCGCCGAGCTGGCCGCCCGGCTGCGCGAGCAGCTGCCCTCGCTGGCCGGCCTGCCGGTGCTGGCCGTCCCCTCCCAGGGCCGCGCCCCGGCGGAGGAGGCGCTGACCCCCGGTGAGGCCGTGTACGCCGAGGTGGACGCCGGCCCGGGCATCCACAAGCGCCGCCGGGGCCCGGCCGTCCCGCTGGTGCCCGGCGTCGCCCCCGACTCCACCCGGGACACCCACACCAGCCTGCGCCGCCCCTCCGCGGACGAGCTGGCCGCGTACGCCGCGGAGTCCCGTGCCCAGCGCACCGCCCCGGGCACCGGGCACCGCCGGGACCGGCAGGCGCTGCTGCGCCGCCGCCGGCTGCTGGCCGTCCTGCTGGCCACCGTCCTGCTGCTGGCGGGCGCCGCCGCGGCCTGGACGGCCTTCGCGGCCACCGCCCCGGACGCCGGCCACCCGGCCGGCCCGACGGTGTCCGGCACGGCCCCGCGGGCGCCGTAGAGGGCCGTCGGGCGGGTACCGCGAGAGCCGGAGGACCCCGGTGTCGTCATGACCACCCCCGGAACCATTACCCTGGGGGCGTGGCAGCCGTCGATCCTTCCGAAGAGCTCAAGAACCTCGAATCGACCATGGGGTCGATCGAGGCCGTCCTCGACCTGGACAAGATCCGGGCCGACATCGCTGTCCTGGAGGAGGCGGCAGGCGCCCCCGACCTGTGGGACGACATCGCGAACGCGCAGAAGGTGACCAGCCGGCTCTCCTTCCTCCAGGGCGAACTGCGCAAGGTCGAGGGCCTGCGCAGCCGTATCGACGACCTGGGCGTGCTGTTCGAGCTGGCCGAGGCCGAGGACGACGCGGACACCCGGGTCGAGGCCGAGTCCGAACTCGTCTCCCTCCAGAAGGCGGTCGAGGAGCTGGAGGTCCGCACCCTCCTGTCCGGCGAGTACGACGCCCGCGAGGCGCTGATCAACATCCGTGCCGAGGCCGGTGGCGTCGACGCCGCCGACTTCGCCGAGCAGCTGATGCGCATGTACCTGCGCTGGGCCGAGCGGCACGGGTACCCCACCGAGGTGTACGACACCTCGTACGCCGAAGAGGCCGGCATCAAGTCCGCGACCTTCACGGTCAAGGCGCCGTACGCCTACGGCACCCTGTCGGTCGAGCAGGGCACCCACCGCCTGGTCCGCATCTCGCCCTTCGACAACCAGGGCCGCCGGCAGACCTCCTTCGCCGGTGTCGAGGTGCTCCCGGTCGTCGAGCAGTCCGACCACGTCGACATCGACGAGGGCGACCTGCGGATCGACGTCTACCGCGCCTCCGGCCCCGGCGGCCAGGGCGTCAACACCACCGACTCGGCGGTGCGCATCACGCACCTCCCGACCGGTGTCGTGGTCTCCTGCCAGAACGAGCGCTCGCAGATCCAGAACAAGGCGTCCGCGATGAACGTCCTCCAGGCGAAGCTGCTGGAGCGGCGCCGCCAGGAGGAGCGGGCGGCGATGGACGCGCTCAAGGACAGCGGCAGCTCCTGGGGCAACCAGATGCGCTCCTACGTGCTGCACCCGTACCAGATGGTCAAGGACGTCCGGACGGAGTACGAGGTCGGCAACCCGCAGGGCGTGCTGGACGGCGACATCGACGGCTTCATCGAGGCCGGCATCCGCTGGCGCAAGCAGCGCGAGACCGCCGCGCAGTAGGCGCCGACGGACGAAACAGGGCCCCCGACCGCAGTGGTCGGGGGCCCTTTCGTGTGCCTCGGTGGGTTCAGGCCAGTGCCTGCCGGGCGATCAGCGCCACCGCGAGCAGACCGGCCAGCAGGGCCAGCAGCATCGCGGGGGAGAGCGCCGCGAACGGACCCTGCTGCTCCTGCAGCCGGGCCCGGTTGGCGCGGCAGACCGCGCAGCGCCCGTCACTCACGCGGCCGTTGCAGTTGGCGCACACCAGATGGTCGCAGGTCATGCGATCTCCTCCTCGCTGCTACAGCCAACGCACCGGACGGGGCTTTGGTTCCTCTTCTTGCCCTGTGCGGGGGAGCGCCCGAACACGGGGACGCCACCTCCACTCTGCCAGGTTCTGACCGTTCCGGCTCCCGGGCTGTGAGATGCCTCCCAATTTTCGGGGCATAACCAGACATTCTCCCCCAGATTCCGACGGCTGTCCTGGGCGGGCCCTGCACGCCGACCGCCGATTCGCGTATGGTCCCAGACCGGGAGCGGCCCTTTCCGCTCCCGCCACCCGCCCCAGGGCCGGGCGCCCGGGGTGGATCGACCGAGGACTGGCGCCGCCTAGGATGGCCTCCGTGATGCAGCCGTGATCAGATTCGACAACGTCTCCAAGACCTATCCCAAGCAGAACCGTCCCGCCCTGGACAACGTCTCGCTGGAGATCGAGAAGGGCGAGTTCGTCTTCCTGGTCGGCTCGTCCGGCTCGGGCAAGTCCACCTTCCTGCGCCTGTGCCTGCGCGAGGAGCGCCCCTCCACGGGCGAGGTGCACGTGCTGGGCAAGGACCTCGGCAAGCTGTCCAACTGGAAGGTGCCGCACATGCGCCGCCAGCTGGGCACCGTCTTCCAGGACTTCCGCCTGCTGCCCAACAAGACGGTGGCGCAGAACGTCGCCTTCGCCCTCGAAGTGATCGGCAAGCCCAAGAGCGCCATCAACAAGGTGGTGCCCGAGGTGCTGGAGCTGGTCGGCCTCGGCGGCAAGGAGGACCGCATGCCGGGCGAGCTCTCCGGCGGTGAGCAGCAGCGCGTGGCGATCGCCCGCGCGTTCGTGAACCGTCCGATGCTGCTGATCGCGGATGAGCCCACCGGCAACCTCGACCCGCAGAACTCGGTCGGCATCATGAAGCTGCTCGACCGCATCAACCGCACCGGCACCACGGTGCTGATGGCCACCCACGACCAGGCCATCGTCGACCAGATGCGCAAGCGCGTCATCGAGCTCGACAAGGGGCTGCTCGTCCGCGACCAGGCCCGCGGCGTCTACGGATACCAGCACTGACCGACCGGCGCAGCCGGCGCTGAACCCGTAGGGCCGTCCGCCCGCGTCGCCAGACCAGCAGTACCGACCCTGGAGTTGTTACCCGCATGCGTGCCCAGTTCGTCCTGTCGGAGATCGGTGTGGGTCTCCGCCGCAACCTGACGATGACCATCGCGGTCGTGGTCAGTGTCGCGCTCTCCCTCGCCCTGGCCGGTTCCTCGCTCCTGGTCCGTGACCAGGTGAACTCCATGAAGGGGTACTGGTACGACAAGGTCGAGGTGAGCATCTACTTCTGCACCAAGTCGGACGCGCGCAACTCGCCGCAGTGCGACAAGGGTGCGGCCACCGACCAGCAGGTGCAGGACATCAAGGCCCAGCTGGACAAGATGGACTCGGTGGTCCAGTCGTCGACCTTCGAGAGCTCCGCCGAGGCGTACAAGCACTGGAAGGAGATGAACCCGGACAACCCGCTCATCTCCGTCCTGGGCCCGGACGCGATGCCGCAGTCCTGGCGGGTCAAGCTGAACGACCCGACCAAGTACGACGTCATCCAGAGCGCCTTCGCCGGCAAACCCGGCGTCAAGTCGGTGGAGGACCAGCGGAAGATCCTGGAGAACCTGTTCGGCCTGCTCAACGGCCTCCAGACGGCGGCCTTCGTGATCATGGTGCTGATGCTGTTCGTCGCCCTGCTGCTGATCGTCAACACCGTCCGGGTGTCGGCGTACAGCAGGCGGCGCGAAACCGGCATCATGCGCCTGGTCGGTGCCTCGAACTTCTACGTCCAGATGCCGTTCATCGCCGAGGCCGCGTTCTCCGCGCTGCTCGGCGCGGCCATGGCCTCCGGACTGCTGGTCGGCGGGCACTTCTTCGTCCAGAACTGGCTGGCCGACCGGGTGCAGTTCATCCACTTCATCGGCCTCGGCTCGGTGCTCGCGGTGATACCGCTGCTGATCGTGGTCGGTATGGGCATGGCCGGCGTGGCGGCGTTCTTCACCCTGCGCAAGTACCTCAAGGTCTGACCATCCCCGGCCCCGGCGGCCCCGGACGGCACTGCGCCGTCCGGGGCCGCCGCCGTTTCGCCCGCCGTTGCGGCCCGTCGGGCCCGACGCGGTGTCTACACTCCGGTGCCATGCTGGAAACTCCGCGCAGGGCACGTCAGGTGGCCACCCTCAGCCTGGTGTTCGGCGTCGTGCTGATCGCCGGGGCCGCCACCGGCGCCTGGGGCGACCCGCCGCGGCGCCCGGCCGCCGGTGCCGCCCCGGCCGCCGGTGCCGCCCCGGTCGCGGGCGCCGCCCCGGGCCTCCCGGCGGACCCGGCCGGCACCGCCTTGTCCGAGCAGCAGGCCGAGCACCTGCTCGGGGCCAACGGCGACCGCTGGGGCGCCTACTACAGCGCCCAGGAGTACGCCGCGTTCAGCCAGGGACTGGACGGCCGCTACCTGGGCGTCGGGCTCTCGGTCGGCCGCGGCCAGGACGGCGTCACCGCGATCTCCCAGGTCGCGCCCGCAGGGCCCGCCGCCACGGCCGGGATCGAGGCCGGCGACCGGCTGCTGCGGATCGACCAGGACCAGGCCGACCACCTGCCGGTCACCGAGGTGGTGGCCCGGCTGCGCGGGCGCGACGGCGAGCGCGGGGTGGGCTCCGAGGTCACCCTCACCGTGCGGCGCGGTGCCGGCGAGGTCCGCGAACTGCGGCTGCGGCGGGCCCTGTTGGACAGCCGGCAGGTCACCGCCGAGCAGTTGGAGAAGGGCGTGCTGCGGATCGCCGTGCGGGCCTTCACCAGCGGCGTGACCGATCAGGTGCGCGCCGCGCTGCGCGCCCCGCACGCCGGTGTGGTGCTCGATCTGCGCGGCAACTCGGGCGGGTTGGTCGAGGAGGCCGCCGGCACCGCCGGGATCTTCCTCGACGGCGGCCCGGTCGGCTCGTACCAGGAGCGCGGCGAGACCCGGGAGTTGACCGCCCCGCCCGGGGGCGACCAGCGCACCCCGCTGGTGGTGCTGGTCGACGGCGGCACGATGAGCGCCGCCGAACTGCTCGCCGGCGCGCTCCAGGACCGCAGCCGCGCCGTGGTGGTGGGCTCCCGGACCTTCGGCAAGGGCACCGTCCAGCAGCCCAGCCGGCTCGCCGACGGCGCCGTGCTGGAGCTGACCGTCGGCCGCTACTACACCCCGGCCGGCCGCTCCCCGGAGGGCACCGGCCTGACCCCGGACGTCCCGGCGGCGGCCGGCGAGGACGCCGACGCGCTCGCCCTGCGGGTGCTGGCCGGGCTCGGCACCCGGGCCTAAAGGGGCTGCCCCGAACCGGCCGAAGTGCGAGAATGGCCGCGCTATGGCAAAGGAAACCGGACAGAAGCTGATCGCGCAGAACAAGAAGGCGCGACACGAGTACACGATCCTCGACACCTACGAGTGCGGCCTCGTGCTCACCGGTACGGAGGTGAAGTCACTGCGCGAGGGGCGGGCCAACCTGGTCGACGGCTACGCCTACATCCAGAACCACGAGGCCTGGATCGACAACGTGTTCATCCCCGAGTACACCCAGGGGACGTGGACCAACCACGCGGCCCGGCGCAAGCGCAAGCTGCTGCTGCACCGGCTGGAGATCCGCAAGATCGAGAGCACGGTCCGCGACGCGGGCCACACGCTCGTCCCGCTCTCGCTGTACTTCAAGGACGGCCGGGTGAAGCTCGAACTGGCGCTCGCGGTCGGCAAGAAGCTGTACGACAAGCGGCAGACGCTGCGCGAGAAGCAGGACACCCGCGAGACGGCCCGTGCGGTGGCGGCCGCCCGGCGGCGCCAGCGTTAATCCGCTGGACCCTCACCCGCCGCCTCGCGTACTATGGCGGCAGCAACACGGACGGTCACCGTCCGGCTGTTTCTCAACAAAACATGGGGATGATCGGTTTCGACAGGGGATGTTGAAACAGGGGAAGCGAGCCGAGGAACGCGGCAATGATCTCGTTAACCACGTGTCGCAAAAAAATAATCGCCAACTCTAAGCGCGATTCCCAGCAGTTCGCTCTCGCTGCCTAATAAGCACCGATAGCGCTTGGGTGTCAGACCGGGGAGTTCCCGACCCGGACCCTGGCATAATCTAGGGAACTCAACCGTCCACCCGGGCTGCGAGGGTGGATGGGAAATCAAACAGCAGCTGGGCCTGTTGGCGGCTTGTCCGTGTGACTGCCAGGGCCGAGAAAATCACAGCGGACTGCGCTCGGAGAAGCCCTGAATTAACTCCACTGGACCCGGGTTCGATTCCCGGCATCTCCACCACCCCATGTTGACAGTGAAGGCCGCCCACCGCTTTGCGGTGGGCGGCCTTCACGTTTACCCCGGTTGGGGCGTAGGATCATCCGTCCGCTCGTTTTCCGGAGCCGGATTCCGCCGCTACCACCGAGGCCATGCAGAGCAACACGGACACCACCGCCGCCACCGACCGCGAGACCGTGCGCGAGCGCGAGATCGCCGGTGAGCAGCAGCACCTCGACACCGTCTACCGCCGGCTGGAGGAGAAACTCGCCGAGGCCGAGTACATCCTGGAGGACGCCGCCAAGCGGGTCCACGTCGGCACCCCCGGCGCGCTCGCCGAGCGCGACGCCCAGGTCTACCGGGCCGGCGCCCACCTCCAGCGCCTGAACAACGAGTTCGAGGACTTCCTGTTCGGCCGGATCGACCTCCAGCGGGCGGACGCCCCGGAGGAACACGGCATCCCCTCCGACACGCCGCTCGACCCGGCCGACCCGGCCGTCGCCGAGACCCTGCACATCGGCCGTCTCGGCGTGCTGGACGCCGAGTACGGTCCGCTGGTGATCGACTGGCGGGCGCCCGCCGCCGCGCCGTTCTACCGCGCCACCCCGGTCGAGCCGGGCCGGGTGGTCCGCCGCCGGGTGATCCGGTCCAAGGGGCGCCGGGTGATCGGCGTCGAGGACGACCTGCTGCGTCCCGACCTCACCCCGACCCTGAACGGCCGGGAGCTGGCGGTGGTCGGTGACGGCGCGCTGATGGCCTCGCTCGGCCGCGCCCGCAGCCACTCGATGCGCGACATCGTCTCCTCCATCCAGAAGGAGCAGGACGAGGTGATCCGGGCGGCCGCCGCCGGCGCCACGCTCGTCACCGGCGGCCCGGGCACCGGCAAGACCGCCGTGGCCCTGCATCGCGCCGCGTACCTGCTGTACCAGGACCGCCGCCGCTACGCCGGGGGCATCCTGGTGGTCTCGCCGACCCCGCTGCTGGTCTCCTACACCGAGGGCGTGCTGCCCTCGCTCGGCGAGGAGGGGCAGGTCGCCATCCGCGCGGTCGGCTCGCTGGTGGACGGCATCGAGGCGGGCACCTACGACAGCCCGGAGGCGGCCCGGGTCAAGGGCTCGGGCCGGATGGTCCAGCTGCTGCGCCGGGCCGCCCGGGCCGCGCTGGAGCTGGGCGCGCCGCAGGAGCTGAAGGTGGTCGCCCGCGGCGAGGTGCTCAAGCTGGACGCGGGCCGGCTCAAGGCCGTGCGCGGCAACGTGATCGGCTCCGGCGGCACCCCGCTGAACCTGCTGCGCCCGCGCGCCCGCCGCCTGCTGCTGGACGCCCTGTGGCAGGAGGTCACCCGGCACCTGCCGAAGCCGACCGACCACTACGCCCGCGAGCAGCGCCAGGAGGAGAAGGAGTCCTTCGACGAGTACGTCTCGGACGAGGCGCCGTTCCTGGACTTCCTGGACGCCTGGTGGCCCGCCGTGACCCCGCGCCGGGTGCTCGGCACGCTCAAGCAGCACCGGCACATCAACCGGATCGCCCGCCGCGCCGTCTCCCCGGACGAGGCGAGGCTGCTGGCGGCGTCCTGGCGCCGGCTGTCCCCGAACGGGGAGGGCGCGCTGTCCGCGCACGACGTCGCGCTGGTGGACGAGCTCCAGGTGCTGCTCGGCGAGGCGGCCCGGCCGAAGGTGCGCGAGGTGGACGCGGTGGACCTGCTGAGCGGGCTGGAGGAGGTCACCACCTTCGCCGACCGCAGCTCCCGCCAGCGCGAGCGCGTCCCCGTCGAGCGCACCGAGTACGCGCACGTGATCGTGGACGAGGCGCAGGACCTCACCCCGATGCAGTGGCGGATGATCGGCCGCCGGGCCCGGATGGCGACCTGGACGATCGTCGGCGACCCGGCGCAGTCCTCCTGGCCGTTCCCGCAGGAGGCGCAGGCCGCGCTGGACGAGGTGCTGTCCGGCAAGCCGCGCCGCCGCTTCACGCTGACCGTCAACTACCGCAACCCGGCGGAGATCGCCGAGGTCGCGGCCAAGGTGCTGGCGCTGGCCGCGCCGGGCACCCCGTCGCCGACCGCGGTGCGCCGGGTCGGCGTCGAGCCGCGCTTCGCGGCCGTCGTGGACCCCGCCCCGGAGGCCTTCGGCGCGGCGGCCCGGGCGGAGTTGGAGCGGCTGCTGGGCGAGGTGGACGGCACCGTGGCGATCGTGGTGCCGATGGACCGCCGGGCCGAGGCGGCCGGCTGGGCCGAGGGCCTGGGCGAGCGGGCGGTGGTGCTGGGCAGCCTGGAGGCGAAGGGCCTGGAGTACGACGCGACCGTGGTGGCCGACCCGACCGGCATCGCCGGCGAGTCGGAGGCCGGCCTGCGGGTGCTGTACGTGGCGCTCACCCGGGCGACCCAGCGGCTGACCGTGCTGTCCGGTCCGGACGACCTGCCGGACGCGGCCGGCGTGCCCGCGCTGCTGCACGGCTGACGGCCGGTCCGCCGGACGAAGAAGGCCCCTCACCGGATGGTGAGGGGCCTTGAGACGTTAGTGACACCGACCCGCCATGCTCGCCTCGCGGCAAGTGGTCCCTCGAAGGGACGAAGGTTGGGCCCGGGGGCTTGGATCGAGCCGGTGTCCCGTCCAATGTAACGCATCGGCCCGGAGAGGCAAGAAGTTGTCGGGTCCGCACACTCAATGAACGTTATTTCTGGCTACCCCTTGGAAGGTGCGACGATCGAGGTCTAGCATGCGCAGGCGATGCCTTCAACAAAATGTTGAACCTGCCGCACGGACGGAAGAAGGAAGCGTCGATGGCGACGGTGCCCAGTGTCTCCAACTCGATCACGGTGCGGCTGGAGGTCCCGGCCCGGGGCAACGCCGTCAGTGCGATCACCACGGCCGTGGAGTCCTCCGGCGGTTCGGTGACCGGTCTCGACGTCACCGCCTCCGGCCTGGAGGCGCTGCGGATCGACGTGACGGTGGCGGCCTCCTCGGTCGCGCACGGCGAGGAGATCGTCGAGAAGCTGCGGGCGATCGACGGCGTGTCGATCGGCAAGGTCTCGGACCGCACCTTCCTGATGCACCTCGGCGGCAAGATCGAGATGTCGTCCAAGCTCCCGATCCGCAACCGTGACGACCTCAGCATGATCTACACCCCGGGCGTCGCCCGGGTCTGCATGGCGATCGCCGAGAACCCCGAGGACGCCCGCCGCCTCACCATCAAGCGCAACAGCGTCGCCGTGGTCACCGACGGCTCGGCGGTGCTGGGCCTGGGCAACATCGGCCCGGCCGCCGCGCTGCCGGTCATGGAGGGCAAGGCGGCCCTGTTCAAGCGCTTCGCCGGGATCGACGCCTGGCCGATCTGCCTGGACACCCAGGACACCGACGAGATCGTGGCCATCGTCAAGGCGATCGCCCCCGGCTTCGCGGGCATCAACCTGGAGGACATCTCCGCGCCGCGCTGCTTCGAGATCGAGGCCCGGCTGCGCGAGGCCCTGGACATCCCGGTCTTCCACGACGACCAGCACGGCACCGCGATCGTGGTGCTGGCCGCCCTCACCAACGCGCTGAAGGTGGTCGGCAAGGAGATCGGCGACATCCGGGTGGTGATGTCGGGCGCCGGCGCCGCCGGTACCGCGATCCTCAAGCTGCTGCTGGCGGCCGGCGTCGAGCACGCCACCGTGGCGGACGTGCGCGGTGTGGTCCACCAGGGCCGGGAGGACCTCAACGACAGCCTGCGCTGGATCGCCGAGCACACCAACCGCTCGGGCCGCACGGGCAGCCTCAAGGAGGCCGTGGCGGACGCCGACGTCTTCATCGGCGTCTCGGCCCCGAACGTCCTGGACGGCGACGACCTGGCCACCATGGCCGAGGACTCGATCGTCTTCGCGCTGGCCAACCCGGACCCGGAGGTCGACCCGGCCATCGCCCGGCAGACCGCCGCCGTGGTCGCCACCGGCCGCAGCGACTTCCCCAACCAGATCAACAACGTGCTGGTCTTCCCGGGTGTCTTCCGCGGCCTCCTGGACGCCCAGAGCCGCACCGTCAACACCGAGATGATGATCGCCGCCGCCCGGGCGCTGGCCACCACCGTCGCCGACGACGAGCTGAACGCCAACTACATCATCCCGAGCGTCTTCCACAAGGACGTCGCCAAGACGGTCGCCTCGGCGGTGCGCGAGGCGGCGCTGGCGGGCGTCCAGGAGAGCACGGAGCCGGCCCGTCCGACCCCGGGTATCGTCGGCACGCTCGACGCCTCCTCCTTCCCCACCGTCAAGCTCTGACCGGCGAGGTGGCCGACGTGTCGCTGATCGGTCAAATGTCCGAATAGCGGCCTTACCCGCCCGAGTCCGCCCCGAACCCTTGCGACACAAGGGCGAGGGGCGTGTTTGGGCTTGTCGTGCCTAGGGCGTACGGTAGCCCTGCACGGGGCAGGCGTGTCCGACAAGTACGGAACGTCCCCCTGGTCTTCCGGCGCGTCGTCCCGACCGCCGCCCGGGCCCGGTCCGCCGGAGCCGACGGAGCGTCACACCTCCAACGGGTGGGGTTCGTTCGGGTGTCGTGGCCGGGGCCCGATTGGCTTTCTCGGGGCCGGTCGGGGCAGGATTCGTATCCAGGCAGGCGGACGGGCCTTCGACGGCACCGGCGCGCGGCATCGGGTACGGACCCGGCCTGCGACCACGCAATGCCTGCATGAGCACAGTGTGCGGACCTGCGGCCTATCCGGGTGCCCCCCGGTGGGAGTACCGATGGGCCCCCGCACACCGCAAGCGAACAGACCACAGGAGTACACATGAACCGCAGTGAGCTGGTGGCCGCGCTGTCCGAGCGCGCCGAGGTGACCCGCAAGGACGCCGACGCCGTTCTGGCCGCCTTCGCCGAGATCGTCGGCGAGGTCGTCGCCAAGGGCGACGAGAAGGTCACCATCCCCGGTTTCCTGACCTTCGAGCGCACCCACCGCGCCGCCCGCACCGCCCGCAACCCGCAGACCGGTGAGCCGATCCAGATCGCGGCCGGCTACAGCGCCAAGGTGAGCGCCGGCTCCAAGCTGAAGGAAGCCGCCAAGGGCGCCTGAACCACCCCTTGAACGCCCGAGAGGCCGGGCTCCCCTTCTGGGGAGCCCGGCCTCTCGTCGTGGGCCCGTGGGCCCGTGGCCCGGTGGGCCCTGCGGATCAGGCGTCGACCAGCTGCTCGGACGGCAGCTCGACGTGGGCGCCGAGGTCGCGCAGCTTGTCCATGAAGTTCTCGTAGCCGCGGTTGATCAGGTCGATGCCGTGCACGGTCGAGGTGCCCTCGGCCGCCAGCGCCGCGATCAGGTACGAGAAGCCGCCGCGCAGGTCGGGGATGACCAGCTCGGCGCCCATCAGCTTGGACGGGCCGGAGACGACCGCCGAGTGCAGGAAGTTGCGCGCGCCGAAGCGGCACGGGGTGGCGCCCAGGCACTCGCGGTACAGCTGGATGTGTGCACCCATCTGGTTGAGCGCGCCGGTGAATCCGAGCCGCGACTCGTACACCGTCTCGTGGACGATGGACAGGCCGGTGGCCTGGGTCAGGGCGACGACCAGCGGCTGCTGCCAGTCGGTCTGGAAGCCCGGGTGCACGTCGGTCTCCAGGGCGATCGCCTTGAGCTCGCCGCCCGGGTGCCAGAAGCGGATGCCCTCGTCCTCCACCTCGAAGGCGCCGCCGACCTTCCGGAAGGTGTTCAGGAAGGTCATCATCTCCAGCTGGCGGGCGCCGCGGACGTAGATGTCGCCCTTGGTGGCCAGCGCCGCGCAGGCCCAGGAAGCGGCCTCCAGGCGGTCCGGCAGCGCGCGGTGGGTGTAGCCGCCCAGCTCGTCGACGCCGGTGATCAGGATGGTCCGGTCGGTGCCCAGGGTGATGATCGCGCCCATCTTCTGCAGCACGCAGATCAGGTCGACGATCTCCGGCTCGATGGCCGCGTTGCGCAGCTCGGTGACGCCCTCGGCGAGGACGGCGGTGAGCAGCACCTGCTCGGTCGCGCCGACCGAGGGGTAGGGCAGCTCGATCTTGGTGCCGCGCAGGCGCTGCTGGGCGACCAGGTAGGTGCCCTGCGGGTGCTTCTCGATGGTGGCGCCGAACTGGCGCAGCACCTCGAAGTGGAAGTCGACCGGACGGCCGCCGATGTCGCAGCCGCCCAGGCCCGGGATGAAGGCGTGGCCGAGGCGGTGCAGCAGCGGGCCGCAGAACAGGATCGGGATCCGCGAGGAGCCCGCGTGCGCGTCGATGTCGGTGACGTTCGCACTCTCCACGTGCGACGGGTCGAGGATCAGCTCGCCGTCCTCGTCGCCGGTCCGCACGGTGACCCCGTGCAGCTGGAGCAGTCCGCGGACCACCTTGACGTCGCGGATGTCCGGGACGTTGCGCAGTCTGCTGGGGCCCTGGCCGAGGAGGGCGGCGACCATGGCCTTGGGCACCAGGTTCTTCGCACCGCGGACGCGGATCTCGCCTTCGAGCGGGTTTCCGCCGTGGACCAGCAGGACGTCGTCGGTCATCGTTCTCGCAATCCGGGGTGCCAGAGGAGTGGGAAGGCTCCGGTAGAGAGCCGGTGGTGGACCGGTTGGTACGGGCGCGCTCGGGCCCCCGGCAAAACCGAGTCGGCACCGTAGAAGGGCGTCCACCATCCGTAGATGGTAGTGGGCGTGCCGATGGTTCCCGTGAGCCTCTCCCGTGATGGTCCTCTCTCCGGGCTCGCTCCCGCCCGCCGGAGGGGCCGTTCGGGTGTTTGTCCGGCGTGGCGGGGTTTCGACCGTTGAGGTGTCCGACCCCGGCCGTTCTGCGGGATCATGTGGGCATGACGGCGGCCCACTCGCACGCAGGACGGTCCCACACCGGCCGTCTGCTCGTCGCGACGCCCCTGCTCACCGACCCGAACTTCGCCCGGGCGGTGGTGCTGCTCCTCGACCACGACGTCGAGGGGGCGCTCGGTGTGGTCCTCAACCGGCCGACGCCGGTCGAGGTGGGCAGCGTGCTGGACGGCTGGGGGCGGCTGGTCGGGCAGCCCGCCGTGGTGTTCCAGGGCGGACCGGTGGCGCTGGACTCGGCGCTCGGCCTCGCCGTGGCGCCGGGGGAGCCGGGCACCGGCGAGCCGCTCGGCTGGCGGCGGGTGCACGGCGCGATCGGCCTGGTGGACCTGGAGGCGCCGCCCGAGGTGCTGGCCGGCGAGCTGGGCGCGCTGCGGATCTTCGCCGGGTACGCCGGCTGGTCGCCGGGCCAGCTGGAGACGGAGCTGGGGAGCGGCGCCTGGAACCTGGTGGACTGCGAGCCGGGGGACATCTCCAGCCCGGAACCGGAGCGGCTGTGGCGCTCGGTGCTGCGCCGCCAGCGCGGCCCGCTGGCGCTGCTCGCGACCTATCCGGACGACCCGACGCTGAACTGACGTACGGGCCGCCGTCGCGATACTGGCCGGGTTTCGCGGGGCGCCCATAGACTTGGCACCTATGAGCACTCTTGAGCCCGAGCGCGGCCTCGGCACCGGCACCCTGGTCGAGCCCGTCCCCCAGGTGTCCCACGGGGACGGCGACCACGAGCGCTTCGCGCACTACGTCCAGAAGGACAAGATCATGGAGAGCGCGCTCTCCGGCTCGCCCGTGGTGGCGCTCTGCGGCAAGGTCTGGGTGCCCGGGCGCGACCCGAAGAAGTACCCGGTCTGCCCGATGTGCAAGGAGATCTACGACGGCATCGGCAAGCCGCAGGGCGGCGACGACAACAACGGCGGCAAGTAGCACCGACCGCCGCGGGCCGGTGCCCGGCGCCGTTGCGCACGGTGTGGTTGTGCACAGCGCCGTTTTGCATAGTGCCGTGTTTCCGAAGTGGTCTATGCCAGTCGTCCGGGGCGGGGGCAGGATGTCGGAATGGACCTCATTCCCGTGCCTTCGAGTGCCGTCCGCCGCCCGGACGAGGACTTCCCCCTCGACGACGCCACCACGCTGACCGCGCCGCCCGGGCTGGCCGACGCCGAGCGGTGGCTGCGCACCGCGCTGTCCGCGGCCACCGGGCTGCCGCTCGGCCCGGGCCGGCCGGGCACGGGCATCGAACTGGTCCAGGACGACGCGCTGGCCGCCGAGGCGTACCGGATCACGGTGCGCCCCGGCCACGCCCTGATAGCCGCGGGCGGGCCGGCCGGTGCGCTGTGGGGGGCGCAGACCCTGCGGCAGCTGCTCGGCCCGGACGCCTTCCGCCGTTCCCCGCTGCGCGGCACCGGCTGGGTGCTGCCCGGCGCGGACATCGAGGACGCCCCGCGGTTCGGCTGGCGCGGTGCGCTGCTCGACGTCGCCCGGCACTTCCTGCCCAAGTCGGACGTGCTGCGCTTCGTCGACCTGCTGGCCGCGCACAAGCTCAACGTGCTGCACCTGCACCTGACCGACGACCAGGGCTGGCGGGTGGAGATCAAGCGCTACCCCGGCCTGACCGAGCGCGGCGCCTGGCGGGACCGCTCGATGGTCGGCTACCGGGCCGGCCAGCGCCGCGACGACCGCCCGCACGGCGGCTACTACACCCAGGACGACCTGCGCGAGATCGTCGCCTACGCGGCCGCGCGCGGGGTCACCGTCGTCCCGGAGGTCGACCTGCCCGGGCACACCCAGGCCGCCGTCGCGGCCTACCCCGAGCTCGGCAACACCGACGTGGTGGACACCGCGGCGCTCGGCGTCTGGACGGACTGGGGCGTCAGCCACAACGTGCTCAACGCCTCCGAGGAGACCCTGCGCTTCTTCGAGGGCGTGCTGGAGGAGGTCCTGGAACTCTTCCCGTCCGAGTTCATCCACCTCGGCGGCGACGAGTGCCCCAAGGAGCAGTGGAAGGACAGCGCGGCCGCCCAGGCGCGGATCCGCGAACTCGGCCTGGCCAACGAGGACGAGCTGCAGAGCTTCGTGATCCGGCACTTCGACCGCTGGCTGGCCGAGCGCGGCCGCCGGCTGATCGGCTGGGACGAGATCCTGGAGGGCGGGCTCGCCCCGGGCGCCGCCGTCTCCTCCTGGCGCGGGTTCGGCGGCGGGATCGCCGCGGCCAAGGCCGGGCACGACGTGGTGATGTGCCCCGAGCAGCACGTCTACTTCGACCACCGGCAGGCCGACGGCCCGGACGAGCCGATCCCGGTCGGCTTCGTGCGCACGCTGGAGGACGTGTACCGCTTCGAGCCGGTGCCCGGGCAGTTGGACGAGACCGCCGCCCGGCACGTGATCGGCACCCAGGCCAACCTGTGGAGCGAGTTCATGGACAGCGCCCGGGACATCGACTACCGGGCCTTCCCCCGGTTGGTGGCCTTCGCGGAGGTCGCCTGGTCCGACCTGCCCACCGATCCGGTCGAGCGCGACTACGCCGGCTTCCAGCACCGGCTGGAGGCACACCTGAAGGTGCTGGACGCGCTCGGCGTGGAGTACCGCCCGGCGGACGGCCCGCACCCCTGGCAGCGCTGGCCCGGGGTGGCCGGCCGGCCGATCGAGGGCCCGCCGCCGGTGCGCTGAGCGCGACGGACTCGTTCCGGCGGGAACTTCTGAGTGGTCATCTGACGTCAAGAACAGATGAACATCTGCCCTGGTCCGGTTCGGGCCGGGGCAGATACCGCCCGGTATCCGTCCCAATCGGGCAGTCCCGTTCACCTGCCCCGAAATGATCATCGAGCATTGTGTGCCAGAGTTGCCCAACCCGGCCCGATCGCCCGTACCCTACGGGCCAGGCCGGGCTGCTGACGCGGACACCACGGCCGAAGGCCGCGGGCGGCAGCCGATCGATGAGCAAGTGGAGCACGGTGGGACCCAGGTGAACCGGACGATCATGCTGCCGGCCTCCCTCGACGAGGCCGTCGACGCGCTGGCCGCCACCCCGGCCGCGGTACCGGTGGCCGGAGCCACCGACCTGATGGAAGCCGTCAACGCCGGACGGCTACGCCCCGCCGCCCTGGTCGGCCTCGGCCGGATCACCGAACTGCGCGGCTGGCGCTACGAGGACGGCGGCACCGCCGTCCTCGGCGCCGGACTCACCCACGCCCGGATGGACCGCCCCGACTTCGCCGCGCTCATCCCCGCGCTCGCGGACGCCGCCCGCACCGCCGGCCCGCCGCAGGTCCGCAACGTCGGCACCCTCGGCGGCAATATCGTCACCGCCGCCCCGGCCGGCGACACCCTCCCGGTGCTCACCGCCCTGGAGGCCAGCGTCACCCTCGCCCGGGCCGGCGCCAGCCGCGAGGTGCCGGTCAGTCACCTGCTCACCGGCCTCGACCCGGTGCGCCCCGGCGAACTCCTCACCTGGGTGCGCGTCCCGCTGCTGCACGCCCCGCAGGTCTTCCTCAAGGCCACCGGCCGCAGCGGCCCGGCCCGCGCCACCGCCTCCGTCGCGCTGGTCCTCGACCCCGCCCGGCGCGCCGTGCGCTGCGCGGTCGGCGCCGTCGCACCGGTGCCGCTGCGCCCGCTGGAGGCCGAGGCCTGGGTCGCCGGCTGCATCGACTGGGACGGCAGCCGGGAGATCGACCCGGCCGCGACCGCCGCCTTCGGCGAGTACGTGGCCACCGCCTGCGTCCCCGACAGCTACGGCGCCGAAGGCGCCTGGGAGGCCGTGACCGAGGGGCCGAGCGCGGCCGCCGTTCGGCTGCGGCGTACCGTATCGGTGCTGGCCCGACGGGCACTGGGAAGGGCGCTGAAGTGACCACAGACCCCATCGAGACCCTCGACGCCGACCCGCTCGGCCTCACCCCGCAGGTCAGCCGCGAGCTGCGCCCGTGCGCCTCGTACACCTTGCGGGTCAACGGTTTCGAACGGCCCGTCACCGACGCCTGGATCGGCGAGAGCCTGCTCTACGTGCTGCGCGAGCGGCTCGGCCTGGCCGGTGCCAAGGACGGCTGCGAGCAGGGCGAGTGCGGGGCCTGCTCGGTGCAGGTGGACGGCCAGCTGGTGGCCGGCTGCCTGGTGCCCGCCGCGCTGGCCGCCGACAGCGAGATCAACACCGTCGAGGGCCTGTCGGCCGCCGGCGGCGCGAGCGACGTCCAGCAGGCGCTGGCCGAGTCCGGCGCGGTGCAGTGCGGCTACTGCACCCCCGGCATGGCGATGGCGGTGCACGACCTGCTCCAGCGCAACCACCGCCCGACCGAGGTCGAGGCCCGCCAGGCGCTCTGCGGCAACCTCTGCCGCTGCACCGGCTACCGCGGCGTGCTGGCCGCCGTCCAGAGCATCGCCGACGCGCGCGCCGAGGACGCCGAGGAGACGGAGGAGGCGGCCTCTCCGGCCGCCGCCCAGGCCGCCGCCCCGGTCGCGGGACAGCCCGCCGAACAGCCCGCCGGGGAAGCGGCCGCCGGACCGGAGCCGGCCGCCGAACCGCCGGTCTACGCCGACTCCGACGCCTGGATCGAGCACGTCCCGCAGCCGCCCGCCGAGCAGCCCCCGGCCGGCACCGACCAGCCGTACGGCGACGGCCAGGGCGGCTACGACACCGGCGTGTACGACACCGCCGTCCTGACGCCGGTCCAGGGCATCCCCGCCCAGACCACCGACGACCAGGTGTACTACCCGCCCCAGGGCTACCCCGAGCAGCCGTACCAGGGCACCCCCGCCCACGGCACCTACGTGCCCGGCGGCTACCCGCAGCAGAACGGCTACGACGCCGGGTACGACGCCCCGGTCTACGAACCCACCCCCGCGCACGGCACGCCGCTGCCCGGGGCCGCCTTCGACGGCACGCCCCCGCACGGCACGCCGTACGTCGCCACGCCCCCGCACGGCGCTCCGGCCGGCGGCACCGCCCCGGCCGGCGTCCCGTACGGCGCCACCCCCGCCCACGGCATCCGGCTCCCCGAGGACGACCACGCATCATGACGTCGCCTACCGACATCGGCGCAGCACTCCAGCAGGACGGCGGCGAGGGCGGCGCACCGGAGCCGTTCGGCCTGGGCAGCTCACCGCTGCGCAGCGACGCGCTGCCCAAGGCGCTCGGCATCTACCCGTACGCGGCCGACCTGTGGGCCGAGGGGCTGCTCTGGGGCGCGGTGCTGCGCTCGCCGCACCCGCACGCCCGGATCAGGGGCATCGACACCGCGGCCGCGCTCGCGCTGCCCGGCGTGCACGCCGTGGTCACCGCCGCCGACCTGCCGCCCGGCCCGGACGGAACCCCGGACGGCGCCCCGGCCGGGCCGATCGTCGCCGACCGGCCGGTGCTGGCCGCGGGCGTGGTGCGCCACCACGGCGAGCCGATCGCCGCGGTGGCCGCCGACCACCCGGACACCGCCCGGCTGGCGGTCGGTCTGATCGCGGTCGACTACGAGCCGCTGGAGGCCGTCACCGATCCCGAGCAGGCCTTCACCGCTCCGTCGCTGCACCCGGACGGCAACCTGTTCCGCCACCTGCCGCTGCGCACCGGGGACCCGGACGCGGCCGGCGAGATCATCATCGAGGGCCTCTACCAGGTCGGCCGTCAGGACCCGGCCCCGCTCGGGGCCGAGGCCGGGCTGGCCGTGCCGCGCCCGGACGGCGGCGTCGAACTGCACCTGTCCTCCACCGACCCGCACGGCGACCGCGACCGCACCGCCGCCTGCCTCGGCCTGGAGCCCGACCGGGTCCGGCTGGTGGTCACCGGCGTGCCCGGGGCCACCACCGACCGCGAGGATCTCTCTTTCCAGGTCACCCTGGCGCTGCTGGCGCTGCGCACCGGCCGCCCGGTGAAGATGACCCTCACCCGCGAGGAGTCCTTCCACACCCACCCCTCGCGCCACCCCGCGCTGCTGCGCTACCGCCACCACGCCGACGCCGAGGGCACCCTGGTGAAGGTCGAGGCGCAGATCCTGCTGGACGGCGGCGCGTACGCGGACGTCTCCGCCGAGGCGCTGGCCGCCGCCACCGCCTTCTCGGTCGGCCCGTACGTCTGCCCGAACGTCTTCGTGGACGCCTGGGCGGTGCGCACCAACAACCCGCCGGCCGGGCGGATGCGCGGCGAGGGCGCGTTGCAGGCCTGCTTCGCCTACGAGTCGCAGCTGGACCAGCTGGCCGCCCGGATCGGCGTGGACCCGGTGGAGATCCGCCGCCGCAACGCGATGGCCACCGGCGACCCGATGCCCACCGGACAGGCCGTCACCTGCCCGGCGCCGGTCGGCGCGCTGCTGGAGGCCGTCGCGGCCGAGCCGCTGCCGGCCCTGCCGGTGGACGACCCGGACGCCGAGTGGCTGCTGCCGGGCGGGCCCGGTGGGGCCGGCGACCCGGCGGCGGTGCGGCGCGGGATCGGCTACGCCGTCGGCATGGTGCACATGCTCGGCGCCGAGGGCGAGGACGAGGTCTCCACCGCCACCGTGCGGGTCAGCGGCGACCACGCCACGGTGATCTGCGCGGCCGTCGACTCCGGACAGGGCTTCGCCACGCTGGCCCGGCAGATCGTGCAGACCGTGCTGGGCGTCAGCGAGGTGTACATCGCGCCGGCCGACAGCGACCAGTCCATCGCCGGTCCCTCCGCCCGGGGCCGGCACACCTGGGTCTCCGGCGGCGCCGTCGAGCGCGCCGCGCTGATGGTCCGCCACCAGCTGCTCCAGCCGATCGCCGCCAACTTCGGGATGTCGGTGGAACTGCTGCAGATCGCCGACGGCAAGATCACCTCGTACGACGGGGTGCTCGGCATGCCGGTCGCCGAGGCGCTGGAGGGCAAGGAGCTCTGGGCGACGGCCCAGTGCCGACCGCACCCCACCGAACCGCTGGACGAGTCCGGGCAGGGCGACGCCTTCGTGTCGATCGCGTTCTGCGCGATGCGCGCGGTGGTGGACGTGGACATCGAGCTGGGCGCCGTCCGGGTGGTCGAGATGACGGTCGCCCAGGACGTCGGCCGGGCGCTGAACCCGCGGCAGATCGAGGACCGGATCGAGGCGGGCGTGGCCCAGGGCGTCGGCCTGGCGCTGCTGGAGGACCTGCGCACCGAGGGCGGCGTGCTGCTGAACCCCTCGCTCACCGGCTACCGGCTGCCCACCGCGCTGGACACCCCGCAGGTGCGCATCGCCGCCCTGCTGGAGGAGCGGGACGTGGTCGCCACCTTCGGGGCCAAGGCGGTCAGCGCCGCCCCCGCGGTGGTCGCCCCGGCGGCCGTGGCCGCCGCCGTCCGGGCGGCCACCGGCCTGCCGGTCGGCCGGCTGCCGATCCGGCCGGAGGACGCGGTCGCGGTCTGACGGCCGGGGGCGGCGGCTTCGGCCGACCGCCCCGGAAATACCGGAAACAGGAATTGCCGGTCGACGGAATGTCGACCGGCAATTCCATTTCCGGCGAGGCCATGACGGGAATCGAACCCGTGTACACCGCTTTGCAGACGGTTCCCTAAGCCACTCGGGCACACGGCCAGTGAATTCATAGTGGCGGAATGCGCGGGGGGCCGTCAACGGCGGAATGTAAATTCTGTATGGCGGCTTGTGCTACGGTCGGAACCAGGTGGTCGGTTGCCCGGCCGCCCCGGACGAGCGCGTCGTACCCGGTGACGACAAGACGGCGCAGTTCAGCGGCAATCCGGCCGCTGTGGACTGCGGAGGTAGGCCGTCATGGCATGGCTCGTTCTGATCATCTCGGGTGTCCTGGAGACCGTGTGGGCGGTGGCCCTGGAGTCGTCCAAGGGCTTTTCCCGGCTCACCCCCAGCCTCGTCTTCGGTGTGGCCCTGCTGCTGAGCATGGGCGGGCTGGCGTACGCGATGCGCACCATTCCGATCGGCACCGGCTACGCGGTCTGGGTCGGCATCGGTGCGGTCGGCACCGCGCTCTACGGCATGGCCGTCCTGGGGGACGCGGTGACGGCGGCCCGGATCGGCTGCCTGCTGCTCATCGTCTCCGGCGTGGTCGGCCTGAAGGTGCTCCACTGACCGCCGCCTGAGCTTCGCCCGCCCTTCCCCCGACCCCGGTCCTAGGCCCAGCGACCTAGCTGGTCACCGACTCGGGTCAGGGGTCATGAAGGCAGACGGCCCTTACGATGTTACGTATGACCACTGCCTCCCCCACCTCGGTCGACCCCGCCTCGATACCCTCCGAACTCGACCCCGGGGGCGGGGTCCTCAGCGGCCGCTACCGCGCTCTGACGCTGGGGATCGTGTCGGTGGTCCTGGTGATCGCCTTCGAGGCGACCGCCGTCAACACCGCGATGCCGACCGCGGCCCGCCAGCTGAACGGCATCGGGCTGTACGCCTTCGCCTTCTCCGGCTACTTCACCACCACGCTGTTCGCGCTGGTCGTCTCCGGGCAGTGGTGCGACCGGCGCGGGCCGATGCAGCCGCTGTTCACCGGCATCGCGGTGTTCGGGGTGGGCCTGGTGGTGGCCGGGACGGCGCCGGGCATGTGGGTGTTCGTGGCCGGGCGGGCGATCCAGGGCCTGGGCGGCGGGCTGGTGATCGTCGCGCTGTACGTGGTGGTCGGCCGGGCCTACCCGGAGCGGCTGCGGCCGGCGGTGTTCGCGGCCTTCTCCTCGGCCTGGGTGCTGCCCTCGATCATCGGGCCGCTGGTCTCCGGCGCGATCACCCAGCACCTCGGCTGGCGCTGGGTGTTCCTGGCCGTGCCGGTGCTGATCCTGCTGCCGCTGGCCGTGATGGGCCCCGCGCTGACCCGCTCCGAGCGGGAGCACCCGGTGGCCAGGGGCTCGGACTTCGACCGCCGGCGCACCCTGCTGGCCGCGATGGCGGCGCTCGGTGCCGGCCTGCTGCAGTACGCGGGCGGGCGGCACGACCTGATCGGGCTGCTCCCCGGGATCGTCGGGGCGGCGCTGCTGGTGCCGGCCGTCCTGGGGCTGTTGCCCGAGCGGACCCTGCGGGCCGGGCGGGGGCTGCCGGCGGTGATCCTGCTGCGCGGACTGGCGGCCGGGGCGTTCCTCGGGGCCGAGGCCTTCGTCCCGCTGATGATGACCACCGAGCGCGGCCTCTCGCCGACGATGTCGGGGCTCACCCTGACCAGCGGCGGGCTCACCTGGGCGCTGGGCTCCTGGCTGCAGGGGCGGCCGGGAGCCGAGCGCTACCGCGAGGCGATGATCCGGGGCGGGTTCGTGCTGACCGCGGTGGCGATCGCGGGCGCCGCGCTGGTGCTGGTCCCGGCGGTGCCGGCCTGGGTGGCGGCGGTGGCCTGGGGCGTCGGCGGCATCGGGATGGGACTGACGGTCGCGAGCGTCAGCGTGCTGATGATGAAGCTCTCCGCGCCGGAGGACGCCGGGGTGAACTCGGCGGCCCTGCAGATGAGCGACGCGCTGGGCAACGTCCTGCTGACGGGCCTGGCGGGGGTGATGTTCGCGGTGCTGGGCGGCGGCTCGCTCGCCGCCGCCCACGAGGGCGCCGGGGCCACCGCCTCGTCCGGGGCCGCCGGCTCGCCCGGGGCCTTCGCGGTGATCCTGCTGGCCATGGCCGGCGTGGCGCTGCTGGGGGCGCTGCTCGCCGGCCGGGTCCGGGCCAGGTCCTGAGGGTCAGCCGGCAGCGGCGGCGGAGGGCACCGGCGGTGCCCCGGGGGTGCCGAGGAAGGCCTCCCAGCCGCCGGTCGGCGCCTGGCCCGGGGCGAGGCCCTGGAGCTTGCGCAGCACCGCCTGGTCCTGGGCGTCCAGCCAGTCCACCAGTTGGCGGAACGAGACCAGCCGGACCTCCGGCTTGTCCGCGATCGTCCGGAGCACGTCCTCGACGGCGTTCATGTAGATGCCGCCGTTCCACTCCTCGAAGTGGTTGCCGATGACGTACGGCGCCCGGTTGCCGTTGTAGGTGCGGTCGAATCCCAGCAGGTAGGAGTCGCGGGCCTGGGCCTGGAAGCCCGGGTAGAGCGCCGGGTCGGCCTTGGTGTTGGGGCCGCACTGGTTGTACATGATGTTGTAGTCCATCGACAGCACCTGGAAGGTGTGCCCGGGGAAGGGGATGGACTGCAGCGGGAGGTCCCAGAGCGCACCGCCCTGGATCTTCTGCGGCCACACCTGGGTGCCGTTGCCGCTGCTGTCGTAGCGCCAGCCGCGCTTGACCGCGGTGGGCAGCAGGTTGCGCTGGCCCTCCAGGCAGGGGGTGCGGCTGCCGATCAGCTCCCTGCGGTAGTCGAAGGGCAGCGCCGGCAGGTCGGTGAAGCCGGTGTTGGTGCGCCAGTTCGTCACGAAGTCCATGGCCTGCTGGATCTCGCTGTCCCACTCCTCCGGGGACCACTTGCCGACGCCGGTGTCGCCGCAGAAGTGGCCGTTGAAGTGGGTGCCGATCTCGTGGCCCTCCAGCCAGGCCGCGTGCACGTTCTCCAGGGTGTCGTGGATGTGCTGGTCGGTGAGGTAGCCGATCTCGGAGGCGCCGACCTTGTGCTGCGGGGGGCGGTAGAGGTCCTTCTTGGACTCGGGCAGCAGGTAGAGGCCGCTGAGGAAGAAGGTCATCGAGGCGTTGTGCTCCTGCGCCAGCCGGCGGAAGCGGGCGAACAGTCCGTTGTCGAGTTCGCCGGCGCCGTCCCAGGAGAAGACCACGAACTGCGGCGGCCGTTCGCCGGCCTTGAGCCGCTCGGGGGTGGGCTGGTGGGGCTGGGCCCCGGTGTCGGAGGTGGAGCCGTCGCCGATCAGGACGGCCTGCTGCTCGGTGGCGTCGGTGGGGTCGGAACTCTGGTCGACGGCCGCGCCGGTGGGGGGAACGGCCGAACCGACCATCGGCTTGTCGGCGCTGTTGCTTCCGCAGCCGGTCGCCAGGGTGGCGGCGGAGGCCGCACCGGCGGCCAGCAGGGTGCGGCGTGAGAGAGCGGCCATGGTCACTCCGTTCATGAGGCGTTCGGCAGGCGTACAGGCGTGCGGAAATCCGGTCGGACAAGTGGGGTGATAGAACCCGTGACCGGGTCAGCATGGCAGCTGGGCTCGATCGGTCGGCCAGGCGCCACTGGCGGTCGTCATCGATCGCCCGATTGACGCAACCGGACCGGCCCCCCGCGCCGTCGAAGCTCGTACCGAGGCGTTCCGGTGGCGCCTTCCCCTGGGGAACGGCCGTCGCGTTCCGTCACCGGATGCCCACGGGGTGCACGGATTCGGGCGGTTGCCCTGCCGATCGGGGGGTGTCATTACGCCCATCGTGTGGACGTGCTTTAAGGTCCGATCCGATTGAATTGTTTCCCAGGAAACTCCCAGGATCGGGAATCCGTCGGTAGAGGGGAGCGCCCGTGGGCGTCCAGCAGAGCAGGAGCCCGTGGCCGGGCACCCTGGCGGCCGGTGCCGCGCTGGTGCTCGGCGCCTGGCTGCTGCACGACGGCGGGCAGGGTGCGCTGCCGCCCGCCCCGGGCAGCACGCAGACGCTGTCCGGCTTCGCCCCGGTCTCCGTCGTCCCGCCGCTGGGCCCCTCCGACCCCATCCGCATCCGCATCCCGGCCGTCCGGCTGGACGCCCCGGTCACCGCGCTCGGGCTCGACCCCGACGGCCACCTCCAGGCCCCGCCCGAGGCGGACCGCAACCTGGCGGGCTGGTACCGCGGCGGGGCCAGCCCCGGGCAGCGCGGCACCGCCATCCTGGCCGGGCACGTCGACAACAAGGCCGGCCCGGCCGTCTTCTACAACCTGGGGGCGCTCCGGCGCGGAGACCGGATCGAGATCGCCCGCGCGGACGGCGCCGTCGCCGTCTACCAGCTGTACGCCATCGAAGTGCACGACCGAAAGGACTTCCCGGACGACCGGGTCTACCGCCAGGCCGCCGACGCTCAGCTGCGGGTCATCACCTGCGGCGGCGCGTACAGCGCCGAGCACGGCTACGAGGGCAACGTCGTCGCCTACGGCTTCCTGGCCGACACCACCCGGCCGGGCAAAGCCGCATGACCACGCTGACCCTCGCCACCCGCTGGAACCCGATCGACTGGCCGCTCACCCACGGCCCGATCCCGTACGCCGTGCTCGCCGCGGGCTGGGGGTCGCTGGTCCTGCTCGCGTTCTCCCGCCACGAACGCTGGCGGGCCCCGCGCCTCTTCGGCGCCCTGATGCTGGCCGGAACGCTCACCGCCCTGGTGAAGCTCGGCGTCGACGGCTGGTGGCACCCCTTCCCGGAGGGCACACCGGACTTCGTCCTGCGCTGGATAGCCGTCGCGCTGTTCGCGATATCCCTGGTCTGCTTCCGCGCGCCGCTGCTCGCCGTCCGCCGCCGGCTGCTGGCGACCGGAGCCGCCGTCCTGGTGCTGCTGATGGCCGCCTCGCAGGTCAACCGGGGCTTCGACCAGTACCCGACCGCCCGGGCCATGCTGGTGCCCGGGGTCCAGGCGCTGACCACGGGCAAGGTGGCCAGCACCATCGCCGCCACGCCCGGCAAGCCCGTCGAGGAGCTCTGGCACGCGCCGCCCGGCCTGCCCGCGAAGGGCACCCTCTCCACCGTGACCATCCCCGGCACCAAGTCCGGCTTCACGGCCCGCGACGGGTACGTCTACCTGCCGCCCGCCTACCAGGCCAATCCCCGGCCGCTGCTGCCCGTCGTGGTGCTGCTGCCCGGCCAGCCCGGCGCTCCGGTGGACTGGATCACCTCCGGGGCCATCCAGGAGACCCTGGACGCCTTCGCCGCCGACCACCAGGGCCTCGCCCCGATCGTGGTGGTCGCCGACCCCACCGGCAGCCCGTTCACCAACACGCTCTGCATGGACTCCCGGATCGCCAAGGCGCACACCTACCTGGCCACCGACGTCCCGGACTGGATCCACCACAACCTGCAGACCGCCACCGGCCGGGGCGCCTTCGCCATCGGCGGGCTCTCGCTCGGCGGCACCTGCTCGCTCCAGCTGGCCGTCAACGCGCCCGGGGTCTACGGCACCTTCCTGGACATCTCCGGCCAGGACGAGCCGACCCTGGGCGACCGCGGCGAGACCGTCGACAAGGCCTTCGGCGGCGACGAGGCCGCGTTCGACGCCGTCGACCCGGTGCACGTCATGGCCCGGCAGAAGTTCCCCGACACCGCAGGCATGTTCGTGGTCGGCGCCAACGACCCGGACTTCCGACCCATGCAGGAGAAGGCCTATGCGGCGGCACAGGCGGCCGGAATGAAGGTCGGCTACCAGACCATCCCCGGCTGGCACAGCTGGGTGGTGTTCCGCCAGGCCTTCGAACAGAACCTGGCCTGGCTCTCCCAGCAGACTGGGCTGATCCGGTGATCCGGCTCCCCGCGGCCCCCGCGCCGGCCAAGGAACAGGAGTGGCCGTCGGACCGCGCGCCGGTCGCCGGGACGCCGGAGCCGCGCCCGCAGCGGGCCTGGCGGGCGACCCGGACGTTCGGCGTGTGGCTGCGCTCGGCGCCGCTCACCCTGGTGCTGCTGGCCGGGCTCTGGGCGCTCGGCGCGGCCACCGGCAGCCTGGCCCACGGGCCGTCCGAGCGACTGCTCGACCGGGTCGGGGCCGGCGTGCCCACGCTCGCCGAGGGCCACTGGTGGACGCCGTTCACCTCGCTGTTCTGGTGCTCCGGCCTGGGCTCGTACGTGTTCACCAGCCTGCTGCTGGTCCTGGTCGGCCCGGCCGCCGAGCACCGGCTCGGGTGGCTGCGCACGCTCGCGGTGCTGGTCGGCGGGCAACTGGCGGGCACCCTGCTCGGCACCGGGCTGATCGCGGTCGGCTCCCGGGTCGGCGAGCAGTGGACCGTCTCGGTGGCCGACCAGACCTCGGTCGGCCCCGGCGTCGGCCTGTTCGCGCTGGCCGGGGTGCTCGGCTACCGGCTCACCGTGCTCTGGCGCCGCCGGCTGCACCTGCTGGTGCTGCTCGCCCCGCTGGTCATGACGCTGTACGTGGGCCACCTGCAGAGCGTCCAGCGGTGCGCCGCCGCGCTCGTCGGGCTGGGCGCCGGCGCGCTGCTCGCCCGGGGCGGGCTGCACCTGCGCACCCACCGCTCCTCGCACTCCGAGACCCGGGTGCTGGTGGCGCTCTGCCTGGTCGCCGCCGCCCTCGGCCCGCTGATCGCCTCGCTGTACGACAACGCCAGCGGGCCGTTCAACACCTTCTCCGAGCTGTACTTCTCGCACCGGCTCAGCCCGGAGGAGGTGGCCGACTTCTGCGCGCTGTCGGCGCACGACTGCGCCCGCGCGCACGCCGTCGAGCGGATCTTCGACACCCCGGGCCGGCTGATGGCCGCGCTGTTCCCGGCGCTGCTGCTGGTCCTGGCCGAGGGGCTGCGCCGGGGGCTGCGGCTCGCCTGGCGGATCACCGTCGCCACCGAGCTGCTCTGGGCGGCGCTGCTGGGCTGGCTGTACCTCGACTCCGGCCCGGTCAGCGGCGACGTGGTCCAGTACTTCGTCGAGGCGCTGCTGCTGCCGCTGCTCACCCTCGGCCTGCTGCTGGCCACCCGGCAGCGCTTCCGGCTGCGGCTGGCCGGCCGGGCGGTGCTGCGGCTGGGCGCGCTGCTCGGCGGCGCCGCCCTGGCGGCCTCGGCCGCGTACGTGGGGCTCGGGCGCCTCGCGGCCGACCAGTTCGAGCCGGGGGCGAACATCCGCCGGCTGCTGCACGGGCTGCCCGCGCAGTTCCTGCCGCCCGCCTACAACGACCTGCTGCCGGACTACCCGATCGCGGTCGGCCCGGTGGCGCTGTTCCTGGAGACGTACTGCGGGCTGGCGTTCTGGGTGGTCGCGCTGACCGCGCTGCTGCTGGCCTTCCGCCGGCCGGTGCTGCACACCGACGCGGAGGCGGCCGCCCGGGCCAGGGCGCTGCTCACCGCGTACGGCGGCGGGACGCTGTCCTTCATCACCACCTGGGACGGCAACCACTACTGGTTCGACGAGGAGGGCCGGGCGGCCGTCGCCTACCGGGTGCACAACACGGTGGCGCTGACCACCGGCGACCCGTTCGGCGCGCCGGAGGCCCGGGCCCGGGCGGTGGCCGGGTTCGCCCGGTTCTGCGACCAGCGCGGCTGGACCCCGTGCTTCTACAGCGTCTCCCCGCAGACCCGGGAGGCCGCCGCGCAGCTCGGCTGGCGCTCGGTGCAGGTCGCCGAGGACACCGTGGTGGCGCTGCCCGAGCTGGCCTTCACCGGCCGCAAGTGGCAGGACATCCGGACCGCGCTGAACAAGGCCGGCAAGCAGGGCATCACCGCCGAGTGGTGGTCCCACCACGAGGCGCCGCGCGCGCTGCGGGACCAGATCCGGGCGATCTCCGAGGAGTGGGTCTCCGAGAAGGGCCTGCCCGAGATGGGCTTCACGCTCGGCGGACTGGAGGAGCTGGACGACCCGGACGTGCGGGTGCTGATCGCGGTGGACGAGCAGCGCGTCGTGCACGGGCTGACCAGTTGGATGCCGGTGTACGAGAACGGCGTGCCGGTCGGCTGGACGCTGGACTTCATGCGCCGGCGCTCGGACGGCTTCCGCGGCGTCAACGAGTTCCTGATCGCCTCGGCCGCGCTGGGCTTCAAGGAGGAGGGCGCGCGCTTCCTGTCGCTGTCCGGCGCGCCGCTGGCCCGCTCCGGGCAGGACGAGGAGCCCTCCGGCCTGCAGCGGATGCTGGACTGGATGGGACGGGTGCTGGAGCCGGTGTACGGCTTCCGCTCGCTGCTCGCGTTCAAGGCGAAGTTCCAGCCGGAGTACCGGCCGATGTACATGGCCTACCCCGACCCCGCCGCGCTGCCGAGCATCACCAGGGCGATCGGCAAGGCGTACCTGCCGCACCTGACGCCGGCGCAGGGCGTCCGGCTGATGCGCAGGCTGTCGGGCTGAGGCGCCCCGGGCCCCGGACCCGGGTGACGGCCGGAAGCGCGCTGACGCCCCGGACGCCTGCCCCGCGCGCCGCTCAGCCGAGCAGCTCGGCGAGCGCGCGGTCGGCGTCCAGGTGCAGGTGCTCCTCGCCCTCGGGGACGAGCAGCCGGCTGCGCCACAGGAAGCGGCGCAGGTCGGTGGTGTCGAACTGGAGCAGCGCGGTGCCCTCCGGCGCCCGCAGCTCGACCATGGTGCGCCGGCCGACCGCGGGCCGGACGTGGACGTCGCCGACGCCGGCCGGCAGCTCCAGGCCGGCCGAGAGCAGCTGGCGGGCGAAGACCCAGACGATGTCGTCGGCGCCGTCCGAGCCCGCGCCGCCGTCCGCCGGTTCGTCCAGCGAGAACTCGGCGGGGAAGGCCATCCGGACGGCGAGCGGGTCCTCCGGCAGGTAGCTCAGGAGCACCCGCAGCCGGACGGAGCGGTGGAGCGAGAGGATCAGACGGGCCTGGACGGTCTCTTCGGCGGCGGTGTGCACGGCGAGTCCCTTCGGGTCGGTGTGAGGCCGGTCGACAAGGGGGAGGGTGGGGGCGGCCTCACCCTGGTGAGAGTCCCGGGACCGGTCGTGATTACTCGGTTTCGGAACCGATCGGATGTGATCCGAGTCACGTCGATTTCCGGCCGCCCGGGCCCGGCGCGGAGCCTCGCCTGGCCGCCCCGGCGGCGCCGGGCCGGTACGCTGGGCGGGTTGTCCGATCGCCGCCCTTCCGCGGGGCGGGGCTGAGAAACCGCCCCTGACCTGCGATGATCCCCCCTCGGAGACCGTGAGTACTGCCGCCGCCTCCTCGATGCCGCTGTTCTCCGACGTGCCGGAGCCGCAGGCGCCCGCCCGGGGTGCCGGACCCGCCGCGTCCGCCGCCTCGCACCACCTCTCGCCGGCCTTCCCCGGCCGCGCCCCCTGGGGCACCGCGGGCAAGCTGCGGGCCTGGCAGCAGGGCGCGCTGGACAGGTACATCGAGACGCAGCCGCGCGACTTCCTCGCGGTCGCCACCCCGGGCGCCGGTAAGACCACCTTCGCGCTCACCCTGGCCTCGTACCTGCTGCACAACCACCTGGTGCAGCAGGTGACCGTCATCGCGCCGACCGAGCACCTGAAGAAGCAGTGGGCCGAGGCCGCCGCGCGGATAGGCATCCGGCTCGACCCGGCCTACTCCTCCGGCCCGCTCTCCCGGGACTACCACGGCATCGTGGTCACCTACGCGGGCGTCGGGGTCAACCCGATGCTGCACCGCAACCGGACCGAGGCGCGCAAGACCCTCGTGATCATGGACGAGATCCACCACGCCGGCGACTCCAAGTCCTGGGGCGAGGCCTGCTTCGAGGCCTTCGAGCCGGCCACCCGCCGGCTGGCGCTGACCGGGACGCCGTTCCGCTCCGACACCAACCCGATCCCGTTCGTCCAGTACGAGGCCGGCGGCGACGGCATCCGCAAGTCCGTCGCCGACTACACCTACGGCTACGGGCACGCGCTCGCCGACCACGTCGTCCGCCCGGTGATCTTCCTCAGCTACAGCGGCAACATGCGCTGGCGCACCAAGTCCGGTGACGAGCTGGAGGCCCGGCTCGGCGAGCCGATGACCAAGGACCTGATCGCCCAGGCCTGGCGCACCGCGCTGGCCCCGCAGGGCGAGTGGATCCCGTCCGTGCTGCAGGCCGCCGACCGGCGGCTGTCCGAGGTCCGCAAGGCGATCCCGGACGCCGGCGGGCTGGTCATCGCCACCGACCAGAACACCGCGCGCGCCTACGCCAAGATCCTGCGCGAGATCTCCGGCGAGAAGGCCACCGTGGTGCTCTCCGACGAGACCGAGGCCTCCCAGCGGATCTCCGACTACGCGGCCGGGGACTCGCGCTGGATGGTCGCGGTCCGGATGGTGTCCGAAGGCGTCGACGTGCCCCGGCTGTGCGTCGGGGTGTACGCCACCTCGATCTCCACCCCGCTGTTCTTCGCCCAGGCCGTCGGCCGCTTCGTGCGAGCCCGCAAGCGCGGCGAGACCGCCTCGGTGTTCCTGCCCACCATCCCGACGCTGCTCGGCTTCGCCAACGAGATGGAGGTCCAGCGCGACCACGTGCTGGACCGGCCGAAGAAGGAGGGCGAGGGCCTCTTCGACGAGGAGGACCGGCTGCTCGCCGAGGCCGAGCGGGCCAACGACGGGCCGGACGGCGCGGGCGGCGACGAGTTCTCCTACGAGGCGATCGGCTCCGACGCGGTCTTCGACCGGGTGCTGTACAACTCCATGGAGTTCGGCATGCAGGCCCACCCGGGGAGCGAGGAAGAGGACGACTACCTCGGCATCCCGGGCCTGCTGGAGCCGGACCAGGTGCAGATGCTGCTGCAGAAGCGCCAGCACCGGCAGATCCAGCGCAGCAAGGGCAAGCCCGCCGAGGAGGCCGACCTGCTGGAGCTGCCGGCCGAGCAGCGGCCGGTCGTCACCCACCAGGAACTCCGGGAGCTGCGCAAGGAGCTGAACGCGCTGGTGGCCGCCTGGCACCACCGCACCGACCAGCCGCACGGCACCGTCCACAACGAGCTGCGCCGTCAGTGCGGCGGCCCGCTGACCGCGCAGGCCACCGCCAACCAGCTGAAGGCGCGGATCGCCAAGATCCGCGAGTGGGCGAAGTAGCCGCGGCGGGCAGGCGGGCAGGCGGGCAGGCGGGCAGGCGGGTTCGGGAACGGGAACGGGGTCGGGAACGGGCTCGGAAACGGGCTCGGAGTCAGCCGCGGAATCAGGCGCGGGAACGGCACGGCGCGCGGCCGCGGGCCGGCCGCCCCGTTCCCGCGTGTCCGGACTCCGGAGCGCGGCCGGAGCCGCGCGCCGGCGGGCCCGGAGAAATGCGGGCATTTGTCCCGGTTCCGTCGCGCTGTTGAAGTCGATCACGCCCGAATTTTGGACAACCACTTCCGTCGCGACATTTCCTTCACTACCTTTCCCCCACGCTCTTCCACCGGGCAACCCCCACAGGACGGGCGCCGCAGGACCGCACGCACGTCAAGGACGACACCGCGAGCGGTCCGAGCGCGGCCACCCCACCTGCGCGCGACACCGAACCCGGTCCGGCGCCGCCTGCCCCGCGAGCGCCGCGGAAAGGATGCCCGTCGTGACTGCCGAGACCTCCCAGACCCTGGACCGTGGAGTCCGGGTCCTCAAACTCCTCGCCGACTCCGAGCGCGGGCTCACCGTCACCGAGCTGGCCGCCCGACTGGCCGTCAACCGCACCGTCGTCTACCGGCTGCTGGCCACCCTGGAACAGCACGGCCTGGTCCGCCGGGACATCGGCGGCCGCGCCCGGGTCGGCCTGGGCGTCCTGCGCCTGGCCCACCGGGTGCACCCGCTGCTGCGCGAGGCCGCGCTGCCGGCCCTGCGCAGCCTGGCCGAGGACCTCGGCGCCACCGCCCACCTCACCCTGGTGGACGGCAACGAGGCGCTGGCCGTCGCCGTGGTCGAGCCGAGCTGGACCGACTTCCACGTCGCCTACCGCACCGGGCTGCGCCACCCGCTCGGCGAGAGCGCGGCCGGCCGGGCCATCCTGGAGGCGCGCACCTTCCCCAGCCAGCGCCGGCCGGAGCAGGGGTTCGTCATCACCCGTGCGGAGGAGCAGTCCGGGGCCTGCGGCGCGGCCGCCGCGCTGATCGGACTGAGCGGCATCGAGGGCAGCGTCGGCGTGGTGATGCTGAACGGGCTGGTCCCCGAGCGGGTCGGCCCCCGGGTGGTGGAGGCGGCGACCGAGGTGGCCGACGCGCTGCGGTAGGCCGGCACGGGCCCCGGTGTGTTTGGATTCCCCTTGTGTCCGACACCAAGCTGCCCAAGGCCCTCACCTCCCCGCGGACCCGCGCGCTCACGCTCTGCGGGGTGCTGGTCGCCGCGCTGTTCGGCGTGGCCGCCTTCGTCCCGCTGCCGTACACGCTGACCTGGCCGGGCCTGACCGCGGACACCCTCGGCACGTACAAGGACAAGCCGGTCCTCACCGTGACCGGGGCGCCGCTGCGCACCACCGAGGGCGAGCTGCGGATGGTCACCATCTCGGCCACCAACCCGGGGGAGAAGACCACCTTCTGGCGCGCGCTCCAGGCCTGGTTCGACCAGGACGAGGCGGTGCGCCCGACCGACACGGTCTACCCGCCGGGCAACCCGGCCAAGGCCGAGGAGCAGACCGCCCAGCAGATGGCCGAGTCGCAGAACAGCGCCACCGCCGCCGCGCTCGGCTACCTCCACCTCTCGCCGGACCAGGTCAAGGTGAAGGTCGACCTGGGCGACGTCGGCGGCCCGAGCGCCGGGCAGATGCTGGCGCTGGGCATCATCGACAAGCTCGCCGGCGACGGCAAGGGCGGCGACCTCACCGGCGGGCTCACGATCGCGGGCACCGGCACCATCGACGACCAGGGCGTCGTCGGCGCGGTCGGCGGCGTCCCGCTCAAGACCCAGGCGGCCGCCCGGGACGGCGCGACGGTGTTCCTGCTGCCCAAGGACGAGTGCACGGACGCCAAGGTCAACACGCCCAAGACGCTGCGCCTGGTGCCGGTCGGCACGCTCGGCGAGGCGGTCTCGGCGCTGGAGGCGCTGAAGAGCGGCGGCGGCGTCCCCAGCTGCTGACGGGGGCGGAGGCCTCTGCCGTCGCGCGGGCCCTACTCGGCGGCGGCCTGGTCCACCAGCGGCAGGATGCGGTACGGCACCGGGTTCTCCAGCGCGATCGCGGTCGCCGAGCGGACGATCCCGTCGAAGCCCACCACCCGGTCGATCACCCGTTGCAGATCGGCGTTGGAGCGGGCCACGATCCGCACCATCATGTCCCCGGCCCCGGTGATGGTGTGCAGTTCCAGCACCTCCGGCACGTTCGCCAGGTGCGTCCGGACGTCGGCGCCCTGGCCCTGGGAGATCTCCAGGGTGGCGAAGGCCGTCACCGGGTAGCCGAGCGCCGCCGGGTCGACCTCCGGGCCGAAGCCGCCGATCACCCCCTTGGCCTGCAACCGGTCCAGCCGGGCCTGCACGGTGCCCCGGGCGACCTGGAGCCGGCGCGAGCACTCCAGCACCCCGATCCGGGGCTCCTCGGCGAGCAGCCGGATCAGCCGGCCGTCCAGCGCGTCGATCGAGTCGTTCCCGCCGCCCGTCCCGGGGGCGGCCGAAGCGCCCGGCGGGGCGGGGGAGTTGGGCGAGCCGGGGGAGCTCGGGGACTGGGCGGGGGGCATCGCGGCTCCGTCCTCCGGTGGGCATTCTGTACAGCGGCGCCGCCGATTCTCCCGCCCCGACGCACAGCTTGACCAGGAGGAAACGGAACAGTTGCGCGCCGGTCGGCTCGGCGCCACCCTCCAGCCACAACGCCGTGCGCCGGGCCCCACACCGGCGCACGGTCGCACCCGCCGTGGTCCGCACGCCTACCGGGAGGGCCGTCATGACCGACACCGCCGCCGAACCCGTCCTGCTCGCCGCAGGACCCGGACAGTCCGACCCCCTCCCGATGGGCCGCGCCGACGCGGTGGTCTTCGCGGTCGGCGACGCCGAGCGGGCCGCCCGCCGCTACACCGCCGCGCTCGGACTGCGCTGTACCGCGTACGCCGGGCCGGAGACCGGGGAGCCGGAGACGGTCTCGTACGTGCTGGACGCGCCCGGGACCAGGATCGTGCTCACCTCGCTGGTCCAGGTGATCGGCCCGCGCGGCCGGGAGCTGGCCGCGCACCTGGCCCGGCACGGGGGCGGGGTGCTGGACCTCGCGGTGAGCGTGCCGGACGTCTTCTACGCCTACGACTACGCGGTGGACCGGGGCGCCCTGTCGCTGGCCGAGCCGTACGAGGCGCGGGACCGCTTCGGCACGGCGGTGCTCGCGACGATCGGGGTGCCGGGCGGGACCAGGCACACCCTGGTCGACCGGTCCGGCTACGCCGGGCCGTACCTGCCGGGGTACCTGCCGTTCGAGACCTGGTGAGGGGGGCTCAGCGGACGGCCGTCTCGACCACCGGCGGGTGGCCGTTCCAGTAGACGAAGACCGAGTTGGCCTGCTCGCCCTTGGTGAAGTCCACCCGCATCCACTGGTCGCCGTTCCACACCTGCATCTGCCAGCCCGGGTCGGGAGTGGCGGAGACCAGCGAGGCCTTGTCGGGGCGGATGTCCAGGGCGACCTTGCCGCCCGGCACCGGGTAGCTCTTCACGGAGGACACCGCCGTGGTGGTGGCGGGAGCGGGGCGGCGGGTGGCCGGCGGGGAGGCGGCGGCGAGGGTGGTGGCGGGGGCCGGCCCGCGCGTCGTGGTGGCGGTGGTCGGGGAGGCCGGTGGCGGGGTCGGGGCCCCGGTCTGGGTGGCCGACCGCGCCTGGTCGGGGGTGACGGTCGCGGTGTGCGGCGTGCCGTCGGCCCTCGGCGAGGGCAGCGGCAGGGCCGTGGGCTGCTCGAACGCGGCACCGGTCAGCACCGCGTGCACGCCGAGCCAGGACAGCGCCACCGCCGCCCCGGTGGCCGCCGCCCAGGCGCCGAGCTGTACCAGTCCGTTCCGCATCGTCCGCTCATCCTGCCGTATTCCGGGCCTGCGCAGCCGGGCAGCCCCGTTATTAGTCAGGGGAGTTGCACAATGTCCGGAGGCCGCCCGGAGGCCACCCCGAGGTACAGACCACTGCCCGTCGATGGCGTACCGTGCAGGGCCATGGCAACAGTGCTCGTGGTCGAGGACGACCCCTTCGTACGCTCCGCCCTCATCCGGCACCTGACCGACACCGGTCATGCGGTCCGCAGCGTGGGCACGGCACTTGAGGCGCTGCGGGAGGTCGCCCAGGTCGGCTGTGACCTGGTGATCCTCGACCTGGGACTGCCGGACCTGGACGGCAGCGAGGCACTCAAGATGATCCGGGGCCTGACCAATGTGCCGGTGATCATCTCGACCGCCCGCGACGACGAGGCCGAGATCGTCCGGCTGCTCAACGACGGCGCCGACGACTATCTGGTGAAACCTTTCTCCGGGGAACACCTCAGCGCCCGGATGGCCGCCGTGCTGCGCCGGCTCGGCGGCGGCGCCGCCCCCGTCGCCCAGGTGCTGCGGGTCGGCGGCCTCGCCATCGACCTCCAGCGCCGCGAGGCCTCGCTGGACGGGCGGCTGCTCGACCTGACCCGCCGTGAGTTCGACCTGCTGGCCTTCCTGGCCGGACGCCCCGGCGTGGTGGTGCCGCGCAAGGAGATCCTGGCCGAGGTCTGGCAGCAGACCTACGGCGGCGACCAGACCATCGACGTCCACCTGTCCTGGCTGCGCCGCAAGCTCGGTGAGACCGCCTCCAGCCCCCGCTACCTGCACACCGTCCGGGGAGTCGGGGTCCGGCTGGAGGCCGCCGGGGGACTGGCGGAGCACCGGACATGAGGAGGTTCGGGCGCTCGCTGCGCTGGGCCCTGATCAAGGCCGCCGTCGCCGGGACCACCATGGTCGCGCTGGCCTTCCTCATCCCGCTCGGCCTGATGGTCCAGCAGACCGCCCGGGACCACGCCTTCACCGCCGCCGAGCGGCAGGCCGCCGCGCTCGGCCCGGCCCTCGCCATCACCACCGACCAGATCGCCATCGACCGAGCCCTGGCCAGCACCGACGCCGGCGGGCAGGGCAGGATGGCGGTCCACCTGCCCGCCCCGGCCGCCCCGGACGCGCTCCCCGGCGCGGGCGGCCCCGGCGGGCCCACCATCGGCGAGGCCCGGGCCGCCGCCGGCGACGTGTCCACCGCCGGAGGCCAGGGCCGCTCCTTCACCGTCGAGGTGCCCGGCGGCTACGCGCTGCTCCAGCCGGTCGCGGTGGACACCGGGCGCACCGCCGTGGTCGAGGTGTTCGTCGCCGACGGCGACCTCACCCGGGGCGTCTCCACCGCCTGGCTGGTGCTCTCGGGCGTCGCGCTCGGCCTGGTCGCCATCTCGGTCCTGGTCGCCGACCGGATGGGCGGCCGGATCGTGGCCTCCGCCCGGCGGCTCGCCGGCGCCGCCCGCTCGCTCGGCGCCGGCAACCTCGCCGTACGGGTCCCGGTGGACGGCAAGCAGGCCGCCGGCAGCCCCGAGGAACTGCGCGAGGCCGCCCACGCGTTCAACACCATGGCCGACCGGGTGGTCCAACTCCTCGCCGCCGAACGGGAACTGGCCGCCGACCTGTCCCACCGGCTGCGCACCCCGCTGACCGTGCTGCGGCTCAACGCCGCTTCGCTCGGCGAGGGCGACGCCGCCGACGCCACCCGGCACGCGGTCTCCCAACTGGAGCGCGAGGTCGACCAGATCATCCGCTCGGCCCGCCGCGACCCCGAGGACGCGCCCGCCGTCGCGGTCGGCTGCGACGTCGCCGAGGTGGTCCGCGAACGGGTCGGCTTCTGGTCCGCGCTGGCCGAGGACGAGGGCCGCCGCTGGCAACTGGCCGGCGCCGACCGGGCGACGCCCGTCCCGGTCCAGCGCGCCGACCTGGCCGCCACCGTCGACGCGCTGCTCGGCAACGTCTTCCGGCACACCGCCGTCGGCACCGCCTTCTCGGTGGACGTGCTCGCCACCGAGACCTCGGTGATCGTCCTGGTCGGCGACGCCGGCCCCGGCTTCAGCGACCCGGCCGCCGCCCTCAAGCGCGGCGAGGGCCACGGCGGCGAGGGCTCCACCGGCCTCGGCCTCGACATCGTCCGCAAACTCGCCGAGTCCACCGGCGGCGACCTGGCGCTCGGCCGCTCCGCCGTGCTCGGCGGCGCCGAGGTCCGGCTGCGGCTGCGGACCCGCCCGGACGGCACCCCCGCGCGGGCGGGGCGGCGGCGCGGCCGGGGCGCGCTGTTCCAGAAGTGACCGCTTCCTCGGCTGTTGCCTCGGCCGCTTCCTCGATCGCTCCCTCAGCCACTTCCTCGACCGCTTCCTCGATCGCTCCCTCGACCTCGGCCGAGGCTCGGGGAACCGTGGTGGCCGGTCTTCGTGCGCGCCTGACGCCCTGTCGGCTTCGGGATCTTCCTTAAGCGCGGCCTAAGGGAGTTCTTCCCCTCGCTCAGCCCGCCGGTTCGGCCCCCCGGCCGCCGCTAGCGTCGGTCGCGCCGGTCACCCGACCGAGCCGGGCCGGCCGCCCGGACGTCCGCACGCACCCGCGCCCGGACCGCGGCCGACCGACGGCACCCCGGAGGTAACGCGCCATGACCACCCAGCCCAACCGCCGCCCAGGCCGCCGCAGGCGCAGCCGCAAGGGCGCGATCGTCGGGGCCTCGGCGGTCGCCGCCGCCCTGGTCGCGGGCGGTGTCGTCGTCCTCGCCTCCTCGGCCAGCGCCGCCTCGCTCGGCGCCGTCTACAGCCGGACCAGCAGCTGGGACTCCGGCTACACCGGCCAGTACCTGGTCACCAACCCGGACAGCGGCCCGATCGAGGACTGGACGCTCAGCTTCGACCTCCCGGCCGGGGCGAAGATCGACTCGCTCTGGAACGCCACCTTCACCGCCGCCGGCCAGCACGTCACCGTCAAGCCGGAGGCGTGGAGCAAGCGGCTGGAGCCGGGCAAGAGCGTGGTGGTCGGCTTCGTCGCCCAGGGCGCCGGCGCCGCGCAGGCCGAACCCGGCAACTGCCTGATCGACAACACCTCCTGCAAGGCCGGTGACGGCACCGCGCCCACCCCCTCGGGCCGCCCCACCACCACCGCGCCGACCAGTCCGGTGTCGACCGGTCCCGTGCCGACCACTTCGGTGTCGACCGCTCCCAAGCCGACCGGGACCGGCACCGCCACCGCGGCCCCCTCCCCCACGGGGACCGCGAGTGCCACCCCCTCGGCGAAGCCGACCACCCCGGCGCCGACCCCCACCCCGACCGCCACCCCCACGGCGACCGGTGTGCCCGTACCCCCGGCCGGCGCCGGGGCCGGCTTCGCCCCGTACGTCGACACCTCGCTCTACCCGCCGTACGACCTGGTCGCCACCGCCAAGGCCACCGGGGTCAAGAACTACACCCTCGCCTTCGTGGTGTCCGGCGGCGGCTGCCAGCCCAAGTGGGGCGGCGTCAGCGACCTGTCCGCCGACGCGGTGGCCGCCCAGATCGGCGCCCTGCGGGCGATCGGCGGCGACGTCCGGGTCTCCTTCGGCGGCGCCAACGGCAGCGAGCTGGCCCTCGCCTGCGGCTCCACCGCAGACCTGGCCGCCGTCTACCAGAAGGCCGTCGACGCCTACGGCCTGACCAGGCTCGACTTCGACGTCGAGGGCGGCGCGATCGCCAACACCGCCGCCAACACCCGCCGCGCCCAGGCCATCGCCCAGCTGCAGAAGAACGCCGCCGCCAAGGGCAAGGCGCTCGACGTCTCCTTCACACTGCCCGCGCTGCCCTCCGGCCTGACCCAGGAGGGCGTCAACCTGGTCGCCGACGCCAGGAACAACGGCGTCGCGATCGGCGCGGTCAACATCATGGCCATGGACTTCGGCGACGGCGTCGCCCCGAACCCGCAGGGCCAGATGGGCAAGTACGCGATCGCCGCGGCCACCGCCACCCAGGCCCAGGTCAAGAGCGTGCTCGGGCTGGACGACGCGGCCGCCTGGCGCAAGGTCGCCGTCACCCCGATGATCGGCGTCAACGACGTCGCCAGCGAGGTCTTCACCGTCGCCGACGCCAAGCAGCTCGCCGACTTCGCGGCGTCCAGGCACCTCGCGTGGCTGGCCATGTGGTCCGGCACCCGAGACAAGGCCTGCGACGGCGGGGCCAAGGCCTACGCCGATGCCAGCTGCAGCAGCGTCGTCCAGCAGCCGCTGGACTTCACCCGGGCCCTCGGCTCCTACACGGGCTGAGGCACGGGGCCGCTGAGGCCCTGAGGCCCTGAGCCCCTGGGGCCGCTGAGGCCGCTGAGCCTCCCCCCGGTGGCCTCGGCCGTCCGTGCTCCGCCCGCAACGGAGTACGGCCGGTCGGGGCCCATTCGTCACTCTGAGTGACTGTCTGTGCCCAGGCCCGGTCGGCCCGCATCCGGTATCGTCGGCGATTGGTCGAGCGGTGGACGGAGTGGACTGGTGACAGCGGTGCAAGACGAGCGCAGCCCGGTGCGGACCGCACCCGACCCCGCGCCCGCCCCCCTGTCGGACCGGCTGCGGACCGCGCTCGGCGCCCCCGTCCGCGCGCTGCGCGAGGCCCCCCGCCGACCGCTGCTGGCCGCCTCGGCCCTGGCGCTCCTGTCCCTGGTCGTGTACGCGGTGGTCCGCCACTTCGTCAACACCTCGATGGTCGACATGATCGTCTACCGGGCCGAGGGCGCCGCCGTGGCCAACGGCACCGACCTGTACGCACTGCGCGTCACCGAGTGGAACCTGCCCGCGACCTACCCTCCGTTCGCGGCCATGCTGTTCGTGCCCACCACCTGGTTCCCGGTCCCGTTCCTCCGAGTGGCGATCACTCTCGGCAACCTCGGGCTGCTCGCCCTGCTGACCCACCTGTCCTTCAAGCTGGTCGGCTGGCCGCGCCGCGAACTGCGGCCGATCGGCGTCATCCTGGTGACCGGCCTCGGCGTCTGGCTCGAACCCGTCTTCACCACGCTCCGGTACGGCCAGATCAACCTCGCGCTCGCCTGCCTGATCCTCTGGGACCTCACCCGTTCGGACGCCCGCCGCAGCAAGGGCATGGCGATCGGCATCGCCGCCGGCCTCAAACTCACCCCCGGCCTGTTCGCCGTCTACCTGCTGATCACCGGCCGGGTCCGGGCCGCCTTCGTGGCCGGCCTCACCTTCCTCGGCACCTTCCTGATCGGCGCCGTCGTCCTGCCCGACGCCACCTGGGGCTTCTGGACCAAGTACCTCTACGACTCCTCCCGGGTCGGCAAGACCGAGATCGTCGACAACCAGTCGCTGCGCGGCGCCCTCGCCCGGCTGCTGCACACCGCCGACCCCGGCACCCTCGCCACCCTCGCGGCCGGCCTGGTCGCGGTGGCCGGCCTCGCCGTCGCCGCCTGGGCCCACCGCAGTGCCCGATGGCTGCCCCGGGCCGAGGCCTGGGGCGTCTGCTGCGCCGCCGTCACCGCCGTGCTGATCTCACCGATCAGCTGGACCCACCACTGGGTCTGGTGCGTGCCGGTGCTCGTCCTGCTCGCCACCGAGGCCTCCGTCGAGCACGCCCGCCCGGCCGGCGTCCGCCGGCTGCGCTGGCGGGCCGCCTTCTGGGCGACACTGCTCGCGTTCCTCTCCTTCGCGATGTGGGCCGCCAAGCCGCTCGGGCCGGCCGTCCTCCACATGGCGCCGCTGCGCCAGCTGCCGACCTCGGTCTACCCGTGGGTCGGGCTCTGTTTCCTGCTCGCCGCCGCCATCCGGATAAGGGCCAGGCGACGCTCCGCCGGGGCACCGCTGGTCCGGCTGCCCGGACAGCGCGACGGCGGTGGCCCGGACGCCACCCGCGGCCGTCAGCAGGCCCCCGCGGCCCGCTGAGCCGGCGGGGGCGCGGCTCCCGTCGCGTCGCGCGGTCCCGGCCGGGTGCGTGCTGTGGCCGGCCGGTGCGTTCGCGGCCGTGCGCGTGCTGGTGGTCGTGCGCGTGCTCACGCAAGCAGGTCCGCGAGCGAGCCGTCCATGTCCAGCGCGGCCATCTCGCTGCCCGGCGGGACCAGCCGGTGGGCCCGCTCCAGCCAGGCCGCGACGACCGGCAGCGGCGCCTCCAGCAGGGCGTCGCCGGCCGGGGAGCTCAGCGCCAGGCAGAGCACGCTGCGCCGGCCCGAGCGGGTCGGCCAGATCCGCACGTCGCCCTGGCCGCACGGCCGGAAGGTGCCCTCGACCAGCAGCTCGCGGGCGAACACCCAGGTCACCGGGGAGCCGGTGTCCAGGTGGAAGGTGATGTGCACCGCGTACGGGTCGTGGCTGCCGTAGGACAGCCGGGCCGGGACGGGGACGCTGTGCTCGGGGGAGAGCACCAGGTTCAACTCCAGTTCGTGCTCGACCACGCTGGTGGGGCGCTCCATGATCGTTTTCCTCTCGGCCTTGGGTTCCTGCCCGGTTCCGGGCCCGGTGACCTTTGAGAGGGCGGTCCACGCCGGCTCTTACACACGTTTCCGGGATTTCTTCGGGAAGTTCGACGACGGGTGGTGGGACGCGGGGTGGTGAGGCGACGGGTGGTGGGACGCGGGGTGGCGAGGCGACGGGTGGTGGGACGCGGGGTGGTGACCGGTGGGGACCGCGGCGCGCGGACGCCCACCGCGCGCCGGGACGGTTCGGCCGCCCTTACCCCGGAGGGCCCTCCGCTGTCCGGTGATTGACCAACTTTCCGTCGGCACCTCGACGAGGCACTACCCTTTGTGACTGTCCGGCGACTGTCCGCCTATCGGCGGTGCCCCCCACCCACGCGCGCCGGACGGCTCGCGGGTGCGCCGGGCGGGCGTGCCGTGTCGGCCCCGCCAGGACCCGCCAGGAGAGAAGACCCCATGACGGACCGCCCCTTCGCCGGCGCCGGCGACTCGGCCGTCGGACCCGAGCCGGGCTACTACCCCGACCCCTCCATTCCCGGCTTCGTCCGGTACTGGGGCGGCTCGGCCTGGGTGCCGGGCACCAGCCGGCTCGCACCCGCCGAGGGTGAGGTGCTGGATCCGCCCCGGTTCGCGTCCCGGCGGCCCGCCGCCGGCGCGGCGGGGACGGCGCGGGCGGTGCCGCCACCGGCGGTGCCAGAGGCGGCCGTTCCGGAGGCGGCGTCCCCGGAGCCGTCCTGGGGCGGGACCGCGCACGGCGGGGGTGGGGGCGGGGACACCGGGCCGGTGTACTTCGACCAGACCGCGGGCGGGGCGAAGTTCGTCCTCGGGTCGCGGGTGGCGGAGGTGATCGGCGGGCCGGTGTTCCGGACGGTCGGGGAGCCGGAGGCGTCCGAGAACCCTGAGGTGTCCGGGGTGGCTGGGGCGTCCGGGATGGCTGGGGCGTCCGGGTCGGAGATGGCGGCGGTCGAGGTGCCGGTCTTCGGCGAGGCGGTCCTGGGCGAAGCGGTCCTGGGCGAGCCGGTGGTCGAGGTTTCGGCGGCCGGGGGTGTGGCAGGCCAGGGCGAGGTGGAGGAGCTCGGCTGGCAGGCCGTTCCGCAGGCGCAGCGGGGGCTGATGGAGACGGGTGGCGAGCCGCACCGGGTCTCCTGGGGGGTGCTTTCGGGGGCGCCCGACGGGGAGGAGGGGCGCGCGAGGGAGGTCCGCGCTTCGGTTGCTGTTCCGGCCCGGGCTTCGGCCGGAAGGCCGGCCGCCGCTTCGGTCGGGGTGGAGGTGGCCGTCGCCTCCGGAGCGCCCGCGACCGTCCCGGCGGCGGTGGCGGTGCGGGAGGCGCCGTCGCCCGTTGCGTCACCCGTCGCGGCGTCCGTTCCGGCGGCTGTGCGCGGGGCCGGGCGTGCCGTCGAGTCCGCGTCCGAGCCCGAGCCCGCCGTACCGGCCCCGGTCGCCGCCGGAGCGGTTCCGGTCCGGGCTCAGGGCCGACCCCCCGCGCCTGCCGCGCCCGCCGGGTCGCTGCCGGTCGTGCGCCCGGCCCGGGAGGCCGTCGCGCGGCGCCGACCCGCCCCGGCCGCGCCTGCCCCCACCGTGCCCGCCTCCGTGACGCCCGCCGGACTCGGACGCCGGCTGGCCGCGCGCGCCGTGGACACCGTCGTACTCCTCGTGGTCGCCGTCGCCGCCGGAATCCCGCTCGGCCGCTCGGCGTCCGAGCACCTCCAGCAGAAGCTCGACCAGGCCAGGATGGCCAGTTCCCTCACCCGGCGCCAGGTCCAGGTCTGGCTGGTGGACGACGTGGTGCTGGGGAAGGTCGCGGTCCTGCTCGGCATCCTGCTCTTCGTCAGCCTGCTCTACGAGGTGCTGCCGACCGCCCGTACCGGCCAGACCTTCGGCAAACGGCTGGCCCGGATCCGGGTGGCGGACGCCGCCGCCCCCGGCGCCCGGACCAGGTTGAGCCTCGGCCGCTCGCTGCTCCGGTGGGCCGTGAGGCAGCTCGGCCTGCTGCTGCTCGTCGGCCTGGTCTGGCCCGTGTTCGACCGCCCGGCCCGGCGCGGCTGGCAGGACCGGGCCGCCCGCACCCGGGTGGTCCGCGACTGAGGCCTCCCGGCGTGGCGGTCGGCTCCCGGCGCGGAGGCACCATCCGGAGCGGAGGCGCCGCCCGGCCCTGGCGGCAAAACGGACAGAATGTCCCAAACGGCGAGAATGTGTGATGTTCTACTCGACGGATGAGCACTCACGACCCCTCAGGCTCCCAGCCGGAGGGGGGCGGCCAGCCCTCCTTCGACAAGCAGTCCCCGCAGCCGGGCGGCGGCACGCCGGAAGACCGGCCGTCGGACCCGAACCCGCCGCCCGCCCCGCCGCCCGTCGACGGCCCGTCCGATGGCGCCTCCGGCACCCCGTCCGACGGCCCCGGCGCGTACGGCGGCACCTACGGCGGCCCGCCCGGCGGCAGCCCCTACGGCCAGAACCCCTACGACCAGCCCCCGCCCGGCTACGGAACCCCCGGCTACGGAACCCCCGGCGCCGGACCCGTCCCCGGCATGCCGCCGATCGGCAGCTGGCCCAGGCGCATCCTCGCCCGCCTGATCGACTACCTCCTCGTCCAGGCCGTCGCCGTGATCGTGGTGGCCCCCTTCGCCGACTTCGGCAACCGCTCCGGCGAGGTCGGCGCGTTCTGGCTCGGCTGCGGCATCTACCTCCTCTACGAGGGCCTGATGCTGGGCCGGGACGGCCAGACCCTCGGCAAGAAGGCGATGCACGTCCGCGTCGCCATGCTGATCGACGGCAACAAGCCCACCCAGGGCGCCGCCTGGACCCGCGCGGCCGTCTACATCCTCCCGGCCGTGATCTGCTGCGCCGCCTTCTGGTGGATCATCGACGGGATGTTCGGCGTCTTCGACAAGCCCTACCGGCAGTGCATCCACGACAAGGCCGCGAAGACCGTGGTGGTCACCACCGACTGACCGGCCGAGCGGGCTGCGACGCCCGGCGGCGGACTGGCGTTGCTAGCGCTGCCGGGCGTACTCGTGTCCGGCCGGGGCCGGGGAGGCCGCTCCCGCCCTCGCCGCCGACCGGCCGGACACGGCGACCGACAACACCGTCACCACGGTGCCGAGCGCCAGGGCGAACCCCTCCAGCACCGCGACCTCCAGGACGCCCGAGGCGCCCGAAACGGCCAGCAGCGCCAGAGTGGCGGCGACGACGGTGAACGAGCCGAGGCAGTACTGGGCAGCGGACGGACGAGGCATGGCGGGGGTCCTTCGCACGTCGGGGGGAACGAGCGGGAATGGCGCCGGTCCCAGAAGTGCTGCCCGGCAAGGGAGTTCGGTAAGTCCAGGCTAACCCGCCGGACCGGGAGCACGGGGGGCGCACAGGCTCACCCCGGGGTCGTCCGCCCCCTCGGTACGGTGAACCCGACCGCGCCCGCCCCACCCACCCGGGGGAACACCCGTGCCCATCCCCGCCGACTGGCCCACCACCGAAGCCCAGGCACTCGCCGAACAGGAACGCCTGCGCCCCCTCGTCCAGACCCACGACTCCGACGACCCCGACGGTTCCGGCTCAGGTTCCGGTTCTGGTTCCGGCTCCGGCGGTGGCGGTGGCGGGGTCGGGCGGCTCATCGCCGGCGTCGACGTCGCCTACGACGACGAACACGACCTCGTCGCCGCCGCAGCCGTCCTCCTCGACCACGACACCCTCGCCGTCGTCGAACAGTCCACCGCCGTCGGCCGCATCCCCTTCCCCTACACCCCCGGACTGCTCGCCTTCCGCGAACTCCCCGCCGTCCTCGACGCCCTCGCCGCCCTCACCCGCACCCCCGACACCGTCGTCTGCGACGGCTACGGCCTCGCCCACCCCCGCCGCCTCGGCCTCGCCAGCCACCTCGGCGTCCTCACCGGCCTGCGCACCCTCGGCGTCGCCAAAACCCCCTTCACCTTCCACCACCACGACCCCGACACCCCCCGCGGCTCCACCACCCCGCTCACCGACCCCGCCACCGGCGAAGAAGTCGGCCGCGCCCTCCGCACCCGGCCCGGCGTCAAACCCGTCTACGTCTCCGTCGGCCACCGCATCAGCCTCGACACCGCCGTCCGCACCACCCTCCAACTCGCCCCCCACTACCGGCTCCCCGAAACCACCCGGCACGCTGACTCCCTCTGCCGCCGCGCCCTCGCCGACGCCCTCCACGCGAGGACGCCTGCGAACTGACCAGGTACCAGGCGGAATTCGGGCCCCGTGTGTTAGACATGAGACACCGGGGCCCAACCCCGGCAGCGACCCACGGACGCACGGGGGAGGCGCCGAAATGGCAACAGGAACCGGTACGACCGGAGGCGCCGGCCGGGGCTACCGCGTCGAGATCGAACAACTCCGCGCCTTCGCCGCCCAAGTCCGGCTCCTCCTCGCCGAATTCCAGCACCACGCCGACGGCACCGGCACCCACGGGCGCAGCGGCATCGGCAAGACCGCCTTCGGCACCTTCGCCGAAGCCACTGAGATCCACAACCGCTACAACACCATGCGCGACGGCCTGCGCGACGTCCTCAACCAACTCCAACAAGCCGTCGACGAAGCCCAGAAGAACGCCGAACTCACCGCCACCACCTACGAAGAACACGACCAGCACACCGCGAAGAAACTCAAACTCGGCGACGACGGCTGGTCCGTCGCCAACCCCTCCGCCAGCAGCAAGGCCGCCTACGAGCACACCGTCGCCCCACCCGCCCCCTGACCCCCGGCCACCACCGGCCGAGCCCGAACGGAGGCGACCCCCCATGGCCTACACCGACTTCACCACCTACAGCCACGCCCAACTCCGCACCATGGCCCAGGCCCTCAACCCCGGCGAAGTCATGGCCGCCGGCGACCCCTGGCGCCACGCCGCCGACACCCTCAAAGCCATCCGCGCCACCCTCACCCGCGCCAGCACCGAAGCCGCCGTCACCTGGGAAGGCACCACCAGCGACGCCTTCCACACCCGCATGCTCCACCTCGCCGACAGCATCAACAACGCCGCCTCCTACGCCAACGACGCGGCCAACACCCTCCACAACATGTCCGAGGCCATCGCCAAGGCCAAGCGCGACATGCCCGAGGAACCCAGCACCTGGGAGAAGGTCAAGGACACCGTCGGCGACGGCGTCTCCTCCGTCTTCGGCGGCGACGACGAACACATCCCCGTCGCCGACCGCCGAAAAGCCGAAGCCGCCACCGTCATGCAAACCCTCGCCATGCACTACCGCATCGCCACCCCCACCCTGAAGCCGCCACCCCCACCGGGAACCCCGTCGAAAAGTCCTGTTCGCAACGAGGACAGAGATGCGCCAACCAATTCCGAGCCCGATGGTTCGGCCGCAGCGGTGGGCGCCGCGATGGCCAGCGCGATCGTCTCCGGCGACCGTGTGGCTTCGGCGAGGGGGGCTGGTTCGGCGCCGCAGACGCGGAAGTCCGTCGGGAAGTCCACGGCACCACGTTCGAACGTGATCAGGACGGTGGTACCGACCGACTCCGGGATCAGGGGAGGAACCGCGCAAGCGGAGCCCAGGCCGCTGCTATCCGGGCACCATGCTGTTTCCGGTGCCGCGAGTGGGGAAGTTCTGGGATCGGGTGTTGGACCTGGAATCGGAACCGGTATTGATGCCACACCAACGGGAACGGCCCCGAGTGCGGGTGGCGCACCTCCCAACAGTTCGCTCCCCGTGACGTCAGGCGGCGGTCCTGGAGTGCCGAAGGGCCCCCAAGGGCAGGTCGTCGGTGCGGGTGGCTACGAGATCGGTCGTGAGGCCGCTGCCAAGGGCGTGATTGGCCGGGAGAACGAGATGGCCGGTCCAGCACAGCGAACGGGGAGTCCTCCAAGCACAGGTGAAGTGGAGGGCCGCTTCGGAGCGGTCGGTCGAGCGGCTCCGGACGGTAGGTTCGAAAGCAGATTCCCAGGTAGGTCCGGTGGCGTCGTCGGGGGAGGTGGTCGTCCAGGAGACCGTGAGGGTGGTCGACAGGCCTTCACCGAAGGGGGCTCCGGGCTCGGAGCGCGGAACCGGGTCAGGGCTGAGCCCGGGTCGGGAACGACGGGCGCTATGGGCCCGCTGGTGGGTATGGGAGACGGCCGGCGCAGTAGGAACGACAAGGAGAAGGGCGGCAAACGGCCCGACTACCTTGTCGAAGACGCCGAGACCTGGGAGTCGGACAAGCAGGTCAATCCGAACGTGGTGGAATGAATGATCTCCGCCGATGTGCCGAAAGAACGATCCAGATGTCCCGGAGGACGGAGAGCCTGGGGGCGAATCGCTGACTGGGGTGAACTTGTCGAGTGGCCGACTGGTACGCAGCGCGGGCGTACTGATTGCCGGGGCGGTGCTGTGGGGGGCAGCCGCTTCTCCTGCGGGGGCTGACCAGGTCCGGGACTCGCAGTGGGTGCTGCGCACCTTCGACGTCGAGCGACGGATCTGGCCCCAGAGCCAGGGTGAGGGTGTTGTCGTCGCGGTTGTCGACAGCGGGGTGATGCCGGATCACCAAGACCTGACGGGACAAGTGTTGCCAGGTGCCGACTTCTCCGGGGCGAGGTCCGATGGTAGGACTGACTCGCTCGGCCATGGGACTGGTATCGCAAGTCTTATCGCGGGTCACGGGCATGGAAACCAGGCTGGAGTCGTAGGTCTTGCGCCGAAGTCCAAGATTCTTCCAGTGCGGATCAGGACCAATGGCGAATCTCCGCAACTCGACCAGTCCGACATCGCGCTTGCCGTGCGGTATGCGACCGACCATGGCGCGAAGGTCATCAACATGTCGATCGGCGGATACTCAGGGCTCGATTCACAGGCCCGCGCGGCGATCGACTATGCGGTGTCCAAGGACGTCGTCCTCGTCGGAGCCACCGGGAACGGCGAAAGCGGTTCCGTTGAGTACCCTGCCGCATTCCCAGGTGTGGTCGCTGTGACCGCGGTCGACGAGCAGGGGAAGCTGTGGAGTAAAGCGACTGCTGGACCCGAAACCACACTGGCAGCCCCAGGAGTGGAGATCTACCACGCGTCGGTGAAGTCCACTTCGAGCTATGGCATCAGCCAGGGGACGTCCGATGGCGTGGCCTACGTCTCCGCCACCGCCGCGTTGATCCGGGCGAAGTATCCGGAGCTTTCGGCGGGGCAGGTGATCAATCGGATGATCAGGACTGCCACGCCGCCGCAGGACGGGTCGGCGGTGCCGGGGAGCAGGTACGGCTTCGGGGTGCTGGCGCCGGCGAAGGCGTTGGAGGCCGATCCGGGGGTGGACGGCGGGTCTCGGGAGAATCCGTTGGTGGGGCGGGCGGAGTCGCGGGGGGCTGCGGGGGACGGGGTGACGGAGCCGCCGGGTGGCGAGGCCGTGGTGCCTGCGGCTGGGGCCGGTGGGGCCGGCGGGGGCGGCTGGTTCGGGGTCGGGGTTGCGGTGGGGGTGGCGTTGTGGGGGGTGCTGGTCGGCGGGGTGGTGGCGGTCGTGGTGTGGGTAGTGCGGGTGCGGCGGCGCAGGGGTGCGGGTGGCTGAGGGCTGCGGGCGGGGTGGCAGCATTTTGGTGGCGGTTGGCGTCCTTGCCGCTGGTGGGGCGGGTGGTGGGGTGGCCATGCTGGGGTCATGAGTGCTTCTGAGCGTGGCGTGGATCCGGTGGGTGTGGTCGTGCCGGACGGCAAGGACTGGACGTGGGTGTTGGAACGCCCGTGTCCGGATTGTGGGCTGGACGTTCCGGCGGTGGTGCGGGAGGACGTCGCGGGGATGGTCCGGGCCAATGCGGAGGCCTGGGTGGCGTTGTTGGCCGGGGCCGGGGAGGGTCTGCGTCGGCGGCCGCGGCCGGGGGTGTGGTCGGGGCTGGAGTACGCGTGCCATGTCCGGGACGTGTTCCGGCTGTTCCGGGTCCGGTTGGACCTGATGCTGGCCGAGGACGACCCGCTGTTCCCGAACTGGGACCAGGACGAGACGGCGGTCGCCGAGCGGTACGGGGAGCAGGTGCCGGCGGTGGTGGCCGGGGAGCTGGCGGCGGCCGCGGAGGCGCTGGCGGCGGCGTTCGGGCGGGTGGCGGGCGAGCAGTGGGGGCGGACCGGGGGCCGTAGTGACGGGGCACGGTTCACGGTGGAGTCGTTCGCCCGTTATCTGATCCACGACCCGGTGCATCACTTGTTCGACGTGACGGGTGAGCGGGTCTGAGGGGGCTCACCAGCCGGAGGCCTCCCACAGCATGGTGCGCCGGAGCCGGCCGGCGACGCTGGCGGTGTCGGTGCCGATGACGTCGGCGATCTCGGGGGCGGCGAGGCCGACGACGTAGTGCAGGATCGCCAGGTCGTCGTCGGCGGGGTGGCGGTCCGGTGCGGCGGGCACGTGCCGGGTGTGGTCGGCGACGGTGCTGCGCAGGATCTGCCAGGCGTTCGCGGTGGGGTTGGAGCTGCCCAGCAACTCGCGCCATTGGACGGCGATTTCGGCGAACGCCTGTTGGACGGCGGTGGCCGCGCTGCTGTGCTCGGTCAGCCACACCCGGGCGTAGCTGAGGTACCGGGGGCGGTGGAGTTCGCAGAAGGCGGCGAACTCCAGTGGTACGTCCTCCGGTTCACCGGGCCTCGGGGGCGGCTCGGCGGAACTCGCGTGACGGTTGGTCATCTCGGCTTCTCGGAAAGGGAGATGGGTGGCTGACGGTCGATCATCTGCGCTCACTCTACGATATGCCCTCGGTGCGCTGGGTTACCAATCGGATTGAATGCCCGGAACCCGCCGCCGCTCGGCCGGTTCCGGTGTCGACCGGTGGGGCGTGGTGGTGCGGCGGTGGTGGGGCGGCCGGGCGGGGGATCGGTGGGGGAGGGTGGCGCAGTGGTGCGGGGGGTGTAGTTGCGAGCGCGTCGCGGCTGGTCAGGGGGTGCAGAAGGGCCGTGGTTGCAGGACGGTTGATGTGCCACCGTAGGGCTTATGGAGGCTGGCGTCCACGCCCACGGCGCGAAGCTGCGGCCGCACAACCGTCCGCGCAACCACACCTTCGGTCGCGCCCGTTCCGGCGTGGCGTGACGGGCCGGGTGGACTCCGACGTGCATGTCTCCACCGGGGGCGCGCAGCCCGGGTACGGGCGGTGGGTGCGGGCGGTGGGTACGGGCGGTGGATGCGAGGTGGACGCGCTGCGCGCCGAGGTGGGCGTGGCGGCAGGGGTGGTGGGTGGGCGGTGCGCTCGCCGTGGCGGCGGCGCACCGGGTGGCCGAGGGGGCGGAGCAGGCGCTGATCCGGACGGTCCCGCGCCTGCTGGCCGCCACCGTGCACGTCGGCCACGCCTCGGCGGCCTGGGGCCGTCCGGCCCGGGGGTCGAGGCGCGGGTGGGGTGGTCTGCCGTCAGGACTGCGGTCGGGCCTCCGTCGGGGAGAGGCGGTCGTCGACGGCGCTGCTCCGTTCGACCTGGGCGGGGAAGGAGTCGATGGCCCGCCGCCGGGCGAGTTGGGCGGCGGTGGCGGCTGCGACCGCAGTCGCCGCAGCGGCCTCGGCGGCGGCCTCCTCGTGTTCGCACCGGTGCGCGGCGCCGCCGGGATACCCGGCGGTGGCGGGGTGCGCGGCGCCGGTGGGGTGTCCGGTGGCGGGGTGTCCGCCGGCGGTTCGTCGGCGGCGGCCGAGCGCGGTGCGGGCGGCGTGTTCCTCGGCCGCCTGTCTCGCGGCCAGGTAGGCCTGGACGGCGGCCATGCCGTAGACCGGCTGGATGAGCTGGTGGCCTTTGAAGAAGGGTCTGGCCGGGGCGAACCCGGCGGCGACCACGAGGTCGCGGATCTCGGCTATCTCGGCCTCGCTGCGGGCGGTGAAGCGGACCTCCCAGCCCTTCTTGTACGTATGGCCCTGTTCGCCGCTGCGGCGGGCCGGGTCCGGGCGGCGGACGTATCCGGGCAGACGGCCAAGGCGGAGCTGGGCCGCGCGGAGGCCGGCGGTCTCGTCACGTGACATGACGCAAGCCTAGGCAATTCCCGGGGCGGGTTTGACGCCTGAAGGGTCTCCCGGCGTATGCCTTTGGTCACTCTGGGTCAGGCGGCCTGGTGGGCGATCGGGTTCGATCAGATATGACAACCTGACGACCGTCAATTACTCCGATTGAGTGAGGGTATGGGGACTTTAGTGCGAGCTGATCCCGGTTTCGCGACGGTTGGGTAACAGTGCGTCAGGTGGCCGGTGGCGGGTCGGAGCGGTTGGGGATGGTGTCCGCATGAGCTACCGGATTCCCACGCCGCCGCCGTCCCTGGAGGAGCTGGCGAAGCGTCAACAGAACGTCGTCACCGCGAGCCAGTTGCGTGCCCGGGGCGTGCCGGCCCGGGTCATCACCGAGCACTGCCGTCGCGGCGGGCCCTGGCGGAGGCTGCTGCCCCGGGTGTACCTGCTGCAGTCCGACGGGCCGACCCCGGAGCAGCGGATGTGGGCCGCCCTGCTGTACGCGGCGCAGAACGGTCGCGAGGAGGGCCGCCGCGAGGGCGCGGTGATCACCGGTGCGGCCGCGCTCGCGCTGTACGGATTCGCCGCGGTGCCCCGGCTGCCGGCGGTGACCGGGGTGGACGTCCTGGTGCCCCGCCAGCGTCGGCTGAAGGACGCCGGGGAGGTGCGGATCCGGCGCACCGAAAGGGAGTTGGTGGCCCGCTCGGTGCACGGCCTGGCCTGCGCGCCGGTCGCCCGGGCGGTCGCGGACGCGCTGTGCGAGTGGACCGCGGAGGAGGGTGGCACCCCGGTGCCGGTGCGGGCGCTGCTGCGCGAGGCCGTCTCGCGGCCAGACGGCCCGTGCACCGTACGGGAGTTGGCGTCCGAGCTGACGGATTCCGGGCTGACCGGCGAGCCCCGGGTGCGCGCCGCCCTGGACGAACTGCTGGCCGGTGAGCGGGACTTCGTCCTGGAGCGGGTCGGCGAACTGGTGGACGAGTGCCTGCTGCCCGTCCCGCTGGTCGGCCCCGAGCTGCGGATGCGCGGCGGCACGTACATCGCCGTCCCGGACCTCTACTGGCCGGAGCAGGGCGTCGCCGTGGAGGTGGACTCGGACCTGCGCTGCGTCAGCGAGGGCGAGGCCGCCTGGGTGCGCGGCGGCCAGCACCGGATGGAGTACCTGGGGATCCGGGTGGTGTACGTCTCCGGTGCCCGGCTCGCGGCCGACCGGGACGCGGTCGGCGCCGAACTGCGCGAGGCCCACCGGGTGGGCGGTTCGGACGTGGTGGAGTTGATGGTCGGTTAGCTCCGGGCCGGATCCGTCCGCCTCCGGATCCGGGGCCGCACCCGAGTCGCACCCGAGCCGCGCCCGGGGTCGCTCCCGAACCGGAGCCGGGGCTACGCCCGAACCACCGGGGCGCCGACCAACTCGACTCCGGCGGCCCGCAGTTCGGCGAGCGCGGCGGTGGTGGTCGCCGGCGCGACCCCGGCGGTGAGGTCGAGCAGGACGCGGGTGGTGAAGCCGGCCCGGGCGGCGTCCAGGGCGGTGGCCCGGACGCAGTGGTCGGTGGCGATGCCGACCACGTCGATCTCGTCGACCTGCCGTTCGCGCAGCCACTCCACCAGGCCGCGGTTGTTCTCGTCCAGCCCCTCGAAACCGCTGTACGCCGCCGAGTAGGCGCCCTTGTCGAAGACCGCCTCGACCGCGCCGGAGATGACGGACGGGGCGAAGTTGGGGTGGAAGCCCACGCCTTCGGTGCCGGCCACGCAGTGCACCGGCCAGCTGGTGACGTAGTCGGGCTCGGTGGAGAAGTGGTCGCCCGGGTCGATGTGGTGGTCGCGGGTGGCGAGGATGTGCTGGTAGCCGGGGGAGGACTCGGCGATCAGATCGGTGATGGCGGCGGCCACCTCGGCGCCGCCGGCGACGGCCAGACTGCCGCCCTCGCAGAAGTCGTTCTGCACGTCGACGACGATCAGTGCCCGGTGCATGGCTCGCATCCTCGGATGTGGGGGGCGGCCGTGGTGGCGCCCTGGTGGGGGGAGCCCTCGGGAGTACTCGGCCCGCGGCGGGGCTCGGGGGTTCTCGGGGAGCTCCGGGGGAACTCTACGGCTGACTCTAGGGAGTGGCGTGCGGGGGCGGAAGGCCTGGGGCGGACCCCGGGCCGGCGCCCGGCGCGAACCGGCGAACCGCGGCGGACCGGTGAACCGGGTGAACCGCGGCGACGGCGAACCGGCGATCCGCGGCGGACCGGCGGCCCGGAACCGGCGGCACGGCCCCGGGGCCGTCCGCCGGTCCGCGCCGGTCCGCGCCGGTCGGCCGGGGCGGGGTCAGAGCACGAGTTCGGTCGGCAGCACCGGGTCGCCCTTGGAGAGCTGGGTGGCCGACAGCGGCAGTGCGGCCCGGGCCCGGATGTGCCGTTCGCGCGCGGCGGTGAGCGGTTCGCGGCCGACGGCCCGGCCGGCCCGCACCAGCGGCACCTGCATCAGGTGCGGCTCCAGGTCGGCGGGGACCGCTCCGGTGCCGACCACCTCGGCCTCGGCGACGCCGTCGGCGTCGGGCCGGCGGGCGGCCCACTTGCGGCCGCCGATGCTGGTCTTGCCGCCGGCCGCGCGCTTGGCCACCGGCACCAGCGGCCCGTCCGCGCTCTCGGCGCGGGCGACCAGCTTGTAGACCATCGCGCAGGTCGGGTGGCCGCTGCCGGTGACCAGGCTGGTGCCGACGCCGTAGCCGTCCACCGGGGCGGCGGCGAGCGCGGCGATGGCGTACTCGTCGAGGTCGGAGGTGACGATGATCCGGGTCTTCGTGGCGCCGAGGTCGTCCAGCTGGCGGCGGACCCGGTGGGCCAGCAGGGTGAGGTCGCCGGAGTCGATCCGGACGGCGCCCAGTTCGGGGCCGGCCACCTCGACGGCGGTGCGGACGGCCTCGCGCAGGTCGAAGGTGTCGACCAGCAGCGTGGTGCCCTTGCCCATGGAGGCGATCTGCGCGCGGAAGGCGTCCTGCTCGCTGTCGTGGACGAGGGTGAAGGCGTGGGCGGCGGTGCCGGTGGTCGGGATGCCGTGGGTGAAGCCGGCCTCCAGGTCGGAGGTGGCGGCGAAGCCGGCGACGTACGCGGCCCGGGCGGCGGCGACGGCGGCCTGCTCGTGGGCGCGCCGGGCGCCCATCTCGATCACCGGGCGGCCGCCGGCGGAGGCGGTCATCCGGGAGGCGGCGGCCGCGATCGCGGAGTCGTGGTTGAGGATCGAGAGGATCACCGTCTCCAGGATCACCGCCTCGGCGAAGCTGCCCTCGACGGTGAGCAGCGGCGAGCCGGGGAAGTAGACCTCGCCCTCGGGGTAGCCGTGGATGTCGCCGGCGAAGCGGTAGTCGGCGAGGTAGCGCAGGGTGTCGTCGTCGACCACGCCCTGGCCGGCCAGCCAGTCGAGCTGCGGGGTGGTGAAGCGGAAGTCCTCGATGGCGTCGAGCACCCGGCCGGTGCCGGCCATGACGCCGTAGCGGCGGCCGCTGGGCAGGCGGCGGGTGAACACCTCGAACACGGAGCGGCGGTGCGCGGCCCCGCTGCGCAGGGCGGCCTGCAGCATGGTGAGCTCGTAGCGGTCGGTGAGGAGCGCGGTCGAACCGGCCGCGCGCACTGAAGTGGCGTCCATGCGGATGATGCTACTACCACTTAGCGTCAGAGTGACGATTTCTCGTGCTGCGAGCCGGGCCGGAATCGCCCGGGGGTCCCCCGGATGGCAGCATGGGGCTGAAGAGGCGTGGACGGACTGCGCAGCGAGGAGGATCCGGCGGTGAGTGTCGCGCCCGTGGAGATCGAGCGCCCGGAGGTCGAAGGACTACCGGTGGTGGAGCCGGACACGCCCTGGGTGACCATCGTGCACAACGACCCGGTGAACCTGATGAGCTACGTCCAGTACGTCTTCCAGGCCTACTTCGGCTACCCGAAGGACAAGGCCAGGAAGCTGATGATGGAGGTGCACACCAAGGGCCGGACGGTGGTCTCCAGCGGCTCCCGCGAGGAGATGGAGCGCGACGTCCAGGCGATGCACGGCTACGGCCTCTGGGCGACGCTGCAGCACGACTGACCGCGGCACGACTGACCGCAGCACGACTGACCGCAGTGCGACCGGCGCAGTGCGGACCGCGGCGCGACCGGCCGCGGAGCCGGTACCCCACCCGAGACGACGAAGACGGGCTGACCGATAGACATGGCTGGGTTGTTCGAGAGTGCCGGCGGCGGGAGCGCGGCGATCGCGCTGGACGAGGTGGAGGCCTCCATCCTGCGCTCCCTGGAGGTGGGGATCCTGCAGCTGATCGGGCCCGGCCCGGGCGGGGACGGCGGCGATCCGCTGGCCGCGCTGTTCGCCGAGGGCCCGACCGAGGCGCCGGCCAACCCGATGCTCGCCCGGCTCTTCCCGGACGCCTACGGCGACCCGGCCGGGCCGGAGAACGAGGAGAGCCGGGCCGCCTCGGGCGAGTTCCGCCGCTACACCGAGGTGGACCTGCGGACCCGCAAGCGCGAGGACGCCCTGCACGTCGTCCGGATGCTCGACCGGCTCGGCGGTGAGGGCGGGGTGGTCAAGCTGGACCCCGCCGACGGCCTGCGCTGGCTGGGCGCGCTCAACGACCTGCGGCTGACCCTGGGCGTCCAGTTGGAGGTCAGCGAGGACGACGAGGCGCTCTACGAGCTGCCGGACGAGGACGACCGCAAGCCGCTGGTGATGGCGTACGTCTGGCTGGGAGCGCTCCAGGAGACGCTCCTGGAGGCGATCGCGGACTGATCGTGCCCGCTTCCGGGCAGGCCCCGGTCGATTCGTCCAATATGTGGACGGACGGCCGGGGCATTTCTCTTTAAATCGGGCAAAACATAGCAGGTCATGCTCAAATAACGCTCAGATGAACACCGCTATCCGAACCCTGCGTGGTACGACTTCTCCACCCCACGAGACCCACCCAGGACGGTGCACCATGGCCGAGCAGCTGTACGACGACGTGGTCGACGCGAAACCGGACGAGGAGGGCTATCACCGGGGGCTGGGAAGCCGCCAGATCCAGATGATCGCGATCGGCGGTGCCATCGGCACCGGCCTCTTCCTCGGCGCGGGCACCGCGATCTCCCGGTCCGGCCCGAGCCTGATCCTCTCCTACGCCGTCGCCGGCGTGGCGATCTTCGTGATCATGCGCGCCCTCGGCGAACTCCTCACCTACCGCCCGGTCTCCGGCAGCTTCGCCGAGTACGCACGCGAGTTCCTCGGCCCCTTCGCCGGCTACGTGACCGGCTGGACGTACTGGCTGTTCTGGGTGGTCACCGGCATGGCGGAGACCACCGCCGCCGCCGTGTACGTGAGGTTCTGGGCGCCCGACATCCCGCAGTGGGCCAGTGCGCTGACCTTCCTGGTGATCCTCTACGCGGCCAACCTGATCTCGGTGAAGCTGTTCGGCGAGATCGAGTTCTGGTTCTCGATGGTCAAGGTCACCGCCATCATCGGCATGATCCTGATCGGCATCGGGGTGCTCACCCTCGGCTTCAGCAAGGCCGGTGACACCGCGTCGATCACCCACCTGTGGCAGGACGGCGGCTTCTTCCCCAAGGGCATCGGCGCCACCGTGATGACGCTGCAGATCGTCATGTTCGCCTACCTGGGCGTCGAACTCGTCGGCGTCACCGCAGGGGAGAGCGAGAACCCCGAGAAGACCCTGCCGCGCGCCATCAACACCCTGCCCTGGCGCATCATGCTGTTCTACATCGGCGCGCTGGTGATCATCCTCTCGCTCGTGCCGTGGACCGAGTTCCAGCCCGGCGTCAGCCCGTTCGTGGCCGCCTTCGGCAAGATCGGCATCCCGGCCGCGGCCGGGATCATCAACTTCGTGGTGCTGACCGCCGCGCTCTCCTCCTGCAACTCCGGCATGTACTCCACCGGCCGGATGCTGCGCGACCTCGCCCTGCGCGGCCAGGCCCCGGGGCAGCTCACCAAGCTCAACACCCGCCGCACCCCGGCCTTCGCGATCACCCTCTCCTGCCTGCTGATGGGTGTCGGCGTGGTGCTCAACTACCTCGTCCCGGCCAAGGCGTTCGAGTACATCACCTCCGTCGCCACCGTCTGCGGCCTGTGGACCTGGGCGATGATCCTGATCTGCCAGATCCGCTACCGCAAGGCCTGGCGGGCCGGCCACCTGCCGCCGCCCACCTTCAAGGCGCCCGGCGGCGCCTGGACCAGCTGGACCGCGCTCGCCTTCCTCGCCCTGGTCGTGGTGCTGATCGCGTTCGACGCGGACAACCGGATCTCGCTGTACGTCTTCCCGGGCTGGGCCGTCCTGCTGGTGATCGGCTACCAGGTGCTCAAGCGCCGCAACCCGAGGGCCGCCCACGGCGTCGCCCACGACCACCTGCACGTGCGCAACGGCGGCTGAACCGCCGGGACCTGGCCGCCGCGCCCAGGTGGCGGACACCCGGTGACCGCGCTCCGGACGCCCCGGCGGACACCCGCCGGGGCGTGGCTATCCTGACCGCATGCTGACCATCACCCGAGAACTCCGCGACCGGATCGTGGCCCACGCCCGCGCCGACCACCCGGACGAGGCCTGCGGCGTGGTCGCCGGACCGGCCGGCAGCGGACGGCCCGAGCGGTTCGTCCCGATGCTCAACGCGGCCCGCTCGCCCACCTTCTACGAGTTCGACTCGGGCGACCTGCTCAAGCTCTACCGCGAGATGGACGACCGCGACGAGGAGCCGGTGATCGTCTACCACTCGCACACCGCCACCGAGGCCTACCCCTCGCGCACCGACGTGAGCTACGCCTCCGAGCCGTTCGCCCACTACGTCCTGGTCTCCACCGCCGACGGCAACGGCGAGGACGACCCGTTCCAGTTCCGCTCGTTCCGCATCGTGGACGGCGAGATCACAGAGGAAGACGTCCAGGTCGTCGAGGCCCACCCGGCCTGACCAGCACCCACCTGGGCGCGGCCCGCCGACCGCCCGCGAGCGATCGGCGGGCCCGTGTCGTCTCAGCCCGAGAAACGGGAACATCCGGATCCCGAGACGGGCATGGAGGAGCGGGCCGGGGAATCTATACGATGAGCCCATGCGTTCCGTCGATGTGAGCAACCAGGCCCCGGGCACCCGCCTCGTGGCGCGCCTGCACGTCGACCTGTGCCGGCTCGCCAGTGCGATCTGTCCCGGCACGCCCGCGCGTTCGCGCTGAGCCGCCTGCCCCACCCGGTGCCCACCGCCTGCCGGCGACGCCGAGCCCCGGGACCACCCTCCCCGCCGTGCCCGCCGCGGCCCACCCACCTCACGACTCGCACAGGAGCGCACCCATGGCCATCGAGGTCCGCATCCCGACCATCCTCCGCACCTACACCGACGGCGCCAAGGCCGTCGAGGGCACCGGCAGCAACCTCGGGGAGCTCTTCGCCGACCTCGACGCCCGCCACCCGGGCATCGCCGCCCGCCTGGTCGAGGGCGGTGAGCTGCGCCGCTTCGTCAACGTCTACCTGAACGACGAGGACGTCCGCTTCCTGGAGGGCATCTCCACCGCCCTCGCCGACGGCGACAGCGTCACCATCCTGCCCGCCGTGGCCGGCGGAGCCCGCTGACCTCCCGCCCTCCCGTCCGCCCAGCGGCGGGCGGGAGGGCGCCCTTCCGCACCCCCACCGCCGTGGCCGGAGGCCTCCCTTGCGTTACGACAGCCCGCTCGAAGCCGTCGGCAACACCCCGCTGGTCCGCCTGCCGCGGCTGTCCGCCGCCGTCCCCGGCAACACCGACGGGCAGGTGACGCTCTGGGCCAAGCTGGAGGACCGCAACCCCACCGGCTCGATCAAGGACCGCCCGGCGCTGCACATGATCGAGCGCGCCGAGGCCGACGGCCGGCTCACCCCCGGCTGCACCATCCTGGAACCCACCAGCGGCAACACCGGCATCTCGCTCGCCATGGCCGCCAAGCTCAAGGGTTACCGGATGGTCTGCGTGATGCCCGAGAACACCAGCGAGGAACGGCGCGAACTGCTCCGCATGTGGGGCGCCGAGATCATCCCCTCGCCGGCCGCCGGCGGCTCCAACACCGCCGTCCGGATCGCCAAGGAGATCGCCGCCGAGCACCCGGACTGGGTCATGCTCTACCAGTACGGCAACCCCGACAACGCGGGCGCCCACTACGCCACCACCGGCCCCGAGATCCTCGCCGACCTGCCGACCGTCACCCACTTCGTGGCCGGCCTCGGCACCACCGGCACCCTGATGGGCGTCGGGCGCTACCTGCGCGAGAAGGTCCCCGGCGTGCGGATCGTCGCCGCCGAACCCCGCTACGACGACCTGGTGTACGGGCTGCGGAACCTCGACGAGGGCTTCGTCCCCGAGCTGTACGACGCCGCGGTGCTCACCACCCGTTTCTCGGTCGGCTCCGCGGACGCCGTCCGCCGCACCCGCGAACTCCTCCAGCAGGAGGGCATCTTCGCGGGCGTCTCGACCGGCGCGATCCTGCACGCCGCGATCGGCGTCGGCCGCAAGGCCGCGGCGGCCGGGGAGCGCGCCGACATCGTGTTCGTGGTCGCCGACGGCGGCTGGAAGTACCTGTCCACCGGTATCTACACCGCGGAGACCACCGAGGCGGCCGTCGAGGCGCTGCAGGGGCAGCTCTGGGCCTGAGAGCCCCAGCGGTGCTGGAGGGCCAGCTCCGGGCCTAGCCGCGTTGCAGGGCCTGCTGCGCGCGGGACCAGACCTGCCGGTCCACCGTGCCGGCCCGGCGGCGGAAGGCCGACAGCGGCACCTCGCGCAGCTCGTCGGTCTCCAGCCAGCTGGTGCGGCCCTGCCGGTCGCCCACCGAGGCGGGCGGCAGCGGCAGCACGCCCGGGCGTTCGGCGTGGTGCTTGCTGGTGATCTTCGCGACGGTCGCGGTGCGGCCTTGCACCCGCAGCACCAGGCACGGGCGGTCCTTCGACCCCGGGCCGTCCTCGAACGGGACCTCCGCCCACCAGATCTCCTGCGGCTGCGGCCCCGGACGGCCCTTGGCCGCCGGGCGCGGGCGCGGAGCCGTCGGACCGGCCGGTCGCGGCGCCGGGCGGGTGCGCCGGACCAGCGCCCCCACGACGGCGGCCAGCAGCGCGACGCCCGCCACCGCCAGGACCACCCAGACCCCGGTCGAACTGTTCATGGCGCGAACCGTACCGGGCCCATGGCGGCCCCCACCACCGTGAGTGCCCGGACGGCCGGGCATTTGTCCGCACCACGCACCCGGTTCGTCACGGAATGACCACGGTGCCCGTTCTGTGGTGAAGAGTCGCCGACGCCCGGACAGGCTGCCTCACGTACGCCCGCCCCGCCCCTCCGGAGGTGCCTCGTGGGGAGAAGCTCCGAGCTGTGGTCCTACGCCGAGATCGCCCGCCACATCAACGTGCAGGCCGAGAGCGTCCGCAACTACCGGCGGCACGGGCTGCTGCCCGACCCGGACGTCCTCGACGCCGGCGGCCACCCCCGCTGGTACCCCGACACGATCAAGGCCTGGGCCCGCAACCGCCCCCGCCACCGCTGACCCGACGGCACCCGAACGGACGGCACCGCCCCCGCCCCGGCGTTCTGGTGATTCCAGCCACAGCCCGGCACGGGGACGGGGGCAAAGTGCCGCTCCGCCCTTACTCTCGACACGCGAAGCAGTGCTACCGGCCGGTTCCACCGGCCCGGCCTGCCGTTTTCCAGCAGCAGCCAGGACGTGTCGGGGCGGAGGGGCTCGGATGAAACTGACCGTGGTGGGGTGCTCGGGGAGCTTCCCGTCCGCCGAATCGCCCTGCTCCAGCTACCTCGTCGAGGCCGACGGCTACCGCGTCGTGCTCGACCTCGGCAACGGCGCCCTCGGCGCCCTGCAGAAGTACGTGGACATCTACGAGGTCGACGCCGTCCTGCTCAGCCACCTGCACGCCGACCACTGCGTCGACCTGTGCGCCTACTGGGTCGCCCGCAACTACCGCGCCGAGGGCTGCCCCGACCCGATGCCCGTCTACGGCCCGGCCGGCACCGCCGAACGGCTCGCCCGCGCCTACGACATGCCGGAGAACCCGGGGATGAAGGAGGTCTTCGACTTCCACACCCTCACCCCCGGGGCCTTCGACCTCGGCCCGTTCCGGATCGAGGTCGCCCAGGTCAACCACCCCGTCGACGCCTTCGCCTTCCGCCTCGAACACGACGGCCGCGCGCTCGTCTACTCCGGCGACACCGGCGAGAGCGCCGAACTCGTCGAACTCGCCCGCGACGCCGACCTCTTCCTCTGCGAGGCCGCCTACATCGACGGCCGGGACACCTACCAGGCCGTCCACCTCAACGGCCGGGAGGCGGGCGAGCACGCCGCCGCCGCCCACGTCCGCCGGCTCGTCCTCACCCACATCCCCCCGTGGACCGACGCCGAGCACAACCGCCGAGACGCCGCCGCCGCGTACCCGGGCCCCGTCGAGGTCGCCCGGGCGGGTGCGGTGTACCGGATCTGAGCGGGCGGGCGGGCCGGTCGGCTCGGCGTCGGTCGTCTCAGCGCCGGCCGGGGAGCGGCAGACCGAGGTGGTCGCGCAGGGTCGTCCCGCTGTAGTCGGTGCGGAACACCCCGCGCTCCTGGAGCAGCGGCACCACGCGGTCGACGAACGCGTCCAGGCCGCCCGGGGTCAGGTGGGGGACGAGGATGAAGCCGTCGGCCGCGTCGTTCTGCACGAAGAAGTCGATCCGCTCGGCGACCGTCGCGGGGGAGCCGATGAAGGACTGCCGGCCGGTCACCTCGATCACCAGCTCGCGGCTGGTGAGCTGCTTCTCGGCGGCCAGCGCCCGCCAGCGGGCGGCGACGGCCGACGGGTCGCCGATCCGGACCCGGCCCTGGGCCAGGGCGCTGTCCGGGTCGGGGTCGACGGCGGGCAGCGGACCGTCCGGGTCGTGGTCGGACAGGTCGATGCCCCAGACCTGTTCCAGGAAGGCGATCGTGGTCTGCGGCCCGACCTGGGCCCGGCGGACCTCGGCGGCGAGTTCGGCGGCCTCGGCGTCGGTGTCGCCGAGGGCGAAGGTGACGCCGGGCATGATCTTCAGCTCGTCCGGCTTGCGGCCGTACGCGGCGAGCCGGCGCTTGAGGTCCGCGTGGAAGGCCTGGCCGTCGGCGAGGGTGGAGTGCCGGCTGAAGACGACGTCGGCGGTCGCGGCGGCGAACTCCCGGCCCTCGTCGGAGTCCCCGGCCTGGATGACCACCGGGTGGCCCTGCGGCGGGCGGGGCAGCGAGAGCCGGCCCTCGACCTCGAACTGCGGGCCGCTGTGCCGGACGGTCTCCGCTCCGCCGTCCCAGAACTCCCGGGCGAGCTGCACGAATTCGGCGGCCCGGGTGTAGCGGTCGGCGCGGTCGAGGTAGCCGCCGCGGCGGAAGTTCTCCCCGGTGAAGGCGTCCGAGGAGGTGACCACGTTCCAGGCCGCGCGCCCACCGGAGAGGTGGTCCAACGAGGCGAACCGGCGGGCCAGTTCGTACGGTTCGTTGAAGGTGGCGTTGACGGTGCCGGCCAGCCCGAGACGGGTGGTGACGGCGGCCAGCGCGTTCAGCACGGTGATCGACTCGGGGCGGCCGACCACGTCCAGGTCGTGGATGCGGCCCTTGTTCTCGCGCAGCCGCAGGCCCTCGGCGAGGAAGAAGAAGTCGAACTTCCCGCGCTCGGCGGTCTCGGCGAGGTGGCGGAAGGAGTCGAATTCGATGTGGCTGCCGGAGTCCGGGTCGCTCCACACCGTGGTGTTGTTGACGCCGGGGAAGTGCGCGGCGAGGTGGATCTGCTTGAGCGGGCGGTCCGTCATCGGGTCACCTCGGCGAGAGCGGCGGCGGACGGGGTGGCGGTGGCGCCGGTGTTGGTGGCGGCGTCGGTGGCGTAGCGGCTGGCCGGGCGGGCCAGGCCGAGGTGGTCGCGCAGGGTGCGACCGGCCGCGTACCCGGCGCGGAACAGCCCCTGGGCGCGCAGCACCGGGACGACCCGTTCGGCGAGGGCGGCCAGGTCCCGTTCGGGCTCGGCGGGGACGAGGTGGAAGCCGTCGACGCCGGTGCCGATCGCGGCGAGGTCGGCGAGCAGGCGGTCGGCCGCGGCGTCGTCGGGCAGGGAGGCGTCGGTCCGGGCGAGGATGCGCAGGTGCTCGCCGGCGCGCAGCCGCAGTTCGGTGGCGGCGGCCAGCCGGGCGGCGTGGTCGGGGGCGTCCAGCAGGACGACGTCGGCGTACCGGATCGCCACCGCGACCCGGGCGCGACCGCCGGGGGAGGCGTACGGGGCGAGGTCGACGGCGGACACCGGGACGGCGACGACCGGGCGGCCCTGCGGCGGGCGCGGGGTGATCGACGGCCCGCGGACGGAGAAGTGCGGGCCCTCGAAGTCGACGTAGTGCAGCTTGTCGCGGTCGATGAACCGCCCGGTGGCGGTGTCGCGGATCTCCGCGTCGTCCTCCCAACTGTCCCAGAGCCGGGCGGCGACCTCGACGGCGTCGGCGGCCTCGGCCCAGAGCGCGTCCGCGGGGGCGGTCGGGCGGCGGCCGAAGGCCTTGGCCTCGGCCTCGGTGGCGGAGACGCCGACCAGCCAGCCGGCCCGGCCCCGGCTCACCCAGTCCAGGGTGTTGACCGCGATCGAGGTGTGGAACGGCTCGGTGTGGGTGGTGGTGACGGTGGGCACCAGTCCGACCCGCTCGGTCAGCGGGGCGATCCGGGCGAGGGTGGCGAGGGCGTCGGGGCGGCGCGGTTCGGGGGTGAAGGAGTCGTCGAGGGTGACGAAGTCGAGGGTGGCCCGCTCGGCGAGGCGGGCGAGGGCGGCGTAGTGCCCGGCGTCGACGTGGCCGGGGCTGTCCAGGGCGGCGGAGAGGTGCAGTTGGCGGGGCATGCTGAGGCCTGACTTTCCTCGTGCGGACGCGTGCGGGCGACGCCGGCGAACGCGCACAGGGGGTGTGCGGGTGCGTACGGCCGCGCGCGGGTGCGCGGTGGCGGCCCGGAGGCGGGCGGGGCCCGTGCGGGCGGGAGGGGAGGAACGGCGCCGGGCGGGAGGTCAGCCGGGCGGCGGGGGGAACGGTCGGCTCAGCCGCGACACGCCGCGGACCACACGCGACCGAAGTCGATGTGGCTGCGGGTCACCAGCGGGCAGGACGCGTTCACGGCTTCAGTTGACCAGTGCCTCCGCCGGTTCGTCAACCGCCGTTCCCGCCGCCCCGGGGCGGGACGCACGACGACCCCGCCCCGCCGCTGGGGGAGCAGCGGCGGGGCGGGGTCGTGGAGTGCGGACGGGCGGGGCCTCAGGCCTTGGTCACGTCCTCGATCTCGTCGTCGTCCTCGCGACCGGGGGTCTTGAGGTCGAACTTGGTGATCGCGAAGCGGAAGAGGAAGTAGTACAGCGCGGCGAAGACCAGGCCGATCGGGATGATCAGCCACGGGTCGGTGGCCTTGCTCCAGGCCAGCGCGTAGTCGATCAGGCCGCCGGAGAAGGTGAAGCCGTCGTGCACGCCGAGCGCCCAGGTGACGGTCATCGAGACGGCGGTGAGCACCGCGTGGATGACGTACAGGGCCGGGGCGATGAAGACGAAGGCGAACTCGATCGGCTCGGTGACACCGGTGACGAAGGAGGTCAGGGCCAGCGAGACCATCATGCCGGTGATGGCCTTGCGGCGGTGCGGCTTGGCGGCGTGGGCGATGGCCAGTGCGGCGGCGGGCAGCGCGAACATCATGATCGGGAAGAAGCCGGACATGAACTGGCCGGCGGTCGGGTCGCCGGCGAAGAAGCGCGGGATGTCGCCGTGCACGATGGTGCCGTCGGCCTTGGTGAAGTCACCGGTCTGGAACCAGGCGTAGGAGTTCACGAACTGGTGCATGCCGACCGGCAGCAGACCGCGGTTGACCAGGCCGAAGGCACCCGCACCGAGCGCACCGGCACCGATCAGGGTGTCGTTCAGGCTCTTGATGGCGTCGCCGACCGGGCCCCAGGTCAGGGCGAACAGGACACCGATGCCGGTGCCGACGAAGGCCATCAGGATCGGCACCAGACGGCGGCCGTTGAAGAAGCCGAGCCAGTCGACCAGCTTGGTGCGGTGGTACTTCTGCCACAGCACGGCGGCCAGCAGGCCGATCACGATGCCGCCGAGCACACCCGGGTTCTGGTAGGTCGGGTCGACCCACTTGCCGTCGGCGATGTGGCCCTTGGTGATCGGGAACGCGGTCAGCACGTTCTTGTAGACCAGGAAGCCGACCAGGGCGGCGAGGGCGGTGGAGCCGTCCGCCTTCTTGGCGAAGCCGATCGCGATACCCACCGCGAACAGCAGCGGCAGGTTGTCGAAGACCCCGCTACCGGCGGTGTTGAACACCGCGGCGACCTTGTCCCAGCCGAGGCCGTCCTTGCCGAACACGTCGTCCTGGCCGAGGCGCATCAGCAGACCGGCGGCGGGGAGCACGGCGATGGGCAGCTGGAGGCTGCGGCCGATCTTCTGCAGGCCCTGGAGCAGGTTCTGGCCGAATTTCTTGGCGGGGCTGGGCGTGGCCGGAGCCGTGGCGGGCGCCGGTGCCTGCGCTGACTGACTCATTGGGGTGGGTTCCTAACGGCATGGCGGTCGGGGGAGGGGCACAGGGGGCCGAACCGCGAACTGGTCTACACCACGTGTGGTGTAGACCAGTTTTGTAGCACGGGTGGAGAAGGGGGGGAACCCCGGAAAGCGCCCCTGCCGGGAAGCGCTATGAAATCGAAACCTAGTTGCGGAACGACGATCATGATTACCCGCCGTGATTGGGATTTTGGCTATTTGCGCAACAAAAAGACCCGGCCCCGTCCGGAGGCCCCGCCGAGGCCTCGTCAGGGGTCCGCCGCGGGCCCAGCGGTGCGCGGACGGGGGTCGGGTCGGCGGGGTTCACGGGCGGACGCGACGGTGTCCGGGCGGAGGCGGCCTCCGGAGCTCCGGTGCCCGCTGCCGGGGTCCGGTCCGGGTGCGGTGGGCGGCGGCGAAGGGGCCCACCGGGGTGTCGGACATCACGGACGGCCGGCGGTCGGGAGAAGTCCGGGCCCCACCCCGTCCGGCTTCGGCCAATCCGCGGCTTTCCGACCCCCGCGGCGCATGGTCGGGGCCGGCGGGGAAACGGTGGCGGCCGATTGCCGGCCACCGCCCGCGCCGGGCGGCGGCGGACTTTCCCCACCCCCGCGGTGCCCCCGGCCGGCGGCCCGGCGGCCGGGCGGTACGGCCCGCCCCGGCCCCGCCCGGCACGGCTGACGGCCCGCCGGGGAATCCCCGGGGCGCATATCGGAATTGTTTTACCGCCCGGGCATTTGGTCCTTTCCGGAAATGCCGAAGGCCTCCGGACCGTCGGGTCCGGAGGCCATTGCGGGTGCTGCCCGGTGACGCTCGGTTTCAGATCTTGGTGACGTCCTCGACCTCGCTCTCGTCCTCCCGCCCGGGTGTTTTCAGATTGAATTTGACGATGATGAACCGGAAGAGCGCGTAGTACACGGCGGCGAAGCAGAGCCCGATCGGGATGATCAGCCACGGCTTGGTGGCCAGCCCCCAGTTGATGACGTAGTCGATCAGGCCGGCCGAGAAGCTGAAGCCGTCGTGCACCCCGAGCCCCCAGGTGACGGCCATCGAGGCGCCGGTCAGCAGCGCGTGCACGCCGTACAGGGCCGGGGCGACGTAGGCGAAGGAGTACTCGAGCGGTTCGGTGACGCCCGTCACGAAGGAGGTCAGGCCGACCGAGAGCATCAGGCCGTAGATCTCCTTGCGGCGGTGCGGTTTCGCCGAGTGCGCGATCGCCAGTGCGGCGGCGGGCAGTGCGAACATCATGATCGGGAAGAATCCGGACTGGAACTGGCCGGCCGTCGGGTCGCCCGCGAGGAAGCGCGGGATGTCGCCGTGCGCGATGGTGCCGTCCGGCTTGATGAACTCGCCGAACTGGAACCAGACGAATGTGTTCAGCAGCTGGTGCATGCCGATCAGCAGCAGCGCGCGGTTGAACAGGCCGAAGATGCCGGCGCCGCCCGCGCCCAGGTCGGCCAGGGTCTGGCTGAAGTCGTTGAGCCCGCGGCCGATCGGCGGCCAGACCCAGAGCGCCACGCAGGCGGTGGCCAGGCCCACCACCGCGGTGATCATCGGCACCAGGCGGCGGCCGTTGAAGAAGCCCAGCCAGTCGACCAGCCTGGTGCGGTGGAAGCGGACCCAGAGCCAGGCCGACATCAGGCCGATCAGGATGCCGCCCAGGACGCCCGGGTTCTGGTACGTCGCGGCCGCCGCCTTGGCCGAGCTGTAGTCCACGCACTGGCCGGTCCAGGCGTCGGTGACCAGGACCGTCCCGTTCTTGCAGTTCTCCGGGAACGCGTGCAGGACCTTGTAGTAGACGAGGAAGCCCACCACGGCGGCCAGCGCGGTGGAACCGTCCGCCTTCTTCGCCATGCCGATCGCCACACCGACGCAGAACAGCATCGGCAGGCCGAACGAGGAGTCCAGCAGGGCGCCGCCGGCCGAGGCGAAGACCTTGGCGACGTCGGTCCAGCCGAGGCCGTCCTTGCCGAAGACGTCGGGCTGGCCGAGCCGGTTGAGGATGCCGGCCGCGGGGAGCACCGCCACCGGGAGCTGCAGGGAGCGGCCCATCTTCTGGAGGCCGCCGTAGAAGGTGTGCCACCACACGCGCTGCGGGGCCGTGGCGCCTGCCGAACTCATCCTTCGCCCTCCGAGAGCAGTTGCCGGCCGGTGGCCCCCGGCGGGACCCCCGGGCGGGGATCCGGAACACCCGGGGTCCTTTCTGCGTTCATCGGAGTACACATATATTGGTGTAGACCACTTTGGGACGCAGGCCGCACTCCGGGCACGAGCCCGCTGCTCGTCATCCTCTGGTGGCGGTCGGGACCGTGCGCGCCGGAATGGGCCAAAAGTGGACTAACGTGGCAGATCGGACCGGAGCAGGTGATGCTGGTCGCGCTGCCCGGCGGCGCGACCGCGGCTGAACCCGCGTCAGCACCGGTACCGACCACGCCGGCCACCGGTCGGCGGACACCCCAGTACAGCGCAGGACGGCACCCGGCAGAGCGGCCGGCGGGCCGAGACAGAGGGAGAAATCAGATGGCCAGCAAGGCTGAGAAGATCGTCGCCGGTCTGGGCGGCATCGACAACATCGAAGAGGTCGAGGGCTGCATCACCCGCCTTCGCACCGAGGTCAAGGACGCCTCCCTGGTCAACGAGGCCGCCCTCAAGGCCGCCGGCGCCCACGGCGTCGTCAAGATGGGCACCGCCATCCAGGTCGTCATCGGCACCGACGCCGACCCGATCGCCGCTGACATCGAGGACATGATGTGAGCTGAGCCACCGGGCTCACCCCACCCCCGGCCCGCCGCCCCACCCGGGAACGGCGGGCCGAGGCGCACCCGGGGACGGCGCCCAGCCGCACCCCGGCGGGCCGAGGCGCACCCGGAACACCCGCTCCGAGCGACTACGCTCAGTGCCTATGTCACGCATCGACGGCCGCACCCCCGACCAGCTCCGCCCCATCACCATCGAACGGGGCTGGAGCAAGCACGCCGAAGGATCCGTCCTCATCTCCTACGGCGACACCAAGGTGCTGTGCACCGCCAGCGTCACCGAGGGCGTCCCCCGCTGGCGCAAGGGCAGCGGCGAAGGCTGGGTCACCGCCGAGTACTCCATGCTCCCGCGCGCCACCAACACCCGCGGCGACCGCGAGGCCGTCAAGGGCCGCATCGGCGGCCGCACCCACGAGATCAGCCGGCTCATCGGCCGCTCGCTGCGCGCCGTCGTCGACCACCGCGCCCTCGCCGAGAACACCATCGTCCTCGACTGCGACGTCCTCCAGGCCGACGGCGGCACCCGCACCGCCGCCATCACCGGCGCCTACGTCGCCCTCGCCGACGCGGTCGCCTGGGCCCGCGACCGCAAGCTCCTGCGCGCCAAGGGCCAGCCCATCACCGGCGGCGTCAGCGCCGTCAGCGTCGGCATCATCGACGGCGTCCCGATGCTCGACCTCCAGTACGAGGAGGACGTCCGCGCCGAGACCGACATGAACATCGTCTGCACCTCCGACGGCCGCTTCGTCGAGGTCCAGGGGACCGCCGAGGGCGCCCCCTTCGACCGAGCCCTGCTCGACCGCCTGCTCGACCTCGGCACCCTGGGCTGCGCCGAGCTCGACGAGATCCAGCGCAAGGCCCTGGAGGCCTGAACCGGTTCGGCCCACGGCGCCGTGGACCCGGATGTACCCGCAGCCGTACGGGCCGCTGTACACGCCGGGCCCGAAGCCCGTACGGTTCCCGCAGCACCCCTGCTGCGGGAACCGCGCACCCCCCGGCGCGCGTCCCGTCCCACGGAACCCGCGCGCCCCACAGGAGGACCGGATGCCGTCCAGCATCGCCCGCCCCGCCGCCCTCGCCGTGGCCGGCCTGATCGCCATCCTCCCGCTCAGCATGGTCAGTTGCTCCGCAGCCCAGAAGGCGATCGACTGCGGCAACACGGCGGTCAGGATCACCGGCGACCTCGCCGACGTCACCAGCGCCTACGGCAACGCGAGCAACGACTCGGCGGCTGCCGGGAAGGCGCTGGAGAAGCTCAGGACCGACCTCAACCAGGTCGGCAAGAACTCCAAGAACACCGATGTCGCCAAGGCTGTCGCCGACCTGCAGAAGCAGGCCGACAAGGTCCAGCAGGCCGTCGACAAGAAGGAGGTCCCCGACCTCAAGCCGCTCGGCGACGCGGCCGGCAACCTCACCTCGGTCTGCACCGGCTGACGCCGGGACGGCTGCCGATAGGGTGGGCGATATGTCCACCCGATTGATCCTCGCCACCCGTAACCAGCACAAGGTCGCCGAACTCCGCGCCATCCTCGGCGAGGCCGGCCTGGACGTCGAACTCGTCGGCGCCGACGCCTACCCCGAGATCCCGGACGTCCCGGAGACCGGCGTCACCTTCGCCGAGAACGCGCTCCTCAAGGCCCACGCCCTCGCCCGCGCCACCGGCCTGCCCGCCGTCGCCGACGACTCCGGCCTCTGTGTCGACGTCCTGAACGGCGCCCCCGGCATCTTCTCCGCCCGCTGGGCCGGCAAGCACGGCGACGACCGCGCCAACCTCGACCTGCTGCTCGCCCAGCTCTCCGACATCTCCGACCCGCACCGCGGCGCCCACTTCTTCTGCGCCGCCGCCCTCGCCCTCCCCGACGGCACCGAGCGTGTCGTCGAGGGCCGCCTCCTCGGCACCCTGCGCACCGCCCCCTCCGGCGACGGCGGCTTCGGCTACGACCCGATCCTCCAGCCCCTCGGCGAGACCCGCACCTGCGCCGAACTCACCCCTGCCGAGAAGAACGCCATCAGCCACCGCGGCCTGGCCTTCCGCGGCCTCGCCCCGGTCGTCAAGGACCTCCTGGGCTGACGGCCGGTCGGAGAGCGCCGAAGGCCCGCCCCGGATCATTCCGGGGCGGGCCTTCGAATCTAAGGCTAGTGCGGCCTGAGGGACTTGAACCCTCACGGGATTTCTCCCACGGGCACCTAAAACCCGGGCGTCTGCCGATTCCGCCAAGGCCGCATGGCCTCTAGTCTAGGGCTTCGCCCGTGCCGGGGCACCGTCCTTTCCGGTGCGGCACCGTCCCGGACGCGGGCGGGCGGTGGTGTCGAGGGGGTCGGCGGCGGGTTCGGCGGGGGGCGTTCGGTCGCGGGGTGACGGGGTTTCGGCCAGGGGGTGACTTGTTGTCGTCGGTGGGGTGACCGGCGGGGTTGGGGGTTTGATTACCAATTGGTACAGACCTATTGACCTATGTGGTTCAGACCACATAGCTTCGGCGCCAATTGCAATCCCCCACGTGCGTGCTCCCCCACAGGCACGCGCCGACACTCTCTCCCGGAGGACCGAGTGTTGATCCGAAACACGGCGGAGCGGCGTCCCACCGCCGCACTCCGCCGCAAGAGCCCTGCTGCCCGGGCGGGCGCGGTCGCGCTGGCGGCGGCCGGTCTGGCCGGTCTGCTGCTGTCGACGCTGGGCGCGGTGCCCTCGCAGGCGTCCGCGACCGTCGACAACGGGGCCTGTCGCCCCGACGGCCTGTACCAGACGCCCGGGGTGGACGTCCCGTACTGCTCGGTCTACGACACCGGCGGCCGCGAGAAGATGGGCGCGGACCACCAGCGCCGCATCATCGGCTACTTCACCGGCTGGCGCACCGGCAAGAACGGCGACCAGCCCTACCTGGTGAACGACATCCCCTGGGACAAGGTCACCCACCTCAACTACGCGTTCGGCCACGTCGGCGGTGACAACAAGCTCTCCGTCGGCACCGACGGCCCGACCAACGAGGCCACCGGGATCTCCTTCCCGGGCGTGCCCGGCGCCGAGCTGGACCCGACGCTGCCCTACAAGGGCCACTTCAATCTGCTGACGAAGTTCAAGAAGCAGTACCCGAACGTCAAGACCCTGATCTCGGTGGGCGGTTGGACCGAGACCGGCGGCTACTTCGGGGACGACGGCAAGCGCGTCAACTCCGGCGGCTTCTACTCGATGACCGTCAACCCGGACGGCAGCGTCAACCAGGCCGGCATCGACACCTTCGCCGCCTCGTCCGTCGACTTCATCCGCAAGTACGGTTTCAACGGCGTCGACGTCGACTACGAGTACCCGACCTCGATGAAGGACGCCGGCAACCCGCTGGACTGGCAGCTCGCCAACTCCAAGCGCGGCTCGCTGGCGAAGGGCTACGCGGCGCTGATGAAGACGCTGCGCGAGAACCTGGACCGGGCCGGCGCCGCCGACGGCAGGCACTACCTGCTGTCGGTCGCGGCCCCGTCGTCCGGCTACCTGCTGCGCGGCATGGAGACCTTCCAGGTGGCGCAGTACCTGGACTACGTCAACATCATGTCGTACGACCTGCACGGCGCCTGGAACAAGTACGTCGGCCCGAACGCCTCGCTGTTCGACGACGGCAAGGACGGCGAGCTGGCGGCGGCCAACGTGTACGGCACCGGCCAGTACGGCGGCATCGGCTACCTGAACGCCGACTGGTCGTACCACTACTTCCGCGGTGCGATGCCGGGCGGCCGGATCAACGTCGGCCTGCCGTACTACACCCGGGGCTTCAAGAACGTCACGGGCGGCACCAACGGCCTGTGGGGCACCGCGGCGGCGACCACCTGCCCGGTCGGCTCCGGCCTGACCTCCTGCGGTGACGGCGCGGTCGGCATCGACAACATCTGGAACGACAAGGACGACGCGGGCAAGGAGTCCCCGGCCGGGTCGAACCCGATGTGGCACGCGAAGAACCTGGAGAAGGGCATCCTGCCCGACTACCTGGCCAAGTACGGCGTGAAGGACACCGCGCTGCAGGGCACCTACGCCCGCAACTACAGCAGCAGCCTGGTGGCGCCGTGGCTGTGGAACGACGCCAAGAAGGTGTTCCTCTCCACCGAGGACGAGCAGTCGGTGGGTGCCAAGGCGGACTACATCGTCAACCAGGGCGCCGGCGGCGCGATGATCTGGGAGCTCGCGGGCGACTACAAGTGGGACGCGAGCGCCAACGGCGGCAAGGGCGAGTACGTGCCGGGTTCGACGCTGACCTCGCTGATGTACGACAAGTTCAAGGCGGCCACGCCGTACGGCGCGACCCGTTCGACGGTCCCGCTGCCGCAGCAGACCCTGCCGATCGACGTGTCGTTCACCAACTTCGCGCTGGGTGACTCGAACTACCCGATCAACCCGAAGATCCACATCGTCAACAACTCGACGACGACCCTGCCGGGCGGCACCGAGTTCCAGTTCGACTACAGCAACTCGGCTCCGGGCAACGCCAAGGACCAGTCCGGCTTCGGCCTCCAGGTCATCCGGCAGGACAACCCCGGTCCGGGCAACGTAGGAGGTCTGAAGGGCACCTACAACCGGGTGTCGGTCAAGCTGCCGGGCTGGCAGTCGCTGGCGCCGGGCGCCTCGGTGGACCTGGACTTCGTCTACTACCTGCCGGTCTCGACCCCGTCGAACTGGACGGTCAACGTGAACGGCACGCTGTACGGGCTCAAGGGCGACCTGACCCGGGGCACGGTGGACGGCGGCACGCCGACCCCGACCCCGACCCCGACGCCTACCGCGACCGCCACCGCTTCGCCGACCGCGACCGCCTCCCCGACGGCGACCGCCTCGCCCACCGCCACGGCCTCGCCGACCGCGACGGCCACCGCGACCGCCACCCCGACGACGGGGGCCTGCACGGCCGCCCCGAGCTGGGACGCGGGCACCACCTACGCGGCCACCACCAAGGTGTCGTGGAAGGGCCACTACTACCAGAACAAGTGGTGGACCAAGGGCGACGACCCCGCGGCCAGCGGCTCGTGGGGTGTCTGGAGCGACCTCGGGGCCTGCTGACGGCGCCCTGAGGTGAGAGACGGCGGTGGCGGTGCACCCGGTCGGGGGGTGTGCCGCCACCGCTTCGTTCAGCGAGGTGCCGGGCGAGCGAGGTGCCGGGCGAGCGAGGTGTCGGGCCGTCGAGCGCCAGGCCTTCGAGCGTCAGGCCGTCTCGACCTTGAGGTCGCGCAGCAGCTTGGCGACGTGCCCGGTGGCCTTCACGTTGTACAGCGCGCGCTCGACCTTGCCCTGCTCGTCCACGATCACGGTGGAGCGGATCACGCCGACGTAGGTGCGGCCGTAGTTCTGCTTCTCGCCGTAGGCGCCGTAGGCCTCCAGCACCTGGTGGTCCGGGTCGGACACCAGGGTGACCTTGAGGTTCTCGGCCTCGCGGAACTTGCCGAGCTTCTCCGGCTTGTCCGGGGAGACGCCGATGACGTCGTAGCCGGCGCCGGCGAGGACCTCCAGGTTGTCGGTGAAGTCGCAGGCCTGCTTGGTGCAGCCGGGGGTGAGCGCGGCCGGGTAGAAGTAGACGATGACCTTGCGGCCCAGGTGGTCGGCGAGGGACACCTGGTTGCCGTCGGCGTCGGACAGGCTGAAGGCGGGCGCGGTGTCGCCGGGCTGGAGACGCTCACTCACGGGTAAATCTCCTGTTGCTGGGGCGGGCGGTCATAGCACGGCAAACTTACCCCCGATGGTGGGTGGGGTCGCGCGGCCCTGCTCGGCAACTGACAGACTGGGTCAGTCGCACAGGACAACATCAGCAAGTGAATGGGGTGGCCCGAGTGGGCGAGGCGAGCACGAAGGACAAGTCGGCGCGGACGACCGCCCAGATCGAGGCGGACATCTCCCGGACCCGCACCCAGCTGGCGGCCACCCTGGACGAGCTGGCCGTGCGCGTCCACCCGAGCACGATCAGCGCCCAGGTGAAGGCGAAGGCCGTGGCCGCCGTCGAGGAGAAGGCCGGCCGGGCGTACGTGGCCGCCAACGGCGTGGTGGAGAAGGTGCGGGCGCAGTTCGTGGACGAGAAGGGGCAGCCGCGCACGGAGCGGATCGTCCCGGCCGCGCTGGTCGGCGTGGGCGTGCTGCTGCTGGTGGCTTCCGCCCGGAAGCGCCGCAAGGGCTGAACGGGCACGGGGTGAGGGCCGGGCGCGGGAGGCGTCCGGCCTTCGGTGTGCCCGGGCCCGGGAGGTGCGCCCGGCTCTGGGGGTGTGCCCGGGCCCGGGTGCGTGTCCGGCCCCGCGGGCGCCGCGGCTTCCCGCATGCCGGGCCAGCGTCACGCCGCGCGCCCGGGGGCGGTACCTTCGGGATCGTGAGTACGAACGACGAACCGACCCCGCAGGCCTCCTCCGCCGCACCCGAGTACGAGGCGGCGCGGCACGACCGGCTGGGCGAGAAGCTGCCGATCCGGATGCTGCACGACCGCGTGCTGGTGCGGATCGAGGGCAGCGAGGGCGAGCGCCGCTCGACCGGCGGCATCCTGATCCCCGCGACCGCGGAGCTGTCCAAGCGCTGCACCTGGGCGGAGGCCGTCGCGGTGGGCCAGAGCGTCCGCTCGGTGGAGCCGGGCGACCGGGTGCTGTACGACCCGGAGGACAAGCTGGAGGTCGAGGTCCGTGGCGCCACCTACGTGCTGCTGCGCGAGCGTGACCTGCACGCGGTGGCGGCGACCCGCTTCGGCGACACGGAGGGCTCGACCGGGCTCTACCTCTGAACCTCTGAGCACGGACGTGGCGTGAGCCGGTCGGGGCGGTGCCCCGGCCGGCTCCTTGCGTCCGGGTCTGTCGGTGGTGGGGGCTAGGGTCCGGGCATGACGAGGCGTGTGCCGGTGATCGGCGAGGGTGAGCGGCGGGCCCGGGTGGGGCGGCGGCAGTTGCTGGCGCCGTCGGTGCGGGTGGCGCGGGTGGAGCAGGTGGCGGACGCGCTGGTGGGGCTGCACGCGTCGGACCCGGCGACGGTGTACCTGTCGGCGTGCGCGCGGCTGGTGGAGCCGTCGGTGGCGGAGGTGGACCGGGCGCTGTACGAGGACGTCACGCTGGTGAAGCTGCTGTCGATGCGGCGGACGCTGTTCGCGGTGACGGAGGGCTTCGCGCCGCACGTGAGTTCGTCGACGGCGCGGGCGATCGCGGCGAGGGAGCGCGCGACGCTGCTCAAGCACCTGCGGGACCACGCGGACGGCTGGGACGAGGCGCGGCTGGCCGGGGCGGAGCGCGCGGTGCTGGCCGCCGTGGCCCGGCGCGGCGAGGCGACGACGAAGGAACTCGGCGACGACGTGCCGGAGTTGCGCGAGACGATGCTGATGTCGGCGGGCAAGCCGTACGAGAACCGGCAGAGCGTGGGCAGTCGGCTGCTGCGGCTGCTGGCCGCGGACGGGCACGTGCGGCGGGGCCGCCCGCGCGGGTCGTGGCTGAGCAACGTCTATCCGTGGGCGCCGGTGCCGCAGTGGCCGGAGGCGCCGGTGCGGGAGGCGAAGGCGGAGGTGGTGCGGCGCTGGCTGGCCGGGTACGGCCCGGCGACCGTCGAGGACGTGAAGTGGTGGACGGGCTGGACGCTGGGGGACACCCGCCGGGCGCTGGCGGACGTGGGCGCCGAGGACGTGGAGCTGGCGGGCGGGGCGGCGGCGCTGGTGCTGCCGGGGGACGCCGGGCCGGTGGCGGAGCCGGAGCCGTGGGCGGCGCTGCTGCCGGGGCTGGATCCGACGGTGATGGGCTGGCGGGGGCGGGACTGGTACCTGCGGCCGGAGGACGTGCCGGCGCTGTTCGACCGGGCGGGCAACGCCGGGCCGACGGTGTGGTGGTGCGGCCGGGTGGTGGGCGGCTGGGCGCAGCGGCCGGACGGTGAGGTGGTGTGGCGGCTGTTCGGTGATGTGGGGGCGGAGGCCGAGGGGGCGATCGCGGCGGAGGCGGCGCGTCTGGCGGGCTGGTTGGGGGAGGTGCGGGTGACGCCGCGGTTCCGGTCGCCGTTGGAGCGGGAGTTGGTGGCGGGGTAGTTCACCGGCCGGCGGGCTGGTTCACCGCTCGGGGGGTGGTTCACCGCTCGGGGGGTGCTCACTGGGCGGGAGGGGTGGCTCGCTGGGCCGGTGGTGTCGCGCTCGTCGCCGGGTTGGTGGCGGCGCCGGTGGTGCTGGGTGGCGTGGTCGGGTGGGTGGGCCGGGTCTGGGTGGGTCGGGGGGTGGGGCTGGACTGCTCCTGGGTGGCGGTGGGCTGGGGTGCCTGCGGGCTGGGCTGTTCCTGGGTGGTGGTGGGCTGCGGGGCGGGCGCGCTGGGGGCGTGGGTGGGGGTGTCGGGCACGGGGGTGCTGCTGGGGGGTTCCTCGCTGGTGCCGCCGCCGGTGGTGGGGGCGGTGGAGGTGGGGCTGGGGGTGGTGGTGGCGCTGCTGCTGGGGCTGAAGCCGGGGGCGGGGGTGTCGCGGCCGGTCTGGAGGTCGAACTGCTGGGTGGCGGTGCCGTCGAGGGCGGCGCTCATGTAGGCGGTCCAGATCCGGGTGGGGAAGGTGCCGCCGTTGATCCGGGCGAGTCCGGCGGTGCCGGCCAGTGGTTCCTTGGCGTGGGTCTTCGGGTTCTCGCGGAACAGGCCGACGGTGGTGGCGAGTTCGGGGGTGTAGCCGGCGAACCAGGCGGACAGGTTGGAGTCGGTGGTGCCGGTCTTGCCGGCGGCGGGGCGGCCGAGGTCGAGGGCGGCGGCGCCGGTGCCGCGGGGGCCGATGACGTCGCGCAGGACGTCGGTGACGGTGTCGGCGTAGGGCCGGTCGATGGCGTCGACGGGGGTGTGGTCGGGCATCTTGGGGGCGTCGACGGCGCCGCCGGTGTGGACGCGTGCGAGCTTGAGGACGGACCACGGGGCGTTCGCCTGGCCGTGGTTGGCGAGGGTGGCGTAGGCGCCGGCCAGGTCGAGGGCGCTGGGGGTGGCGGTGCCGAGGGTCATCGAGGTGTTGGCCGGGTCCATGCCGCGGACGCTGTCGGGGATGCCGAGTTTGACGGCGGTGTCGCGGACGCGGGCGAGGCCGGCGTCGACGCCCTCCTGCGCGTACACGGAGTTGACGGACTTCACCATGGCGTAGCGCAGGGTGATGTTGCCGTAGTCGACGTCGTCCTCGTTGGGCGGCGCGTAGGGGGTGGGGCCGCCGGTGACGGGGCGTTCGCTGGTGCCGTCGTAGCGGGTGTCGGGGGTGATCTGCCGGCCGTCGAGGGTGTGCTGGGCGATGAGGCCGGCGGCGAGGTCGACGGGTTTGAAGGTGGAGCCGATCTGGTTGTCCTGGCGCAGGGCGTCGTTGTAGGGCTGTTTGGCGTAGTCGGGGCCGCCGTAGACGGCGACGACGCGGCCGGTGGCGGTTTCGACGGAGGCGCCGGCGACCCGGACGTCGGTGTCGGTGGCGGGGCGGCGCCGGGGGTCGAGTTCGTCGGTGAGTTCGTCCTGCACGGCCTTGTGGAAGGCGTCCTGCTTGGGCTTGTCGAAGGTGGTGGTGATGCGCCAGCCGCCGGCCTTGAGGGTGGCGGTGTCGATGATGCCGGCGGAGACGAGGTAGTCGTCGGCGACGCCGACGAGGTAGCCGGCCTGGCCGGAGAGGCCGGTGGCGGGCTGGGGGTCGATCGGTTCGGGGAAGGTGGTGGCGGTGCGTTCTGCGTCGGTGAGGAAGCCGAGTTGGACCATGCCGTCGAGGGTGTAGTGCCAGCGGGCGATGGCCTTCTCGCGGTTGGCGGGGGTGGCGGTCTTGACGTCGTAGCTGCTGGGGGCCTGGAGGAGGGAGGCGAGGTAGGCGCCCTGGGCGAGGGTGAGGGCGGAGACGTCGACGCCGTAGTAGGCGTGGGCGGCGCTCTGGATGCCGTAGGCGCCGCGGCCGAAGTAGCTGCTGTTGAGGTAGCCGGCGAGGATCTCGGGCTTGTCGCGCTGTTGGTCGACCTTGAGGGCGATGAAGAGTTCGCGGCCCTTGCGTTCGATGGTCTTGTCCTGCGTCAGGTAGTAGTTCTTGACGTACTGCTGGGTGATGGTGGAGCCGCCCTGCGTGCCCTTGCCGGTGAGGGTGTTCCAGCCGGCCCGGAGCATGCCTTTGAGGTCGATGCCGCGGTTGCGGTAGAAGGTGCGGTCCTCGGCGGAGACGACGGCGTGCTGGGTCTGCGGGGGGATCTGGTCGATGGTGACGTCGGTGCGGTTGACGGCGCCGGTGCGGGCGATCTCGGTGGTGTCGTCGGCGTAGAGGTAGATGTTGTTCTGGGCGACGGCGTGGGCGTTGGGGTCGGGCACCGGGACGATGACGTAGAGCACGGCGAAGGCGCCGACGGTGAGCAGGAGCGCGGTGGTGAGGGCGCCGAGCGTGATGCGCCAGGTGGGCAGGAGCCGGCGCCAGCGGGGGAGGGCTCGGCGGGCCGCGCGGCGGGCGGCTCGTTTGGCCTGGCGTCGGGTGCTCAAGGTCATGCCGCGATTATGTGCTATTTGATGGCCGATCAGGGGGTGGTCGGGGGGTTGGCGTGCTCGGGGAAACCGGGTGCGGCGGCTGGTCCTCGGCGCTACGGTGAAAGGTGCAAACCAGGTAGCGCCTCACGTGGCGCACTCGCATAGCGCACCCAGTTCCGTCAGCTCCGCGCGTTCGGCCCGGTACCCCCGGGTGCGGCCGGTCGGAGCCGCTGGGGTGTGCGCGGACGTCGGCGGGTATCCACCTGCCCGTATTTGTCGACAAGGAGACAATATGCTGAATCTCGCGCCCCCGGAGACGCGGACCGCACGCCCTCCTGATCCCACCGGGCCGCTCCCCGTCCTCGGGCTCTACGCGGCCGTCGCCCGCGGCGCCTTCCGCCGCTACTCCACCTACCGGGCCGCCACCGTGGCCGGCACCTTCACCAACACCGTCTTCGGCATCATCCTGGCCTCCTCCTTCCTCGCCCTCTGGCAGGCCCGCCCCAGCCTCGGCGGCTACGACCAGAGCCAGGCCGTCACCTACATCTGGGTCAGCCAGGCCCTGCTGGCCACCGTCGCGGTGTGGGGCGGCGGCTTCCAGGACGACCTCCAGGACCGCTTCCGCAGCGGGGACATCGCCGTCGACCTCTACCGCCCGGTCGACTTCCAGGGCTGGTGGCTGGCCACCGACCTCGGCCGGGCCGCCTTCCAACTGCTGGTCCGCGGCACCGTGCCGCTGCTGGTCGGCGCGTTGGTGTTCCGCACCCGGATGCCCGAGCAGCCGCTGACCTGGGCGGTCTTCCTGCTCTCGGTGCTGCTCGCGCTGGTGGTCAGCTTCGGGCTGCGCTTCCTGGTCTCGATCACCGGCTTCTGGCTGCACGACTCGGACGGGGTGCGCTCGGTGATGCTGGTGGTCTCGATGTTCTTCTCCGGGATGCTGCTGCCGATCGTGCTCTTCCCCGGCCTGCTCGGCGACGTCGCCGCGGTGCTGCCCTGGGCGGCGCTGGTGAAGGTGCCGACCGACGTCTTCCTGGAGCGCTCGACCGGCGCCGGCCTGCTCGGTGCGCTCGGCTTCCAGCTCGCCTGGGCCGCCGCCCTGCTCGCCGCGGGCCGGGGCGCCCAGTGGCTGGCGACCCGCAAGGTGGTGGTGCAGGGTGGCTGAGCCGATCGTGCCCCGCACCGCGTGGGCGGTCCGCTCCTGGTGGCTGTGCGCCCGGATGTGGATGCGCTCGATGATGGCCTACCGGGCCTCCTTCACCCTGAACCTGGTGGCCAGCCTGGCCACGCACTCGCTGGACTTCGTCGTCCTGGTGCTGATGTTCCGGCACACCGACCAACTGGGCGGCTGGCGACTGCCGGAGATCGCCTTCCTCTACGGCACCGCGACCTTCGCCCTCGGCGTGGCCAACCTGCTGGTCGGCTCGGTCGAGGGCCTCGGCGTGCGGATCGTCAACGGATCGCTGGACACCATGCTGATCCGGCCGGCGCCCGCGCTCGCCCAACTGTGCGCCGAACGCTTCTCGCTGCGCCGGCTCGGCCGCCCCGTCCAGGCCCTGGCGGTGCTCGCCTGGTCACTGGCCACCCTGGACGTCCACTGGACCTGGGACCGCGTGCTGCTGGTGCCCGCCCTGCTGGTCTGCGGCAGCGTCATCTTCGGTGCGATCTACGTCGGCGGCGCGACCGTGCAGTTCTGGTGGGGCGAGTCCAAGGAGATCCAGAACTCCTTCACCTACGGCGGCGCGACCCTGCTGCACTACCCGCCGACCATCTTCGCCAAGGAACTGGTGGCCGGCGTGGTCTTCGGCGTCCCGCTGGCCTTCGTCAACTGGCTGCCCGCCCTGCACGTCCTCGGCCGGCCCGACCCGCTCGGCCTGCCCACCGCCTTCCAGTACGCCTCCCCGCTCGCCGCCGCGCTCTGCGTCGCCGCCGCCGGGCTCGCCTGGCGGGCCGGGCTGCGCGCCTACCGCGGCACCGGCAGCTGAAGCTACCGGGGCACCGGTAGCCGAACCCCCCTCCTACGCAAGGAACCCCCATGGCACTGATCGAACTCGAGGACGTCCGCCGCACCTTCACCGTGCGGGTCCGCACCGGCCGCTTCAGCCGGGTCAGGCGCGAGGTGCGCGCGGTGGACGGGCTGAGCTTCACCGTCGAGGCCGGCGAGTGCGTCGGCTACATCGGCCCCAACGGCGCCGGCAAGTCGACCACCATCAAGATGCTCACCGGCATCCTCGTGCCCAGCGGCGGGCGGCTGCGCGTCGCCGGAGTGGACCCGGCCCGCGAACGCGTCGCGCTGGCCCGCCGGATCGGCGTCGTCTTCGGCCAGCGCACCACGCTCTGGTGGGACCTCCCGCTCCGCGACTCCTTCGAACTCGCCCGCCGGATCTACCGCATCCCCGACCGCCGATATCGCGAGAACCTCGGCCGCTGCGTCGAACTGCTCGACCTGGAAGGACTGCTGGACACCCCCGTCCGCCAGCTCTCGCTCGGCCAGCGGATGCGCGGCGACCTCGCGGCGGCGCTGCTGCACGACCCGCAGGTGCTCTACCTGGACGAGCCGACCATCGGCCTGGACGTGGTCAGCAAGGGGAAGGTGCGCGAGTTCCTGCGCGAGGTGAACCGGGACCGGGGCACCACCGTGCTGCTCACCACGCACGACCTGACCGACATCGAGCAGCTCTGCGGCCGGGTGATGGTGATCGACCACGGCCGGGTCGTCTACGACGGCGGGCTGGACGGCCTGCACGCCACCGGGCGCAGCGAGCGCACCCTGGTGGTCGACCTGGCCGAGGCCCGGCCCGAGATCGAGGTGGACGGGGCCCGGGTGGTGAAGGTCGAGGGGCCCCGGCAGTGGCTGGCCTTCCCGGCGCAGCAGAGCGCCGCGCCGATCGTGGCGGCGGTGGCCGCGCGCTATCCGCTGGTGGACCTGTCGGTGCGCGAGCCGGCGATCGAGGACGTGATCGCGCGGATGTACACGGAGGCGGCGATCGGCTGAGCCCCCGGGACGGCCTGGACGCCTTGGACGCCTTGGACGCCCTGAAACGTCCGTTCGGGCGCTGTCACCCGTCCGGGGAGGGCACGTGACTCCCCGGCGGGCAGTCGAGTTGACGTTGCATCGCTCGGCGAACAGCACACCGGAGGGCAGCGCTTCTCGATGACCGGACCCGATGTGACCGTGGTGGTCGCGGTCTACAACACCATGCCCTACCTCACCGCCTGCCTGGACTCGCTGGTCGGGCAGACCCTGGCACCCGGGCGGCTGGAGGTGGTGGTCGTCGACGACGGCTCCACGGACGGCGGCGAGGCCGTCCTGGACGACTACGCCGCCCGCCACCCCGGGCTGTTCCGGGTGGTGCACCAGCCCAACTCGGGCGGCCCGGCGGCCCCCACGAACCGGGGCCTGGCGCTGGCCCGCGGCCGCTACGTGCTGTTCCTCGGCGCGGACGACTGGCTCGGCGCCGAGGCGCTGGAGCGGCTGGTCGCGGCGGCCGACGCCTGGGGTTCGGACGTGCTGGTGCCCAAGCAGGTCGGGGTGAACGGGCGGCTGGTGCCGCAGGGGATCTTCCACGCCAACGCCGAGTCCGTCGGTTTCACCGACTCGGCGCTGGCCTGGGCGCTGTCCGACACCAAGCTGTTCCGGATGGACCTCGTCCGGCGCCACGGGCTGCGCCGCGACGAGGAGTTGAAGGTCTTCTCGGACCAGCCGTTCACCCTGGAGGCCTGCCTGCGGGCGGGCCGGGTGTCCGTCCTCGCCGACTACGACTGCTACTTCCTGGTGCTGCGCGAGGACTTGGGCAACGTCACCCAGCGGGCCGGGGTGTTGGACCGGCTGCGCGGGATCGCGGCGTTGCAGCAGGTCGCCGCCGATCTGGCCTCGCCCGGCGGGGAGTTGGACGCGATCCGGGCCCGCAGCTTCGCCTGGGACGTGCCGCGGCTGCTCCAGGACGACTTCCTGCTGCTCGACGACGCCGTCCAGGAGCAGGTCTGCGCCGAGGTCGGCCGGCTGATCGAGCGCTTCGACGCCCGCGCGGTCTACCCCCGGCTGCCCGTCGCCGAGCGGCTGCGGCTCGAACTCGCCGCCGCCGTCCGGCCGGAGGCGCTGCGGGACCTGATCCGGTACGAGGCCGCGCACGGCGATCCGCCGGTGGTCGTCGACGGGCGGCGGCACTACGCGGGCTACCCGGCGTTCCGGGACGCCCGGCTGGGGCTGCCGGACGAGCTGTTCCTGCTGGGCGAGGAGCCGGTGCGGCTGCCGTCGGAGGTCCCGCCGCTCAACCTGGCCCAGCAGCTGTGGCGTGGCGCCGTGCCGGCCCAGCTGCGGCGCGGGCTGCGGCGCTACCCGGTGTGGCGCCGGCTCGCCAACACGGTGAACGGGGGCCGGGGGTGAGCGGCGGCCCCGGAGGCCGGGGCCGCCGGAGGCCGGGGGCCCCGGAGGAATGGGACACGAGGATGAACGGGACGCGGGGATGAACCGGGCGATGGACGTGTGCGTGGTCGGGCTGGGCAAGCTGGGCCTGCCGCTGGCCGTGCAGTTCGCGCTGAAGGGTCACCGGGTGACGGGGGCGGACATCGCTCCCGGGGTCGTCCGCAGCGTCAACCAGGGCGTGCCGCCGTTCCCCCGGGAGGCGGGTTTGGACGAGGCCCTGAAGCAGGTGGTCGCCGAGGGGCGGCTGCGGGCCACCACCGACACCACGGCCGCCGTCGCCGCCGCCGAGGCCGTGGTGCTGGTCGTCCCGCTGGTCACCGCCGCCGACGGCACCCCGGACTTCGGCCTGCTCGACGCGGCCACCGACGCCGTCGCCGCCGGGCTGCGCCGGGGCACCCTGGTCAGCTACGAGACCACCCTGCCGGTCGGCGTCACCCGGGGCCGCTGGGCGCCCCGGCTGGCGGCCGGCTCCGGGCTGGCCGCCGGGGCGGACTTCGCGCTGGTGTTCAGCCCGGAGCGGGTCCGCACCGGGCGGGTCTTCGCCGACCTGCGGCGCTACCCCAAGCTGGTCGGCGGCGTGGACGCGGCCTCGACCCGGTGCGGCGCCGAGTTCTACCGGGCCGCGCTGGACTTCGACGCGCGCCCCGACCTGCCCCGGCCCAACGGCGTCTGGGAGTTGGCCTCGGTGGAGGCGGCGGAGTTCGCCAAGCTCGCCGAGACCACCTACCGGGACGTCAACATCGCGCTGGCCAACCAGTTCGCCCGGTACGCCGACCGGGTCGGGGTGGACTTCGCGGAGATCGCCGACGCGTGCAACTCGCAGCCGTACAGCCACCTGCACCGGCCCGGCATCGCGGTCGGCGGGCACTGCATCCCGGTGTACCCGCGGCTGTACCTGTGGAACGACCCGGGCGCGACGGTCGTGCGGGCCGCCCGGGAGGCCAACCTGGAGATGCCCGGGTACGCGGTCGGGGTGCTGGACGGCGCGCTGGCGGGCGGGATCGCCGGGCAGGGCGTGCTGGTGCTCGGGGCGGCGTACCGGGGCGGGGTCAAGGAGACGGCGTACTCCGGGGTGTTCCCGCTGGTCGAGGCGGTTCGGGCGGCGGGGGCGCGGCCGTACGTCAGCGATCCGCTGTACCGGGGCGGGGAACTGGCGGCGCTCGGGTTGCCCCCGTACGACGGGGAGCCGGTGGTGGCGGCGGTGCTCCAGGCGGACCACCCGGAGTACCGGGAGCTGGCGCCGGAGGACCTGCCGGGGGTGCGGGTGCTGCTGGACGGGCGGCGGTGCACGGATCCGGCGGCGTGGGCGGTCGAGGGGGTGCGGCGGATCGTGCTGGGCGGGGCGTGATCGTGCTGGGCGGAGCCTGAGGGGGTGCGTTTCAGGCTCTGACGGGCGTGCGGGGTGCCGCGTCGGCGGGCACGGTGGACCGCACACGGCGTGAGGGGGAGGGTACGGGGCGTGCGCCCGGCTGCGCGCGAGGCGTGCCCGGGCGCGCAACCAGGCGCGTGATCGCGGGGCGCGCCCTCGCCCGCGCCGGGCAGCGGGCAGACTGGCGGGGTGAGTGACGAAGCCTTCAGCGGTACGGGCCCCGGGGTCCGGTTCACCGCCGCCGACGAGCAGAAGAGACATGGCGTCCGCCGGATGAAGACCATCGCGACCGGCCTGCTGGCCTTCGCGAGCCTGGTCTTCGCCCTCGCCACCTGGGCCAAGGCGGCCGGCGCCGGCGCCTGGGCCGGGTACGTGGCGGCGGCCGCCGAGGCGGGCATGGTCGGCGCGCTGGCCGACTGGTTCGCGGTGACGGCGCTGTTCCGCCGCCCGTTCGGCCTGCCGATCCCGCACACCGCGATCATCCCGACCAAGAAGGACGCCTTCGGGCGCTCGCTCGGCGACTTCGTCGGCGACAACTTCCTCTCCGGCCACGTGGTGCGCGGGCGCCTCGCGGCGCTGGGCATCGCCCGGCGGCTGGGGGAGTGGCTGGCCGCGCCGGGCAGCGCCGAGCGGGTCACCAAGGAGGCCTCGGCGGCGCTGCGCGGGGTGCTCGCGGTGCTCCGGGACGACGACGTGCAGGCGGTCGTCGCCGAGGCGGTGACCAGGCGGGCGGCGGCCACCTCGGTGGCCGAGCCGATGGGCCGGATGCTGGGCAAGGTGGTCGCGGACGGCGGGCACCACGGCGTGGTCGACCTGGTGGCCGTCCGGGCGCACGGCTGGCTGACCGCCAACCACGAGGAGGTGGTCCAGCGGGTCACCCAGAAGACCCCGGGCTGGACGCCCAAGTTCCTCGACCACCAGGTCGGTGAGCGGGTATACAAGGAGCTGATGCGGTTCGTCACCGACATCCGGGACGACCCGGACCACCCGGCCCGCGGTGCCATCGACAACTTCCTCGCCGACTTCGCGACCGAACTGCAGACCGACCCGGAGACCATCGCCCGGGTGGAGCGGGCCAAGGTGGAACTGCTGGCCCGGCCCGAGGTGCAGGACCTGATCGCCTCCACCTGGGCGGCCGTCCGCACCCTGGTGGTGAACGCGGCCGGAGACGAGGACAGCGAACTGCGCCGGCGCATCCGCGAGGGCGTGGGCAGCTTCGGCGCACGCCTGGCCACCGACGCCAAGCTCCAGGCCAAGGTGGACGGCTGGCTCCAGGACGCCGCCCAGTACCTGGTCGACACCTACCGCGCCGAGATCACCTCGCTGATCTCCGAGACGGTGGCGGGCTGGGACGCCGACGACGCCTCCCGCAAGATCGAGGCCAACGTGGGCCGCGACCTGCAGTTCATCCGGATCAACGGCACCGTGGTCGGCGCCATGGCCGGGCTGCTCATCCACACCGTCGCGACCGCCCTCGGAGGCTGACCCCGGGGCGGCCTATCCTTGCCAGCACCTGTCGGTACGCGCGTAGAGGAAGTAGGGAACCACCGTGGTCCAGCCGGACGGAAGTCGGATCGGAAACCCCAGTGGCCAGGGGGGCATCGAGGCGTTCATCGCCGGGATGCCCAAGGCGGAGCTGCACGTCCACCACGTGGGTTCGGCCTCGCCGCGCGTCGTCGCCGAGCTGGCGGCCCGCCACCGCGGCCGGTCGAAGGTGCCGGTCGACCCGGCGGCGCTCGCCGAGTACTTCACCTTCACCGACTTCGCGCACTTCATCGACGTCTACCTGAGCGTCGTGGACCTGATCCGCGACGCCGAGGACGTCCGCGCGCTCACCTACGGCGTGGCCGAGGACATGGCGCGCCAGAACATCCGGTACGCCGAACTGACCATCACCCCGTACTCCTCGGTCAAGCGGGGCATCCCGGACGTCGCCTTCATGGAGGCGATCGAGGACGCCCGGCTGCGCGCCGAGAAGGAGCTCGGGGTCGTACTGCGCTGGTGCTTCGACATCCCCGGCGAGGCCGGTCTGGAGGCCGCCGAGGAGACCGCCCGGCTCGCCGTCGACCTGGCCCCCGAGGGCCTGGTCAGCTTCGGCCTCGGCGGCCCGGAGATCGGTGTGCCGCGCCCGCAGTTCAAGCCCTACTTCGACCGGGCGCGGGCGGCCGGCCTGCGCAGCGTCCCGCACGCGGGCGAGACCACCGGGCCGGAGACGGTCTGGGACGCGATCCGGGTGCTCGGCGCCGAGCGCATCGGGCACGGCACGCAGTCGGTGAAGGACCCGGCGCTGCTGGACCACCTGGGTGAGCACCGGATCCCGCTGGAGGTCTGCCCGACCTCCAACATCGCCACCCGGGCGGTGGAGCGGATCGAGGAGCACCCGATCAAGCGGATGGTGGACGCCGGGCTGCTGGTCACGATCAACAGCGACGACCCGCCGATGTTCGGCACCGACCTCAACACCGAGTACGCCGTCGCGGCGCGGCTGCTGGGCCTGGACGAGTCCGGGGTGGCGGCGCTGGCGCGCAACGCGGTCGAGGCGTCCTTCCTGGACGTGGCGGGCAAGGCGCGGCTGGCCGGCGAGATCGACGCGTACCTGGCGGGCTGGAAGGCCTGATCCCCGGCGTCCGCCCTGGTGGACGCCCCGCGAAGTGCCCCTGAACCGCCCCGTCGGCAGCTGTCGGCGGGGCGGTTCTCTGTGCCCACTCGGAGGTGGCGCCAAAGTGGCACCACTAGTGGCTCGACATGGCGCCACTGCTGTGCCATGCTGAGGCCATGGACCTCACGCCGTACGTCGAAAACCTTCGGAACGAGCTCGCGGTGGCCGCGGGCACGGGCGGGGACGAAGCCCGCGCGCTGGCCGAGCGGCTGACGCTGCCGCTGGATTCCGCCGTGCGGCTCACCCTGCTCAACGCGCTCTCGGCCGCGATGGGCGAAGTGACCCGCGAGCTCGCCCCCGGCTCGGTGGACGTGCGGTTGCGCGGGCTCGATCCCGAGTTCGTGGTCACCGTACCGCCCGGCGCCGACACCTTCCACGGTGATGTGCCGCCCGTGGCGCCACCGATGGCGCCGATGGCGGCATCGGTGGTGCCAGTGGCGCCGCCCGTGGTGCCGGAGTCGGACGAGACGGGCACGGCCCGGATCAACCTGCGCCTGCCCGCCCACCTCAAGGCCCGGGCCGAGGAGGCCGCCGGGCAGGAGGGCCTCTCCCTCAACGCCTGGCTGGTCCGGGCCGTCGCCGGCGTGCTGGAGGCCGGCGAGCCGCCCGCCCGCCCGGCCGCGCCGCAGGCCCCCCAGCCGACGGCTCGCCCGCGCCGCGGCGGCGGCCAGGGCTTCACCGGCTGGGTCCACTGACGCTTCCGCCCGCTCCGCCCGCTCCGCCCGCTCCGCCCGCTAGACCCGCTCCATCCGCGCTCCACCCGCAACGACGTCACCCCCGCTCCGACCAGCGGGAACACCCATCAGAGTCAAGAGGACGGGACAGCCATGCCTACGTACGAGACCGACAGACCGATCTCGGTCACCCTCGAATTCGAGATCGGCTCGGTGCGGATCAGCGCGAGCAAGCGCACCGACACCGTGGTCGAGGTCAAGCCCGCCAACCCCGCCGAGGAGGCCGACGTCAAGGCCGCCCAGCAGACCCAGGTCGACTACGCCGGCGGCCGGTTCACCCTCAAGGGCCCGAAGAAGCGCTCGCCGTTCGGCCGGATCGGCTCGATCGACATCCTGATCGAGCTGCCGGCGGGCTCGGAGATCAACGCCGACGCCCCGATGGCCACCTTCGTCGCCGAAGGCCCGCTCGGCGACTGCCGGCTGAAGACCTCGCTCGGCCGGATCCAGGTCGAGCAGGCCGCGAGCGCGCGGCTCAAGACCGACCACGGGGAGGTCCGGGTCGACTCGGTCGACGGGGACGCGGAGGTCTCCGGGCTCGGCCGGGTCGCGGTCGGCACGGTCGGGGGCGCGCTGACGGTCAAGAACAGCAACGGCGACACGGAGGTCCGCGAGGTCCACGGGGCGCTCAAGGCGAGCTCCTCCTTCGGCCGGATCGAGGTCGGCACCGCCCACGCGGGGGTGGACGCCAAGACGGCGCACGGCCCGATCCGGATCGGCCGGGTGGTGCGCGGCCAGGTCACCATGCAGACCTCCCTGGGGGACTTGGAGGTCGGCATCGCGGAGGGCACGGCGGCCTGGCTCGACGTGCACAGCAAGGTCGGCACCGTGCGCAACGCCCTCGGCGCGGCGCAGGGCCCGGGCGACGCCCGGGAGACCGTCGAGGTCCGCGGCCGCACCCAGCTCGGCGACGTCGTGATCCGGAGGGCGTGATGGCGGCGATCTCGGCAGTCGGACTGACCAAGTCCTACGGCGACAAGGCCGTGCTGAACGGCATCGACCTGGAGATCCCGGCGGGCAGCGTGTTCGCCCTGCTCGGGCCGAACGGCGCCGGCAAGACCACCACCGTGCAGATCCTTTCCACCCTGATCCCGGCCGACGGCGGGGTGGCCCGGGTGGCCGGGCACGACGTGGTCGAGCAGGCCTCCGGGGTGCGGGCGGCGATCGGTGTCACCGGCCAGTTCTCGGCGGTGGACAACCTACTCACCGCCGAGGAGAACCTGCTGCTGATGGCGGACCTCAACCACCTCCCCCGTCGGGAGGGGCGGAGGCGGGCCGAGGATCTGCTGCGGCGGTTCGACCTCACGGAGGCCGCGCGCAAGCCGGTCGTCACCTTCTCCGGCGGCATGCGGCGCAAGCTCGACCTGGCGATGACGCTGGTCGGCGATCCGCAGGTGATCTTCCTCGACGAGCCGACCACCGGGCTGGACCCGCGCAGCCGGCGGACGATGTGGGAGATCATCCGGGGGCTGGTCGCCGACCACGGGGTGACGATCTTCCTCACCACCCAGTACCTGGAGGAGGCCGACGAACTCGCCGACCGGATCGCCGTCCTGGACGGCGGGCGGATCGTCGCCGAGGGCACGGCGGACGAGCTGAAGCGGATCGTCCCCGGTGGGCGGATCCGGCTCCAGTTCGCGGATGCCGCCCAACTGGGTGCTGCCGCCGGGCTGTTCGACTACGCCGCGGTCGACACCGAGGCGCTGCGACTGGACATCCCGGGGGACAACTCCGTGGTCACCGTGAAGGCGGTGCTGGACGCGCTCGACAACGCCTCGGTCCAGGCCGAGTCGCTGGTCGTGGAGACGGCCGATCTGGACGACGTGTTCCTCACACTGACCGGGGAGGGCGCCCGATGAGCGCTTCGGTGAGCTACGCGGTCAGTGACTCGCTGACCATGCTGCGGCGCAACCTCAAGCACGCGCTGAGGTATCCGTCGCTGACCTTCGCGGTCGTGATCATGCCGGTGATGATGCTGCTGCTGTTCAACTACGCCTTCGGCGGCGCGCTCGGCGCGGGCATCGGCGGCGGCAGCTACATCGACTACGTGACGCCCGGCATCCTGCTGATGGCGGCCGCCTCGGGGTCGCTGGTCACGGCGATCGGGGTCTGCGTCGACATGACGGAAGGCATCGTCAACCGCTTCCGCACGATGGCGATCTCACGCTCGGCCTTCCTGGCCGGGCACGTGGTCGGCAGCGTGATACAGACCATGCTCGGCCTGGTCCTGGTGGTCGGCGCGGCGCTCGCGATGGGCTTCCGGCCCAACGCCGGGCTGGTGGAATGGCTGGCGGCCGTCGGACTGCTGCTGTTCGTCACCGTCGCGCTGACCTGGATATCGGCGGGCATCGGGCTGGTCGCCAAGACGGTGGAGAGCGCCAGCAACCTGCCGATGCCGATACAGTTCCTGCCCTTCATCGGCAGCGCGATCGTCCCGCCCGACTCGATGCCGACCGCCCTGCGGTGGTTCGCCGAGTACCAGCCGTTCACGCCGATCATCGAGACCCTGCGGGGGCTGCTGATGGGCACCCCGATCGGCAACAGCGCCTGGAGTGCGCTGGCGTGGTGCACCGGGCTGACGCTGATCGGCTACTTCTGGTCGAGGAGCGTCTTCTACCGGCGGTGACGGGGGTGCGGCCGGTAGCGGGAGGCCCGGGAGGACAGCGATGTCCGCCCGGGCCTCCCGGCGTCGTGGCCAGTGCCGAGTCTTGGCCGGTACCGAGTCGCGGCCGGTGGTGGTGGACGCCCAGGGCCTGGGCCGGAGCCGACCGGAGCCCCAACCGCCGGACATCCGGTAGTAAAGTCCGGGCAAAGGCTCACCCTGGGGAGGGGCGCATGACGGCGGCACGTCGCAAGCGGATCGTGTGGTGGCTCAGAGGTCTGGCGCTGGCGGCGTTCCTGGTCTATCTGCCGGGCTATCAGGCCTCTTTCTCAGGCGGGCTGGTGGAGGTCGAGCGCTGGCTCAACCATCCGCTGCCGCTGCTCGGCGCCACCGTCGTGCTGGCCGTGGTCTCGCTGGTGATCCAGTTCGAGTTCCGCACCTGGTGGTCGCAGGTCGGCTGTGCGGCCGCCCTGGTGTCGCTCGTCTTCCTCGCTGGGGTGGCCGTGCTCCTGTCGTTGCTGCTCGACCGCGACGGGCAGCCCGTCAGCCGGAAGAGCCACCCGGAGCACCCGGACCGCGTGCTGACCGTGACCGACGTCGCCTTCTCGATCGACCCGATCTACCGGGTCGAGCTGTTGACCGGCAGCGGTTGGTCCGCCCGCCACTGGGAACTGGGCGAATGGGACATCCGTGGCGGCGAGTTCGGCAGGATCGACTGGTCCGGGCCGGACCGGATCGCTGTGACCGGGGTGGAGGGGACCGAGACCGCGGTGTTCACTGTCGACCCGGACGGCCGGCCGAGCAGGCAGGACCCGACGCCCGGGTAGGCCGGTAGAGCCGAGGGGGGCGGTAGGCCCTCGCGCGGCGGGGAGGCCGCGCGAGGGCCTACCGGCGGGGCTACCAGGTGTCGATGCCCATCTTCTTGGCCGCGTCGTGGACGGCCTTGTAGTGGGCGTGGGACATGCCGGACTGCTTGTCCTTCTCGGGCAGGTTCTTGTCCGTCGCGCGGAATTCGTCGCGGGCCTCGGCGAGCAGGCTCGTGCCGTAGGAGACGGGGACGTCCTTGACGCCGTGGGACGGGTGGGTCTTCTCGGCCGTCTTGCTGCCCGCCTTGATCAGGATGTCGCGGGCCTTGTTGAAGTCGTCGGCCTTGACCGTCTTCGGGTTGCTGAGCTGGGCCTGCACCCGGGCCGTCGGCTGGGCCGGCGCGGTGCCTGCGGCCATGGCGGGAGCGGCGGCGGCAGCGGCGAGGGCGCCGGCGGTCGCGACTGCCACGAGGGCGTTCCGGAGGGTCCTGTTCATGGATATCGATCCCTTCGCAATGTCTAAGCATCAGTGCCCGCACCGGACTTGGAGTCCGTGGGAGTGCGAACTCCTCGGCACTACCCCGGCCCTCCTCGGCGGCAAACCGGCGTCGGTTCGGGGGTGGTTGGGGAGCGGCAGGATCAGGCCGTCTTGTGAATATGGGGTTATCGGACGGCTGGGTCAGCAGGGGCGGAAGAGTCTCAAGGGGACGGCCAGGGCGGGCCGTTCGTCGAACGGCCCGCCCGTTGCGGTGGATCAGACGTCGAACTCTCCGGCGCGGATGGCGGAGAGAAGGTCGCGCCATTCGGTGGGGGTGAGTTGGGCGATGGCGTCGGGTAGAAGAGTGCTGCGGACGTAGACGGCGTCGGAGGTGACGGCCACCTCCGGGCAGCTTGCGCCCTCACCGCAAGCCTCTGGGCGCTGCCAGTCGAGTATTTCCATGGCTCTAGATCTCCTTCTTGATAAGCCTGATGGCGTCACGAGACTGGCTTTCGGTGAGCGATCGCTCTGTCATCCTGTCGATGATGTGGCGATAGTTCTCCATCAACTTCTGCTCGTGAAGGAACATCGGGCCGTTGGCAGTGTCGAGCTGAACTGTGTCCAGGCGGGGCACTGGCCCGCTCGCGTGGATGATTCCTTGACCTGCACCCATGAAGCCATTGGTGCTGAAGGTGATCACCCGAAGCGTCACGTGGGGAAGTTCCGAGTACTCAAGTAGCTGGTCCATCTGTCGCTTTGCGGCGTCACGGCCGCCGAACAGCATGCGCAGAGCGGCCTCGTGGACCAACGCGGAGTACGGCGCGGCTCCGTCTCTCATCAGGAACGCCGAACGCTGAACTCGATGCTCAACGCGGGCTTCCACGTGACGGGGTGAGAGCGTCGGGTGGACATCCTTGAAGATGGCTCTCCCGTATTCCTCCGTCTGCATAGCGCCGGGGACGTGCGAGATCTGGTACGTGAGCAGTCCCCTGGAGAAGTACTCCATCTCGGCGATGTTGAGGAAGCCAGGCGGCACGGACCCTCGGTAGTCCTCCCACCAACCCTTGTGGCGTTCCTCGGCCATGGCCGCGAGCGCTTCCACGAAGGCGCGATCGCTCTCCTCATAGTCGCAAGCGAGCATGCGTACCCGCTCGGCGCTGATCGGGTACTGCCCCTTCTCGATCTGAGTGATCTTCGGTCGGGCGAATCCGAACAACGCGGCGGCTTCGGCAGTTGTGCGGCCCGCGCAGTCGCGCATCTTCCGCAGCTCGGTGCCTACTCGTTCCTGCCTGGCTGACGGGGTGGTTCGTGGTGGCATGCCCTCAAGCATCCATCGCGATCCCGGGAAGGGTCCAGCAATCCATCGATCGAGTGAAGGTTGGGGTAGAAGTACCCGGACATGTACCACCGATGCCCTACAGTCGGTGACGCACCGATCACCGAGATGGGCGTCATTGTCCCGCTCGGCATTTCCCCTTCACCTCTCCGGGAGATCCCTGTGCGTAACCTCAACTCCCCCTCCCTCACCCTCGCTCGCGACACCCTCCGCGACGGCATGACCCGCGTCGGCTGGTCGCCCTCCGCCATCGCGGACGCCGAGCTCGCCCTCGTCGAACTGATCGTCAACGCCTGGCGTCACGGCGAGACGACCTCCCCCGTCGTCCTCATCCACTTCCTCTCCAACACCCTCCGCGTCACCGTCGCGGACCGCTCCGCCACCCTCCCCGAGCAGCGAACGCCCTGCCCGCTCGCCGAGTCCGGCCGGGGCCTCCAGCTGGTCGCCGGCCTCACCCACCGCTGGGGCGTCGACCCCCTGAAGCTGGGCAAAATCGTTTGGTTCGAGCTGGACGGTGTCGCGTGATCGCCCACCACCCCATCCACCCGGCCGATCCGGCGCTGCGCCACCTCACGGCCCGCCAGATCACCGGACTCATCGTCGAACTCCGGATCGAGGGCCGCGAGTTCGGACTCCTCTGGCCCTCCGCCCAGCCCGGCGAGACCAACCTCGACGGCCGCGCCCTCGTCTCCCTCGGCAACATCCCGGCCAGCACCCTCATCAACCTCCTCGCCCTCCTCCGCGAGTACAAGCGCGAGCGGGACCGCCGCCGATGCTAGGCCTCCTGACCTTCAACCTCCTGGCCTCCCTCCTCGGCGCCCTCTGTGAAACCCGCGCCCGTCACCTCCAGGGCCGCGAGGACACCCGCGCAGTGCTTTCCTCATGCCAAGCCTGCTATACCGCAAGGCACTTCGCGGTTCCGATGTGCGAGTTCAGTCGGCAGGTAGCCTCCGGGTGGTGAGTACCGATTTTCAGCAGGCCCGGCTGTCCCTCGGTGTTCGGCTACGGGAGTTGCGCACCGAGGCTGGCGTGAACGGCCGCGACCTCGCCGGACGACTGGGCTGGTCGGCGTCGAAGATTTCGAAGCTGGAGAACGGCAAGCAGACGGCCACTCCCGCGGATCTTCAGGCGTGGGCCGAAGCGTTGGGGCGTCCGGAGGCCGCTGTCGAGTTGAAAGGCAGGCTGCAAGGCCTGGAGTCCCGCTATCGGGGATGGAAGCGGGTGCTGGCCGGCGGGCACCGGGTGCGCGAGGAAGCCGGAGTCAGGCACGGCCGGGGGACGGCGGTGACCATCGGCTACGAACCTGCCATCATCCCGGACATTTTCCAGATCGCGGAATACGCCCGCCACGTCCTGACTCACGCAACCGATCTGGATGACGGGCCACGTGACATCGAGGAAGGAGTATGTGCCCGGCTGAAGCGTCAGGAGTCCCTCTACCAGCGAGGGAAGCGCTTCCGCTTCATCATGTCCGAGGCCGCACTGTACGTGCAGATCTGTCCGCCCGACATCCTGGCTGCCCAACTCGACCGACTGGGCGGCCTGCTGGGGCTCGGCACGGTTGAGGTGGGAATCGTTCCGCTCGGGGCTCCGGTGGCAGTCATTCCCAAGCACGGTTTCTGGATCTACGACGACAGGCTCGCGATCGTCGAGACGTGGAACGCCGAGCTGCGGCTCGACGAACCCGCCGACATCGCGCTGTACCGGAAGGTCTGGGGAAAGCTGCACGATGCTGCGGTGTACGGCCCTACGGCACACCGGCTGATCGCCCGCGCGCGCTCGACGCTGGCACTGGCAGCCACCTGAGAAACCTGCGGAAGCCTCGCCGCGCATAGGAGAAATGCGGAGAAATGCGGCTCACACCGGCATGGTTGGGCCTCTACCGTGTCGGACAGGACCTTGCCGGCACCCGAGTGACCGGCACCGATCGAGAGGAGCCGGAATGGGCGAGCACGGAGACGGCAAGGGTGGCGAGGACGGGGACAAGAAGCAGTCCCCGAAGGAGTCCGACGGTCAGTGGACCAAGCCCGTGAAGCCGCCGAAGAAGTGAGCGCCAACTGATGGACGAATACGCACAGTTGCTGACCCGGCTGGAATCGGCGGGGGCGCTGGGCGAGGGGTGGCGGGGCGCGTTCGAGCGTGCCCCGCGCTCTTCCTTCGTCCCGGACTCCGTCTGGGCGCCGGACGGCGACAGCCCGACCGGCTACGGCCGGATCACCCGGGCCGACCACCCGGACACCTGGTGGGCGCTGGTGAACGCCGACGAGGTGGTGGTCACCCAGATCGATGACGGCCTCGATACCGGGCCGGGCATCGCCACCTCCTCGGCCTCCATGCCGTCCCTCGTCGCGAGGATGCTCCGGCACCTGGACGTGGTCGACGGGAACACCGTGCTCGACATCGGCACCGGCACCGGATGGACGAGCGCGCTCCTCTCCGCCAGGCTCGGCGACGCCCACGTGACCACCGTCGAGGTCGATCGAGCGGTCGCTGCCGCAGCGGCCCGACGACTCGCCGCAGCGGGCTTCCACCCCAGTTGCTCGACCGGCGACGGCCTCGAAGGCCAGTCCCTCCGGGCGCCTTACGATCGCGTCCATTCCACGGCGGCGGTTCGCCGACTGCCGCGTGCCTGGCTCGCACAGACCCGCCCCGGCGGCGTGATCGTCACCCCCTGGGGCACGCCCTACGCCAACGCGGGACTCCTGCGCGTGGTGGTCGGTGACCCGGGGGCGCCCTCCCACGGCAGGTTCGTGGACAACGTGAGCTTCATGTGGGTTCGCAGCCAGCGCCCCCACCCGGTGACCGAACCGACCGACCGGCCGATCCACCGGGGTTCGTCGCCGATCGACCCGGAGCTGGCGCTGGAGAACGTGGACGTGGCGTTCGCCACCGGCCTCCGGGTGCCCGGCGTTCGGTATCAACACACCTGGGACGACACGGACCCCGGCGGCACCTATCGCATGCGACTCTCCGACGGCGCCGGCTCCTGGGCGTCCGTCCGCCACCACGACTGGGGCGCCGCCGACGCAGTCCAGCAGGCCGGGCCCCGCCGCCTGTGGGACGAGATCGTCCGCGCCCGCCGACGATGGCTCGCCGACGGCGAACCGGACCTCACCCGCTTCGGCATCACGATGACGCCGACCGGCGAACAGCACGTGTGGCTCGACGAGCCCGGCAACCTGATCGGATGACCCAGCCGCGAACCCCCAGGCACCTGACCTGAGCCCCCGCGCAGGAAGTCGGCCGGGCCGACTTCCTGCGCGGGGCCTTCAGAATCCCGGCCGCATCCTGGCCGTCCTTTTCGGCGCCTTCTGTGAAGCTCGCTCGCGCGGTGGAACCGGTGGCAGGTGCAGACGGTCACCTTCGGTGTGACCTCGAACGAATCGCAGACCGATCCCGTCCGCCCCCACGTCAGCCGCAGGCGCATGCTGTTGGGCGTCGCCGGCGTGGCGGCGGCCGCCGTCACCGTGGGGGGCGTCGGCTGGTGGGCGCGGCGGGACGCCGACACCGGCCACCGCGTCTGGAGCCGGACCGGTACCGGCAGCCGGGTCGCCCTGTCGGCCACCCCGCAGCCCGACCTCTACGTCGCGGACTTCGACGGCACGGTCAGGGCCCTCGACCTGCGGACCGGCACCCCGCGCTGGAGTGCCGAGGTCGCCTCGCGCAACCCCGCCGACAGTAACTTCGGCTGGCCGATCGCCGCAGGTGACGGACTGGTCTGCGTGACCACCGACTCCCACGTCCACGCCCTGGACGCCGCGTCCGGGGCCGTCCGGTGGGCCGTGCCCGCGCCGGGGGGCTACCTGTCCGGATGGACGGACGGCCCCATCGTCGGCGGGGACGTGTTCGCGAGCTACGACGGCCGCGTCCACTCCTACGACGCGGCCACCGGCGAAGCCCGGTGGAGCAGTCCGCTGGAGGCCGCCTGCGTACCGGCGGTCGCGGGCGGCACCGTGTACCTCGCCGCCCCCGCCGGTGGGATCTCCGCCCTCGACGCGAAGACCTGTGAGCGGCGCTGGGAGCAACCCGCCGTCGGCAAGCTCGTCGACCGGCCCGTGGTCCACGAGGGCGTCCTCTACCTGTCGGCTTCCGCCGGCGCCGCCTCGACCGTCTCGGCCTCGACCGTCTCCGCCCTGGACGCGGCGACCGGCCGGGTGCTCTGGCAGCGTGACGACCTCGGCCACCCCGGTGTCCAGCCCGCCCCGGTCGCCGACGGGACGCTCTGCCTCCTCGACAACGACCGGGTCGTCGCCGTGGACGCGGGTACGGGCCGCAGCCGGTGGACCTCCTCGGTGCCGGACGGCCTGGGCCGGGGCATGAGCACCATGGCCGTCGCCGACGGCCGGGTCTACGTGGCGCTGAACGACGGTCGGCTGCACGCCCTCGACCTCGCCACCGGCCGGCTTCAATGGCAGGACGATCCGGCCAAGTTCGGCACCGAGTACACCGGGCTCTCGCTGACGGCCTTCGGCGGCGTCGCCTACCGCGGCAGCCGGGCCGGCCTCTACGCGGCGGGCATACCCGCGGCCTGACCTCCGCGCGAGGTCTCGGCGCGGCAGGGCACCGCGCGGTGCGCCTTCAGGCAGCGGGCACTGCCCGTACGGACCTGGCGCCCGGGTCGACGTCACCGATATCCAGGAGAGTGAGCTTTCGAGTCGAGAGGGGGACGATGCACGCCCACGACAGGACCAAGGCTGCCGCCGCCGGCAAGGCCCGCACGCCGGTCCGTACTTCGGAGCCGGCGACCCGGAACCCGAACCGGGCGCAGGCCGCCGCCCAGTCGCTGCTCGGCCTCCAGAGCACCCACGGCAACGCGGCCGTCGTGCAGATGCTCCGCGCGACCGGGATCCAGCGCGCGTCCGACCAGAACCGGCCCATGATCAATCACCAGAACCCGGACGACGACTGGGAGGCCGACAACACCGCGCCCGCGCGTACGGACGGTCTCGTCCTCAGCGGTCACGGCGCCTGGGAGGCCGCGAACGGCAGCTTCCGGGTGCCCGCGGGGACGAGGGTGCACTTCTACACGCAGCACGGGATGGTCCTCCCCGATGACCTGGGCGGGCAGGTGGAGAACGGCGCCAACCGGGGTGGCAGCGTGGAACAGGGGCAAGAGCGTGGCGCCGCGCGCACCGTGGTGGGCGGGCGGAGCCTGCAGAACTACACCATCTCCTACCCCAGCGGCCTCACCATCCGGGGAAACCCGGCGATCGCCAGCCCGGTGGGCGGCGGGTACGACGTCGAACTCGATCCGGGGACGCCGGCCGCAACCGTCATCAACGTCGCCACGCTGACCGACCCCCAACTCGCGGGCCGCTCGATCGTCTTCGACGGCGACGTGCTGCTGAGCGACATCCTGCGGCCCGGCATGGGCGACGTGCACTTCGCGGCCTGCCGCTTCGTCGAGACCAACAGGCCCGGGACGCGCAACCAGGGCCGTCCTCAGGGCTACAACGGTCCCGGCGACCCCGGCGAGGCCGGTGGCCTCTACAACCCCTGATCCGCCCGGCCTCCAACGCTCCGCGCTCTGTGCTCTGCGCAGGAAGTCGGCCCGCCCGACTTCCTGCGCAAGGGGCGCAGCCCCGAGCGGGGCTCAACCGGCCACGCGCACCACGTACTTGCCGGTGGCCCGACCCTCCGCCATCGCGTCGTGCGCGGCGGGGACGGCGGCCAGGCCGGGGACTTCGGTGACCGGCAGCGTGAGGTCACCGGAGGCGAGCAGGTCGAGGACCGTGCGGATGGCGCGGGCGAGTCGTTCGGGGGCGGTGGCGGCCAGGGCGCGGTGGCTGAAGCCGGTGACGGTGAGGTTCCCGGCCATCAGGCGGCCGAGCGGCGGCAGGTCGGCGACGGCGCCGCCGCCCGCGTTGCCGAAGAGGACGATCCGGCCGCCGGGTGCGGTGAGTTCGAGGTCGAGCTCCAGGGCCTCGGTGCCCAGCGGGTCCAGCACGAGGTCGACGCCCCGGCCCCCGGTCGCGGCCCGGACGGCCTCGGGCAGCGCCTCGTCGCGGGCGAAGGCGTGGTGGTAGCCGGAGGCGACGGCGGACGCCGCCTTCTCCGGGCGGCCCACCGTGCCGATCAGCCGACCGCCGCCCCCGATCAGCGGGACCAGTTGGGCGACGGCATGGCCGATCCCGCCGCCGGCCGAGTGCACCAGGACGGTGTCCCCGGCGGTGAGCCGGCCGGCATCGGTGAGCAGCAGCACGGCGGTGGCCAGGCCCAGCGGGGCGGCGGCGGCCTCGCGCAGCGCCAGCCCGTCCGGGACGGGCACGGTGAGCGCGGCCTCGGCGAGCACCACCTCGGCCAGGCCGCCGCCGACGGGCGCGGCCGCCACCCGGTCGCCCACCGCCAGTCCGGTGACGCCCTCGCCGACCGCCCGGACGGTGCCGGCCACCTCCTTGCCCGGCCGGTACGGCCAGGCGGTGACGTAGCCGGCGTCGCCCCGGCGGCCCATCACGTCGACGAAGTTCAGCCCGGCGTAGGCGACGTCGACCGCCACCTGGCCGGGGCCGGGGCTCGGGGCCTCGACCTCCCGGATCTCCGTGTGCTCGGCCCCACCGGGTGCGGTCATCACCAGTGCGCGCATGTCGGTCCCCCTCGACTACGATGTTCGACGAACGGCGAAATTGACGTGAGGCAGTGGTACCACGCAGTTTCGATGATTGTCGAACATTGCAGATCAAGCGCATATCAAGCGCGGATCAAGCGCGGATCAACCGCAGATCAGGGAGGTCGGATCATGCCCCGCAGCACCCGGCGCCGACCGGCGCTCGCCCACCCCGCGACCGAGGAGATCGACCTGCTCGACGTCCTGCACGCGCTCTCCGACCCCACCCGGATGACTATCGTGCGCATCCTGCGCGCCGAACCCGAGCGGGCCTGCGGCACCTTCCCGGTGGACGTCGCCCCCTCCACCCTCAGCCACCACTTCAAGGTGCTGCGCGAGTCCGGCCTGATCCGCCAGCGCGAGGAGGCCAACCGCAAGTTCTCCGCCCTGCGCGCCGTCGACCTGGAGCAGCGCTTCCCCGGCCTCCTCGACACCATCCTCGCCGCCCACACGCGGGCCGAAGCCGACGCACAGGCCGAAGCTGACGTACAGGCTGAGGCCGACGCGCGGGCCGAGCCCCACGCGCGGGCCGAAGCCCGCGCGTAGGCGGCCGCTCGCGCGTGGTGGCGCAGCCCGTCAGCGCAGGCGCGAGGAGGACAGGATCGACGCCAGGTGCGCCACCACCATGCCCCAGGTGATCACCGCGATCCCCGCGACCGTCGCCCGCGTCGCGTCCAGGTTGCCGAGCACCGCGTCCACCACGGCCGCCGCCAGCAGCACCAGGGAGGCCTCGATGCCGTTCGTCACCCGGTGGATCTTGAACACCGAGGCGAGCCGGCGCGCGGTCGCGATGCCCTGCGAGCGCGGCTGGGTGGACTCCTCGTCCGCCGGGGCCTGTCCGCTGCGGGCCCGGGCCACGTCCACCAGGTCCGTCGAGGCCTTGAGCAGCACCACGCCCAGCGCGGCCGCCAGGCCCACCGACACCCACAGCTCCGACCCGCCCCGGGCCGCCCGCACGCCCGCGCCGATCATCAGCGCCGCGTCCGCCAGATAGGCGCCGAGCCGGTCCACGTAGACCCCGGCCATGCTGAACTGGCGCTTCCAGCGCGCCACTTCGCCGTCGACGCAGTCGAAGAGCAGGAACAGCTGGAACAGCACCGCCGCCAGCACGGCGCCGGTCAGGCCGGGGATCAGCAGGGCCGCCCCGCCGCCGACCCCGCAGACCACCATCACCCAGGTGAGGGTGTTCGGTGACACCGAGGTGCGTACCAACTGCCGGGTCGTGCGCAGCGAGATGCGGCGCATGTACAGCCGTCCCGCCCAGTGCTCACCGTTGCGGCTCTGCAGCTTGGCCTGCGGCTGGCACACCTCGCGCAAGTCCGCGAGCGCCGGAGCAGCCACCATGACGACATCCCTCCACCTGTCCCGAAACGATCACCACAGGCTACGGCCTCCCGGACGCCGCCCCGACCGGCCCCTCGTCGCCGTCCGGAGGCGGGGGAGCCGCCTGCCGGGCGGCCCCGGGAGGAAAACCGGTGGGCCGCCGGAGGGCCCCGGGGCTAGGCTTCGCGGGTTCGTCGGAACCGGAAGCCCCGGCCCCGATCACCCGCCCCCGCAAGCCGGTTGACGTGGTCCGGAGCGCAATGAGGAGTGCTGATCATGGTGACCACGGGCGGCGCGGCGCACAGCCCGGGCCTGGCCGAACTCCTGGCCGAGCACCGGCCGCAGGGCCCGACGGAGACCGCCGACCACGAGCGCGTCCGCCACCTCACCGGGGCCGCCGACGCCTGGGACCGCGGGACGCCGCTGCACTTCACCGCCTCCGCGCTGATCGTCCACCCGCCGACCCGGCGCGTCCTCCTGCGCTGGCACGTGCGCCAGCAGGCCTGGCTCCAGGTCGGCGGCCACGGCGACCCGGGGGAGACCCTGCCGCTGGACATCGCGCTGCGCGAAGGCCTGGAGGAGACCGGACTCACCGACCTCACCCCGTGGCCCGACGCCGCCCTCGTCCACCTCGCCGTCGTGCCCGTCCCGGCCTCGCCCGTCGAACCGGCCCACGAACACGCCGACCTGCGCTTCCTGTTGGCCACCGCCACCCCGGAGCGGGCGCGGCCGGAGAACCCCGCCGCCCCGCTGGAGTGGCTCACCATCGCCGAGGCCCGGCAGCGGACCACCGAGGAGAACCTCCGCGAAACGCTCGACCGGGTCGGCCGCCTGCTCGACGCCCCCGCCTGACCTTTCGAACCCCGTTGGAGCGCACCCGGATGCACACCGACCAGACCCTCATCTTCGACGCCGACGACACGCTCTGGGAGAACAACGTCCTCTTCGAGCGCGTCATCGACGGCTTCCTGGACTGGGTCGCCACCCCGGCCGACCGCGAGCGCGCCAGGACCGTCCTCGACGAGATCGAAGCCGCCAACTCCGCCGCCCTCGGCTACGGTGCCGCCGTGTTCCGGCAGAGCCTCGCCGACTGCCTGCGGCGGCTGAACGGTGACCGCACCCCCACCCCGGCCGAAGAAGCCCGGATCGACGGCCTCCTCACTCCGCTCGGCAGCCGCGAGATCGAGCTGATCCCCGGCGTCGCCGACACCCTCGCCGACCTTGCCGGCCGCCACCACCTGCTGCTGCTCACCAAGGGTGACCTCGACGAGCAGCAGCGCAAGGTGACGGCCTCCACGATCGACCACCACTTCCGCGGCGTCCACATCGTGGCCGAGAAGTCGGCGGACACCTACCGGCGGCTCAGGGCCGAGCTCGGCCTCGACCCCGACCGGACCTGGATGATCGGCAACTCGCCCAAGTCCGACATCGCCCCGGCCCGCCAGGCCGGCCTGCGCACGGTCTTCATCCCGCACGAGCACACCTGGGTCCTGGAACACCAGGACCTCGGCCCCGACGAGGCGACCCTGCGACTGGCGGCCTTCTCCGAGTTGCTGCGGCACTTCTGACACGGACCGGCGGGGTCGCCGGGGTCGGCGGGGTCGGCGGCGGCGCTCACAGCGCGAGCACCGCCGCCGGCGCCGGTGCGCCGCCCCGGTGCAACCAGGCCCGCTCCGCGGCCGTCCACGTGCTCGTCGTCACCAGGTGGAGCGCGGCGGCCACCGGCACCAGCATCGCGAACAGCACCGACCCGAAGGACAGGTAAGGCAGCAGCCCCGCCCCCGGCTGAGGGGTCGGCTGCGCGGCCGCCGCCCGCCTGGCCCGGCGGAAGTTGACGTACCCGACCGCCGCCAGCCCGGCGTACAGCAGGCCGAACACCGCCAACTGCCCGGCACCGTGCGCGCTCCCGACGTGCAGGCCGAGCGGCACACCGAACAGGGTGTGGTCCAGCAGGCCGTTCGGGGTGGTGAACAGGCGGTACATCACCGAGAAGAACGGAATCTGCACCAGCATCGGCAGGCACCCCGCGAACGGCGAGGCCCGCTCCTCCCGGTACAGCTCGGCGAGCGCCTCCCGCAGCTTCTCCGGGCGGTCCTTGAACCGCCGGTTCACCTCGGCGACCTTCGGCGCCAGCCGCGCCCGCGACTTCTCCCCCCGCGCCGCCGCGCGCGCGAAGGGATGCAACGCCAGCCGGACGGCGACGGTGAACAGGACGATCGCCAGCGCGGTCGGCAGTACCTGGGCCAGCGCGGCGACGGCGGCATGGGCGACGGCGACGGCCGGGTCGAGAACAGCGAGAACGGACATGGTGGAGCGAGCCCTCCGGGGGTCTCGGAAAACGAGTGGTCGACGGAGGACGGCCGCGTGGAACGGCGGAAGACGACGAAGCTACGCGGCCGCCGGGGCCGCACCCGGCGCCCTCGGGCGTCGCCTGCCCCGGGCATCGGGATCGCGCTGCGGCAGGAAGGCCGTACGGAACGCGCGCCGCCGCAACACCCCGCTGCGCACCGCCGTCGGCGCCCGCGCCCCCAGCAGCCGCGCCCCCGCCAGCGTGCCCGCGACCGCACCGGCCAGCAGCGCCACGGCGGCGACCGCCGCCACCGACGCGACCGTCCCGCCCTCGGTCACCAGCTCCCCGGTCAGCACCCGGAGCAGCCCGAGCAGCATCGCGACGACGGTCATGCGCTGCTCCTCCTTCGGCGTGACGGACCTGGGGCTGCACGGACTTCGCGGCCCTCGGGCTTCGGGCCCACGGACTTCTGGCCCCACGGACTCGGGGCCGGACTTCAGACGTTCAGGACGATCGCCGAGCCCGCCGAGTTCCCGCCCGGCGCGGAATTCCCGTGGCGCACCCGGCGCGCCGAGGTGCTTCGCGAGGCGGTGCAGGGGCGTAGCCGCAGGTGCTACACGGGGCTACCGTGGAGGGATGAAGACGATTACCCAGCGGGAGTTCCGGAACAACTCCGCCGCGGTGATGGACGCGGTGGAGGCCGGGGAGACCTTCCACATCACCAGGAACGGGGTCGAGGTCGCGGAGCTGCGACCGGTGTCCGGACGGCGGCGGCTCACGGCGGAGGAGCTGGTGGCGCGGCACGTGAAGCTGCCGCGGGTGGACTACCAGCAGATGCGCAAGGAGGCCGAGGAGTACTTCGGGCCGGAGGAGTTGGTGGGCGACGAGGGCGACGACCCGTTCGAGCGGCGGCGTGGCTGAGCGCAGGCGGGCAGTCCGGCGGCGGCCGGCCGGGGTGCTCGACACCTGTGTCTACATCGATCTGGCCCTGCTCTCCCCGGCGAACCTGCCGGCCGTGCCGGAGCTGACCGCGATCACCTTCGCGGAGCTGCAACAAGGCGTGTCGATGGCCCGCGACGCGGTCAGCCGGGCGGCCCGGCTGGAGGTGCTGGGCGCGGCGATGGCCGACTTCGACCCGCTGCCGTTCGACGCGGCGGCGGCCGCCCGCTACGGCACGCTGGTGACCCTCACCATCGCCGCCGGGCGGCAGCCGCGCCCGCGCCGGATCGACCTGATGATCGCGGCCGTGGCCTCGGCCCACGGCCTGCCGCTGTACACCCGCAACGTCGCGGACTTCCGGGGCCTGGGTTCGGCGGTGGAGGTCATCGGGGTGTGACGGCCGCCGCTCGCCGGTGGAGCCGTGCTCTTCGCGCTCTTCGTGCCGCTGGCCTGCCGCCCCCGCCCCGCTGGCTGGTCATCTAAGCAGCTTAGAAGTGGAATCGGGGGATGGAAGGGGGTGGCAGGCCCGGCAGCCGCTCAGCCCAGGCGGACCGCGGTGCCCGTGGCGGCGGAGGCCCGGGCGGCCTCCAGGACGGCCAGGGTGGCCACCGCGTCGCGCGGGTCGACCGGGGGCGGGGTGCCCGGGGAGGCCAGGGCGGCGGCGATGCCCGCGTAGAAGGCGGGGTAGTCGCCCGGTTCGGTGGGCAGCGCGATCGAGGACTCGTCGGTGCCGAGGGTGCCGTACTGCGAGGGCTGGTCGGCACCCCACGGGCGGGCGCCGTCCGGTCGGTGCCCGGCCCGCAGCTCCGCCTCCTGCGGGTCCATGCCGGGCTTGACGTACCCGGCGGCGTCGCCGAGCACCCGCAGCCGGGGGCCGATCAGCGGGGTGATGGCGCTGGTCCACAGGTGCGAGCGGGTGCCGGAGGCGTGGGTGAGGGCGAGGAAGGCGTCGTCGTCGACGACCGCGCCGTCCCGGCGCACGTCGACCTCCGCGTACACCGTCTCCACCGGGCCGAACAGGGTCAGCGCCTGGTCCACCAGGTGGCTGCCCAGGTCGTACAGCGTGCCGCCGACCTCCGCCGGGTCGGCGAGCTCGCGCCAGCCGGGCTTGGGCTTCGGGCGGAACCGCTCGAAGCGGGACTCGAAGCGGTGCACCCGGCCGAGCGCGCCGCCCCGGACCAGCCGGGCGGCGGTCAGGAAGTCGCCGTCCCAGCGCCGGTTCTGGAACACGGAGAGCAGGGTGCCCCCGGCCTCGGCGAGCTGGCACAGCTGCAGCGCCTCGGCGGCGGTGCCGGCCAGCGGCTTGTCGACGACGGTGGCCAGCCCGGCGCGCAGGGCGGCGCGGGCGAGCGGCGCGTGGGTGCGGTTGGGCGAGGCGACGACGACGAGGTCGAGCGCGTCCGGGTCGGCGAGCAACTGCTCGGGGGTGTCGACGGCGCGGGCACCGGGGTGTTCGCGCCGCAACTGCTCGCGGCGCTCGGGGTTGGCGGTGACCACGGCGTCCAACCGCAGCCCCGGCGTGGTGGCGATGAGCGGGGCGTGGAAGGCGGAGCCGGCCAGGCCGTAGCCGATCAGGCCGACGCGGAACGGGCGGTCCGGAGAGGACGAGGGGGTCGAGGCGCTCATGCGCCCACTCAATCACGAGGCGCCCGGTTGCTCCCGGTTTCGCAGGGGCGGGGCCCGGGAGACGGGGCGGACGTCGGTTCGCGTCCTCGCTCGTCGGACGGCATGGGGGCGAGGCGTCTCAGGGCAGTTGACGGGTCAGCCGACGCAGCCGGGTACCGAGGGGGAGCTGCCGACGCAGTTGTCGGGGGTGTTTCCACTGACCGGTGTCGTGGTGAGTGTCATGGTGCCGTTCTGCCGGTAGATGCCGCCGGCCGTCATGACGGCATGGTTGGCGCTGATCCGGGTGCTGGTCAGCGTGGTGGCGGTGGAGTCGATGGCGGCGATGCCGCCGCCCTGGGATCCGGAGCTGTTGCCCGCGTCGATGAAACTGCTGGTGGTGGTGAGCGAGCCGCGTAGGCCGTTGTAGATCCCGCCGCCCTGGCCGGTGGCGCTGTTCCCGGCCACGGTGCTGTTCGTGAAGGTCGCCACCGCCCCCTTCTGGGGGGCGCCGACGTCCTCGTTGGCCAGGCCGCCGCCCCTGCCCTGGGCGGTGTTGCCGGTCAGGGCGCTGGCCGTGAGGGTCACCGCGCCGTAGTTGAGGATGCCGCCGCCGTCGGTGACGGTGGAGCCGTTGCTGAGGGTGACGTTGCCCTTGAGGGTGAGGCTGGCGCCCGCGGCCACCTTGACGATGCGGAAGCCGGCCGTACCGGCCGTCGTCGAGCGCGTGATGGTGTCGTTGTCACCGGTCAGGGTGATGGCGGTGGTGATGACCGGCAGCGCGTTCGCGCCGTCGGTGTCACTGCTGTGCGACGAGGCGATGGTGTAGACGCAGTCGGTCGCGAGGACGACGTTGCCCCCGCCGGCGCTGTTGGCGGCGTTGATCGCCGCGACCAGCGCCGTCTCGTTGCAGGCCACGGCCGCCTGTGCGGAGGTGGGGGCCAGTGCGGCCAGCACGGCGGTCAGGACGACGGAACCGGCGAGGACCGGAATGGTGCGGATGCGTCGCATGACGCTCCCTTCGGGTTGATGGAGACCCCCGTGTTCGTGGTGCCGTGCCAGCAGCAGCAGCAGCAGCAGCGGGCGCGGGCGCGCCCGGCTCGGCCCGCGCGAGCAGACCGGGCCAGGCCGTGGAGGCTTCGCGCCACGGCCTGGCCCGGCGGCCGAGCGATGCCGCGCGTCCGTCTCAGGTGGTGGGGACCGGCGGAACGGCGCAGGCCTTCACGGCGGCGGTGCTGGCGGTGGCGGCGGCTGCGGCCTCGGCGGCGGCGTTGGGTGGCACGGCTTGGGTCGCCGCGATGAAGGTCTTGAGGGCGGCGGCGGCCGACGCGGCGTCGGCCTGCGCCGCGGCTGCCGCGGTGGAGGCGTTGGCGGCGGCGACCGACGAGGAGACGGTGGCGGCCGCGCAGGCCACGGCGTCCCTGTGGGCCTGGCCGGTCGACGCCGAACTCGGTGTGTTCGTCGAGATGTTGGTGGCCCCGGCCGCAGCCGTGCCTCCGGCCAGCAAGGTGCCGATGGCAAGAGCTGCGACGGCTATGCGATGGATCTTCATGGGTCCCTGTCCTGGGAAGGATGGGCTCACGTGCCCGGCAGCACAGCCGAACACGGATGCCACGGTGACGGGAGCCGAACCGGCTCCCACCAGAACAAGAACACCGAGCGGCTCGCCTGTCCCTTCGACCATCGCGCCGACGTGCTGAACAGCCGGACCGGAACTGTCCGACTTCCTGTGCGACTTCGCTGGTCAGGAGCGCACGGGAAGGTCTGGTACGAACTGCTCGGTGGTCCCCTCATCGGCGTAGCGCGTTTGCGCGGAGGAACCCGCCCACCGGCCGGCTGCCTCCGTTCGCACCGCGGCCGTGCCTGGGCGGAAGTGGTGCACGCGGATGCGTTGCTGCCGGCGTGCCGTGGCCGTTCCCGTCCGGGGCCGCCCCGGTCGGCCCGAGGAGGCAGGCTCTAGGCTGGTGCGTGTTGGGGCAGCCAGTGGCGCCCGGCCGGCCGAGGGTGTCCGGTCCGGAGCGATGTGCGAAATCGTTCAGAACCGTTGCAAGACCAAGGAGACACCTACGTGGCAGACCGCAAGCCCATCGAGTCCTGGCTGACCGACATGGACGGCGTCCTCATCCACGAGGGCACGCCGATTCCCGGTGCGAAGGAGTTCCTGCGCAGGCTGCGGGAGTCCGGCAAGCCGTTCCTGGTCCTCACCAACAACTCCATCTACACCCCGCGCGACCTCAGCGCCCGCCTGGCCGGGATGGGCCTGGAGGTGCCGGAGGAGTGCATCTGGACCTCCGCCCTGGCCACCGCCAAATTCCTCAAGGGCCAGCGCCCGGGCGGCACCGCCTACGTGATCGGCGAGGCGGGGCTCACCACCGCGCTGTACCAGGCCGGTTACGTGCTGACCGACAACAACCCGGACTACGTCGTCCTCGGCGAGACCCGCACCTACAGCTTCGAGGCGCTCACCAAGGCGATCCGCCTGATCAACCAGGGCGCCCGGTTCATCTGCACCAACCCCGACGAGACCGGCCCGTCCCCCGAGGGCGTGCTGCCGGCCACCGGCTCGGTCGCGGCCCTGATCACCAAGGCGACCGGCGTCGAGCCGTACTTCGTCGGCAAGCCCAACCCGCTGATGATGCGCGAGGCGCTGAACACCGCCGGGGCCCACTCCGAGACCGCCGTGATGATCGGCGACCGGATGGACACCGACATCGTCGCGGGCATGGAGGCCGGCATGGAGACCATCCTGGTGCTCACCGGCCTGACCGCCGCCGCCGACGTCGAGCGCTTCCCGTACCGGCCGACCCGGGTGGTCAAGTCGATCGCGGACCTGGTCGAGCTGGTCTAGCCTCTGCGGTGCTGTCGTGGGCCCCGTTCCGGCCGGTCGCCGGAGCGGGGCCCGTTTCGTACCTGTGGTTCGTACCTGTGGGGAGGCACCGGCGCAATGAGCGCGACGGGGGATGCGGGGCCGCCGGAGGGGCGGCGGGATGCCGGGGGCGTTGGCGGGGAGGCCGACGAGAAGCGGGTCACCTGGGCCGAGCTCTACTTCGACCTGGTCTTCGTCTTCGCGATCACCCAGGTCTCCGGGCTGCTGCACCACCACCACGACGCCACCGGGCTGGTCCGGGCGCTGGTGGTGTTCGTGCCGGTGTACTGGTGCTGGGTGGGCACCACCGTGCAGGCCAACATCCGGGACGTGGACAACCTGCGGGACCGCCTCGGCATCCTGGCGGTCGGGCTGGGCGGCCTGTTCATGGCGCTCGCCGTCCCGGGCGCGTACGGCGGGCGGGGCGTGCTGCTCGGCGCCGCGTACTGGCTGGCCCGGCTGGTGCTGCTGCTCCTGCTGATCCGCCTGCCGGGCGTCTGGCGCGGCCCGTACGGCGTCGGCGTGCTGGTCAGCGGGCCGCTGCTGGTCGTGGGCGGGCTGCTGCCGGCCGGGCCGCGGCTGGCCCTGTGGACGGCGGCCGCGCTCTGCGACCTGGCCGCGCCGCTGGTGTTCCGGCGGCGGCTGGCGGCGGTGGCGTACCACCCCTCGCACATGCCGGAGCGGTTCGCGCTGTTCCTGCTGGTGGCGCTCGGCGAGTCGATCGTCGGGATCGGCGGGACGGCAGCCGGCGCCCGGCTCGACGTGGCCGAACTCGCGGCCGTGGCCGCCGCGTTCACCATCTCGGCGGGGCTGTGGTGGCAGTACTTCGTGTACGCGGCGGACGCCATGCGGTACGCCGTGGAGGTCGCCGACTCCCGGCGGGACGTCGTCCGGCGGATCTTCCAGTACGGGCACCTGGCGCTGGCCGCCGGGGTGATCGGGGTGGCGGTCGGCTTCGGGGAGACCGTCGCGGACCCGTGGCAGACGCTGGGCCCGGGGTCGGTGGCGCTGCTGTACGGCGGGTGCGGGCTGTACCTGCTGACCTTCGGGTACACCCGCTGGATGATGTTCCGCAAGGTGGCGACGACCCGGGTCGGTGCGGCGGCGGTGGTGCTGGGACTGGCGCCGGCGGTGGTGCGGCTGCCGGCGTTGGCGGTGCTGGTGGCACTGGCGGTGCTGCTGGTGGCGCTCAACGTGGTGGAGCACGTCCGGGTGGTGCGGGCGGTCGGTGCGGACCCCGCGCCGGTGCCGCCTGCCGGGTCCGCGCTGCCTGTTGGGTCCCCGCTTCCCGCTGGGGCCCCGCTGCCTTCGGCGGCTCCGGCGGCTCCGGCGGCTTCTGCGGCTTCGGCGGAGTGAGTTGTCGGTGGGGCTGTGTAGCGTTCGGGGTGAAAGAGGGCGTGCGGCACAACAGCCGCGGTGTGGGAGGTAGATGTCGTGACGGACACGGTCGAGGCGGGCGTGGTGGAGGCTGGCGAGGGCGGCGGGCTGGAGCTGCCCGAGTCCTGGCGCCCGGTGCTGGGCGCCGAGACGGAGAAGCCGTACTTCGCCGAGCTGGCGGCCTTCGTGGCGGCCGAGCGTGCGCAGCACCAGGTGTTCCCGCCGAGCGGCCAGGAGTTCGCCGCGCTGGAGGCCACGCCGTACGAGAAGGTCCGGGTGCTGGTCCTCGGGCAGGACCCGTACCACGACGACGGCCAGGCCCACGGCATGAGCTTCTCGGTGCTGCCCGGCACCAGGACGCCGCCCTCGCTGCGCAACATCTTCAAGGAGCTGGACGCCGACCTCGGCATCCCCGCCCCGGACAACGGCTACCTGATGCACTGGGCCGAGCAGGGCGTCCTGCTGCTCAACGCGGTGCTCACGGTGCGCGCGCACGAGGCCAACTCGCACAAGGCGAAGGGCTGGGAGAAGTTCACCGACGCCGTGATCAAGGCGGTGAGCGAGCGCGAGGAGCCGGTGGTCTTCGTGCTGTGGGGCAACTACGCGAAGAAGAAGCTGCCGCTGATCGACACGTCCAAGCACGTGGTCGTGCAGGGCGCGCACCCGTCGCCGCTGTCGGCCAAGCTGTTCTTCGGCAGCCGCCCGTTCTCGCAGATCGACACGGCGCTGGACGGTTTCGGCGGCGAGCCGATCGACTGGCAGGTGCCCAACCTGAAGCAGGGCTGAGCGCCCGGGGCTGAGCGCCCGGGGGTTGGGTGAGGGGTGGTCCGGGCGGGCGGGGTCGCCCGTCCGCCCGCTCACGGCCACCCGGTGTTCACCGCCCGTCGCGGGCGGGCGGTGGCCGGTGTGCTTAGCTGGTGCCGACCGGTCGCCGGACCGGCTCTGGGGGAGGGGCGGTACGTGCGCCGGGTGGGACGGGTAGTGGCAATCCGACGGGCCGTGGGGGCGGCCCTGGTCGTGCTGTTGGCGGGGGCCGCGGGCTGTAGCGGTTCGACCGCCGGGTCGGCCAAGGGATCACCCGGCGGCCCGGGCGGCGGTGCCTCTGCCGGTGCCGCGGCCGGCGGGCCCGCCGCCGCGCCCACAGCCGCGCCCACCGCCTCCGCCGCGAACCCGGGCACCGGCCCCGCGAGCCTCGCCCAGCTCCCCGGCCAGGCCTTCTACGTCTCCGACCAGACCAACGCCGCCCGGCAGGTGACCGCCCTGCGCGGCCAAGGTCGACCGGTGGAGGCCGACACGCTGCTGCGGATCGCCGCCCAGCCCTCCTCGCAGTGGCTGGGCGAGCAGGGCGCCAAGGAGATCGCCGAACAGGTCAGCCGCCGGGCCGCCGAGGCGGACCGGACGGCGGTCTTCGTCGCCTACAACATCCCGCACCGCGACTGCGGCCTGTACTCGGCCGGCGGCGCCGCCGACGCGGCCTCCTACCGGGCCTGGATCAGCGGTGTCGCGGAGGCCCTCGGCGACCGCAAGGCCTGGGTGGTGCTGGAGCCGGACGCCGTCGCGCACACCCTGGACAACTGCGGGATCAAGGGCGACCTGGCCGCCGAGCGGTACGGCCTGCTGGCCTTCGCCGTGCAGGAGCTGAAGAAGCGTCCGCAGGTGCGGGTCTACCTGGACGCGGGCAATCCCGGCTGGTCGCAGGACCCGGCCGAACTCTCCACCGCGCTGCGCAAGTCGGGGATCGCGGCGGCGGACGGCTTCGCGGTGAACGTCGCCAACTTCTACGACACCGGACGCAACACGGCCTACGGCGGCCAGCTCTCCGCCGCCCTGGGCGGGAAGCACTTCGTCATCGACACCAGCCGCAACGGCAACGGACCGCTGGGCGGCGACGCCTGGTGCAACCCGCCCGGCCGTGCGCTCGGCGAGCGGCCGACCGCCGACACCGGCCGGGACGGTGTCGACGCCTACCTGTGGATCAAGAACCCGGGGGAGTCGGACGGCGAGTGCGGGCGCGGCGAGCCCCGGGCGGGCGAGTTCTGGCTGCCGTACGCGCTCGGCCTGGCGCAGGCCGCCCGCTGAGAGGGCCGCTCCGCATCAGTGCCGGTCCGCACCAGTGCGGGTCCGTACCAGGCCGTGGCGCACCCGGTGCCGTTCAGCCGGTCACCTGGATCCAGCGCGCGACCGACGGGGTGCCGGCGGCGTCGGTCAGGAACAGCATGTACCAGCCGGGCGGCAACAGGTTGGGGTTGGCGGGGAGCGTGAGCGAGACCCCGTCGGCCGTGCGACCGCTGATGTCCAGGGCCACCGACCGCTGTTCGACGTCGGTCACGTGGGTGACCGAACTCGGCCGGATCAGCTTGGCGGTGGCGACCGCGTCCGGCCGGGCGGTGCCGATCCGCACGGTGGTGCCGAGCTTCGCGGCCCCCGGCGCGGCGGCCACCTGCGGGCGGTCGCCGTGGAACAGGTACGGCGGGGTGTAGATCTCGATGCGCTGCTCGAAGCCGCCCGGTGTGGTCTCGGCCTTGTCCGCGAACAGCGGGTTGGAACCGAGCACGGCCACCCGGCCGTCCGGCAGCAGCAGCGCCTCGGAGTGGTAGTTGCGGCCGACGGCGGGCTCGGCGGCGGTGCTGAAGCTGTTGGTGTCCGGGTGGTACACCTGCGCCTTGAGCAGGTCGCTGGCGCCCCGGCCCCGGTAGCCGCTGGAGCCGCCGGTGGTGAACACGGTGTCGTCCGGGAGGATCACGCTGTTCAGGTAGCGGGTGCCGCCGGCCGGCAGGTCCGGGCCCGGGGTGAAGGCGGGCTTGGCGGCGGAGAGGTCGACGATGTCGGTGCGGGCGGTGGACAGCGGCGACTCGCCGACGCCCCCGCCGCCGAGCACCATCACCTTCTGCGCCTGCGCGGGCGGCAGCAGCACCGAGGACGAGGTCTCGGTGAGGGCGGGGTCGCGCAGGCCGGGGACGGGCTGGAAGCCGTTGTTCGACAGGTCCCACACCCCGGGGTCGCGGCCCTTGTCGGCCGGGCCGTAGCCGGCGTTCGAGCCCGAGTAGAAGAGCTTGCCGGAGGCGGTCAGGAAGATCGACGGGTAGGTCGGGAAGTAGCGGTCCGGGCCCTTGGACCAGGTCTTGTTCTTCGGGTCGTAGATCTCGTTGTCGTTGCCGTTGAGGATCTCCCCGGTGTCGTCCAGGCCCGAGACGGTGACCACCCGTCCGTCCCCCAGCCCGGTGAGCGTCGGGTACCAGCGGGCGTACGCCATGTCGGTGACCTGCTCGTACAGCTCGGTGTCCGGGTTGAACTCGAACGCGGAGCGGATGCCCTGGTACTCCTGCTTGTCCAGGGTCAGCTTCGCGCTCTGCCCGTACAGGTTGTGGGCGTCGGCCCCGGCCAGGCCCTTGATCCGGTACTGGGCGGGGGAGTCGGTGACGTAGCCGGCGCCCTCGCCGACCGCCTCGACGAACACGTGCTGCTCGCCGGCGGTGACGACGGTCTGCTTGCCGGTGCCCGTCTTCACCGCGGCCGGGACGGTCACCGGCACGGTGGAGGCGTACTCGCGCCCGTTCGGGCCGACGAAGACGGTGCCCTTGGGGAACGTCCTGGCGCGCTCGGGGCTCTCGTTGCGCACCCGCATGACGCCGGCCGCCCTCTTCACCACGCCCGCCAGCTTCTCGTACCGCTGGGTGCCGCCGGCCACCAGGACGCGGCCGTCCGGCAGCGAGGCGTGGCCGCCGCAGAACATGTCGGCCGGGGTGGGTATCAGCTTGTAGGTGTTCGCGGCCGGGTCCCAGAGCAGGCTGCGGAAGCTGCCCGCGTCGAAGCGCTTCTCGTCGTTGCCGGAGCCGGCCACGATGAGGACCTTGCCGGTGCGCAGCAGCGTGGCGTGGACGGCGTTGACCCGGAACTCGGCGGGGAGCGTGAGGGTCTGCCAGTGGCCGTACTCCGCCTTGTAGTCGGGGCGGTTGATCACGTACTGGTGGTACTGCTGGCCGGCGAAGCCGAGGACGGCGGGCGCGTTCATCCCGGCGACGGTCAGCGCGACGGTGCTGCCGAGGGCGAAGCGCTTGGTCCGGCCGGTCTTGTGGATCTTCACGGTGGTTGGTCCCCTCGTGAGGTTCGGGAGCTCGTGAGGTTCGGGGGTGCTGGCGGGTCGGGCGGCTTCAGCGGGTGGTGGTGTGCTCCGCCCGGTCGGGCACTGCGGGGGCGCCCGGCGGCGCGGTCGGTGCGGCCGCGCCGCGCCGGGGATCGCGGGCGTGTCGGGGGCGGCGCTTCTCCAGGACGACCCTCGGGGTCGCCGCCGGACCGCCGGTGACGGTGAGCGTGGCCGTGGGCCGGGCGCGTCGGCGGCGGATAGCGTCGCCGGCCAGCACCAGGATCGGCAGCACGGTCAGGACCAGGGCGATCCAGGCCCAGGTGCGCATCGCGACGTGGTCGTAGCCGGTGAAGAAGGAGGCCGCTATCGCGCCGCCGAACACCAGCGTCCAGAACAGGTGGAAGCGGAAGGTGCTCACCCGGTCCGCGCTGGCCGAACGGCCCTTCGGCGTCACCACGAAGCGGCTGCGCCGCCGCAGCAGCGCCTGCACCAGCGAGGCCGCGTAGACCGGGCCGCAGAGCGCGGACATCAGCATGCCCGCGACCCCGGAGGAGCCGGCCGGCTCGTGCGGGCTGACGTTGTGCTTGCGGTTCCAGGTGTAGAGCAGCAGTTGGAGCGCGGCGGCGTCGCTGTACAGCATCATCCAGATCTCGGAGGACACGTGGACCCCCGAGGCACCGAACACCAGGTAGAGCACGCTGGACAGGCCGCCGAGCAGCCAGGTGAGCGCCGCCATCGGGTAGAAGCCCACCATCAGCGAGTAGTTGAGCAGCCGCCCGGGCGACAGCCGCCAGAGCACCCGCCAGTACTGGGTGAGCAGGGTCTCGTAGGTGCCGCGGCTCCAGCGCAGCTGCTGGGAGAAGAAGTCGGTCCAGGAGGACGGGCCCTCGCCGACCGCGAGCACGTCCGGGGTGTACACGGATTTCCAGCGTTCACCGGTCTCGGCGTTCCGGCTCCGGTGGAACTCCAGGCCGGTCGCCATATCCTCCGTGATGGAGTCGTACAACCCGCCGATCGACTGGAGCGCACGGATTCTGACGGCGTTGTTGGTGCCGACGAACATGGGCGCGCCGTAACGGTTTCCGGCGCGCTGGATGAGTGCGTGGAAGAGGTACTGCTGGCTCTCGGAGAATTTGGTGACGGCCGATCCCGAGCTGCGGTAGTTCCCGTACACCTGGGGTCCGACCACGAATGCCACGTCGGGGTCGCGGAAGTAGCCGAGCATCCGCTCGCAGAAGTCCGGTAGCGGGACGTGGTCGGTGTCCACCGAGACCCAGAAGTCGTAGTCGTCGCCGTGCGCCTGCAACCAGGCGTTGTAGTTGCCGTGCTTGGTGCCGGTGCGGAACCGGCCCTTGGGCTGGTTCCAGTACGGGCGGCCGAAGCGGCTGAAGTGGCGGACGCCCAGCTCGGTGCAGAGCGCCCGCATCGCAGGATCGTTTCCCTCGTCCAACAGCCAGACGTCGTACGGGCCGTCGTGCCGGACGGCGCGTGCCGCGACCAGCGTGGCCCGCACCATCTCCGCCGGCTCCTTGCCCGGCACGCAGGCGGTGACGAACGCGACCCGGGTGCCGGACTCCGGCGTCACCGGTATCGGATCGCGGGCGACGAGCGTGGCGTGGGTGTTGGACACGACGTTGACCAGCCGGAACACCTCGACCACGGCGATGATCCCGATCATCACCTTGTCGCCCAGCAGTACCAGGGCGTGCGTCTCGCCGGGGCGCTCCGGCCAGTGCTCCGGCAGCAGCAGCCAGACCAGCAGCACCACCTCCACCAGTGGGGCCGCGACCATCAGCAGGGCGGCGCGGATCCGGTGCGGCTCGCGGCGCAGCAGGCTGCGGTACTGGACGCGGTAGGAGGCGGTGGGGTCGACCTCTTGCGCGGCCTCTTGCGCGGCCTGGTGCATGGTTTCCTGTGCGGCCTGGTGCGCGTGCCACGGTGTCGGCGGGGCTCCGTGGTGGGCGGGCTCGGGCCGGTAGACGCCGCCGCCGAGGTCGTCCTCCTCGTCCGGGTCGTGTGCCGGGCCGGCCAGCCGGCTGAAGTGACCGTAGTCGTACGGGGCTTCGGGTACGGGAACGGCGGCCAGGTCGTCGTCGAGCCGCCGTCCGGCGCCTCGCCCGCGGGCCGTCCCGGCGTCCTTCTGTCGCGCGAACGGCATGGTCATCGTCTGCTCCCCCCGGCCGGGGCCCGGCCGTGGCGGCGGGCCCGTTGGTGCGTGTTCAGACCGGGGGTATGCGATCCGCCGTTCCGCGGCGCGCCTGGCCGGCCGCGTTCGGCGGGGCTGGTCCGCTCCCCCCGGAGCCTTGCTTCGCCTTGCCTCTTGCCTCGAAAGCCGCCCCCGTGAAACACCGCCCGGTGGACCGCCGTTGTTTCCAAGCGGTTTTCGGGCCGTCATTCGCGTCATGCGCCTGCTCGCGCCGGTGGGCGTTTGCGAGCGGAATTCATTGCGCGCCTGCCGGGGACTTCGAATGCGGATCCCGGTGCGCTCCCGGCTTCCCCTCCGGGCACGCGGGATCCACGGCGCCCCCAACTCTCCCGGAGGGCAACCGTGATCGCAACCTGTCTGGGAAATGATCACCGCGCAAGCGTGAAGATCCCACGGTTCCCGGCCAATCCGCACCGCGGTGGTGCTAATGCGGCGAATTCGGCGGGCAGGGCGGCGGTAGTGGCGCCACGGAGGCAAAGCGAACGGCCGGACCTCCCCGACGGGAGGTCCGGCCGCTGCCGCGGGGCGGGGCCGGTGCGTCCGTTCCGGCTGGTGCTGGCCGGTCCGGTCGACCCGGTCCGGTCAGAGCCGTGGAAGGAGGGCGGCGCCCGTCGCGGCCTGGACGTCCGCGAACCCCGTGCCCGGGGCCGTCTCCACCACCCGCAGCCCGTCCGGCGTCACGTCGATCACGGCCAGATCGGTCACGATCCGGTTGACAACTCCGCGTCCGGTGGCGGGAAGTGAGAGCTCATCGACGATCTTCGGGGAGCCGTCCCGGGCGGTGTGCTCCATGACCACGATCAGTCGGCGGGCCCCGTGCACGAGGTCCATCGCGCCGCCCATGCCCTTGACCATCTTGCCGGGGATCATCCAGTTGGCGAGGTCGCCGTCCGCCGAGACCTGCATGGCGCCGAGCACCGAGACGTCGATCCGGCCGGCCCGGATCATGCCGAAGGAGAAGGCCGAGTCGAAGTACGAGGCGCCGGGGGCGACCGTCACCGTCTCCTTCCCGGCGTTGATCAGATCGGCGTGCTCCGTGCCCTCGACCGGGTACGGGCCCACGCCCAGGATGCCGTTCTCCGAGTGCAGCACCACCTCGACGCCCGGCGGGAGATGACCGGGAATCAGGGTGGGCAGGCCGATGCCCAGGTTCACGTACTGGCCGTCGCGCAGTTCGCGGGCGGCCCGGGCGGCCAGGGCGTTGCGCGGGTCGAGGTCGGGCTGCGGACGGCGGACGGGGTGCGGGTGGTGGAAGGCCTGCGGTCGGTGGGCGGTCTGCGAGGTGGGCGCGGGGGCCGGGGTGCTGGTCGGGGTGGGCATCGGTTCAGGCCTCCTGGAGTGCGGGGCGGACGGTCCGGCGCTCGATGCGGCGGTCCGTGGGATCGGCGGCCACCACCCGGTCCACGTACACGCCGGGCAGGTGCACGGCGTCCGGGGCGAGCTCGCCCGCCTCGACGATCCGGTCCGCCTCGACCAGGGTGATCCGGCCCGCCGTCGCGCAGAGCGGGTTGAAATTGCGGGCGGCGGCGTGGAACACGCAGTTCCCGTGCCGGTCCGCCACCTCGGCCCGGACCAGCGCGAAGTCCGCCGTGATGGCTTCCTCCAGCAGGTACCGGCGGCCGCCGAACTCCCGGACCTCCTTGGCCGGTGAGGCCAGCGCCACCGAGCCGTCCGCCGCGTAGCGCCAGGGCAGCCCGCCCTCCTCGACCTGGGTGCCGACCCCGGCCGGGGTGTAGAACGCGGGGACGCCGGCGCCGCCGGCCCGCAGCCGCTCGGCCAGCGTGCCCTGCGGGGTGAGTTCCACCTCCAGCTCGCCGGAGAGGTACTGCCGGGCGAACTCCTTGTTCTCGCCGACGTACGAGGACGTCATCCGGGCGATCCGGCCCGCGCGCAGCAGCAGGCCGAGCCCCCAGTCGTCCACCCCGCAGTTGTTCGAGACCACCTGGAGGCCGGTGGTGCCGGTGTCCGCCAGGGCGCCGATCAGGGTGCTCGGGATGCCGCAGAGGCCGAAGCCGCCGACGGCCAGCACCGCGCCGTCGGGGATGTCCCCGACAGCGTCGGCGGGGGAGTCCAGGACCTTGTCCAAGGGATCACCTCGTGAGGAGTGGGATACGGGAGAGGGCACGCCCGGGCCGGGCCCGGTGGGAAGACCCGGCGGGATGGCTCGGCGGGAAGACCCGGCGGCCGCCGCCGGACGGCTGCCGAGCCCCTCCACCGTCACCGGACGCGGGCCGCCGCAGCCACGGCGGCTCCCGCCATGGGCGGGTACGAGCTCGTGTCGGCTGGCCACACCCGAACGTCCGGGGAACGGCGCCGCCCGGGTGGTATGTCGGCCGGAGCCACATCACGGTGGGCCGATGCGTCGCCCGGGCACATGTCGCCAGTCCCACCGCACACCTACGGTTCCGGCATCCACCCCGCCGCACCCTCAGGAGTCGGTCACCATGCGCAGCTCGACAGCCCCCACTCGGCCCGCCTCCGGCGCCCGCCCGGGCGAGACCCTGACCGGCGGCCCGGCCCGGAAGCTCGCCGCCGTCGCGGCGTGCGTCCTGCTCGCCGCGGGCTGCGCCAAGGCCGGCACCGCCGGGACGGTCTCGGCGGACGGCGGTGGCGCGAAGAGCCCGGTCAAGGTCGGCCTGGTGTACTCCAAGACCGGACCGCTGGCCGCCTACGGCAAGCAGTACCTGGAGGGCTTCAAGGCGGGGCTGAACTACGCGACCAAGGGCACCGGCGCGGTCGACGGACACAAGGTCGAGTTCGAGGAGCAGGACGACGCGGGCGACCCGGCCAAGGCGGTGTCGGCTGCCAAGGACCTGATCGGCAAGGGCTACAAGGTCCTGGCCGGTTCCACCGCTTCGGGCGTCGCCCTCCAGGTCGGCCCGATCGCCGCCCAGAACAAGGTGCTCTTCATCAGCGGCCCGGCCGCCGCCGACAAGGTCACCGGCTTGAACAAGTACACCTTCCGTTCCGGCCGCCAGTCCTTCCAGGACATCCGCACCGCGGCCTCGTTCATCGGTGACGCCAAGGGCAAGAAGGTCACCGTGCTCGCTCAGGACAACGCCTTCGGGCAGGCCAACGTGGCTGCCGTCAAGGCCGTGCTCGGAGCCCAGGGTGCGACGGTCGACCAGGTGCTCGCCCCGCCGAGCGCCACCGACCTCACCCCGTTCGCCACCCAGGCCAAGACCGCCAAGCCCGACCTGCTGTTCGTCGCCTGGGCCGGCGACACCTCCTCGGCCCTGTGGACGGCGCTCAACCAGCAGGACGTGTTCGCCGACACCAAGGTCGTCACCGGCCTGGACCTGGCCGCCTCCTACCCGCTGTTCGGCCCGGCGGCCGAGAAGATCTCCTTCCTGAACCACTACTTCGACGGAGCCGCCGGCACCCCGGTGGAGAAGGCCATGGACGAAGCCGTCACCGCCGCCGGCGGGAAGACCGACATCTTCACGCCCGACGGCTTCACCGCCGCCCAGCTGATCGTGCACGCCGTCGAGGCCAACCACGGCTCCGCCGACGACACGTCGGCCCTGGTCAAGGCGCTGGAGGGCTGGAGCTTCGACGGGGTGAAGGGGCGTACCACGGTGCGTGCCGAGGACCACGCCCTCCTCCAGCCGATGTTCCAGGCCCGGCTGACCGGCACCGGGGCCGCCGCCAAGCCCTCGGTGGAGAAGGCCCTGACCGCGGACGAGGTGGCGCCCCCGGTCACCCCGATGGCGGGCTGATCCCGATGCCCGCTCCCACCGCCCCCACTCCTTCCGCAGCCGGTTTCCCGGCCTCGGCCACGGTCTCGCCTGCCCCGGTGCTGCGGCTGGACGGACTCGGCTGGTCCGTCCGCGGGGTGCCGATCGTCGAGGACGTCTCCTTCTCGGTCGGCGAAGGCGAGTTCATCGCCTTCATCGGCCCCAACGGCGCCGGCAAGACCTCCCTCTTCAACCTGATCTCCGGCATCTACCCGGCGAGCCACGGAAGCCTCCACCTCGACGGCGTGGACGTCACCGTCGAGGCCGTGCACACCCGGGCGCGCCGCGGCCTCGGCCGCACCTTCCAGACCTCCTCCCTCTGGCCGGGGATGACGGTCGCCGACCACGTCCGACTGGCCGCCCAGGCGGCGGCGGGACCGCGCGCCTCGTACCGGCTCTGGCGCCGTGCCGACCGGTACCAGGAGCAGCTGGCCGAGACCCTCCACCGCACCGAACTCACCCACCGTGCGGACACCTTGGCGGGCGCGCTCTCGCACGGCGAGAAGCGCAAACTGGAACTGGCCGTCCTCCTCGTCTCCGATCCGCGGCTGATCCTGCTGGACGAGCCGATGGCCGGGGTCAGCGCCGAGGAGGTACCGGCCCTCACCGAGCTGATCCGGTCCGTGCACCGCGACCTGGGCCGGACCGTCCTGATGGTCGAGCACCACATGGACGTCCTGCTCGGGCTGGCCGACCGCCTCGCGGTGATGCACCACGGCACGCTGCTCGCGCTGGACACCCCCGAGGCCGTGATGGCCGACCCGACCGTGCAACAGGCCTACCTGGGCGAGGCGCTGTGACCTCCTCTCCGCTCCCCTCGCCCGTCTCCACCTCCACCTCTGCCTCTGCCTCTGCGGCCGTGCCTACGCCTCCTGCCGTCCCTCTCCTCTCCGTACGCGATCTGCGGGTGGTCGTCGGCGGGCTGCACATCCTGCACGGTGTCGACCTCGACGTGGCCCCCGCCGGGGTCACCGCACTCCTCGGCCGCAACGGCGCTGGCAAGACCACCACCGTCAAGGCCGTGATGGGCCTGGTGCCGCGCACCGGAAGCGTCCGCTTCTCCGGTGTCGAACTCGCCTCCCTTCCCACGCACCTGGTGGTCCGTCATGGCATCGGCTACGCGCCCGAGGACCGGGGGATCTTCGCTGGCCTGACGGTCGCCGAGAACCTCCGCCTCGCCGAGCGCGCCGTCCGGGGCGGGGGCGAGGCGGACGAGCCGAACTATCCGCTCGTCCACGAGCTCTTCCCCGAACTCAAGCAGCGGGCCGGCCAGTTGGCCGGGACGCTCTCCGGCGGCCAGCAGCAGATGGTGGCGATAGGCCGGACGCTGCTCAACCGCAACCGGTTGATCATCGCCGACGAGCCCACCAAGGGTCTGGCGCCGAAGATCGTCGCGGAGGTGGCCGAGGTACTGGCGCGAGCGGCCGAGGCCGTGCCCGTTCTCCTGGTCGAGCAGAACCTCGCCCTCGTCCGACGGCTGGCCGGCACCTGCGCCGTCCTGGCCGACGGCCGTACCGCCCACCGGGGCGACACCGCCGAGCTGTTGGCCGATGAGGAGGCCGCCCGCCGCCTGCTCGGCGTCGGCTCCCGTCGCCCGCTCGCCGGCGGACCCCGGCCCGCCACTTCTCCGGCCACCCCTGTCGTCACCGCGGAGGTGAAGCCCTGATGGACACCGTCGTCCTCCTCTCCTGTACCGGACTCGGTCTTGGTGCGCTGTACTTCCTGGTCGCCTCCGGCCTGTCGTTGATCTTCGGTCTGATGGACGTGCTCAACTTCGCGCACGGCGCCCTGCTCTCCATCGGCGCCTATGCCACCTGGTGGGCAGGCACCGAGGCCGGCCTCTCCTTCTGGCTCGCGGTGCCGTTCGGCACCCTGGTCGGAACGGCCGCCGCCGTCCTGCTGGAGCTCTTCCTGATCCGCCCGCTCTACAGCCGGCCGCGCGATCAGATCCTCGCCACCGTCGGGGTCGGGCTCGCCGTGCCCGCCCTCCTGATGGGGGTCTGGGGCGCGGACGCCCGCCCCTTCCCCCAGCCGGCCGTGCTCTCCGGCACCTGGCACGTGCTCGGTGCGACCGTCCCGGTCAACCGCTTCGTGCTCGTGGCCGCGGCCGCGCTGCTGCTGCTCGCTCTTCGGTTGTTCCTCGCCCGTACCCGCTACGGGCTGATCGTCCGGGCCGGCGTCGAGGACCGGGCGATGGTCACGGCGCTCGGCATCGACGTCCGGAAGGCGTTCACCCTCGTCTTCGCCATCGGCGGGGCGGCCGCCGCGCTCGGCGGTGCCCTCGGTGGCCTCTACTTCGGTTCGGTCAATCCCGGCCAGGGAACCGGGCTGCTCATCTTCGCCTTCGTCGTCGTGGTGATGGGCGGCATGGGCTCCGTCACCGGGGCCGCCGTCGCCTCCGTGGGCGTTGGTCTCGTCCAGCAGTTCGCCAACTACTACACCGGCGCCGGGCTCGGTGACCTCTCGGTCGTCGTCCTGCTCGCCGTGCTGCTTCTCGTCCGACCCCGTGGACTCACCGGGAGGCTCGCGTGAGCGCCGAAACTCCGATCACGAGCACCGGTGGCCCCGCGGCCGACCGCAGCGCCGCCACCATGGCAGGGGGGACTGACACCAGCCCTGCCATGACCGCCATGCTGGCAGAGGGGACTGACACCAGCTCCGCCAACACCGTCACTGTGGCAAGGGGGACTGACACCAGCCTTGCCGGGACCCATTGTGAACACACGACCGACCTCGGCGCCATCCCTCGAACAGGTGATTCAGTCACTAATCGCTGGACACCGGTACACAGAGCGCTACGCTGGTGGCCGATCGCCCTGCTGATCACGCTCCTTGTCGCCCCATATAGTGCGCTTCCCGTCCCGGGACTGCTCGACGGCCCGCTCGGCAGCCCCGGCAGCCTGCAACTGCTCGCCCTGTGCCTGCTCTACGGGGCCCTCGCCTCCGGCTACGACCTCCTGCTCGGCCGTACCGGACTGCTCTCCTTCGGCCACGCTCTCTACTTCGCGACCGGCCTCTACGCCACCGACCTCGGCATGCTGGAACTACGACTGCCGTTCGCCGCCGCGGCGGTCTTCGGCGTCGCCTGCACCGTCGCGCTGGCCCTGCTGCTCGGCTCGGTGAGCCTCCGCGTCACCGGCATCGGCTTCTCCATGGTCACCCTCGCCTTCGCCCAGGCCGGCTCGATCCTCGTCCAGCGCAACCCCGGTGGCGTCACCGGCGGAGAGGAGGGCCGCTCGGCCCCGGCCGACCTGCTGCCCTCCGGCCTGCTCGGGATCGAGAACACCGCCAACCTCTACTGGATCGCCGTCGGCTACCTGGTGCTGACGGTCGCCGTGGTCCACTGGGCCGTCAACTCGCCGGCCGGACGGGTCTGGGAGGGGATCAAGGAGAACGAGCGCCGGGTGGAGGTGCTCGGACTTCGGCCCTACGGCTACAAGTTGGTCGCCTTCGTCCTCGCCGGCGGCCTCGCCGGGTTGGGTGGGGTGGTCTACCTGCTGCTGACCGGCGGCGCCACCCCGCAGGCCGCTGGCTCCGACGCCACGCTCGCCCTGCTGGTGATGGTGGTGCTCGGCGGCTCGGGGACTCGCTGGGGTCCGCTGCTCGGCGGTGTCCTCTACACCTGGGCCGGCCACCGGCTCGGCGACCTCGCCAACTCGACGACGATCGCGGACCTGCCCGCGGTCCTGCGGGTGCCGCTCTCCCAACCCCTGTTCCTGCTGGGCACCCTGTTCGTCGCGGTGGTCTACCTGCTGCCCGGTGGCCTGGCTAGACTGCCTGCCCGCATCCGCGCCGCCCGATCCGCCCGTGCGGTCCGCACTCCGGCCGCTGCCCGGACCGCCCGTCCCACCGGAGGTACCCCCGCGTGAGCCAGTCGCCCCTGAAGCCCGAGGAGTTGACCGTCGCCGTGCCCGGAGGGGAGCTGGCGGTCCTGCGCTGGCCCGCAGCCGAGCCGGACGCCCCGACGGTCGTGGCGGTGCACGGCATCACCGCCAACGGCCTCGCCTGGTACGAGGTCGCCCGCCAACTCGCCGGGCGGGTCACCCTGCTCGCGCCCGACCTGCGGGGGCGCGGCGGGAGCCGCGCGGTCGCCGGGCCGTACGGGCTGGCCCGGCACGCCGACGACGTGGCCGCGCTGATCACGGCCCTCGGTACGGGCCCGACCACCGTGGTCGGCCACTCGATGGGCGCCTGGGTCACCGCCCTGGCCGCCGTCCGGCACCCGGAACTCGTCCGCCGGGTGCTGCTGGTGGACGGCGCGCTGACCTTCCCGCTGCCGGAGGGCATCAGTGAGGAGGACGCGCTGGCCGCGGTGCTCGGCCCCGCGCTGGCCCGGCTGTCGATGACCTTCCCGGACCGGGACGCCTACCGGGAGTTCTGGCAGCGGCACCCGGCCTTCGGGGCGGCCTGGTCAGCGGAGATCGACGCCTACACCCAGCGCGACCTGGTCGGCGTCGAGCCCGAACTGCGCTCCTCCTGCGTGCTGGAGGCCGTACAGACCGACGGTGCCCAGGTCCTGCTGGACCGGGACGCGGCCACCGCCGTGCACCGGCTGCCCTGCCCGGCCGAACTGCTCTGGGCCGAGCGCGGCCTGCTCGACGAGCCCCAGGGCCTCTACGACCACCAGCGGATCGGACTGGCCGGGCTGGACCGGGAGCGGGTGCCGGCCTCGCTCGTGCCGGACACCAACCACTACTCGATCCTCTGGGGAGAGCCGGGGGCCGAGCGCATCGTCCGCGGCCTGCTCGCGGACGTCACCGCCGCGGGGTAGCGGGCCCGGCCCCGACGACGGCGGCCGGCGGGGTCCGTCCACCCCGCCGGCCGCGCCTGTCTCGTTCTGCCCTGCTCGGTCCGCCCGTCTCAGCCCGCGGCGCCGAGGAAGGTCTCCCAACCGCCGCTCGGCGCCTGGCCGACGTTGAGCGTGCGCAGCTTGCGCAGGGTGGACTGGTCCTGCACCTCCAGCCACTCGACCAGCTGCCTGAAGGAGACCAGCCGGACGTCCGGCTTGCCCGCGATGGTCTTGAGGGTCTCCTCGACGGCGTCCATGTAGATGCCGCCGTTCCACTGCTCGAAGTGGTTGCCGATGAAGAACGGCGCACGGTTGCTGTTGTAGGCGCGGTCGAAGCCGGCCAGGTAGGAGTCCTTGGCCTGGGTGCGCCAGTCGTTGTACTTGGACGGGTCGCCCTTGGTGCTGCCCGCGGACTGGTTGGCCAGGATGTTGTAGTCCATCGACAGCACCTGGAAGGTGTGCCCGGGGAACGGGATGGACTGCAGCGGGAAGTCCCAGACCTTACCGTCCTGCACCTTCTGCGGCCATATCTGCAGGCCGCCGGAGGAGCTGGCGTCGTACTTCCAGCCCAGCTTCGCGACCGTCGGCAGGAGCGCCTTCTGGCCCTCCAGGCAGGGAGTGCGGCCGCCGATGAGCTCCTTCTTGTAGTCGAAGGGCAGCGGGTCGACGTCGGTGAAGCCCGTGTTGGTCCGCCACTGGGTCACGAAGCCGATCGCCTGGTCGATCTCGCTCTGCCAGTCCTCCGGGGTCCACATGTTGACCCCGTTCTTGTCCGGGCGGCTGGAGCAGAAGTGCCCGTTGAAGTGGGTGCCGATCTCGTGCCCGGCCAGCCACGCCTGGCTGACGAGCTTGAGCGTGCTCTTGACCGCGCCGTCCGACAGGTACGGGATGTCGGAGGCGCCGACCGAGTGCTTCGGCGGGTGGTACAGGTCGGCCTTGCCCTTGGGGAGGGCGTAGATCCCGGAGAGGAAGAAGGTCATCGTGGCCTTGTACTGCTCCGCCAGCTTGAGGAAGCGGGGGAACTGGCCGTCGTCGGTGCCACCCGCGCCGTCCCAGGAGAACACCACGAACTGCGGCGGCCGCTCGCCGGGCTTGAGCTTCTCGGGCTTCGGCTGGTTCGGCTGCGGGCCGGTGTCGGCGTTGGAGCCGTCGCCGATCGGAGTGCCCTTGGGCACCCCCGTCTTGGTCGGGTCGGTCGTGCCCGCTGGGGTGGTACCGGGGCTGCCGCCGGTCGTGGGGGAGGAGGAGTTCTGGCTCGAACCGGATCCGCTGCTGGAACAGGCCGCGACCGCGCCGAGGGCCGCGGTCGCAGCGGTCGCACTGAGCACCGTCCTGCGCGAGATGCTGGTCATGGTCTCCCCTGGGTGCCGATGCCGGTGGTGAGGGCGGCCCGGGGCCGCACCGGTCAAATCGGGCAATTGATGAATTTTCCGCCGTTAGCATGCCATGTGGCCGCAGCGGCCACCAAGGCCGTCGACCCTCTACGAGAGTCAACACGTCAGCAGGACCGGGCTGGGCTGCAAGGATTCGTGGTCTGTTGCCGTCCTGTGACGCTTCGCTCCTCGCGCCGCCAGGGGAGTACGGTACCGCCGGTCCGGCGGGGCGGGTCAGAGTTCGTCATCGCTCGGTACGGCCCGTCGTCCGTCCGGGCAGATCTCGCCGATGGCGAGGGTGCGGCGAGGGCGCGGCGAGGGGTGGCCGGGGCGCCCGGGGCCGGGGGTGCAGGCCGAGGCGCAGCGGTCAGAGCGCGGCGAGCCGCCGGTTGCGGCGCACTATTCGCGCGATCGCGGTGCTGACGATGGTGGCGGCGGTGCAGGACACCGCGAGGCTCAGCCAGGCGGTGTCGAACCAGTGGCTGTTCAGCCAGCCCAGCGTCACGATGTAGGCGGCCCAGACCAGCGCGGCCAGTGCCGACCAGTGCAGGAAGCGGTGCGGGTGGGCGGGGGAGTGGCCGATGGCCACGTCCAGGACGGTCCGCCCGGCCGGGACGAACCGGGCGACCACCACCATGGCCGCGGCCGCCCCGTGAGGGCGTTCGACCAGGGCCTGCTGGACCCTGGTCACGCTGGCCGCCAGTTCCGGGCGCTGGGCGAGCCGGCGCTGGAGCAGCGGGGCGCCGCGCCGGGCGAGGTGCAGGAGGAGGAGGTCGCCGAGGAACGAGGCCACTGCCACGCCCAGGCCGAGCAGCACCGGGGCGCCGTCGATCCGCGCCGTCTTGAGCACCGCCAGGATGACCAGTGTCCCGCTGGGGATGAAGGGGAGGAGGGCGTCTCCGAGCACGGCGAAGAGCGCCAGGGCGCAGATCCACGAGGATCCGATCGCCGCCACGAAGTTCAAGGCCTGTACTCCCTCCACGCCGCCCGGGGGAGCAGGTGGCTGCTGAGGTCAACGCTAGCGCCTCGACTTTTCATGTCATGAAGCACCCCGGTATGCCATGGGTCACAGACCCCGGCCCCGACCTGCACAAAGGCGCGAGCCCCTGGAGCGGGGTGCCGCTCCAGGGGCTCGCGGGGATCGATCGGCGCTGGTCCAGCCCGACGATCTTGCTGGCGGAACGCGGATCCTGTTGGGCGGATCCGGTCCTGTCCACCAGCCTGCCGGACGCCGACCGCCGGCCGCGAGCCCTCCGCCTGGCGACTTCCGGCGCTGGCGTGAAGTCGCCAAGCGTGTCCGCGTGCTGGCTCTCCGTCATCCGAATGGTCGGTCGGCGGCACCGTACCGGGCCGTGCCCGCCGACGCCGAGCGGGGCCGGAGCGGGGCCGGATCGGGGCTGGCGTACGGGTCGGAGCGGGGTCGCCGCACGGGCCGCGACGGAGCGGGCGTGAGGTCGGCGCGGTGACCGGCGTGCAGGCCGACGTGCAGGCCGACACGTGCCGGATGCGGGAACAGTCGGCTCGGCGCGGTGGTTGACCCCGGTCGGCAGCAGCGACCGCCGGGCCACCCGAGACCCGCGGTCGCCCACCAGGGCCGGCTCACGAAAGCCAGAAGGGCGGACGGCATGACCACCGAGGACCAGCAGGAGCACCCGACCGAACCGCGAACCGGCGCGGCGATCCGGGGCACCGCCCGCGGCACGGCGCCCGCCCCGCTCTCCATCCTCGACCTGGCCACCGTGGGCGTCGGCTACACGCCCGCCGAGGCCCTGGCCGCGACCACCACGCTGGCCCGCAACGCCGAGCAGTGGGGCTACCACCGCTTCTGGGTGGCCGAGCACCACGGCATGCCGGGAGTGGCCAGCTCCACCCCGGCCGTCCTGCTCGCCCACCTCGGCGCCAACACCACGACCCTGCGACTGGGCTCGGGCGGGGTGATGCTCCCCAACCACGCCCCGCTGGCCATCGCCGAGCAGTTCGGCCTGCTGGAGGCCCTGCACCCGGGCCGGATCGACCTGGGGCTCGGCCGCGCCCCCGGCACCGACCCGGCCACCGCCCGGGCGCTGCGCCGCGGCCGCGCCGAGGGCGCCGACGACTTCCCGCAGCAGCTGGCCGAGCTGACCCACTTCCTCGACGGCGACTTCCCCTCCGGCCACCCCTACGCCCAGCTGACCGCCGTCCCCCGGGGCGACGGGCGCCCGCCGGTCTGGCTGCTCGGGTCCTCCGGCTTCAGCGCCCAGCTGGCCGGCCGCCTCGGCCTGCCGTTCGCCTTCGCCCACCACTTCAGCAGCGTCAACACCATCCCGGCGCTCGACCTCTACCGGGAGTCCTTCCGGCCCTCCGCGGTGCTCGCCGAGCCCTATGCGCTGATCGGTGTGAGCGCGGTCGCCGCCGAGGACGAGGGCGCGGCCCGTCGCCTCGCCCGCTCCGCGGCCCTCGGCATGCTCCGGCTGCGGCGCGGCAACCCCGGCCCGATCCCCACTCCGGAGGAGGCCGAGGCCTACCAGTACAGCCCGGCCGAGGCGGAGTTCATCGACAGCTGGCTCGACAACGTGGTGCTCGGCGCCCCGGGCGAGGTCGCGGACGGGCTGGAGGCCCTGCGCAAGCGGACCGGCGTCGACGAGCTGATGGTCACCTCGCACATCCACGGCCACGAGGCCCGGCTCCGCTCCTACGGCCTGATCGCCGAGGCGTACGGCCTGACGGCGGAAGTCTGACGGCCGAGGCCTGAGCGGGGGAGGCCTGAACGGAGCGGCCCGGCCGCCGGTCCCGGTTACCGGCTGGTGTCCGGGCCGGGGCGGCCCTCGCGGAGTATGGCGGCGACGAGCTCGGCCTCGCCCGGCCGGGCGAAGTACCAGCCCTGGGCGGTGTCGCAGCCGGTCAGCCGTAGCCGTTCGGCCTGCGCGGCGCTCTCGATGCCCTCGGCGGTGACGGTCAGGCCGAGGGTGTGGGCCAGCTGCACCATCGCGCCCACGATCTGCTCGTCGGCGTCGCTGCGGCGGGAGCCGAGTTCGGGGAGCTCCGAAGGGTTCGTCGCCGGGGCCGGGTCGCGGAACCCCTCGATGAAGGTGCCGTCGAGCTTCAGGACGTGCACCGGCAGCCGGGAGAGGTAGGCCAGGTTGGAGTAGCCGGTGCCGAAGTCGTCGATCGCGATCCGCACGCCCATGTCCGCGAGCGCCTGGAGCGCCTGCAACGGCCGTCCGCCGGGGCCGAGCAGGGCGCTCTCGGTGATCTCCAGCTGGAGCAGCCGAGCCGGCAACCCGGTGCGTTCGAGGGCGCGGGCGACGTCGGCGACCACGTCGGAGTCCCAGATCTGGCGGGCGGCCAGATTGACGCTCACGAAGGTCTCGGTCTCGGGGAACTCGGTGAGCCACTGCCGGGCCTGGCGGCAGGACTCCTCCAGCACCCAGGTGCCGAGGGGCACGATCGCGCCGGTCTCCTCGGCGAGCGGGATGAAGCGGTCCGGGGAGAGCGTCCCGTAGCGGGGGTGGCGCCAGCGGACGAGGGCCTCCGCGCCGTGGACGGCTCCGTCGGCCAGGCCGACCAGCGGCTGGTACTCGATGGTGAACTCGCCGCGCTCCAGGGCGGGCCGCAGCGCGGTGGCGAGGAGCTGGCGGGTCAGCTGGTGGGCGCCGCGGTCCGGGTCGTAGAGGGTCCAGCGGGCGCGGCCGTCGGCCTTGGACCAGTAGAGCGTGGCGTCGGCGTCCTTGACCAGGTCGGTGGGGGTGGTCTCGTGCACGGACCGCTCGACGACGCCGACGCTGGCCGTGATGACCAGCCGGTGTCCGGCGACGTCGAAGGGGTGTTCCAGTTCCTGGAGGATCCGGGCGGCCAGGTCGGTCAGTTGGTCGCTGCCCCGGCTGTCGGTGACCAGGACGGCGAACTCGTCACCGCCCATCCGGGCCACCAGGTGGGCGTCGTGCTCGGAGAACCCGCGGCGCAGCCGGGCGGCGACGGCGATCAGCAACTGGTCGCCGATGTGGTGCCCGAGCGTCTCGTTGATCGCCGCGAAGCCGTCGAGGTCCAGGTAGCAGACGCCGACCCGGCGCCCGTCCGCCGGTGCGAGGACGGTGGCGCTGGCGCCGGCGGTGTCGGGGGTGTGGGGAGCCTCGGCGGGCTCAGCAGCCCCGGTGGCCCCGGTGGCCGTGACGCAGGCGGCGTCGAGCCGTTCGAAGAAGGACGTCCGGTTGGGCAGTCGGGTCAGCGGGTCGTGCAGGGCTTGGTACTCCAGGCGGTCACCGAGCCGGCGCTGCTCGGTGATGTCCTCCACCAGCGCGAGGGTGTAGAGCGGCTGGCCGGCGCCGTCCCGGATCAGCGAGACGGTGACCTTGCTCCAGACGGTGCGGCCCTCGCGGTGCTTGAGCTGCTTCTCCACGCGGAACCGCTCCCGCCCGCCGTGGACGAGTTCGGGGAAGAGCCGGTGCGGCATGCCCTCCGGATCGATGATCTCGTGCAGGTGGGTGCGGACCAGTTCGCCGACGCCGCGTCCGATCAGGGCGGCGAAGGCGGGGTTGACCTCGATGATCCGGTCCTCGGGGTCGATCAGGGCCATCCCGATGACCGCGTCGCAGAAGGCGGCCCGGAAGCGGGATTCGCTGGCCCGCAGCGCGGCCAGCAGCCGGTCGTTCCCGCCCTTCTCCTGGCCGAGGCCGTCGACGGCGCTCCGGTGGGTGCCGTCGGTCAGCGGCGCCGAGCAGGTGGGGCAGAGCAGCATCCCGGGGTCGTCCAGCACGGTTCCCGTCGCACCCGTCGCACCCGTCGCACCCGTCGCACCCGTCGCACCCGTCGTGCCGACGGCCCGGCCGCCGGCCGCGACAGCAGCACCGACGGCCGTGACGGAACCGGCGACGCCGACCGGACCGACGGGACCGACGGGACCGATCGAACCGACCGAATCAACCGAACCAGCCGGACCGACGGTGCTGATGTTCGGGCCCAGGAGGGGTGTTGTGAGGTGACGGTGGTGCGGTGTTTCCTCGTGCCGCACGCCCGGGTGGTGTGCGTCGGCCCCCTCGTTCTGGCCCGGCACGGCATGCTCCCGTCCGCTGCTGACGCTGGATGCTGGTCCGGCCGGCCAATCGGGACTCCGGCGGCCGGCTCCGCACTCTGTCGAGGTCCTCGGAGTCGGTCCGGTGCGGGGCGCCCGCCGTGGGGCGCTGTCGCGCGGAGACCCGCGTGAAGAACAGGGCGCTGCGGCCGATCATAGGCCGCGGCGGCAACGCGCGGTGACCGCCGCCAGGGTGATTCGCCCGCTTTGTGATCATGTGCGGCGGTACATGCAGACGCCCCCGGTGCACATCACATGATGTGCGCCAGGGGCGCGTGCGCCGAGATCGCGCCCCCGGGCGCCGACCGCGCGCCCGGAGCGGCCGGAGCGCGCCGGGATCCGTCGCGATCCGTCGGGGCGTCAGGCCAGCTTGGCGGTGAGGGTGATGGTGGTGCCGGCGAGCGCCTTGCTGACCGGGCAGTTGGCCTTGGCGTCCTCGGCGGCCTTGGTGAAGTCGGCCTCGTCCAGTCCGGGCACCTCGCCGGTGACGGTCAGGTGGATGCCGGTGATACCGGTGCCGGGCTGGAAGGTGACGTCGGCCTGGGTGTCCAGCTTGACGGGCGGGGTGCCGGCGCCGGTCAGGCCGTGTGAGAGGGCCATCGAGAAGCACGCGGAGTGAGCGGCGGCGATCAGCTCCTCCGGGCTGGTCTTGCCGTTGGGCTGTTCGGCCCGGGCCGGCCAGGAGACGGGGTACTCGCCGATCCCGGACGAGGCGAAGGTCACCTGCCCCTTGCCGTCGAGCAGGTTGCCCTCCCAAGCGGTGCGGGCGGTGCGGGTGGTTGCCACGATCGGTACCTCCATTACTGAGGGACTGCTGAGTCGTCACTTCCGGTCATGCGCGCACCAGCCTACGGGGCGGCCCCGGTTCGGCCCTGGGCGGCACGGGCCCGGATCGGTACGGTGCGCCGGGTGGCGCGGGCGATGTCCGGATTGTGGACGGATCCGCCAAAAGGTGCGGCTCCACCACGGGGGCCCTGTTAGATTTGCCCGGGCCCGAGCCCGGCCGCCGTACGGCCGGGTGCCCACTTCAGACACCGGGAGCCGCCCCGATGACGGACCACCCCACGACCCCCGACGCCGGCCTGCCCGACGGGGTCGACGCCGCCGTGCGGGCGGAGCTGACCAGCCTGCGCGAGAGCATCGACAACATCGACGCCGCGGTGGTCCACATGCTGGCCGAGCGCTTCAAGGCGACCCAGCGGGTCGGCAGGCTCAAGGCCGAGCACAAGCTGCCGCCGGCCGATCCGGCGCGTGAGCGCGACCAGATCAAGCGGCTGCGGGAGCTGGCCGCCGGGGCCAAGCTGGACCCGGTCTTCGCCGAGAAGTTCCTGACGTTCATCATCGCCGAGGTCATCCGGCACCACGAGGCCATCGCCCGCGCCTGAGAGCACCCCTGAGGGGGCCGGTGGTGAGCCGTCGAGAACGGCCCCGGCGCCGCCCGGCCCGGACATGTCGGGGGCGGCTAAACGCCGGATTTCGTGAGGCTCCGGGGTTGGCGTAGCGTGCAGGTTCCCCCAGCCGGAGAGGTGGAGCAGCGACGATGGCGGTGAACCTGCCCGAAACGCCGAGCGATGCCGGGTCCGGTCCGGCCCCCGCCGCCGGACGCGACCCCGGTGCTTCCGACGCCCGTGACGCGTCCGGCGGCCGCGCCGAGGCCCGCCGCCGTGCGCGCGGTTCGCGCGGCCGCAAGGCCCGGCGGACCGGGCGCAGGCCCCGGCCCTGGTGGATCGAGATCCCGGCGATGGTGGCGGTGGGCCTGGTGGTCGCGTTGCTGATCAAGACCTGCCTGTTCCAGGTGTTCACCATCCCGTCCGGCTCGATGGAGAACACCCTGCGGATCGGCGACCGGGTGGGCGTGAACAAGCTGGCGCCGTTGACCGGCTGGAAGCCGGAGCCCGGGCAGCCGGTGGTGTTCAAGGATCCGGGTGGCTGGCTCCCGCCGCAGCCCATCGACTCGAACCCGTTCACCAACGCGGCCGGCTCGGTGCTGAGCTTCGTCGGCCTGGTGCCGCCGAAGGACGACAACTACCTGGTCAAGCGGGTCATCGCGACCGGCGGCCAGACCGTGCAGTGCACGGGCACCACGCTGACCGTCGACGGGAAGAAGGTCGACGAGCCGTACCTGCACCCCGGTGACGACTCGTGCGCGGGCCTGGACTTCGGGCCGGTGACGGTGCCCTCGGGCCACGTCTGGGTCGAGGGCGACCACCGCAGCGACTCGGCGGACTCCCGTTACCACCAGCGCGGTCCCGGGGACGGGGCCGTGCCGGTGGACAACGTGGTCGGGCCGGTGTCGGCCGTGGTGTGGCCGCTCAATCACCTCGACTGGTTCGGCTGGTTCGGCCGCTGACCTGCCGCTCGGCGGTGACCCGTTCCGGAGAGCCCGGAGCACCCCCGGCCTCCGCGGCCTCCGCGGCCGCCGGCTTGCCGGTCTGCGCCGCGAAGGCGCCGGTCAGCACGAGCAGGCCGCCCGCGATCTGCGGCAGACCGAGGTGCTCGCCGAGCAGCACCCAGGCCAGCACGGTGGCGACGACCGCCTCCAGGTTGGCCACCACCCCGGCGACCGGGGGCGAGAGGTGCCCGACGGCGATCACGCCGGTCAGGTAGGCGAGCACGGTCGCGATCAGGATCATCCAGGCGGCCGGGAGCAGCGCGGGCAGGGTGTGCCCGTTCATCACCACGGATCCGCCGAGCGTGCTCCAGTCGGCCTGCCAGGGCCGGGTGAAGACGGTGAGCAGGACGGCGCCGATCAGCAGCCCGAACGCGCTGACCGCCAGTGGGTCGACCGGGCGCTCGCCCCGGCGTCCGGCGTCGGCGAGCACGAAGTAGCCGACCTGGCAGCAGGCCGCGCCGAGGGCGAAGAGCACGCCCAGCGCGTCGAAGCTCAGGCCGTTCCAGACCTCCACCACGCAGGCCAGCCCGGCGACCGCGACGCCGGCGCCGATCGCGGCGCCCCGGCTGATCGGCTTGCGCTGGACGAACTTGACGTAGCCGATGAGCAGCGGCGGTCCGAGGTACTCGATGAGCAGGGCGACGCCGACCGGGATGCGGGAGATCGCCGCGAAGTAGCAGGCCTGGACGCCGGCCACGGCGAGCAGGCCGAACCCGATCAGCAGGCCGGGGCGGCGCAGGACGGCGTCCCGGTGGCGGTAGGCGATGGGGAGCAGGGCCACGGCGGCACCGGTGACCCGGAGCCACACCACGTGCAGCGGTGAGAGGCCGGCCTCGATCAGTGGTTTCGCGGCGGTGCCGGAGCCGCCGAAGGCGAACGCGGAGACCAGCGCGAGGCTGAGGCCGAGGGTTCTGCCCGTGGGGAGGGTGGGCGAGGCCGTTGATCTGTGCACCGACGCATTGTGGCAGTCATACCGGGCGGTCAGTAAGGTGCCATTCCGTCATTTGGTCCTGCACGGAACTGTGCGCAGCGGCGCACTCACCCGGCCCGCGCACGCCCCTGCGCCGTCCGCGCCCCCTCGCCGGCCCGAGCCCTCCCGCCACTCGGGCGCCCCGCCCCCGCCGCCGCTACCCGGCGTTCGCCCCCGCCCCGGTGAGCGTGTCCGACCCGCCCGTGGGCTGGGTGGTCGGCTGCGTGGTCGGCGCCGTGGTCGGGCCGGTGGAGGGTGTCGGCCGTCCGGTGGGCCGTCCGGTGGGCCGCGTCGTCGGCGGGGCGGTCGGCTGCTGGGTGGCCGGGGGCGCGGTCGGCGGGCTGGTCACACCGCCGCCGCCGGAGTTCGAGCCGCCGGCCGGCGTGGTCGGGCCCGAGCCGGCCCCGGCCCCGGCCCCGGCGCCGTCGCCCGGCGGGGTGGTCGGCGCCGCGGGGGCGGTCGAGGCGCCGTTCGAGCCGGTCCCGGTCGACGGGGTGCTGCTCGGCGAGGACGGGGCCGTCGGCAGATCGGTGGCGCCGGAGGAGTCGCCGCCGTCGGCCGGGGTCTGGAAGTCGCTGACCGGCACGCCCTTGAGCGCCGCCTTCATGTAGCTGGTCCAGATCTGCGCCGGGAACTGGCCGCCCGCCGCGCCGTCGATCCCGCCGACGCCGCTCAGGCTGACCTGGGCCCCGCTGCCCGGGTCCTGGCCGAACAGGGCCACCGAGGTGACCAGCTCGGGGGTGTAGCCGACGAACCAGACCGACTTCTGGTCGTCGGTGGTGCCGGTCTTGCCGGCCACCGGGCGGCCCAGTGCCTTGGCTCGCCAGCCGGTGCCGCCCGGGTCGTTCACCACGCCCTGGAGCATCGAGGTGACCTGGTTCGCGGTGTCCGTGCTGATCGCCTGGGTGGTCTTGTGCGCGGGCAGCGGGACGGCCTCGCCCTCGCGGTCCACGGACTGCACCAGCCACGGGGTGATCTGCTTGCCGCCGTTGTCCAGCGCCGCGTACACGCCGGCCATGTCGAGCACGCTCGGGGTGGCCGCGCCGAGCGGGATGGACGGTACCGGGTCGAGGCCCGGGGTGCTGCCGGGCAGGCCCAGCGCGATGCCGGTGTCCTTGACCTTCTGGAGCCCGGTGTCCTGGGCCAGCTGGGCGAACGCCGAGTTGACCGACCAGTCGGTGGCCTGCTGGAGGGAGATCTGGCCGTAGCTCCTGTCGCCCTCGTTCGGCGGCGCGTACGGGGTGCCCTTGCCGCCGCGGACCTTGCGGCCGCTGGTGCCGTCGTAGACGGTGCGCGGGGTGACGGTCCGGCCGTCCTGGGTCTTGGCGTTGTTCTCGAACGCGGCCGCCAGGGCGATCGCCTTGAAGGTCGAGCCGGCCTGGTAGTCCCGCCGGGTCGCGTTGTCGACGTAGTGCTTGACGTAGTCGACGCCGCCGTAGAGGGCGACGACCGCACCGGTCTTCGGGTCCACGGAGACGGCGCCGGCCTGGGCGGCCGCGTCCTTCTTCCGCTTGTCCGGGTTCAGGGTGTCGCGCAGCTGCGCCTGGACGGAGTCCTGGAGGGCCTGCTGGCGGGCCGGGTCGATGCTCAGCTTGATCGTGTAGCCGCCCTTGGCCAGCTCGGTCTCGCTGATGACCTGGTTCGAGGTGAGGTACTGGGTGGCCTCGTTCACCAGGTAGCCGGTCTGGCCGGACAGGCCCGGGTTGGGCTGCGGGTCCTTGACGTCCGGGAAGGTGGTGGCGGACCGTTCCTCGGCGGAGAGCCAGCCCTCCTTGACCATGCCGTCCAGCACGTAGTTCCAGCGGTTGACGGCGTTCTGCTTGCCGGCCGGGGTCGCGGTGGCCACGTCGTAGGCGCTCGGGGCGTTCAGCAGGGTGGCCAGGTAGGCGCCCTGGGCGGGGTTGAGCGCGGAGGCGTCGACGCCGAAGTACGCGTGGGCGGCGGCCTGGATGCCGTAGGCGCCGCGGCCGTAGTAGGAGGTGTTCAGGTAGCCGGAGAGGACGTCGTCCTTGCTCTCGGTGGCGTCCACCTTGATGGCTATGAAGAGTTCCTTCACCTTGCGGGTGACCGACTGCTTCTGGTTCAGGTACGTGTTCTTCACGTACTGCTGGGTGATCGTGGAGCCGCCCTGGGTGCCCGCGCCCTTGGCGGTGTTGACCGCGGCCCGGAGCAGGCCCTGCACGTTGACGGCGCCCTCGTGGTAGAAGTTGCGGTCCTCGGCGGCCAGTGCGGCGTGCTGGGCGGCGGGGGAGACCTTGTCCAGGCTGACGTTCTGCCGGTTGGTCTGGCCGGTGCGGGTGATCACGGAGCCGTCGGCGTAGAGCCAGGTGTTGCTCTGCGCGGTCGCGGCGGCGTGCGCGTCGGGGACCTTCACCAGCGTGACCCCGAGCACGAACAGGCCGACGCCGAGCAGCAGGGCCGCGGCGAGGCCGAGCAGGCTCATCCGCCAGGTGGGGATCAGCCGGCGCCAGCCGGTGCGCTTCGGGCGGCGGGGCTTCCCGCCGCCCGTCACGGGGGCGGCGCGCTTGAAGCGTTTGACCGGTCGGAGGCCTGTCGACGGCGTGCGACGGCCGCTCTGGGCGTTCTCGGACAAGGCGCGGCCTTTCCTGCGGGCGGACCGGGTCAGCCTGCACGGACGGGGACATCGGTGGTTAGGGACCTTTGTCCCGATTCCGGTTTACTGCCCTGGACGAGCCGGGCGGGCCGATTGGCTCCACCGGAACGGCAATCGAGACCGACATCACACGCAAAACGGACGTCGAAGGCCAAAAAATTGAGGAGCCCCTCGCTGTTGCGAGAGGCTCCCCAAATGTCTGTGCGCCGCCAGGGACTCGAACCCCGGACCCGCTGATTAAGAGTCAGCTGCTCTAACCAACTGAGCTAGCGGCGCCTGCTGACCTGGAAAACAATACACGGTCCCGGCGGGTGCCTCGAACCGCCCGGAACCGCCCGCGGCCGCGCGGGAACGAGCCCGCCGCCGAGGTGTCCGTTTCCGCCCGGTTGGGGTGCAGTTCGCCGCCGGTTAGGGTGGAACGGTGCCCAGCCCCAAGCCCGGACACCCGAACGCGCGGAAGGCGGTCGCCGCGCTGCTGATGCTCAGCGCCACGGCGTACACCGCGTGGGTGCTGGAGGTCGTGCTGAGCACCGGACTCGACCCGGTGCAGGCGTACATCAGCGAACTCGCGGCCGAGGACCAGCCGCTGGGCGGCCTGTTCCGGGCCACCGACCTGGTCGCCGGGCTCTGTGTGCTCGCCGCGGCCGTCACCGCCCTCGCCGGTGGGCAGGCCGGGCCGCGCGGCGCCCGGCGCGGGTGGGCGGTGGTCGGCTGGTCCGCCCTCGCCCTGTTCGGCGCGGCGACCGCCGCCGACTCCCGGCTGCCGCTCAGCTGCGCCCCCACCAGCGACGAGATGTGCGCCGCCCGCGAGACCGCCGGGCTCGTCCCCGCGACCCACACCGCGCACGCCGTCACCAGCAGCCTCGCCATGCTCGGTGCGCTCACCGGGCTGGCCGCGCTCACCGTCGCCGCCCGCCGCTACGGCTGGTGGCCGCCGGTGCGCCGGATCGGGCCCTGGCTGCTCGGCGCCGAACTGCTGGCCACCGGCTGGAGCCTGGCCGCGATCGCCGCCTTCGAGGCCGGGCGCGGCACCTGGGCGCTCGGGGCCGGCCAGCGGCTCCAGGTGCTGCTGGTGGCGCTCTGGCTGGCCGTCCTGGCGCTGAGCCTGGCCCTCCCCGCAGGGGCGCCGTCCGACGAATCCACCTGGTCCGACGCTTCTCCGCCGCACCGGGGGCCCCGGCCGGCCGAACGGCCCCCGGGCCGGGAGCCGGCATGACCGCACCCGACGACCCCCGCACCCGGGCGCGCTTCCTGCGCGTCGACGGCGTCCCGCTGCACGTCCGCACCGAGGGCAGCGGCCCGGTCTGCCTGCTCACCGGGGGCCTCGGCAGCAGCTGGTTCGACTGGGACCTGGTCGTCCCCTTCCTCACGCCCTACCGCACCGTGGTCCGCTTCGACCGACCCGGCTACGGGCTGAGCGCCCCCGAGCCCGCCACCGGGCGGCCCGCTCCGACGGCCGCCGGCGAGGCCGAGCGGATCCGCGCGGTGCTGGACGGCCTCGGGCTGCGCGGGCCCTGCACCGTCGTCGGCCACTCGCTGGCCGGCTTCCACGTCGAGGCCTTCGCCCGGCTGCACCCCGGCCGGGCCGCCGGGCTGGTCCTGGTGGACGGCAGCGTCGAACCGGCGGCCCGGCCGTACCCGGCCCCCGGCGCGCGCGACCTGGCGGTCCGGGCGCTCGCGGGCGCCGCCACCGCCGTCGCCGTGCCGTACCTGCTCGGCCCGGCCGCCCGCCGACTGACGGCCAGGCTGTCCACGGTCTGCCGCGAGGACCTCGCCCCGGCGCCGCTGGTGCGGCACTGCTACCGCACCGGCCGGGCCCTGCGCGCCCTGCTGCGGGAGAACGCGCGCTACCTCGACCTGGCCGCCGAGGTGGACGGGCTGCGGCGCACCCGGCCGCTGCCCGAGGGCCTGCCGGTCACCGTGCTCGCCGCCGACGACGGCTGCCGCAGCCGCCGTACCGAGGAGTGGCTGGCCGGCCAGCGGGAGCTGGCGGCGCTGCTCGGGGCCGACTACCGCACCACCGCCCCGGCCGGGCACCTGGTGATGTTCGACCGCCCGGACGCGGTGGCCTCCGCGGTCCTGGACACCGGTTGAGGCTGGGCATCCGTTGAGGCCGGGCACCCGCCGCGACGCCCACTGAAACGCCTCAGGCCGCCCACCGAAGTGAGCGGCCTGAGACCTTGCCATGTGCGCCGCCAGGGACTCGAACCCCGGACCCGCTGATTAAGAGTCAGCTGCTCTAACCAACTGAGCTAGCGGCGCCTGCTGACCCGGAGAACTTTACACGGCACCCGGTCGATCCGCCGAATCGCTTTCGGATGGTCACCCGCAGTGGTCGCCCGCAGTGGTCGCCCGCGGCGATCACAGGCGGCCGGCTACGACTCCGGGTAGTGGCAGGCCGCCTGGTGGTCCTGTGCGGGGATGTCGTCGAGGAGCGCCGGCCGTTCCTGTTCGCACCGCGTGCGGGCGGCCGGGTCGGCGAGGCGGGCGTACACCGGGCAGCGGGTGCGGAAGGAACAGCCGGTGCGGCGCTCGGTGGGGGAGGGCGGGTCGCCGGCGAGCAGGATGCGGTCGCGGGCGCGCTCGGCGGCGGGGTCGGGCAGTGGGACGGCGGAGAGCAGGGCGCGGGTGTACGGGTGCCGGGGGCGGTCGAAGACGGCGGAGACCTCGCCCTGTTCGACCGTCCGCCCGAGGTACATGACGCTGACCCGGTCGGCGAGGTGCCGGATCACCGAGAGGTCGTGCGAGACGAACAGGTAGGAGAGGCCGAGTTCGGCCTTGAGCGCTTGCAGCAGGTTGAGCACCCCGGCCTGGATGGAGACGTCCAGGGCGGAGACCGGTTCGTCCAGGACCAGCAGTTTCGGCCGGACGGCCAGGGCCCGGGCGATGGAGACGCGCTGGCGCTGCCCGCCGGAGAACTGGTGCGGGTAGCGGGCGGCGTGGTCCGGGTCGAGGCCGACCTGGTGCAGCAGTTCGGGCACCCGGCGGGCGATCTCCTCGCGGGCGGCGTGCTGGGCGCGCAGTGGTTCGGCGATGATGTCGCCGATCGGCATCCGCGGGTCGAGGCTGGCCATCGGGTCCTGGAAGACGATCTGCAGCCGGGCGCGCAGCCGGTGGGCCTCGGCGCGGGAGAGCTCGGCGGTGTCGTGGCCGAGCAGTTCGATCCGGCCGGTCTCGGGGGCGGTGAGGTTCAGCAGTTCGAACAGCGTGGTGGACTTGCCGGAGCCGGACTCCCCGACCAGGCCGAGGGTTTCGCCCTCCCGGAGGTCCAGGTCGACGCCGTCCACCGCGTAGACCTCGCCGACCCGGCGCTTGAACACCGTGCCCTTGAGGAGCGGAAACGTTTTGCCAAGGCCGCTCACCGCCAGCACCGGCGCCCGCGAGCTCCGGTCCCCCCGGTCCTCCGGAGCGGCCGACGGGGCCGGAAGCGCCGGCACCGGGTAGACGTCGGCCGGCGCGGGCCGCCGCTCGGCCAGCTCCGCCGACCGGACGCAGGCCGCCAGGTGACCGTCGCCCCCGGCCAGTTCCGGCTCCGCCGCCGAGCAGCGCTCCTCCGCCAGCGGGCAGCGGGCGGCGAACGGGCAGCCCGGCGGCAGGTCGGCCATCGGGGCGGGTGCGCCGGGGATCGGGACGAGCGGGCCGCCGAGCCCGTCCAGCCGGGGCACCGCGCCGATCAGGCCGAGCGTGTACGGGTGGCGCGGGGCCGCGAACAGCTCGTCCACCCCGGCGGTCTCGACCACCCGCCCCGCGTACATCACCGCGACCCGGTCGGCCATCCCGGCGATCACCCCGAGGTCGTGGCTGACCAGGACGAGGGCCGCGCCGGTCTCCCGCTGCGCGGTGCGCAGCACGTCCAGCACCTGGGCCTGGATGGTGACGTCCAGCGCGGTGGTCGGCTCGTCGGCGAGCAGGACGTCGGGGCCGTTGGCGATCGCCATGGCGATCATCGCGCGCTGGCGCATGCCGCCGGAGAACTCGTGCGGGAAGCTGTCCAGGGCCCGTTCGGGGGCCGGGATGCCCACCAGGTCGAGGAGTTCGGCGGCCCGGCGGCGGGCGGCGACCCGGTCGACCCGCTGGTGGATGCGGACGGCCTCGGCGATCTGGTCGCCGATCCGGTAGACCGGGGTGAAGGCGGACAGCGGGTCCTGGAAGACCATGGCGATCCGGCGGCCGCGGATCGCGGCGAGCTCCTTGCCGGGCAGCCCGACCAGTTCCCGCCCGTCCAGTCGCACCGAGCCCTGGACGCCGGCCGTCCTCGGCAGCAGGCCGAGCACGGACAGCGCGGTGACGGACTTGCCGGAGCCGGACTCGCCGACGATGCCGAGGGTCTCGCCGCGCCGCAGGGTGAGGTCCACCCCGCGGACGGCGGGGACGGGGCCGTGCGGCCCGGCGAAGTCCACCCGCAGGTCGCTGACGGCGAGCAGGGGGGTGTCGACGGTGGTGGTCACGGCTTCTTCCTCCGGGCGGAGCGGCGGCGGGGCGCGCCCCCGGCGGTGGGGTCGAGGGCGTCGCGCAGCCCGTCGCCGATCAGGTTGACGGCGAGGACGAAGAGCACCAGCAGCCCGGCGGCGAAGTAGAACAGCCAGGGGAACACCGGGGCTTCGCTGGTCCCGGCGGCGAGCAGGGTGCCGAGCGAGACGTCCGGCGGTTTGACGCCGAAGCCGAAGTAGGAGAGCGCGGTCTCGCTCATCACGGCGCCGCCGACCGCGATGGTGGCGTCGATGATGAGGAAGGAGGCGACGTTCGGCAGGATGTGGCGGGTGATGATCCGCAGCGGCCGCACTCCCATGAACCGTGCGGCGCGGACGAATTCGCGCTCGCGCAGCGAGATGGTCATCGAGCGGACCACCCGGGCGGTGATCATCCAGTTGAACAGGGCGAGCAGCAGTACGAAGGCGATCCAGCCGGCGCTCTTCAGCCGGGGCGAGACGATGGTGATGATCAGGAAGCTGGGGAAGACCAGCAGCAGGTCCACCGCGAACATCAGCGCGCGGTCGGCCCAGCCGCCGAAGTAACCGGCGCAGGCGCCGACCAGGGAGGCCAGCACGGTGGAGAACAGGGCCACCAGCAGGCCGATGACCAGCGACTTCTGCAGGCCGCGGACGGTCTGGGCGAAGACGTCCTGGCCGATCCCGTTGGTGCCGAACCAGTGCTCGGCGGACGGCGGTTGGTGCAGCGCGCCGAAGTCGGGGGCGGCGTAGTCCCAGGGCGTGAGGTACGGCCCGCCGAAGGCGAGCGCGAACAGCAGCAGGACGATCACGGCTCCGGCGACGGCCCCGCGGGCGGCCAGCAGCCGGGCGAGGACGAGCCGGGCCCGGCCGGTGGTGCGGGGGGCGGCGGCCGGGGCGGCCGGTTCCACGGCGACGGTGGTCACGTCAGTTCACCTCCGGTCAGGACCGCACGCGCGGATCGAGGGCGGCGTGCAGGGTGTCGGCGAGGAAGCCGGAGGCGAGGACGACGACGGCGGTGAACAGGTTGACGGCGACGACCGAGTTGACGTCCTGTTCGTTGATCGACTGGATCAGCCACTCGCCCATGCCGTGCCAGCCGAAGATCGTCTCGGTGAAGATCGCGCCGGTGAAGATGCCCAGGAAGCTGTAGGCGAACATGGTCGACATCGGGATCACCGCGGTCCGCAGCCCGTGCTTGACCAGCGCCCTGCGGCGGGTGAGCCCCTTGGCCTCGGCGGTGCGCAGGTAGTCGGAGCCGAGCACGTCGAGCATGGTGCCGCGCTGGTAGCGGCTGTAGGTGGCGAGGCCGCCGAGCGCGAGCGAGATGGTGGGCAGCAGCAGGTGCAGCGCCCAGTCGGCGAGGTGGGCGCCGAGGCCGCCGGTCAGTCCGGGGGTCTCGTAGCCGGTGAACGGGATGACGTCGTGGCCGGCCGCGTCCTTGGCGGCGATGGCGCCGTTCTTGAGGAACAGCGCGACCAGGAAGACCGGGGTGGAGAGCAGAACGAAGGAGAGCACGGTGAGCAGCCGGTCGGAGATCCGGTACTGGCGGACGGCGCTCCAGGCCCCGGCGGCGATGCCGAGGACGATGCCGAGCAGGCTGCCGAGCAGCAGCAGCCGCAGCGAGACCCAGACCCGGCGGCCGAAGTCGTCGGTGACCGGGGTGTCGTGGATGGTCCGGCCGAGGTCGCCGTGGAGCAGCCCGTCGGCCCAGTGGCCGAAGCGTTCGACGACCGGGGTGCGGTCGTTCAGGTTGAGCGCGGTGAGCTGGCGCTCGACCGACTCGGCGGCCGGGCGGGGGACCTTGGCGTCGAAGTAGGTGCGCGGCTGGAGGGCGGTCGCGGAGATCGCGTACGCCAGGAAGACGGCGGCGATCAGCAGCACCGCGTAGTAGCTCAGGCGCTTCGCCAGGTAACGGAGCATCAACGGCCGCCCGGGGTGGGGGAGGGGCCGACGCGTCTGGTGGGCATCGGGTGGTGGCCTTCGGTCGGGGCCCGTTCAGGCCTTCGGACGGCAGGAGGACGAGGCGGTACGGGGAAAGCGCAGGTCAGAGTCTGGCAGCGGTGCGCGGCCGGGGTGTTGCGGCAGTATTGCCGCGGATGACTTCTGGATCAGGTGTGCGGTTCTCCCCCTGGTGACGGAACTGATCGGCTGTTACGTTCTGCTGGCCCGGTGCCGACTTGGCTGCCCACGCTCAAGCCCCGCCACACCTCACGCGGCACAACTGCCCGTTACCGCCCGTTTCGAAGACCTCACCAGGGGGACTCCATGGACGCTTCCACCACGGCCCGCCGCCTCGGCCGGGCGACTGCCCTCGCCGTCGCCGTCGCGCTGGCGGTCACCGCGTGCACCTCGGGCGGGGGCGGCTCGGCCGACAAGGTGGCGAAGAGCGAGCCGCCCCGGCAGGACTCCCAGGACATCAACGCCAAGCCGCTGGACCAGGTCAAGGACGGCGGCGAGGTGCGGTTCCCGCTGTACCAGTGGATCACCCAGTGGAACCCGCTCCAGGTGGACGGCACCTACGGCGACGCGGTCTCGATCATGCGCGCCCTGGAGCCGTCGCTCTTCAACACGGACGCCTCCGGCACCTTCCAGCCCAACGCCGACTACCTGCTGGACGCCAAGGTCACCTCGACCTCGCCCGAGGTGATCACCTACAAGCTCAACCCCAAGGCCAAGTGGTCGGACGGCAAGCCGCTCAGCTACCTGGACTTCAAGGCCGACTGGCAGGCCAGCAACGGCAAGGACCCGGCGTACAACATCGCCGACCCGTCCGGTTACGAGCAGATCTCCGCCGTCGAGCAGGGGGCCGACCCGAGCGAGGTGAAGGTCACCTTCTCCGAGCCGTACGCGGACTGGCAGAACCTGTTCCGCCCGCTGATCCCGGCGGCCGGCATCGCCACCCCGGACGACTTCAACAAGGGCTGGGTGGAGAAGATCCCGATCACCGCGGGCGCGCTGAAGATCGGCGTGGCGGACAAGACCGCGCAGACCCTCACGCTCGTCCCGGACCCGGCCTGGTGGGGCACCAAGGCCAAGGCGGACAAGATCACCTTCCGGGTGATGACCCAGTCCGCGACCACCCAGTCGTACCTCAACAACGAGATCGACCTCGCCACGGCCGGCACCGCCGCCGCGTACGGGCAGCTCAAGGACGCCAAGGACACCGCGATCCGGGCCGCCAGCCCGTGGGACGAGGTGCACATCTCCTTCGGCTCCGGCGGCGCGCTGGCGGACCAGAAGGTCCGCCAGGCGCTCGGCAAGGCGCTCGACCGGTCCGCACTGATCAAGATCGCCAACAACGGGGTGCCGGTGGAGTTCAAGCCGCTCGGCAACCACATCTTCATGCCCAACCAGACCGGCTACCAGGACAACTCGGGCGAGTGGGCGAAGTTCGACGTGCCCGCCGCCAAGAAGCTGCTGGACGACGCCGGTTGGAAGGAGGCGGGCGCCGGCCAGCCGCGCACCAAGGACGGCCAGTCGCTGCAACTGCACTGGACGGTCAACGAGTCCACCCCGCAGGCCCAGATCGACCTGGCCACCGCCGCCGCCGCGATGTGGCTGCAGGCCGGGGTCAAGGTGAGCCTGGACAAGGTGCCCGCCAACGACTTCTTCACCAAGTACGTGAACCCGGGCAAGTTCGAGATCGCGAGCTGGCGCAACACCGACTCGTTCCCGCTCTCCAAGAGCCTGGGCAACTTCCGTCTGCCGGTGGGGGACAACACCTTCAACAACCCTTCGCGGATCGGCAGCCAGGAGGTCGACGACCTGCTCAAGAAGGCGGCCGGGACGGTCGACCCGGTGGAGGCCGCGAAGCTCTACAACCAGGCCGACGCGAAGATCTGGGAACTCGGCCACACCGTCGAGCTCTACCAGCGGCCGACCGTGGTGGCGACGCGCAAGGGCCTCGCCAACTACGGCGCCTTCGGCCTGGCCGGGGAGGACTACGCCAAGGTCGGCTGGGAGAAGTAGCCCCCGCCGCGGACGCGGCGAGAGCGACCGGGCGGCAGGCGCTGGCGAGCAGCGCGGTGATCACGAGGCCGGTGGTACGGACACGGGAAGGTCGGCTCTGCCGCCCCCGCTCTCCTGCCACCGGCCTTGACCTTCCGCGTTGCCCGCAGGCCGCCCGTGTCGTGGGGCCCCGCAAGGCCCGCGCTCGCTTCCAACCGGGGACGAATCTAGCGGGGCCGTCCGGCCGGCCGCGGCGCAGCGCGCGGGGCGCGCCCGGAAACCCGCCGCGCTGTCACCCGGTTCGCGCACCGGGGCGTCAACTACGGCTGACGGCAAGGAAAAAAGCGGACGAAAGGCGCAATCGATCCCGGGACCGCGAACCGCTGCGCCCGTCGCGCCGGTGCGTGCGCGGGGCCCGGGCCGCTGCCAGGATGCGCGGGACAGCCAGCCCCTCCCGAACCCGGAGCAGCACCGATGGCCAGCGAATCCGCCGCCGCCCCCCACCCGCGCCCCGTCGACCCGCCCCCGGTGCGCCGGATGGTCCCGCGCGACCGGGACGAGCCGCACCGGGTCGCCACCCCGCTGGAACTCTTCTTCGACCTCTGCTTCGTGGTCGCCGTCGGCCAGGCCGGGCGCGAACTCGCCCACTCCCTGGCGGCCGGCCACTACGGCGACGGCCTGCGCGGCTACGCGATCGCCTTCTTCGCGATCTGGTGGGCCTGGATGAACTTCACCTGGTTCGCCTCCGCGTACGACTGCGACGACGTGCCGTACCGGGTCACCACGCTGGTGCAGATCGCCGGGGTGCTGGTCCTCGCGGCCGGGGTGCCGCGGCTGTTCGCCACCCAGGACCTGACGCTGGCGATCGCCGGGTACGTGGTGATGCGCCTGGCGATGGTCACCCAGTGGCTGCGGGCGGCGGCCAGCGAGCAGGGCGAGGCGCGCCGGGTCGCCGTGCGGTACGCGGTCGGGATCGCGCTCTGCCAGGTGGGCTGGGTGGTGGTGGTGCTGCTGCCGGACGCCGTCCGGCCGGTGGTCATCCCGCTCGGGGTGCTGTGCGAGCTGGCCGTGCCGGTGGTCGCCGAACTGCGGAAGCAGACCTCCTGGCACCCGCACCACATCGCCGAGCGGTACGGGCTGTTCACCCTGATCGTGCTCGGCGAGACGGTGGCGGCCGCGACGGTCGCGGTGCAGTCGGCGGTGGACGAGCACGAGGAGCTGGGCCGGCTGTTGCCGGTGGCGGTCGGCGGCCTGCTGATCTGCTTCGCGGCCTGGTGGATCTACTTCGCCCGGCCGGTCCACGAGCACCTGCGCTCCAACCGGCAGGCCTTCGCCTGGGGGTACGGCCACTACCTGGTGTTCGGCGCGGCCGCCGCGATCGGCACCGGACTGGAGGTGGCGGTGGAGTCGGCCGTGCACCAGGCGGAGATCTCCGCGACGGCCGCCACCGCGACGGTCACCGTGCCCACCGCGCTCTACCTGCTCACGGTCTGGCTGCTGCATTCCCGGCACACCAAGACCGGCTTGGCGCAGGCGCTGGCCCCGACCGGGGCGGTGCTGGTGCTGGCCTGCACGGCGTTCGGGGGCTCCGGTGTGCCGGCGGCGGGCCTGGTCTGCGCGCTGACCGTGGCGGTGGGCGTGGTGCTGCACAGCCGGGAGGGCTGACGGGGGCTGATTCTCAGGCGCAGTCCAGCAGGATCGGCTCGTGCCGGGCCAGCCAGGCCAGGTAGGCCGGGTTGACCTTGGCCAGGTCCAGGTAGGCGGCGCGCAGTTCGCCATACAGCGCGTCCAGCGCGGGCTGGCTGAGCGCGCGAGGGCGCCAGGTGAGCAGCAGCCGGACGGCCAGCGGGTCCCCGTGCACGGGGCGCACCACCGTGCCGGGACCGGGGGCGGAGGTCGGCTGGCAGGGGCGGACGGCCTCGCCGGAGGCGACCAGTTCGGCGGCGGTGGCGTTGTCCCGCACCTGGACCACCCGGGGGTTGAGCCCGGCATCGCTGAACACCCGGCGCATCGCCGCGTACTCGTGGTCGGCGGTCGGGTCGACCATCCAGGTGTCCTCGGCGAGATCGGTCAGGTGGACGACCGGGCGGGCGGCGGCCGGGTGTCCGGCGGCGAGCGCGACGAACTGGGGCTCACGGGCCATCAGCACCCGGTGCTCGGCGTCCGGCGGCACCCGTAGCGGGAAGCCCTCGCTCTCGTAGACGAAGGCCACGTCCAGCTGGTCGGCGGCGACCATCCGCAGCAGGGCGCTGGCCGAGACGTCGACGTGGATGGTGGTGTCGGTGTCCGGCAGCCGTTCGTGCACCCGGCGCAGCCAGGCGGCGACCGCCCGGCTGCCGACGCTGCCGATCCGCAGCCGGCGCTGCCGCCCGGGGCCGGCCGCGTCGCGGGCCTCCTGGCGGGCGGCGGCCACCAGCGCGGCCATCTCGGTGATCACCGGCCGGGCCCGGGACAGCACCGAGTGGCCGAGCGCGGTGGGCCGGCTGCCGGTCTGCTCGCGGGTGAACAGGGTGCCGCCGATGGCCCGTTCGATGCGGTGCAGCTGGGTGGTGAGGGAGGGCTGGGTCATGCCGAGCTGGAGCGCGGCCTTGCGGAGGCTGCCGGTGTCGGCGATAGCGCACACCACCCGGAGGTGTCTCACGTCGAGCTCCACGCCCGGAGCATAGACGCCACCCGGCCTTGTCGCCAAGGACATGACAGAACAAAGCGCGGCGGGAGGGCGCGCTGCGGGCCCCGCCGGTATGCGGCGGTGCTATCGCCGGTTGACATCATCCGCCGCGGGCCCGGGCGGGTCGAAGCTCGGGGACAGCGAATCCGCCCCGGCCCCACCGGGGCGCCCCCACCGTCGCCGCAGCCGTGTCCGGCCCCCACCGGCCCCGGCGGTTCGGCGTACCGCGAATCCGGAGCCCCCACATGAAGCGATCCGTGCTGTCCGCGACCCTCGGCCTGGCCCTCGCGGCCGGTCTCGCCGTGCTGCCCGCCACCGCCGCGTCCGCCGCCACCCCCGGCCCGGCCGTCCAGGGCTACACCGCCTCGACGTACGCCGGTTCGGCCGCCGAGGCCGCGAACAACCAGGCGTTCTTCCACGCCGTGATGGCCTCCGCCAAGGCCAAGCAGGCAGCCAACCCGTGGCTGCAGACCGTCACCGTCACCTACGACACCGCCGGCGCGCCCTCCTTCACCAGTCAGATATCCCAGGCCGCGCAGATCTGGAACAGCTCGGTCAGCAACGTCCAGCTCCAGGCGAGCAGCGGCACCGGCGACTTCTCGTACTACGAGGGCAACGACAGCCGCGGCTCCTACGCCAGCACCGACGGCCACGGCCACGGCTACGTCTTCCTCGACTACCAGCAGAACCAGCAGTACAGCTCGCTGCGCGTCACCGCGCACGAGACCGGGCACGTGCTCGGCCTGCCCGACAACTACTCCGGCCCGTGCAGCGAGCTGATGTCCGGCGGCGGCCCCGGCCCGTCCTGCACCAACCCCTACCCCGACAGCAACGAGCGCGGCCAGGTCGACAGCCTCTGGTCGAACGGCGTCGAGTCCGTGAACTAGGCAAGCCTGCGGACCGGGCAAGCCCGCGGACTGGGCGAGTCCGCGAACTGGGGAAGCCCTCGAATCGGAGGAGCCCGCGAACTCGTTGCGGCGCCAAGGAAGTTGCCGATGCCCTTCGGGTGCGGCGGGCCGCCCGGCCGGAATCGGGTGGCCCGCCGCTCGGTTGCTTCCCCGATCGGGAGCCTAACCGCCGGTGGAGCGGAATGCCAGGGGCACGCGCGAGTCAAGGCCGGTTAAAGACATCTCAAATCCCTTTACCGCAAGGGGTATTGATCGAAGCTATCGCGGGTTGACATCATCCGCCCGCCCGCCGGGCTGCCCGAAGCTCTGGGGACATCACCCGCTGACCAGGTGTCCCCCAGGGCCGGCCCCCAACCGGCCACGGCACCACCGGAATCGGAGCCCCCACATGAAGCGATCCGTGCTGTCCGCGACCCTCGGCCTGGCCCTCGCGGCCGGTCTCGCCGTGCTGCCCGCCACCGCCGCGTCCGCCGCCACCCCCGGCCCGGCCGTCCAGGGCTACACCGCCTCGACGTACGCCGGTTCGGCCGCCGAGGCCGCGAACAACCAGGCGTTCTTCCAGGCCGTGATGGCCTCCGCGAAGGCCAAGCAGGCCGCCAGCCCGAACCTGGCGACCGTCGTCGTCACCTACGACGCCAGCTCGGCACCGACCTTCCGCACCCAGATAGCCAACGCCGCGCAGATCTGGAACAGCTCGGTCAGCAACGTCCAGCTGCGGGCCGGCTCGGGCGGCGACTTCTCGTACTACGAGGGCAACGACAGCCGCGGCTCCTACGCCAGCACCGACGGCCACGGGCGCGGCTACGTCTTCCTCGACTACCAGCAGAACCGGCAGTACAACTCGGTCCGGGTGACCGCGCACGAGACCGGGCACGTGCTCGGCCTGCCGGACCACTACTCCGGCCCGTGCAGCGAGCTGATGTCCGGCGGCGGCCCCGGTACCTCCTGCACCAACCCGTACCCGAACAGCACCGAGCGCAGCCGCGTCAACTCCCTCTGGGCGCGCGGCTGACCTTTCTGAGGACCGCACCTCGGCCCGGCCGCAGTCCGCTGCGGCCGGTCCGGGGCGTTGTCGGTGCCGCGTGCGAGCATTCGGGCGAGACCCGTTCGCCCCCGACCGTGAGGTGCCGCCGCCATGCCGCGTTCCGCCCCCGACCAGCTCGCCGACCTGCCGTACGCGGACCTGCTCCGCCCCCACACCGGGCGGCTGCGCAGCGACGAGCGCTACGACACCACGCACTTCGACGGCGGCGAGCACACCGACGAGTCGGCGGCCGGGGCGGCGTTCCTGGAGTGCGCCTTCACCGGGGTCGCGCTCAGCGGGGTCAAGCTGCGCCAGGCCCGCTTCAACGAGGTCTGGGTGCAGGCCGGTCGCTGGGTGGCCTGCGACCTGAGCGACACCGAGTGGCAGGACAGCGCCTTCGTCGGCGGCGTGCTGGCCGGGGTCGCCGGATACGGCTCGGCGCTGCGCCGGGTGGTGTTCCGCGGCTGCAAGCTGGAGGCGGTCAACCTGCGGGCGGCCGTGCTGCGGGACGTCGTGTTCGAGGACTGCCTGCTGCGCGACGTGGACTTCGGCGAGGCCAAGCTGACCGAGGTGTCCTTCCCCGGCTCCACGCTGGAGGAGGTCCGGCTGCGCGGTGCCACCCTGAAGAAGACCGACCTGCGCGGGGCCGCCCGGCTCGGACTCGCGGACGGCCACCAGGGGCTGCGCGGCGCGGTCATCAGCTCCACCCAACTGCTGGAGCTGGCGCCGCAGTTCGCCCAGGCACTGGGAATCGAGGTCAAGGACCGCTGACCAGCCGCCCGCTCCGTCCCTCCCCGGCGTTTCCGCCGCCCGTTCAGCCCGGCGTCGCTCGGTGACACCCGGACGAACAGTCCGCCAACCCTGCCGCGCGCATCTGGTGGACGCCTCCGGCCGGGGTGGAAGATGCTCCGCGATCGATGAGCCCCGACTTGTGTACACAACATCGCCAGATCGCCAGTGAAGGGACGGGCCGGGCTGATGGCCGAGCTGAGTCGTAGGAAGTTCGTCACGCTGTCCGGTGCCGCCGCGGCGGGACTCGCCGTGGCAGGCACCAGCGCCGCAGGGGCCGCCCCCGGCGCGCCCGCGGTGGCCTCCACCGCCACGCTCCAGCAGACCGGCACCATCAACGACGTGCAGCACGTGGTGATCCTGATGCAGGAGAACCGCAGCTTCGACCACTACTTCGGCACGCTGCGCGGCGTGCGCGGCTTCGCCGACCGCAGCGCCATCCAGATAGCCGGCGGCTACAGCGTCTTCAACCAGCCCAACGGCCTGCTCGGCCGCCAGTACCCGTGGCAGTTCAGCCAGACCAAGCCGGCCGGCGGCGCCGACCCCGAGCGCCTCGCCCAATGCAACGGTGACCTCAGCCACGGCTGGAGCGATCAGCACAAGGCCTGGAACAGCGGCAAGATGGACTCCTGGGTCGCCGCCAAGGGCAACGTCCGCACCCTCGGCTTCCTCACCCGCCAGGACATCCCGTTCCACTACGCGCTGGCCGAGAACTGGACCATCTGCGACGCCTACCACTGCTCCGTGCTCAGCGCGACCGGCCCCAACCGCACCTACCACTGGTCCGGCCAGATCGACCCGGCCGGCAGCGCCGGCGGCCCCGCGTACGACGGCGGCGACGAGAAGGGCCTGCGCTGGCAGACCTACGCGGAGGCGCTGGAGAGCGCCGGCGTCAGCTGGAAGGTCTACCAGAACGCCGCCGACAACTACGGCGACAACGCCCTCGCGTACTTCACCCAGTTCTCCGGCGCCCCGGCCGGCAGCCCGCTGGCCGTCAAGGGCATGGGCTCGGTGCCCAAGGCCACCGGCAGGACCCCGGACGACATCGCCGCCGCGATCAGGGCCGACGTGCTGAACGGCACCCTCCCGCAGGTCTCCTGGATCGTCCCCGACCAGGCCTCATCCGAACACCCGTACGCCACCCCGGCCGACGGCGCGCACTTCGTCCACCTGGTGATCGACGCGCTGAACGCCGACCCGAACGTCTTCAACTCGTCCGTCCTGTTCATCAACTACGACGAGAACGACGGCTTCTTCGACCACGTCCCGCCGCCGGCCGCCCCCGCCGGCACCCCGGGCGAGTTCTACAACGGCACCAACATCGGCCTCGGCTTCCGCGTCCCCATGATCGCCGTCTCGCCCTGGACCCGCGGCGGCTGGGTCAACTCCGAGACCTTCGACCACACCTCCGTGCTGCGCTTCCTGGAGACCTGGACGGCCGCCCTCGGCACGCCCGCGCAATGCCGGAACATCAGCGACTGGCGCCGCCGCGTCTGCGGCGACCTGACCAGCGCGTTCGACTTCGCCAACCCGGTCTACGGCCTGCCCGGGCTGCCCGACACCTCGCAGACCATCGGCCTGTCGGCGTGCGGCCCGCTGCCCAACCCGGCCCCGGTCAACAACCAGCTGCCGATCCAGGAGACCGGCACCCGGCCGGCCCGCGCCCTGCCGTACCAGCCGAACGCCAACCTGGACCACCTGGAGTTCGGCTCCGGCGGGGTGATGAAGGTCTGGATCACGATGGACAACGGGGGCGCGGCAGCGGCGAAGTCCGCCCACTTCGCCGCCTACGCCAACGCCTACCGCAGCGGCGGCCCCTGGCAGTACACCGTCGATCCGGGCGGCACCACCAGCGACTTCTTCAACTGCGGCACCAACTTCGGCGGCGGCCCCTACGACCTCACCGTCGTCGGCCCCAACCGCTTCCTGCGCCGCTTCAAGGGCGACGCCACCAAGGCGGGCAAGAACGCGGCCGTCACCGCCTCGTACGCGGTCGAGCCGGGGACGGGCAAGCTGGCGGTCTACTTCAAGCTCGCCAACTCCGGTACGACGCCGCTGACCTTCACGATCGCCTCCAACAACTACCGGACGGACGGCCCCTGGACGTACCAGGTCCCCGCCGGCGGCAACGTCACCGATTTCTTCAACGCCGTGGCCTACAACAACGGCTGGTACGACTTCACGGTGACGGTGGACGCGGACGCCGGCTGGTCCCAGCGCTTCACCGGCCACCTGGAGACGGGCACCCCCAGCGTCACCGGCTGACGGTCGCCGCTACATGGACGGAGACCCCACTACCCGCCTCGCCGGGTAGTGGGGTCTTGGGCGGACCGAACAGGGGGATCGGACGGCGGAGTCGCACGGTCCCGTCGCCACCGTGGATGCCGTGCTGGGGCTGGAGGTCTCCGTGCACCCACCCTTCGGCGTGGAGGTCTGCCACGGCGCGGCACAGCCCGACCGCAGCGGCCAGGGCCTCGTCCCGCCCTCCTTCGCCCTTGCGCAGGGGGCGGAGGGCCTGCCAGGTGGACGGTCCGACCAGCCACGGGGTGACGAACCAGACGCCGTCGTCGAACCGGCCGGCGGTCACGGTGTAGCCGGGGAGCTGGTCCAGCACCGAGGCTTCCCTCGCGGTGACCTCGGCGGCCTCGCCGGTGCCGAGCTTGATACTCGCGACGCCCCGCGGACCGGTCGCCTTCCAGACCGCCGAGCCCCGCCGGTTGCTGATCTCCTCCAGCTCCAGCGGTCCGCAGATGGCCGCCGCGGTTTTCAGCGCTTCGGCGGCCTCAGGAGTGAACTCGCCCATTCTCTTACTGCCTTCCACTCGCAAGGGATGTGCCGCTTGCGAGATGCGTCGGACCCGCTCCGAATGCGCCGGCCTGCTCCCCTTGCGCTCTTGAATGTCCGTCATCTCTGCGGAACGGTAATGCAAGGACGCGCAACCGGCTTGGCACGGGAGGACCCGATGGCACTACGGTTCAACGGGATGGACCCCGAGACCCAGGGGAACGGATCGCCGACGGTGTGGGTGGACGACCACGAGCGGGAGCTGGTGTTCCAGGGCTGGAAGCCCAGGGAGGAACTGCTGACCGAGGTCAGCACGACCGAGTGGGTTCCTGGCCACACGATCGGCGTCCCCGAGGGTGAGGCCGTGGTCCGTATCCCGCTCCGCATGGCGGCGATCATTAGGAAGGCACTCGATGACGCAGAACGTTCCGGACTTCTCTGACCTGCTCAAGGCCGCGCAACACTCGGCCGTGCACCTGGAGATGCGTGACTGGTACGGCGTGGGCGATGAGTCGACGGACTTCGCACGCTTCCAGCGGAGCGGCGTCCACCCCGATCTCGACCCCGAGTCCGAGGGCTGGGCCGGGTGGGTGCCTCTCGTCCGGGAGGCCGTCAGCCGGGGCGTGGTCATGCGCAGGGCCCGGATCGTTTCGGAGCCGGTGACCGACTACATCCGCTTCGAGCACGCCGGGACCGCCGTGAACGTCGCGGCCGGCGAACAGGTCCGTTGGCTTCCGCGCCGCCGGGCGTCGGACATCGCACTACCGGGCAATGACTTCTGGGTCTTCGACGGCCGGTTGGTCGAGTTCAACCACTTCACCGGCGTCGGGGACTGGGCCGACCCCAAATATGAACTGTCCGAGGACCCGGCGGTGGTGAAGCTCTGCGTCTCGGCCTTCGAAGCCGTCTGGGAGCGGGGCATCGACCACCCGGAATACACCGTCTGACCTCTGCGATATCCCACCGGACAGCCAGTTCATGCCCGCTTCTCCCTCATCCAGCGCGCAGGCCGCCCGCGCCGCCGTTGCCGCGCGTCTGCGCGAGCTGATGCTGGACGCCGGCCTCAAGGGGCAAGAACTGTCTGCCCGGTGTGGATGGCACCCGGCGAAGACCTCGCGCATCCTCTCCGCGAAAACGGCCCCTTCCGATGCGGACGTTCGGGCCTGGTGCATCGCCTGTGGCGCCGAGGAACAGGTGCAAGACCTCATTGCCACGGCGCGCGCGGTGGAGTCGATGTACATGGAGTGGCGTCGGCTCCAGCGCAACGGCATGCGCAAGGTCCAGGAGGACGTCTACGCGCTGAACGAGCGGGCCCGTCTGTGCCGGGTGTACGTGTCCAACGTCGTGCCCGGATTCTTCCAGACGCCGGCCTACGCCACGGCCTTGATGCGCTCCATCACGCAGTTCCAGGGAACTCCCGACGACGTGACAGAGGCCGTTGCCGCCCGCGTGGCCCGCAGCCGGTTCCTGTACGAGGGCGGCCGCCGGTTCGTGGTGTTGATGGAGGAGTCAGTGCTGAGGTACCGCATCGGCGATACCGAGGTGATGCGTGGCCAGCTTCGGCACCTGCTCACCGTGGGGCCGCTCGCCACCGTCTCCCTCGGGATCGTTCCGTTCACCGCCCAGCGCACCGTCTGGCCGCTGGAAGCGTTCTACCTGTTCGATGACCGGCACGCCGTGGTGGAGACCCTGACAGCCGAGATCAACGTCAGGCAGCCTCGCGAACTGGCCGACTACGCCAAGGCGTTCGTCCAGTTGTCCGAAGCGGCCGTCTACGGGGACGCGGCTCGCGCCGTGATCACAGCCGCGCTCGACACTCTCGGGTGAATCGGCGCAATATCTCGCAACTTCGTTGAGGCCGGGCGTGGCTTCTCCCTACCGTCGTTGGTGTTGCTCGGGCCGTGGAAGAGCACGGCAACGAAGAACGTGGAGGCGCAGCACAGATGACAACCGCACCGTGGGGCACGACCCGAATGGGTCCGTACCTGGACACCCGCTCGGTCCCTGCCGTCTCGGCCGTGATCGACCCCGAAACGCAGGTTGCCGTGTTCGTGGACGATCAGGGTCGCAAGGTCGAGATGGGGGCGCACGGCACCAGCACGGAGACCAGCACGCCCACGAACACGGGCGGCGGTGACGGGCAGAGCGGCGGGCAGAGCGCACCCACCGACATGGACAGCATGCCAGCGAACGACCAGGACCAGGGCGCTGGCTGACATGGCGCAGGACCGACACCGGGCTGTCCTGGTCCTGACCAACGCGCACGACGTGACGGCCGATGTGGTGCTCCGCATCCTGGCCGAGCGCCGAGTCCCGGTCGTCCGGGTGGACCCCGGTGCCGATCTGCTCGGGGGTGCCTCGCTGACCGCCCACTACAGCAGGAGCGAGCAGCGGGGCACTCTCCGCACATCAAGCCGGGAACTCGACCTCACTCGGGTGCGGTCGGTCTGGGTCCGCCGGCCCTCGCCCTACCGGGCGCCGCCGGGACTGGACGAACACGCGTCCAAGTTCACCAGTGCGCAAGCATTTTGGGGTGCTGGCGGCATCTTCGCGTCGCTTCCCGACGCCCACTACGTCAATCACCCGTGGCACATCCGGAACGCGGAGTACAAGCCCGCACAGCTTGTCGTGGCGGGCCGGAGCGGTTTCCTGGTGCCGAACACGGTCATCACCGCCGATACCGACGAAGCGCGCCGGTTCTGCGCCGACCAGTCCGGCGGAGCCGTCTACAAGCCGGTGTGGGACAGCCGGTACCGAGCCCCCGACGGCACTGCGCAAACGGTGTGGGTACGGGAAGTCGATCCGGCCGAGATCACCGACGCCGTGTCCGTGTGTCCGCACATGTTCCAAGCCGCCGTGTCCAAGTCGTTCGACGTGCGGGTGACCGCCGTGGGTGACCGGTTGTTCGGTGTCCGGATCGGCAGTCCCGATCTCGACTGGCGCGAGCGTCAAGACCTGATGACGTGCACGCCGATCGAAGTGCCCGGGCCCGTTGCGCGCTCTGTGATCGCTTATCTGAACGAACTCCGTTTGGTTTACGGTGCGTTCGACTTCGCGGTGACCGCCGCAGGTGACTGGTACTTCCTTGAGTGCAACCCCAACGGCCAATGGGCCTGGCAGGGTGTCGACACCGCTTCGGCGATTGCCCACGCCATCGCCGACCAACTGGAGAAGGGCCCCGATTCGTGAGCGCATCGGCTCAGCTCCGCGCCGCCCTGGTGGACGGGCTCACCGGGGACGATGCGGTCGACGATCCGGCCTGGAGGGCCGCCGCGTTGGCGGTGCCCCGGGAACTGTTCGTCGGATCGTTCTTCGCGGCGGTCCCGGGAAGCAATCCGACCGCGTACCGCCCGGTGCACAGGACCGACCCTGGTTGGCTGGAGCAGGTCTACTCGAACGAGACGCTGGTCACCCAGCTCGACGGGCGGACCCGCCCCGAGGACGTGGCCGAGGGGGCGGTGATCGGGACTCCGTCGTCATCGTCCACCTTGCCGTCGCTGGTGCTGCGCATGTGGCACCAGCTCGGCGCCGAGACCGGGCACCGGGTGCTGGAGATCGGCACGGGGACCGGCTACTCGACCGCCCTCGGCGCGCACCGCCTCGGGGACGCCAACCTGACCAGCATCGAGTACGACCCGGCGGTCGGCGCCACTGCCGCTGCCGCGATCAAGGCGGCGGGGTTCGCCCCCCGGCTGGTCATCGGTGACGGGCTGCTCGGCGACCCGGACGGGGGCGAGTACGACCGGCTGATCGCCACCTGTGCGGTCCGGTACCTGCCACCCCGCTGGCTGCACCAGGTGAAGCCCGGCGGCGTCATCCTGGCCACCCTGTCCGGGTGGGGGCTCGGGTTCGGACTCGTGCGGCTGGTCGTGACGGCCCCGGGAGAGGGGACGGGGCTGTTCATGCCCGGCTACACCAGCTTCATGATCGCCCGCCCGCACGACCGCCCGCCACGCCAAAGCCTCTCGCTGCTTCCGGGGGACGAACGTCCGTCGCGGATCGACCCCGAGGTCATCGGCACGTGGACCGGCAGTTGGGTCGCCCAGCTCGCGGCGCCCTCGGCCGAACGGATGGGAGCCGGCGGGCACCAGATCCTCTCCGACGTGGCCACCGGATCGCAGGCCCGGACCATGCCCGACCCTGACGGGGGATGGGCCGTGGTCCAGCGTGGCCCGCTCCGGCTCTGGGACCAGGTGGAGAACGCCGTCGAAGCCTGGCAGCGGGCCGGCGAGCCGCACCAGGAGGGGTTCGGCATGACGGTCTCGGCGGCCGGGCAGCGGGTCTGGGTCGGAAGTGCGGACGGACCGGGCTGGAACCTGCCGATCTGACCCTTGTGCTCGGACCGGGCGTCAGGCGGTGTCGAACTCGCCGGCTCGGAGGGCGGAGACGAAGGACTGCCAGGCCTCGGTCGCGAAGAGGAGGGCCGGGCCGTCGGTGTCCTTGGAGTCTCGGACGGGGACGGTCCCGGACGGGATCAAGTTCCCCGCGACCTCGATGCAGTCGCCGCCGTTGCTGCTGTACGAAGACTTGAACCACTGAGGCTCGGCGGTCACGGTAGTTCCTCTCTCAGCTGGCTGATCAGGGCCACAGACTCGGCTTGTGAGAGTGCGAGGGCCTGTAGCTGATAGTAGGCCGTGAGGATCGGCGGTACTGCGCCGCTGTCCCGTTCCAGGTGCCCTTGCTGCGCTGATTCGGCGTAGGACATCAGCGATCGGTCCGGAAAGGTGATGATGTTCACCGGGAGATCGAACGATCGTTCCTCGCCTATGGCGTACGGAGCCACCTGGAGAACGGTGTTGGGCAGCCGGGCGAAGGCTGCAAGCTCGTCGAGCTGGGCGGCCATGATGGACTTTCCGCCGACCGGCCGTCGGATGCAGCTCTCGTCCAGGACGACGTGGATCAGCGGAGGGGTTTCCCGGCGCAAGTTCGCCTGTCGGCGCGCAAGGTAGGCAACCCGCTCCTCGGCCTGGTCCTCCGTGATGCTGCCCCGCCGGAGCGCGCCCGCCGCGATGGCCCGTGCGTAGTCCATGGTCTGAAGCAGCCCCGGCACGATACCCAAGGTGAACAGTCTCAGTTCCACCGCCCTTGACTCGTGCGCGGCGTACTCCGGGAAGCCTTCGAGGAGCGCCGAGGTCTTGAGGTCGAGCGCCTTGCGGGCGAAGACGCGATCCCATCCGAAGGCTTTGTCAAGTTCGCGAGCCAGGCGCGGTGTTGGGGGACGTCGACCAGTTTCCACGGCTGACACGTGCGTGGGTGAATAGCCGATGGCGCTCGCCAAATCTTCCTGCCGCCAACCTCGTTCCTCTCGTGAGCTGCGGAGGAACGCACCGAACTCTGCGGCTGGAGACGAGTCGGGGTCCAGCTCGGCCTTGTTCATGAACCACTCTCCACGCACGTTTGAGAGGTTGAAGGACGTCCAATGCTAGAGGACAGTGGCGACCCCGGGTAGTCATTAAACTACGGAACGGAGTCAGCTGTGGTGAGCAAGGAGTCCCCGACCGGGCCGCTCTGCCGCCCGCAGGTCGGCGAGTTGGTCGAGGACGGGACGACCGGCAGGGACGTCGTCTCCATGGGCGTCCCCGCCGAGCCCCGTGGTCGGACCGCGTGAAGCGCCAACCGGCGCTCGGCGTAGACGTGTTGGCCGTAGTCCTCATGTTCGGCGTCGTCGCGTCCGAACCGATCATCCGGCGGGCCACCCAGCGGCGACTCGGCCGGGACCGCCGCCGGTGACCGACCCTCCGACCTGCCCCGCACCGGACTGCTGCGCCCCGGTCGATCTGCTCAACGATGCCAACGCGGCCGGACGGACGTGGAACTGCCCGAACTGCGCCCGGTGGGGCGTCGCCTGGTCGTCGGGCTACCTGGCGAACCAGCCGTTCGAGGAGCCCCTCGTCGTCCTCGGCCACCGGAAAGTCCGGAAGGTGGTGAACCGCGATGCCGATGTTCGGGCGCGCGTTCCTCGGCCTGATGCGTAAGGCTCGGGTCACCTGCTTGTGGCTCTGGGGTGCACACCTCCAGTTCGCGCCGCCGGTCCTGTGGCTCAGCCCTGAACGGCGCCGAGCGGTCGCGGCGGTGGAACGGACGCTCGCCGAGGAACGGCACATCCGGCAGACCTGCGACGAGGCCGCCCGGGACGCCCTGCACGCCGAGCTGTGCGAGGCGATGGCCGGACTCCACCTCGCCCCGGCGCCCCGCCGCCGACCTCGGGCGGCACCCCGACCGCCCAACCGTCCCAACTGATTACGAGGGCTCAGACGAACGGGCCGCGCGGGAACCACGGGTCGCGGACCTCCCGTGGCCCGTCCGGAGTCAGCAGGGTGAGGGTGTACGGCGAGGCCGCGTACTCGGCGAGCTGCACCGAGCCGTAGCGGGTCTCCAGTTCGGCCTGCACCGGGACCGGCAGCCTGCTCAGCGCCCGCCGCAGTTGCAGCGCGTCCCGGCGGCTGATCGGGTGCGGGGTGCGCAGGACCAGTCGCAGCGGGCTCAGCGGCCCGGCGACCGGCACGCCGGTGCCCAGCTCGTAGCCGACCGCGCCGATCGGACCCCAGGACAGCCGGTGGTCCGCGACCAGCCGGCCGACCGCCGGCAGCAGGGCCAGCGCCGGAATCCCGGCGACCCGCTCGGGGTCCAGCCGCCCGCACCGCCCGGCCAGCTGCTCGGGCCGCAGCGTCCGGGCCACCGCGGCCCAGGGCGCCAGCGCGTCCAGCCGCTGTCCGGGGCGCGGCCCGCGTACGATCACCGGGATCCACTGCTCGGGCGCGGCCTCCGGGTCCCGGGTGCAGCGCTGCGGGTGCGGCACGTCCGCCGGGGTGGCGACCAGGGAGGGGGCCCGGCCGACCGTCACCCAGGGGTGCACCCGCAGCACGGCCCGCGTCCAGTCCGGCAGCTCGCCGCCCGCCAGCGGGCGCAGCGAACTGGGGCACTGCATCAGCAGCAGGTCGTGGGTGCCGGGCAGCCGCCCGTCCAGCGCGGCCAGCGGCCCGACCCGCCGGCGCGGCCCGTCGTGGGGGTCCTCGGCGGTGCGACGGGCTTGGCGGGCGGAAGGTACGACGGTCACGGTGGGCTCCAGACGGTGGCGTCAGTTCGGCCGACGGCTCCAATCTGCGCCGGGTGCCCGCCTCCGCGCCACGGCCGTTGGGCGCGTTCACCAGGGACCAAAGGCTCAACGTGCGGCTCGGGGTGCCCGGTGTGAGAGTGGGGGAAGCCCGGTATCCGTTCGGAGGAGGAGTCATGGGCATCTTCGACAGGTTCCGCCACAAGGCGCACGAGGCGACCGGGCAGGACGCCGCCGAGCGTGCCGCCATCGCCCACGACGAGGCCGTGGACGCGTACAGCCCCGAGATCGAGCGGGCCCGCGAGACCCAGGAGGCCCGCGAGTCGGAGCGGCGTGCCGCCCAGGACGAGGCCGACCGGCGCGCGGCCGAGAACATGACGGCCGAGGGCGACCCCTGGGGCTGAAACCTCAGAAGACCCCCAAGCCCCAAGCCCCAAGCCCCAAGCTCCAAGCTCCAAGCCCCCAGGTCACCGCGCCCGCGGCGGCAGCGGCGGGCGTCGCAGGTCCGGCCGGGGGGTGTCCTCCGGCGGGGGAGCCGCGGCGGGCGCGTCCTCCAGCAGGTCCAGCGCCAGCTGGACGGCGGCGACCAGCTCGGGGTGGCGCCCGCGGGCCCAGTCGCGCGGGGTGCGCAGCACGTGCACGTCCGGTTCGACGCCGCGGTTCTCCACCGACCAGCCGAGTCCGCCTTCGAACCAGGAGGCGTTCTTGGGCACCGAGATCCGGGTGCCGTCGCCGAGGGTGTGCCGCCCGGTCATCCCGACGACCCCGCCCCAGGTCCGGTTGCCGACGACGGGGCCGAGGCCGAGCAGCTTGATCGCCGCGATGACCACGTCGCCGTCCGAGCTGGTCGCCTCGTCGGCGAGCGCCACGAGCGGGCCGCGCAGTGCGTGCCGGGGCCAGCGGACCGGCTGGCGGTCCCGGCCGAAGTCCCAGGCGAGGACGTGCCGGGTGAGTTTCTCCAGGACCAGTTCGGAGACGTTGCCGCCGGCGTTGCCGCGCACGTCCAGGACGAGTGCGGGCTTGTCCAGCTCGCGCCGCAGGTCGCGGTTGAACTGCGCCCAGCCGGAGCCGCCGAGGTCCGGGATGTGCAGGTAGCCGCACCGGCCGTCGCTGAACTCCCGCACCAGGAGGCGGCGTTTGGTCACCCAGTCCTGGTAGCGGACGGCCCGTTCGTCGGTCAGCGGGGTGACGGTGATCCGCCGTACCGGGCCGTCCGGGCTGCTACGCAGGGCCAGTTCGACGGTGGTGCCGCCGGTGCCGGCCAGCAGCGGCAGCGGGCCGCGCACCGGGTCCACCGGGCGGCCGCCGACGGCGAGCAGTTCGTCGCCGTCCCGGACGCCCTGGGCGGCGAGCGGGGCGCGGGCGCGCGGGTCGGAGGTCTCGCCGGGCAGCACCCGCTCGACCAGCCAGCGTCCGTCGGGGGAGCGGTGCGCGTTGGCGCCGAGCAGGCCGAGCGGCTGCTGGCCGAGCGAGGGCCCTTCGGCGCGCCGGGACGGGGTGACGTAGGCGTGCGAGGTGCCGAGTTCGCCGAGGAGTTCGCGCAGCAGGTCGGCGAAGTCGTCGGGTGAGCAGACCCGGTCCAGCAGCGGCTCGTACTGGGCGGTCAGGGCGGGCCAGTCCAGGCCGGACATCCGCTCGTCCCAGAACTGGTCCCGGACGATCCGGGCGGCCTCGTGGTAGGCCTGGCGCCACTCGGCGGCGGGGTGCACGGTGTGGGTGATCCGCCGCAGGTCGACGGTGCTGCCGGCGCCACCGGTGACCGGGACGATCCGCAGGGTCCCGGCCGAGTAGACCGCGATCGAGCCGCCGTCCCCGGAGACGGCGTAGCCGTCCAGCTTGTCGACCAGGGTGGTGCGGGTGCCCCGGGCGAGGTCGAAGTACTCCAGCGAGGGGCGGCCGGAGGTGTCGTCGGGGCTGGCGAAGGTCTGCCCGAGGGTGCCGGAGATCGGCCAGCGCAGCCAGACCAGGCCGCCGCGCACCGCGTCGGTGGCCGAGTACTTGGAGGCGATCACCGGGAACTGCAGCAGCCGCTCGCCGATGCCCTGCGGGTCGACGCGGACGGTGCCGTCGCCGCCGCCGTTGCCGTGCGGGGCGCCGTCCTCGGCGGGCGCGGCGAACGGGGACGGCGTGTCGGCGGTGAGCGGGACGAGGTAGGGGCGGCAGCCGAGCGGGAAGGAGAGGTCGCCGGTGTGCACGTCGTGGACGGGGTCGAAGCCGCGCCAGGACAGGAAGGCCAGGTAGCGGCCGTCCCGGGTGAACACCGGCTGCTCGTCCTCGAAGCGGCCGTCGGTGACTTCGGTGACCGGCCCGGGTGCTTCGGTGCGGGTGAGCCGGATCCGGCGCAGCGAGCGCCCGGCCACCGGCTGGGACCAGGCGATCCAGTGCGAGTCGGGGGAGAAGCGGGCGCTGGAGACCGGCCCGTAGCCGGAGGCGGCGAGTTCGCGGACGGCGCCGTCGGCGGCGGCGACCAGCAGCAGCCGCCCGTCGGAGGCGGCGACGGCGAGGTGGGCGCCGTCGGGGGAGGCGGTGAGTTCCAGGACGCGGCCGATCCGGTCGGCGGCGAGCACCCGGTGGCGGTGCTTCTCCGTTTCCTCGTGCCCCGGCAGCGGCATCACCTCGATCGCGTCGGCGCCCTCGGCGTCGGTGATCCAGGCGGCCTCGCCGGTGTGTCCGAGGATCACCGGCAGCCGGGTCCGCACCCCGGGGGTGTCGGCGAGCGCGCGGGCCGGGCCGTCCTTGTGGGTGAGCCAGTACTGGCTGCCGCGCACGGTGATCACCCCGGCCCGGCCGCTCTGGTCGCAGGCCAGGTCCTTGACCTGGGAGGCGGCGCTGACCTGGTACGGGCGGCGGCCGGCCCGGGCGCCGCCGAGCGGGACGGCGAGCCGGCGCGGGGCGGGGGCGTCCAGGCCGTCCAGCAGCCAGAGGTCGCCGGCGTGCTGGTAGACGATCCGGGTGCCGTCGGTGGCGGCCTCGCGGGCGTAGTAGGAGGCGTGGTCGGTGTGCCGGCGCAGGTCGGTGCCGTCGGGGCGGCAGGAGTAGACGTTGCCGATGCCCTCGTGGTCGGAGAGGAAGGCGATCCGCCCGGTGACGGGCATGGGTGAGGCGAGGTGGCCGGGGTGGCCGGCCAGGATCTGTTCGCCGTCCGCCCAGAGCCGGCCGGTGGCGCCGCCCCGGTAGCGCTTCCAGGCGGCGGGCTCGTGCGGGGCGGCGCCGGTGAGCAGCACGGTGCGTTCGCGGCTCATCTGGGCGTCGCCGACGGGGCCCCAGGGCATCCGGCGGCCGGGGGAGCCGTCGGGCGGCAGGGCGTGCGCCCAGGTGTAGTGGCCGAACGGCTCGTGGTAGGAGGTGACGGCGAGCACCTCGCCGTCCGGCAGCCAGCCGCGCACCCGGGTGTCCTGGCTGCCCCAGTGGCTGAGCCGTTCGGCCTCGCCGCCCTCGACGGGGGCGGTCCACACTTCGGGGGTCAGGTTCAGCCAGCTGGTCCAGGCGAGGGTGCGGCCGTCGGGGGAGAAGCGGGGGTGGCTGACCCGGGTGCGGTCGCAGCTGACCCGCCAGGCCCGGCCGGCGGCGCCGTCGGCGTCGAGCGGGGCGATCCAGATGTCGTCCTCGGCGGTGAAGGCGAGCAGCCCGCCGTGCAGGTGGGGGTAGCGGAGGTAGCCGGGCGGGGTCACCCCTCCATCCTTCGACGGGGTGTCACCTCCGGCAACCGGGGCGGCCCGTCGGGGCTGCCGGGCGGCCCGCGCCCAGGGTGCGGACCGGTCTGGACCATTGACACCGCAGTGTCGAATCCACTTCAGTGGTCTAGTCCAACTTGGGTGCCAGGCCGGGCCGCTCCCCCCCACTGGCGCGTGCTCCGGCGTGCCCTCGGACGTCCCCCACGACCGCGCCATCGCAGGAGCCCCCGCATGCGCAGAACCACACCCGCACCCGCCCCCGCCCGCCGGAAGCAGCCCCGCACCCTGCTCGCCGCCGGCACCGCCTCCGCCGTCGCCGCGGCCACCTTGGTCGGCGTCACCCTGGGCCTGGCGCCCGTCGCCTCGGCCGGCGAGTTCCTGGTCAACGGCGGCTTCGAGTCCGGCTCGCTCGGCCCCTGGAGCTGCACCGGCAACTCCGGCAGCGTCGTCACCAGCCCGGTGCACGGCGGCGGCTACGCCCTCGCCGCCGCGGCCACCGCGGGCGACACCGCCCAGTGCGGCCAGACCGTCACCGTCGCCCCCAGCACCACGTACACGCTCAGCGCGTACGTCAACGGCTCGTACGTCTACCTGGGCGTCGACGGCGGCGGCCCCAGCACGTGGACCCCCGGCACCGGCGGCGGCTACCAGAAGCTCAGCGTCAGCTTCACCACCGGCGCCACCCAGACCAGCGCCACCGTCTACACCCACGGCTGGTACGGCCAGGGGACCTACTACGCGGACGACGTCTCGCTCGACGGGCCGGGCGCCCCCAGTCCGACGCCGACGCCCACCGGGTCCCCGACGCCCACGCCGACCACGACGCCCACCGGGACCCCCACCGGGACCCCGACCGGGACCCCGACCGGGACACCGACGGGAACGCCCACCGGCACCCCGACCACCCCGCCGCCGCCCGGCAGCCACGCCCTGGTCGGCTACCTGCACGCCAGCTTCGCCAACGGCGCCGGCTACACCCGGATGGCCGACGTCCCCAACTCCTGGGACTTCATCGACCTCTCCTTCGGCGAGCCCACCTCCGTCACCTCCGGCGACATCCGGTTCAACCGCTGCTCCGTCACCGACTGCCCGACCGTGGAGTCCGACGCCGACTTCAAGGCCGCCATCGCCGCCAAGCGGGCCCAGGGCAAGAAGGTGCTGATCTCGATCGGCGGCCAGAACGGCCAGGTCCAGCTGACCACCGCCGCCGCCCGCGACACCTTCGTCAGCTCGGTCTCGGCGATCATCGACAAGTGGGGCCTGGACGGCCTGGACATCGACTTCGAGGGGCACTCGCTCTCCCTCAACACCGGTGACACCGACTTCAAGAACCCGACCAGCCCGGTCATCGTCAACCTGATCTCCGCGCTGAAGACCCTCAAGGCCAAGTACGGCCCGGGCTTCGTGCTGACCATGGCGCCGGAGACCTTCTTCGTCCAACTCGGCTACCAGTACTACGGTTCCGGTCCCTGGGGCGGCCAGGACCCGCGCGCCGGGGCGTACCTGCCGGTCATCTACGCGCTGCGCGACGACCTCACCCTGCTGCACGTCCAGGACTACAACTCCGGCTCCATCATGGGCCTGGACAACCAGTACCACTCGATGGGCGGCGCCGACTTCCACGTCGCGATGACCGACCTGCTGCTCAACGGCTTCCCGGTGGCGGGCAACACGAACAACATGTTCCCGCCGCTGCCCGCCTCCAAGGTGGCCATCGGCATGCCGGCCACCACCAACGCCGGCAACGGCTACGTCGCCCCGGCCGAGGTGAACAAGGCCCTGGACTGCCTCACCAAACTGGCCAACTGCGGTTCTTACGTGCCGCGTTCGGGCGCCCAGCCGAACCTGCGCGGGCTGATGACCTGGTCCGTCAACTGGGACCAGTTCGGGGGCCGGGAGTTCTCCAAGAACTTCGACGGCTACTTCCGCCGCTGAGATGACGTCGGCGGGAACCGTGCTTGAACCTGACACCGGTGTGAGGATCGAGCATGGTTCCCATGGCGACCACACAGCTCCCGACTCCCGTAGCCCGCACCCCTTTTCCCCTGCCCGCCCTGCTCGCCCTGGCCACCGCCGTCTTCGTCACCGCGCTCACCGAGACCCTGCCCGCCGGCGTGCTGCCCGGGATGGGCGGGGCCCTCGGCGTCAGCGAGTCGGCCGCCGGGCAGACCGTCACCGTCTACGCGCTCGGGACCGCCGCCACCGCGATCCCGCTCACCGCGGCCACCGCCGGCTGGGGCCGCAAGCGGCTGCTGCTCACCGCGATGGCCGGCTTCGCCGCCGCCAACACCGTCACCGCGGCCTCCGCGAACTACCCGCTCACCCTGGCCGCCCGCTTCCTCGCGGGCGTCGCGGCCGGCCTCGCCTGGGCGCTGCTGGCCGGGTACGCGCGTCGGCTGGTGCCGGTCGAGCAGCAGGGCCGGGCCATGGCCGTGGCGATGGCGGGCGTGCCGGTGGCGCTGTCGCTGGGAGTGCCGGTCGGCACCTTCCTCGGCCAGGCGCTCGCCTGGTGGGTGCCCTTCCTGGCCATGACGGCACTGGCGCTCGGCGTGATCGGCTGGATCGCGGCCCTGCTGCCGGACCAGCCCGGACGACCCGCCGGTGAGCGCGCCCCGGTGCGGAGCGCGCTCACCGTGCCCGGGGTGGCGCCGGTGCTCACCGTGACGGTGCTCTTCGTGCTCGCCCACACCATCCTGTTCACCTACATCGCGCCCTTCCTCGACCGGACCGGCCTCGGCGACGCGACCGACACCGTGCTGCTGGTCTTCGGCCTGGCCTCGCTGGCGAGCATCTGGTTCACCGGCGTCCACATCCACCGCCGGCTACGGCAGTTGACGATCGGCGGCGCGCTGCTGGTCGCCCTGGCCGCGGGCCTGCTCGGCCTCTGGTCGCACAGCACACCGCTGGTGTACGCCGCCGCCGCGCTCTGGGGCCTGGGCTGGGGCGGCGCCCCGACCCTGCTGCAGACCGCCGTCGGCGACGCGGGCGGCGAGCGGGCGGACGCCGCCCAGGCGGTACTGGTCACTCTGTGGAACGCCGCGATGGCGGGCGGCGGCGTGGTCGGCGGCCTGGTGCTGGGCCGCCTGGGCACCGGCGCCCTGCCCTGGACGGTGCTCGCCCTGATGCTGCCCGTCCTGGCGGTGGTCACCGGCGCCCGCCGCCACGGCTTCCCGACCGGGCGCCGTTAGCGCAGCTGGAGCCCGTTGGCCAGCAGTTCGGCGACCAGCTCGGGCCGGGCCGTCGCGACCGAGCCCGCCGAGTACGGCGGCTGCGGGTCGTACTCGATGACCAGCTGGATCGCCTCCGCGGTCGCGTCCCCGGCCATCAGGCCGGTCAGCGTCAGCGCGAGGTCGATCCCGGCCGAGACCCCGGCCGCGGTCGCGTACTTGCCGTCGACCACGACCCGCTCCGTCCCGGTCGGCTCCGCCCCGAACTTCTTCAGCGCGTCGAGGCAGCACCAGTGCGAGGTGGCCCGGCGCCCCGCCAGCAGTCCGGCGGCGCCCAGCAGCAGGGAGCCCGAGCAGACCGAGGTGGTCCAGGTGGTGGTGGCGTCCACCGCGCGCACCCACTCCAGCACGGCCTGGTCGGCCAGCCGGGCCTCCGTCCCGGGACCGCCCGGGACGAGCAGCACGTCGGCCGAGTCCACCTCGTCCAGGGCTGCCTCCGCGGTCAGCGACAGGGTCTTCATGTCGGTGCGGACCGGGCCGCGCTTCGCGGCGGTGAACACCACCTCGGCGCCGGGGATGCGGGACAGCACCTCGCAGGGGCCGACGGCGTCCAGGGCGGTGAACCGGTCGTAGAGCAGAACGGCGATGCGCATCAGTGTCCTCCAACAGGATCGGGTCGGAAGCGGCGTCGGTACTCGGCGGGCGGGGCGGCCAGGGACCGGACGAAGGCGCGCCGCATCGCCTCCGGGGTGCCGTAGCCGCAGGAGCGCGCGATCTCCTCGATGCCGTCGGCGGTGTCCTCCAGCAGCCGCCGGGCGGCCTCCAGCCGGACCCCGTCCACGTACCGGCCCGGGGTCACCCCCACCTCGGTGGCGAAGGCCCGGGCGAAGTGCCGCGGTGACAGCGCCGACCTGCGGGCCAGCGCCTCGACCGACAGGTCGGCCTCCGGGTGCTCGGCGATCCACCGCTGCACCTCGCGCAGCGGCTGCCGGGCCGCCACCTGGGCGGCCAGCTGGGTGCTGAACTGGGCCTGGTTGCCCGGCCTGCGCAGGAAGACCACCAGGTGGCGGGCGATCAGCAGGGCGGCGTCGCGTCCCAGGTCCTCCTCGACCAGGGCCAGCGCCAGGTCGATCCCGGCGGTGACCCCGGCCGAGGTGGCGACGTTCCCGTCCCGGACGTGGATCGGGTCCGGGTCCACCTCGACGTCCGGGAACCGCCGGGCCAGCGCCTCGCAGTACGCCCAGTGCGTGGTCGCCCGGCGCCCGGCCAGCAGCCCGGCCTCGGCGAGCAGGAAGGCCCCGGTGCACACCGACACCACCCGCTCGGCCCGGCCGGCCAGCTCCCGGATCCGTGCCACCAGCGCACCGTCCGGGAGGTCGCTGCCCAGCCCGCCGGGGACCAGCAGGGTGTGCACCGGCCCGACCCCGGCCAGGTCCGTGTCCGGCAGCAGCCGCAGCCCGCTGTGGCTGCGCACCGGCCCGCCGCCCGGGGAGGCGGTGGTCACCCGGTACGCTCCCGGCTGCCCGGCGGCCGCGCCCGCCCCCGCGAAGACCTCCACGGGACCGGTCACGTCGAGGCTCTGCACGCCCTCGTAGAGGACGACGACCACGCTGCGCGCTCTCATGCGACCAGCCTGTCACCGGGCCGCAGTGGCAGCAATGACCCGTTTCCCACCTTTCCTGCCACAGCCGGCGGGGATGCCGGTGGGGGTGCCGGTGGGGAGCGCGGAAACGCCGGAAGGCCCCTCGCTCTCGCGAAGGGCCTTCCGACTGTCTGTGCGCCGCCAGGGACTCGAACCCCGGACCCGCTGATTAAGAGTCAGCTGCTCTAACCAACTGAGCTAGCGGCGCCTGCTGACGCGGAGAACATTACCTGGTCAGCAGCCGAAACACACAATCGGCCCGGGCGGCTGCGCCCGCAGCGTCACGGCACCAGGACCACCTTGCCCCGGACGTGCCCGGCGCCGACCAGCCGGTGGGCCTCGGCGGCCCGTTCCAGCGGCAGCGCCTCGGCGATCTCCAGCCGAAGCCCGCCCGCCTCCCACAGCCGCACCAGCTCGGTCAGCCGTGCGGCCGTGCGCGGCCCCCGTAGCCCCCGGACGCCCAGCCGCTCGGCCTCCGGGTAGTCGACCACGGTGCCGATCCGGCTCCGGTCGGCGACCAGCTCGACCGAGGCCGCCAGCGCGCCCCGCCCGGCGGCGTCGAAGGCGGCGTCCACGCCCTGCGGTGCCACCGCCCGGACCCGCTCGACCAGCCCCTCGCCGTACGCGACCGGGATCGCGCCCAGGTCGCGCAGGTAGTCGTGGTTGCGCTCGCTCGCGGTGCCGATCACGGTGGCGCCCCAGGCCCGGGCGAGCTGGACGGCGACGGTGCCGACCCCGCCGGAGGCGCCGTGCACCAGGACGGTGTCGCCGGGGCCCACCGCGAGCAGGGTGAGCGCCAGGTGCGCGGTCTGGCCGGAGGCGGAGAGCGAGCCGGCCTGCTCCCAGGGCATGCCGGCGGGCTTGGCCACCAGCTGGGCGGCGTCCACCGTGACGAGCTCGGCCTGGCTGTCCAGGAGGCGGAAGCCCAGCACCTCGTCGCCGACCTCGACCTGCCGGCCGGAGCCGTCCGGTCCGAGCCGGTCCACCACTCCGGCGAACTCGTTGCCGAGGACGAACGGCGGCTCGACGACGGCCCCCGGCGGGCGGAAGCCCTCCCGGATCGCGAGGTCGACCGGCTGCACCCCGGCCGCGAGGACCCGCACCCGCACCTCGCCCGGTCCGGGTTCCGGGTCGGGCACCTCGGTGACCCGCAGGACCTCCGGGCCGCCGGACCGCGTGACGGTGACCGCCTTCATGTCTGCTCCCACCCTCTCGAATGTTCGACATTCGGCTGCTTGACTGTTCGAACACCCCCGATCCTCGGACCTGAAGTCCGCTTGAGGTCAAGCGATTGTTCGGCGTGTCTTCACCGATGGGCGCATTGTCAGATTTATCCTGGGCGGCGCTCAGCCGTCCGTTGTGGAGAGGAACGTTTCTGTGGGCCAGCTGCCCCTGTTCTTCCTGGTGCTGCTCGCCTCCGTGGTGACCATGCCGCTCGCACGCAGGACCGGAGTGCCGCAACCGGTCCTGATGACCCTGCTCGGCATCGTCATGGCGCTCGTCCCGCAGATCCCGGACGTCACCATCGAGCCCGAGCTGATCCTCCCGCTGGTCCTGCCGCCGCTGATCTTCGCGGTCGCGCGGCGCTCCTCGGTGCGCTACTTCAAGGCCAACGTCCGTTCGATCCTGCTGCTGGCCGTCGCCCTGGTGGTGGTCACCACGGCCGCGGTGGCCGGGGCGGTGCACTGGCTGCTGCCCGCCCTGCCGGTCGCCGCCGCGATCGCGGTCGGCGCGCTGGTCTCCCCGCCCGACCCGGTGGCCGCCGTCGCGGTGGCCGGCAGCGTCGGCCTGCCCCGGCGCCTGGTGTCGATCCTGGAGAGCGAGGGCCTGTTCAACGACGTCACGGCGATCGTCGTCTACTCGCTGGCCATCGAGGCGGTGGTCAGCGGCGACTTCTCGGTCGGCCACGCGGTGCTGCGCTTCATCCTGTCCGCGGTGCTCGCCGTGGTCGTCGGCATCGCCCTCGGCTGGGTCAACACCAAGCTCGCCGAGCGCCTGGACGACCCGACCCAGCAGGTCGCGCTCAACCTGCTGGTGCCCTTCGCCGCCTACGCCATCGCCGAGGAGATCCACGGCTCCGGCGTGCTCGCCGTCGTGGTCTGCGCGCTCTACCTCGCCGAGCGGGCCTCCGACGCCGACGCCGTCTCCTTCCGGCTGGTCGGCAACGCCTTCTGGGAGGTCGTCGAGATCCTGATCACCGGCGTCGCCTTCGGCCTGATCGGCCTGGAGCTGGCCACCGTGCTCAAGGAGGCCGGCCGCGGCTGGACCGGCTTCATCGGCGACGCCGCCGTGGTCATCGGCGTGGTCGTGGTGGTCCGGCTGCTCTGGCTGCTGCCGGCCGGCTGGCTGTCGAAGAAGCTGCGCAGCGGCGACGACGAGGACACCCCGTTCAGTTGGAAGGAGAGCGTGATCCTCTGGTGGTCCGGCATGCGCGGCGTGGCCACCGTCGCCCTGGCCCTCGCCATCCCGCTCACCCTCCACTCCGGCGAGGAGTTCCCCGAGCGCGGCCGCCTGGTCTTCATCGCCTTCAGCGTGGTGCTGTTCACCCTGCTGGTGCAGGGTCTCACCCTGCCCTGGCTGGCCAAGCGGTTCGAACTGGACATCGACCAGGACAAGCACGAGCAGGCCGTCCGCCAGCTCTGGTGGCGGGCCGCCAAGGCCGGGCTCAGGCGGCTGGGCGAACTGGAGGAGCAGGACCGGCTGCCCGCCGAGGTCGCCGACCGCCTGCGGGACCGTCAGCACGACCGGCTGGCCCGGCTCTGCCCGGAGAACTACGCCGAGGAGGAGGCCGCCGAGGCCAAGCTGCGGCTCAGCCAGTGGCGGGCCGCCCGGGAGGTCGAGCAGGAGATGATCGCCGCCTCCCGGCGCGAGATGCTCGCCGCCCGCAGCGAACTCGGCGCAGACCCGGAGCTGGTCGACCAGGTGCTGCGGGGGCTGGACCTGCGCTCGGAACGCAAGTGACGGCCTGTCCGGCCCCGCCGGGCGGAATGTGCGCGACCGGCTCCGCGGTTGCATAGGCTGAGCCCGGGCAGGCCGTCAACGGAGTCGGCGCACCACCAGTACCACCAGTACCCGCACGACCTCGCGAGACCCTCACCGCCTGGCCCTGCCGGTTTCCGCACCCAGATGAATCGAGGAACCACCGATGTCGGAGACCCGTGCCGACGCCCGCACCCCGCTCGACCGCACCCCGCAGTGGGCCGCCCTCGGCAAGCACCGGGCCGCGCTGGGCGAGACGCACCTGCGCGAGCTGTTCGCCGCCGACCCGGAGCGCGGCCGCCGCTACACCCTCCAGGTCGGCGACCTGCACGTGGACTACGCCAAGCACCTGGTCACCGACGAGACGCTGGAGCTGCTGCGCGAACTCGCCGCAGCCACCGGCGTCGCCGAGCTGCGGGACGCGATGTTCCGCGGCGAGAAGATCAACAACACCGAGCACCGCGCCGTCCTGCACACCGCGCTGCGCGCCCCGCGCGGTGCCGTGATCGAGGTCGACGGCGAGAACGTGGTGCCCGCCGTGCACGCCGTCCTCGACAAGATGGCCGGCTTCGCCGAGCGGGTCCGCGGCGGCGAGTGGCGCGGCCACACCGGCAAGCCGATCCGCACCGTCGTCAACATCGGCATCGGCGGCTCCGACCTCGGCCCCGCGATGGCCTACGAGGTGCTCCGCTCGTTCGCCAAGCGCGACCTCGACGTCCGCTTCGTCTCCAACGTGGACGGCGCCGACCTGCACGAGGCGGTGCGCGACCTCGACCCGGCCGAGACGCTGTTCATCGTCGCCTCGAAGACCTTCACCACCATCGAGACCATCACCAACGCGGTCTCGGCCCGAGACTGGCTGCTCACCGGGCTGGGCGCCGGCACCGAGGCGGTGGCCAAGCACTTCGTCGCGCTGTCCACCAACGCCGAGGGCGTGCGGGACTTCGGCATCGACACCGACAACATGTTCGAGTTCTGGGACTGGGTCGGCGGTCGCTACTCCTACGACTCGGCGATCGGCCTCTCGCTGATGATCGCCATCGGCCCCGACGCCTTCCGCGAGATGCTGGACGGCTTCCACCTGGTCGACGAGCACTTCCGCACCGCGCCGCCGGAGCAGAACGTCCCGCTGCTGCTCGGCCTGCTCGGCGTCTGGTACGGCGCGTTCTTCGACGCCCAGGCGCACGCCGTGCTGCCCTACTCGCACTACCTGTCGAAGTTCACCGCCTACCTTCAGCAACTGGACATGGAGTCCAACGGCAAGTCGGTGACCCGCGACGGTTCGCCGGTGACCTGGCAGACCGGCCCGGTGGTCTGGGGCACCCCCGGCACCAACGGCCAGCACGCCTACTACCAGCTGCTGCACCAGGGCACCAAGCTGATCCCGGCCGACTTCATCGGCTTCGCCAAGCCGGTCGCCGACCTGCTCCCGGGCCTGGTCGCCCAGCACGACCTGCTGCTGGCCAACTTCTTCGCCCAGACCCAGGCGCTGGCCTTCGGCAAGACCCCGGAGGAGGTGGCGGCCGAGGGCGTGCCCGCCGAACTCGTTCCGCACAAGACCTTCCAGGGCAACCACCCGACCAGCACCATCCTGGCCGCCGAGCTGACCCCCTCGGTGCTCGGCCAGCTGGTCGCGCTCTACGAGCACAAGGTCTTCGTCCAGGGCGCGATCTGGAACATCGACTCCTTCGACCAGTGGGGCGTCGAGCTGGGCAAGGTGCTCGCCAAGCGGATCGAGCCGGTGCTGCTGACCGGCGAGGGCGCCGAGCAGCTGGACAGCTCCACCGCCGAGCTGGTCGCCCGTTACCGCGCGCTGCGCGGCCGCTGAGCCCCGGTCGGGCCGTCCGCTCCGGCGGGCGGCCCGGTCCTGTTTCCTTGTTCGCTGATCCGCTGATCCGCTGATCCGCCGGTTCGCCGGTTCGTGCGGGAAACGCGGAGAGGCCCCTTGCTTTCGCAAGGGGCCTCTCGGCTGTCTGTGCGCCGCCAGGGACTCGAACCCCGGACCCGCTGATTAAGAGTCAGCTGCTCTAACCAACTGAGCTAGCGGCGCCTGCTGACAGAGAAGACTTTAGCAGCGCCCGGGGTCCGCGCCAAAATCGAATACCGGCCGTCCTCCGTTCACCCCCCGGTCACGGCCGCCGCTCCGGCGGGCACGGCCGCAGCCGGCTCCCGGGCCGCCCGCACGCACGCCCACAGCACCACCGAGGCGCCCGGCAGCCACGGCTCCCGGTCCTCCGGGGCGACGATCCACCGGCCGGAGCCCAGCCCGGGGGAGTCCGGGCCGTTCACCATCCGCTGCACCGGCGGCACGGTCACCGCGTCGCCCTTGCCGTGGCACAGCAGGGGCGGCACGTCCCGGGCCCACTCCTCCCAGGCCAGCAGCCTGCGCAGCCGGGGCCCCGCGCCGGGCTGGACGAACAGCAGCGTCCGCCCCCGGTAGGAGGCGACCGGCCCGCAGCCCGGCCCGGAGGCCCACAGCTCGTCCAGCACCCGGCGGCCGAACAGCGACGGCATGCTGATCACGTCGAAGGCGCGCCCGCAGGGCAGCACCGAGGGTGCCCACGGCCGGGCCTCCCAGAGGGCGCGCATGCTGCGCGGGTACTCGCTGGCGGAGGCGAGCCAGGCCTCGCCGGCCACGGTGACGTACTCCACCGACTGATACGTCCAGATGTCCACGGACAGCAGCCTGTGCCGTCCGCGGGCCGGACGGGAGGGAAAGCACGGTTTGCCGTACAGGACGACGGGGAACGGCGTACCCTTCCCCGCTCGCGCATATGCCAGCGGCTGATGCCGGAGCACCTGGGCCCGGCGCTCCGGCGCCCCGTGCCCGGCTGCGCTCAGTCCTCGTGGCGGCGGGGCTGGAGCAGCCCGCGGCCGTACTCGATCATCTTGGCCGCGTAGTCGGGGGTCCAGTCCGCCCGCTGCGCGATCTCGGCGTCGGACAGCGCGTCGAAGCGGCGCGGGTCCGCCAGCTGTGCGGCGGCGACCGCCTGGAAGTCGGTGGCCCGCTCGGCGGCCGTCCGGAAGGCCAGGGCCAGCTCGGTGGAGCGGCGCAGCAGGTCCGCGGGGTCGTCGATCGACTCCAGATCGAAGAATCGTTCCGGCTCCGGTTCGGCGGACTGCGGCTCGAACAGCAGCTGCACCGGACGCAGACGCCGCGCGGGGTCGGCCTGACCGCCGTGGTCGGACGCCTTCGTGTGGGAGTCGGGCATGAACGGACACCTCCGGGTCTCGGTGGGGGTGGGCGGCGGCTGCTCCGGGCCGCGCCGCACGGCCGTGGCCGCCGTCCATTGTCGCGCGGCGGCGGCCGGTAACGGAACGGTGCGCGTGCGGGCGCTATTCCCCCGCACGCGCCGGGGTCGCGCTACTCCTTCGGGTGGTCGGGCGCGTGCGGTGGCGTCGGGGCGCCGGGGCCGTCGTTGTCCCGGGTGTTCCAGCGATCCACCACCCAGGGAGAACCCATGCCCCTACGCAAGGGCCTCGCGGCCGGACTCCTGCTGATCGCCCCGGCCCTCGGGCTGGCCGCGGCACCTGCGGCCGGGGCCGCCGAGACGACCGTCGTGGTGACCGGGCCGTGGAGCGGCCCGGGCGGCTGGTCGATGGCGACCTGCCCCCAGGGCTCCCACCTCACCGGGGGCGGCTACGCCTTCCGGCCCGCCGCCTCCGGCGACGCCGTCCTGGTCAACGCGCCGAACCCCGACGACCCGAGCACCTGGGCGGTGCGGGCCGAGCACGGGACCGTCCGGGCCTACGCCGCCTGCGAGACCGAGACCGAGACCGAGACCGAGACCGAGACCGAGACCGAGACCGGGACCGGGACCGAGGCCTGACCCGCCCGGCCGGTCAGCCCAGCCGCACCCGGTGGCCGCTCAGGTGGTGCAGCACCTGGTGGTTGGCCTCCCAGCCGTCCGGGAAGGCGACCGGGACGCCCAGCTGGACCGGCTCGGTGGACGGGTGCTCGTCCAGCAGCTCGCCGATCCCGGCCCGGGCGACCACGATGCAGGCGTGCCGGTGCCGGGAGGCGAGCACGCACAGCCGGCCGGTCTCCAGGTGGAAGGCCGTCGCGTCGGGCCGCCCGGACAACGGGTGCAGCACCACCGTGACGTCGTACTCGCGGCCCTGCAACCGGTTGGCGGTGTCCACCGTGACGGCCGGGCCGACCGTCTGGTCCACCGGGACGCCCACCCTGAGCAGGGCCGCGCGGACGGCCGCGGCCTGGTCCCGGTGGGCGGTGCCGACCGCGATCCGGTCGGCGGTGAGAGGCGCCTCGCCCTGCTCGGACCGGGCGGTCAGCCCGCGCTCCAGCAACCGCCGGACGGTGGCCGCGACGGCCGCCACCGCCTGCGGATCGGTCCGCACGGTGTGCCGGGCGGGCAGCTCCAGCAGCGCCCAGCCGTGCTCGGCGGCCCGGTCGATCGCGGCGTCCAGCGCGCCGCCGTCCGGCCGGACGGCGGCGCTCAGCCGGCGGTCGTCCGGCCCGGTGCCGGAGCGGAACGGCGTGTACGGGTAGAACGCCCGCGAGATCAGCGGCGCCGCGCTGGCCGGCAGCCGCCAGGAGACCGGCAGCCGGTGCGGCTCGATCTGCGGGTTGTGCGCCAGCATGGTGACCACGGCGCTGCTCGACGGGTCGTACGACAGACCCGCCCACTGCTCGGTGCCGACCACGGTGAACGGGTCCAGCTGGCCCGGGTCGCCGACGAACAGCGCCCGCTCGAACAGCCGGGCCACCGCGAGCAGGGCGTCCGAACGCATCTGGTACGCCTCGTCGACGATCGCGTGCCGCCACGGCGCCTCGGCCCGCACCCACTGCCACTTCGCCGAGGTGGAGACCACCACGTCGTGCTCGACCAGCTCGGCGACCTTGTCGGAGGGCGTGACGTTGGCGTGCTTCAGCACCTCCGGGCCGGGCCGGGCGTCGGCGGCGTGCAGCCGGCCGATCGTCAGGTCCGGCGCCTTCTCGGCGAGTCGGCCGACCAGGTCGTCCACCTGGCCGTTGGTCTGGGCGACGATCATCAGCCGCTCGCCGGCCTCGACCAGCTCCCGGGCCGCCCGCACCACCAGCGTCGACTTCCCGGCGCCGGGCGGGGAATCGACCACCACGCCGCGCGGGGCGCCGGCCGCCGGGTGGACGGTCGCGGTCAGGATCCGGGCCACGGCGGCGTCGGCGGCCGCGCCCGGTGCCTGCTCGGCGCTCGACTCGGCCATCATTCCCACTCCTCGGAGACGGACGGGGCGGGTGCGGGCGCGGCGCCGGGCGGGCCGCCGTGCGTCCACGGGGTGTCGTCCGGCTCGGGCAGCGGCGCGGACTGGCGGACCGTCAGCTCGAACAGGGTGAAGGTGACCGGATCGCCGGGCTCGGGCAGGCTGCCCGGCTCGGGCTCCTTCCTGCGCCCCATGCCGGACAGCAAGCGCAGGGTGATGGTGCCCCCGGCCGGGTCGACCGCCGCGATCTCCGCCTTCTGCGGGGACCGGCCGCCGCCGGCCTCCGGCTGGGGGGACCCCCACACCCGGTGCGCCTCCCGTCCGAGGTCCGCGTGCGGGCGGTCGGCGGTGCGCAGGGTGATCAGCGGGCGCGGCTTGGGGGAGCGGCCGGTGGTGTCGTAGTCCGGCACCACCTCGGTCACCACGCCGCTGAACGCCTCGCCGGACAGCCGGTGTTCGGCCATCGCCAGCGGATCGTCCAGCGCCTCCTGGACGTCCAGCCGGGTCTGCTCGCGCTCGCGCTGGGCGAGCTTGCGGGCGGCCGTGACGGCGTCGTCCTGCCGCGGCTGCGGCGGCTCGCCGGCCGCCAGCCGGTCCCGGTGGCCGGTGTAGGACCAGCGGTCGCCGGTCCAGCGTTCCGCCAGGTGCCCGGCGGGCGGCAGCCCGCGCAACAGGTCCAGGCCGCGCCAGACGTCCCGCCAGGTGGGCAGCAGCACGGCCGCCAGCACCTCGCGCAACTGCTCGACCGCGGCCCGGACGGCCGCCCGGGCACGCTCGGCGGCGGCCTCGTCGCGCTGCTCGGTGCTGTGCTGAAGGGCGGCCGTGGCGGTGTCGTAGCGGGCGATCGCCGGGGCGAGCACGAACTCGTCGAAGCGCGGATCGGTGGCCGGGCCGGCCGGCGGGTGCAGCAGCTGCCCCCGGTCGTCGCGGCCGGACTCGGCGCGCTCGGCCGCCTCGGCACCGGTCAGGCCGTCCGGCGGGGCGTGCCAGGCCAGGTGGGCGGCCAGGTGCTGGTCCTCCAGGTGGCTCTGGCCGGTGGCCCAGTGCCGGGCCAGCAGGCCGGTCATCGGCAGCAGCAGGCTGGTGCCGGGCACCTGGGCGCGGTCGGTGAGGTGGGTCAGCCAGCGGCCGAGCAGCGGCACCCGCACCGGCGCGGGGTACGGCCCCGGTTCGTCGTCCTCGACCGTGCGGCGGAACCGGGTGGAGCGGCCGAGCAGGGCCAGGTGCCGCACGCCCGCGCCGTTCGGCACGATCAGCTGCGGCGCGTCGGCGCACAGCTCGCGGAACACCTGGGTCTTCTCGCCGGTCTCCGGGTCCTTCTCGGAGCCCTCGATCTGCTCCACGTCCTCGGCGAAGGACTCCAGGTACGGCAGCAGGTCGGCGGCCAGCTCGGCCAGGAAGTCGAACCGCAGGGTGCGGTTGAGCGGCTGCGGTACCAGGTGCAGCCGGGGCGCGTCCCGGTCGGTGCCCAGCAGCACCGCCAGCGGCGCGCCGGCCTCACCGGCGGCCGTCAGCGGCACGACCACCATCGGGCGGTCGGACAGGTGCCGGTGCCGGACGGTGGCCAGCGGCTCGGCCCGCCCGCTGCGGACGGCCTCCAGCCGGGCGAGGGTGGTCAGCAGGCTCATGCGCCCGCCCCCGCCTCGGGCCCGCCGCGTTCGCGTACGGCCGTGCTGCGCCCGCTCATGCGTGGCCCGCCGTCGGGGCCTTGCCCAGCGCCTCGGCGCGCAGCGCGGCCGCGTAGGCCAGCCGGTCGGCCGCCTCGTCCACGTCGGTGTCGGCGGTGTCGGCGTTGTCGTCCAGGTCGGCGTTCTCGGCCACGGCGGCGGTGCCGGCTTCGGCGGCGGCCAGGGCCCGCGTCACCGTCCGGATGCTGCCCAGTTCGCCGCGCACGCCCCGGCCGAGCTGCTCGACCCGGTCGCCGCAGCGGGCCTGGGCGCGGCAGTGGAAGCCGAGCTCGCAGGTGGAGAGGCAGTCCGGGCCGTACGCGGCGGGCACCGCCTGGACCGAGGCGGTCAGCTCCTCGGCGGAGCGGGCCGGCACGCCCTCCTCGTCGGCCGCCAGGTCGAAGTCGGCGCCCGCCGGCAGCTCCGCCAGCAGCCGGTCGATGCCGGTCATCCGGCTCAGCTGACGGCGGGTGGTGGCCAGCTCGCGGCGGACGTCGACGGCGACGGCCGTCGGCCGGTTGCCGAAGTCCTTCGGGCAGACCAGCAGCACGCTCGACCGGGGGCTGCCGGGCAGCCGCTGCTCGGTGTACGGGTCGGCGTCGAGCGGGTGGCCGGCCAGCGCGGCGGCGGTCCGCTGGAGCGCCAGCACGTACACGGCGGCCTGGCGGGCGGCGGCGCCGACCTTGGCCGGGTCCGCGCCGCCGTCCAGCACGGGGAAGGACTTGATCTCGACCACCGTGCACCGCCCGCCGTGCACCACGACCGCGTCCGGCTCCAGGTAGGCGGTGCCGCCGGCCACGTCCAGGCGCAGCATCGGGTGGTCCAGCAGCGTCCAGGCGTCCGGGTCGGCGGCGGCCCGGGCCAGCGCCTCGACCGTCCGGTCGGCCCGGACGGCGGGCCCGGAACGGTGCAGCAGGTCCGGCACCTGCAACGGGGTGCCGCCGTCCGCCGGGACGCCGAGGTGGCCGCGCAGCGGCTCCAGCAGCGCGGCGTAGTCGTCCGCCTTCAGCCGGGACTCGAAGATCACGCCGCGGGCGATCGCGAACGGGGACTGCCCGAAGGGCGCGGGGCGGCCGAGCCGGGCGGCCAGCGTCGACTTGTCCACCCCCGCCGCGTCGAGCACGGCGCGGCGGTGGCAGCCCGGATTGGCGGCGAGCGCGGCGAGGGAACGGGCGTTCAGGCTGCGCTGCGGCGCGGGACCGCGCAGTTCGGCGAGCCGCTGGGCGAGCGGCTCAGCGTGCCCGGTGGACGGGACGTTCGTCGAGACGTTCATGGTGCGGCCCAGTGTCGCACCCGGGTCCGACAATGCGGTGCGGACCGGCCTGTTCCGGCCTGAACCGCGCGTGCGTGCCGGGTGGGGACACCCCGGGACCCGGCCGGCCCGGGCACCGAGGCCGTTTCGGTCCGCCGCCCCCTCCGGGCCGTTTCGGCCCGCCGTCGCCTTCCGGGCCGTTTCGGCCCGGCCCGCGATCGTGCCCGCCGTCCGGGTGAGGGATCATGGAACCCGGTGCTCAAGGGTGAGACCGACCGTTGCCACCGCCCCGCTGCGAGGAGCCTGCCATGCCCGCCCGAATCGTGCTGGTCCGCCACGGCGAGACCGAATGGTCGGCCACCGGCCGCCACACCGGCCGCACCGACATCCCGCTGACCGAGGAGGGCAGGGCGATGGCCCGGGCGCTCGGCGCCCGCCTCGCCAAGGCCCCCTGGAACGGGCTGCCGGACGCGCTCGTCTACACCAGTCCGCTCGGCCGCGCCGAGGAGACCTGTGCCCTGGCCGGCTTCGGCGACCGGGCGGTGGAGCGCCCGGAGCTCCTGGAGTGGGACTACGGCCAGTACGAGGGCCGCACCGGCGCGGACATCCGCGCCACCGACCACCCCGGCTGGCTGATCTGGCGCGACGGCGTGCCCGGCGGCGAGAAGCTCTCCGAGGTGGCCGCCCGGGTGGACGCCTTCCTCGCCGGCCTCAACGAGGAGCACGGCGTCCCCGAGCCGGACACCACCGTCATGCACTGCGCGGACCGGGACGTCGTCCTGTTCGCGCACGGCCACCTGCTGCGCATCCTGACCGCGCGCTGGCTGGGCCTGCCGCCCGAGTTCGCCCAGCGCTTCAAGCTCGGCACCGCCGCGCTCTGCGTGCTCTCCTGGGAGTACGGCGCGCCGGCCGTGGAGGTCTGGAACGACCTCTCCCACCTGGAGGGCCTGGCCGCCGGTCACTGACGGACTGTCAGGATCCCTCCCTCAGGCGGCTGTCGCCTGGTCGTACCCGGCCAGGAAGTGGCGCACCTCGGTCACGGCGGCGTGCGGGCGCAGCCGTTCGGCGGTGTCCGCCAGCATGCTCCGGATCCGGGCCGAGCGGACCTCGCCGAACAGCGCCACGGCGGCCGAACCGTGGTGCGCCGCACCCGCCAAGTCGCCCCGGCCGAGCCGGTCGTGGGCCAGCTCGGCGGTGTACAGCACCCGGTTGCGGACGAAGTGCGGCTTCTGCAGTGCTATGGCCAGCCCGGCCTGCTCGCTGGCGCGGTCCCAGTCGCCGAGCGCGGACCAGCACTGCGACTGCAGGCCGGCGATCTCCGCCTCGCCGAAGAAGGACATCCACTCCGGATCGTCCTCGGAGCGGCCGCGGCCGAACAGCGTGTACGCCCGGGCGATCGCGCGTTCGCAGGCGGCGCGGTCCTGCAGCAGCGCCCAGCCGCCGGCCTCCCGCATGGCCAGCAGTGCGAGCAGCCGGGCGGAGTCCAGCTGGCGGGCGGCGACCTGCCCGGCCTGGGCGGCGCGCAGCGCCTCGCGGGGGCGGCCGGCGTCCCGGGCGAGGAAGGCGCTGTTGCAGAACACGTGCGCCTCCAGTGCGGCGTCGCCGGCCATCCGGGCGGTGGCGAGCGCCTCGGCGTAGAGCGAGCGGGCGTCTGCCAGCCGGTTCGAGTCGTGCGCCAACCAGCCCACCGAGATGGCGAGTTCGCCGGCTCCGGCCTGGAGCCGGCGTTCGGTCTCCGCGCTGTACTCGCCCTCGTTGAGCAGCAGGTAGGCGGTGCGCAGCGACTGCCCGGCGCGTTCGAACAGGGTGTCGCCGCCGTGCGCGTCGTCGGCCAGCCGGATCTCCCGGACGGCCTCCTCGACGCCGAGCACCTCGGCGGCGCCGACCTTGCGGGGTGGCGGTACCGGCCCGGGGCGGCCGGGCACGAAGGCGCCGGGGCCGGGCTCGAACAGCACCGGTGCGGCGGGGTCGGCGGGGGCACTGCCGGCGGCCGCGGCGGCGGCCACGGTCGGCCGGTCGATGCCGATCACGGTGGCCAGCGCGGTCGGGCCGCCGGCCAGGAACGTACGGCGACGCACGTCGTCGTTCTCCTCGTCGAGATAGGGCGATCCATCAGGCCCCCGGGGCACCGCGACGGCCTTCGGCCACGGGGGCCTGGTCGGAGCGGCTGGATCCGCGTACGGCGAGGCAGCGTACGGGAGTTGAGTGGAGAGTGGTGAGCGCGGGGCGGGCGGGGGCGGGAACGGTGGGTGGAGCGGGGGGGCTTCGGCCCTCCCGCCGGCACCGTCCGCCGGGCGGCGGCGTACGGCGGTCCGGGGGGAGAAGCCGAGTTCGGTGAGCGTGCGATCCGGCCACATGTGCCGGAAGACCCGCTCGTAGGCGTAGTTGGGGCAGCGGATCTCACCGGATTCGACCCGTCCGACGTAGCGGGCGTCGCAGGAGACGTGCTCCCCGATCTCCCGGGCCGCCCGGCGCACGGCCATGGCGAACTCGCCGGGTGAGCGGTCGCCGCGCAGTGCGCGCATCACGGCGTTGGGTGACGGGCGGTTCGGCTCGGCCGGTGGGGTGGCTGCCATGGTGCGCTCCGTGGTCGTGCGGAGGGTGGTGGTGCGGGCGCGCGGCCGGCGGCGCCGGAGGTGCGCGGGTGTCGGGTGCGGGGGCGAAGTGCGGGTACGGTCCGGGTGTCGGCACGGTGGTGCGCGACGGTGCGGGAACGGCCCGGTGTGGCCGGTGGGGTCGTTGCGACCCGCCACCGACAGTACCGGGCGTGACCGGTCGACCACAGCCGGTTCCTGGGAGATGTGCCCCCAATTCGGTATAAAGCGGGCGTGGTTGCGGGTTATCCGCCATGAAATGCCATGCCTTGCTGTAAGGCGCCCCGTGGCCTGCGCGGTGTCCGCCGCGTTGTCCTGATACGTGGAAGCCCAGGCCGTCGCCCCGGCCTGCCGTCCGTCCCAGCGGCCCCCACCTCCCGGGCGGCGGCGCTTCCGACCCGACGAGGTACAGGAGGGCCCATGATGGCCACCGGACTGCCGCAGTACCGACCGGCCGCCGGCGGCGTGCTCGCCGGCGCCGCCCCCGCCCTGCTCCCCGACCCGGCCGACGACCGGATCCCCGGCCGGGGCCCGGTCGAAGGCGGACGCGCCCCCCGCGGCGGCCGGCACCCCGGCCACCGCCTCGGCCCCGGACCGGACCAGGACACCCTCGTCACCACCTGCGACACCGTGACGGTCGCCCTGCGGCACGGCCTGGAGGCGGTGGACATCCTGCGGCTGCGCAGGGCCTGCGGGGCCGTCCTGCAGAGCCGCAACGGCAGCACCGTCACCTTCCTCGTCCCCGCCGGCACCAGCGAGACCTGGCACCTGCCCGGCAGTTCCTGTACCGCCGGCGCCCTGCTGCCGACCGCCACCGACCCACGGTGGGTGATGCCCCCCTCCGGCGCCGCCTGCGCCGCCCGCCCCACCGACGCCTGGGTGCTCCGATCCGCCCTCTGCGAGGCCGCCTGCACGCTCACCGCAGGCGGCCTCGGCCCGTTCTAGCGGGCGTGCCGTGCGGATCCCGCCGGGCCCGCGAGCCTGGCCCGCCCCTCCGGCCGGATCCACCTGGCACGCCCCCGGACCTCCCTGACCGGCGAGGCCTCCCCGCCCGGCGGCGATAATGGCGGTCATGGGACGAAGCAGCAGAGCAGCCCGGGGCACGGGCCGCGGCACCGAGCGCGACACCGGGCCGGACGTCACCGGCCCCGGCGGCCGCACCCACGCCCAGGGCCCGCTCACCCGCCCGGTCGGCTCCGGCCTCGCCGAACTGCGCCCCGACCGGGACCGCCCCGCCGCCTGGTCGCTGCTGATCGACGGTGCCCCGCAGTCCATGGTCGACCTCGCCGACCCCACCCACCTCGGTTTCGAGTACCAGCGCCGGCTCGGCCACCTGATCGACCTGGTCGCCCCGTCCGGCCGCCCGCTCACCGTGCTGCACCTCGGCGGCGGCGCCCTCACCCTGGCCCGTTACGTCGCGGCCACCCGGCCCCGCTCCCGCCAGCAGGTCGCCGAGATCGACACCGCGCTCACCGAACTCGTCCGCACCGAGCTGCCGTTGGAACGCAGCTGGCAGATCAAGGTGCGCGGCGCCGACGCCCGCAGCGTGCTCGAACGCACCCCCGAGGGCAGCGCCGACCTGGTCATCACCGACGTCTTCTCCGGCGCCCGCACCCCGGCCCACTGCACCACCGTCGAGTTCACCGCCCTCGCCGCCCGCGCCCTCGCCCCCGGCGGCTGGTACGCGGCGAACATCGCCGACGGCTCGGCGCTGCCCTTCGCCCGCTCCCAGATCGCCACCCTCGGTGCGGTCTTCCCCGAACTGTGCCTGGTCGCCGACCCCGCCGTCCTGCGCGGCAAGCGCTTCGGCAACCTCGTCCTCGCCGGCGCGCACGCCCCCCTCCCGATCGCCGACCTCACCCGCCGCGTCGCCTCCGACGCCGCCCTCGGCCGGGTCGAACACGGCCCCGCCCTCACCGCGTTCGCCGCCGGGGCCGTCCCCGCCACGGACGCCACCGCCGCCCCCTCCCCGGCCCCGCCCCCGGGCGTCTTCCGCTGACCTCCCGGCTGACTGCCCGATTGACCGCCCGGCGGGGCCGCGTCCGGCTCACCGCTCGGCGGGGCGCCCGGCTGACCTCCTGGCTGACCGCCCGGCGGGGTTGCCCAGCGCCTGAACTCCTTTGACGGCGGTCCGGGTCGAGGCTGACAGCGGTGGTCGCCGTCCGGCCTGCGCCGGCTCGGCATCCCGACTCCGGCCCGGACGCGGAGCCGTCCCGGCCGGCGAGGAGTGCGACCCGGATCGGCAGCACGCCGCCCGGCTCGCCCCCGGGCGTGCACGTCCGCGGCCGGCGCTGGAGCCGTCGCCAGGAGCGTGAGCCCGGTCAGTGCCCGCGCGGCAGGCCGCGGTGCTTGCACATGGCCGCGCCGGTCAGCAGCAGCCCGGCGGCGATCGGCGCGAGGACGGCGGTCGCGGTGGCGGAGCCGTCGCCCACGACCGTCACCGTGGCGGTGTCGGCGAGCACGAGGGTTTCGGGCGGCTGGGCGGGTGCGCCGGGCCCGACCGGAGGGGCGGTGGTGGTGCCCGTCCGGTCACGACTCGTGGCGGGTCCGGCCGCGCTCCGCCCGTCCGGGGCGGTGGCCTCCTGGACCGGGGGCGCGTCGGCCGCCCCGGACGGGCGGGTGGTGGCGGCCGGTGCGGCGGAGCGGCCTCCGGCGGCGCCGGACCGTGCGGTGGCGGGCAGTTCGGCGGGCCCGCCCTCCCGGGAGGCGCGGGTCTCGGCGGGGCGGCCCTGGGCGGGGACGGTGTCGAGCAGTCCGGAGGCGATCGCGAAGGCGTCGGGGACGGCGGCCCGTTGGCCGGGCAGGGGGAGGCCGCCGGCCCGGATCCGGTCCTGGAAGACGCTGCCGACCGTGTCGGTGGCGCCGTCGATCCCGGCGTCGGGGACGGCGCCGGTCAGTTCCCCGGCGAGCCCGGGGGAGGGGCGGTCGGTCTCCTCGGCCGCCGGGCGCCCGGCGGCGTCGGACCGCTCGGCCGACGGCCCGTCGTACGCGGGCCGCCCGGCCTGGACGAGCCGGCCGGGCGCCGACCCGCCGGTCAGGGTGCGGCGGACGGCTGGTCGGGTCTGGTCCGGCAGCGGGTCGGCGGAGGCGCCCTGCGCGCCGAAGCCCCCGAGTTGGGCGAGGAGGGCGCCGCCGGCGGCGAGGACGCGGGGCAGCCACCGGCCGATCGCGCGCCGTGCGCCGACGCCACGGGGGGCGGGTTCCTGGGGCTTGGTCGCGTGATTGGCTCGCATGTGAGTTGAGAACGAGCGGACGGGTCGTGAGGTCACGCCCGCCGTCACGGACAGTCATCGCACGGGTGGCCCCGGGGCCGGGTTGCCCGGGGCCACCGGCCGTGGCGCGGTCAGGAGTTGGGGCGCAGCGTCCAGGTGACGGTCATCACACCGGTGACGGCGCCGTCGGCGCGGGTGATCTCGACGGTGACCGGGAACTCGGGGCGGCCGCCGGCGTCCAGCTCGGCGACGACCTCGGCGGCGGGGCGACCGAGGACGGCGGTGGCGGTGACCTCGCCCATGGCGAGCTTCTTGTAGGCGATCTCGGCGTTCACCGCGAGCGGCACGGCCCGGGAGAGCTGGTCGCCGAAGGCGGCGAGCACGATGCAGCCGCTGGCGGACTCGGCGAGGGTGAACATCGCGCCGGCGTGCGGTCCGCCGACGTGGTTGTGGTACGCGGGCTGGTCGGGCAGTCGCAGTACGGCGCGGTCCGGGGCGGTCTCCAGGTACTCCAGTTTGAGGGTGTGCGCCATCGGCACGGTGGAGTCGAGCAGCTGGCCGATCGAAGGTGTGGTCATGGCAGGAATGTTACTAGCCGGTAGCTTCTGACGGCAGGCCTGCGCCGGGAAAACCCGAACCGCGGTGGAGAGTTGAGGAAACGCGAAAACGCCTGAGGGGCCGATCTCTCGAAGAGATCGGCCCCTCAGGCTCTGGGGTGAGTGACGGGACTTGAACCCGCGGCCACCTGGACCACAACCAGGTGCTCTACCAACTGAGCTACACCCACCATCTGTCCGGCCCGTTCCCGCTTCCGCGTTCCCGTTCCGACAGGAAGAACTCTACAGGATCCGGGAGGGTGCTCGCGCCAGGCTTTCGTCCAGGCGAACGCGGGCACCTCTCCCGGGCTCCTCCGGTCAGCCCTCCGGGGCCTGGTACTTCTCGGCGATGGCGTGCGCGGTGTCGGTGTCCGGTCCGGGCTGCGGGACGAACACCGCCTCGCGGTAGTACCGCAGTTCGTCGATGCTCTCGCGGATGTCGGCGAGCGCCCGGTGGTTGCCGCCCTTCTGCGGGCTGTTGTAGTACGCCTTCGGGTACCAGCGGCGGGCCAGCTCCTTGATCGAGGAGACGTCCACGATCCGGTAGTGCAGGTGCTTCTCCAGGGCCGGCATGTCCCGGGCGAGGAAGCCGCGGTCGGTGGCCACCGAGTTCCCGCACAGCGGCGTCCGGCCGGCCTCCGGCACGTGCTCGCGGATGTACGCGAGCACCCGCGCCTCGGCCTCGGCCAGCGTCACGCCCTGCTCCAGCTCCTCCAGCAGGCCGGAGGAGGTGTGCATCGCGCGCACCACCTCGGGCATGCCCGCCAGCGCCTCCGCCGGCGGGCGGATGATGACGTCCACACCCTCGCCGAGGATGTTGAGCTCGGAGTCCGTCACCAGTGCCGCGACCTCGACCAGGGCGTCCTGGTCGAGGTCGAGGCCGGTCATTTCACAGTCGATCCATACCAAACGGTCATTCACACAACTCACCCTACGGCGCGATCACGCGCCGCGGGGACCGGCGGAGCCGAGCGGGGCTCCGGGGCACAGCCCTCGGCCTGGTGCTCCTCCGCGCCGCCGTGCGGGCCGTGACCGTCCGGCCGCTCGCCCTCCCGCCCGGTCCGGACCGCGTGACCGTCCCGGGCCGGACGGGCCTCGCGCGCCGCCCGGGCACCGTCGGTCGCCGCCGTCCGGCCGCCCTGCGGACGGGCCTGCGGCACCCGTGCCTGCCGGCCCCGGAGCTCGCCCGCCCCGGTCGTCGGCTGCCCGGTGGGGGCGGGGGCCGGCACCCGGCCGCTCGCCGAGCCGTGACCGCGGGCGGAGCCCGCCGCGGCACCCGGTTCGTCCGCGGGCCGTTCGACCGCACTGCGGTGCCCCTGCCCCTGGCCGCGCGCCCCCGGCTGGGGGTGGCCGTCCTCCGCCGCCGCGTGCTCCGCGGTGCGCGGCGGACGCCCCGCCCCCGACCCGGCCTGCGGCGGCACCAGCGGCGACCGCACCGGACCGCGCCCCGCCGCACCCTGCTGCCCGGGGTGCGGCTGCTGCGCGGCCTGCTGGTGCGGGTACGGCTGCCCGGCACGGGCGTGGAAGGCCCGGTCGGCCGACGTCCCGGCCTGCCCCGGAGCGAACGGGCCGGGCTGGCCGTGCGGGCCCGGCTGCCCCGCCGAGGCCGGTGACGCGCCGTGCGGCAGCGGCTGGCCGTGCGGTCCGGCCTGCGCCGGTGCGCCGTTCCCGGCCGGGAACGGGTACGCGGGCTGCGCGCCGTGCTGCGTGCCGTGCTGCGTGCCGTGTGCCCCGCCGAACAGCGCCGCGCCCGCCGCCGACCCGGCCGCGACCGCCGCGTGCGGCAGCGCGCCGGGCAGCCGCAGGTCGCCGCCGTGCGGACCGGTCGGCACCGCCGACTGCGGCCCGGGCCGGCGTGCCCGGTAGCTGGTCCGGTACGCGGCCGGCGAGACCCCGAGCTGGCGGCGGAAGTGCCCGCGCAGCGCCACCGGCGAACGGAACCCGCACCGGCGGGCGACGTCGTCCACCGACAGCTCCGAGGTCTCCAGCAGCCGCTGCGCCTGGAGCACCCGCTGGGTGATCAGCCACTGCAGCGGCGCGCTGCCGGTGAGCGTGCGGAACCGCCGGTCGAAGGTGCGTCGGCTCATGTACGCGCGGGCCGCCAGCACCTCGACGTCGAACTGCTGGTTGAGGTTCTCCAACGCCCAGGTGACCACCTCGGCCAGCGGGTCGTTGCCGATCTCCTCCGGTAAAGACTGATCGATGTACTGGGCCTGTCCGCCGCCGCTGCGACGGCTCGGGACCACCAGGCGGCGGGCCAGCGCGTTGGCCGCCTCGGCGCCGTGGTCGCTGCGCACCACGTGCAGGCACAGGTCGATGCCGGCGGCGGTGCCGGCCGAGGTGAGCACGTCGCCGTCGTCGACGAAGAGCTCGCGCGGGTCCACGTGCACCCGGGGGTAGCGCTTGGCCAGTGTCGGCGCGTACATCCAGTGGGTGGTCGCCGGACGGCCGTCCAGCAGGCCGGCGGCGGCCAGGACGAAGGCGCCGGTGCAGAGCCCGATGATCCGCGCGCCCTCGTGGTGGGCCTTGCGCAGGGCGGTGATCGCCTCGACCGGCGGGGGCTGCGAGATCGAGCGCCAGGCCGGTACGACGATCGTGCCGGCCCGGGCGAGGGCCTCCAGACCGTACGGAGCGGAGAGGGTGAGGCCGCCGGTGGTGGCGAGCGGGCCGTCCTCGCCGGCGCAGACCAGCAGCCGGTAGCGCGGCACCCCGGCGTCCTGGCGGTCGACGCCGAAGACGGACAGCGGGATCGAGCTCTCGAAGATCGGGGCCCCGCCGAAGATCAGCACCGCGACGGTCTCCCGGCGGCGGCGGCCGGAGAGCTTGCGCGGGGCGGAGACCGTCATCGGGGTCGACGAGCCGTTCGCGCCCGGGCCACCGCCGTGGCCCAGCGGGCCGTGGCCGGGGGAGCCCAGGGGGAGGCCGGCGAGCGGGCCGCCCAGGGAGCCGGTGGGGGCGCCGTTCAGGCCAGGAGTGCCGTTCGCCCCGATCGCCCCGATCGCGCCGTTCGGCGCGCCCGTCCCCGGGTAGCCGGGGTAGGTCGGGAAGTCGGCGCCGTAGGCCTGCGCCGGGCTGACGGTGCCTCGGCTGACGGACTGTCCGGAGTGTGACTGCTGGCCGCCGTGCACTGCTCCGCCGTGTGCCGACCCGCCGTATGCCTGCCCGCCGTACGCGGGACCGCCGTACGCCTGCCCGCCGTGTGCCGCTCCGCCGTGCTCCGCGGCCGCCGCCGGGGTGCCGGTGGCGGCGGTGCCGGGGGAGGGCACTGTGGGGTGCGAGGAGTGCGAGGCGGCGCCCGGGGTGCCGGAGTTGCGGGTGGTGGCGGCGGTCGCGGAGGTGCCGGTGCTTCTCGCGGACCGAGCCGCGATACCGGCCGCCGCCTGGCCGCTGTCAGGACCCGCGTCGCTCCTGCTCACCCTGCTCAAGGCGCTCAAGCCCCCTCGGTGGTGTGGTGTGGGTGGTGCGGCACTGCTCGCCAAGATCGAAATCTATCGGGTTGACCATTGCCGTTGTGACAAGTTCACCATCCGACGCTATGTCGACATGGCAATTTGGCGTGATGCATTCGATCACGAAGCGTGGCACCCGTCGACCCTTCTGGGAAGAGGGCCGGTGTAACGGTGGCTGGTTGTCGCGGGGCCGCTCCTGGGGCGTCCGGCCCGCGCGCGCCCGGTCGGCGGGTCTGGGCTGCGGATTTGCCCAAGCGGGAGGGATTGGCGCGAAATTGACCGAAAATCGGCGGTGCACGAGAGGGCGCACGAAATGAGCTCGTGCGCCTCCCAGGCTTCATCCGGCCAGGGCCGGGGCGGCGAAACCGGGGCGTGACGTCCGGGTTACCGTCCTGCCGTGAACACCAACAGCCGGCTCGAACAGGCCAACGACAACGCCGCCGCCTTCTGGCTCGCCCAAGCCCACGTGCACGGCTGGCGGTTCCGCACCCGCCCGGGCTTGACGGCGGTCCGCTGCGCCCGCACCCCGGAGGACTCGCACCGCTTCGTGGTCACCGGTCCGTATATCGAACCAGCGCTGGTGGAAGGCGAATTGGCGGACCTCCTGAAGGAGTGGGAAACCATCTGCTTCACCCTGGAGGACCCGTACGGCGCACTCGACCTGACCAGGTTCGGCGCCACCCGGATGCCGGTCATGCCGGTGATGACCCGTGAACCCGGCCCGGTCGACGGCGTCCCGGCCGTCCTCCCCTTCCGCTCGGAGGCGTACGGCGGAGGAGCCCTGACGGTCGATGAGGCGCTGGACGGCGATGCTTTCGCGCAGGTCGAGCGTGCGATCGTGGACGGCTTCCCGCTGCCCGCCCGGCAGCCGTGGACCCGTGGCGACGCGCTGCCGGAACAGCTCCTGCGCGAACCCGGGCTCCGGGCCTGGCTGGGCCGCGTCGACGGCGCCACCGCCGGCACCTGCCTCACCTACGACGACGGCCGGGCCACCGGGGTGTACTGGGTCGCCACCCTGCCCACCCGGCGCGGCCAGGGCGTGGCCCGTGCCGTGCTCCAGACCGCCCTGGCCCACGCGCACCCCGATCGCCCGGCCACCCTGGTCGCCACCTCGCTCGGCGAACCGCTCTACCGCAAGCTCGGGTTCACCGAGCAGGCCCGCACCTGCTGGTGGACCCGGACCTCCGCGCACGGCTGACGGCCGGGCCGCCCCGCGGCGGGTCGTCGCCAGGTGCGGGGCGGGTCGCCAGGTGCGGGGCGGGTCGCTGGTTGCGGTGCGGTGCGGTGCGGTGCGGTGCGGTGGGGTGCGTGAAGGGCGTGTGGGGCGGGGTGCGCGAGGTGGCGCCTTCAAGCAGGGCGCTACGGGGCGGCCGCCGCCGGTGCGACGGCGAACGTGGTCCGCGCGGGCCCGACCCCATCCGCCGCCGTGCGGACGGCCGTTGGGCGCGCCACCGCGACGGGGCGCAGCACGCTCGACCCAAGGTCCGTCGCCGGGCCCGCGCCGGGGATCAGGCCAGGACGGCTGTCGGCGACCACGGCAAACTCGCCGGTACGGTTTCGGACATCCGACCCCGCCGTCGAACCATCGGGGGCACTCGCCGCTCCGGCGTTCACGGCGGCAGGCGTGAACGGGCCGTCAGGGGCGGATTCCGTCAGCTGTGCGCCGGTCAGCGCGCCGGCGAGCGCCCCCGCGCGCACCGGCACCCCGGCGGACCGCCGCTGGACCGGCCCGCCCGCGCGCAGGCCTGGCCTGGCCGACGGCGCGCCGCGTGCGGCGAGCACCTGGCCGACGGCCTCCGGCAGGCCGGCCGCCTTCAGCGTCGGCCGGTAGCCGCTCTCGGCCCAGGGCCGGCCGTGGTGCAGCCAGACGCTGCGCAGGCCGGCCAGTTCGGCGCCGGCGATGTCCGCGGGCGCGTGGTCCCCGACCATCCAGGTGTGCGCGGCCCACGTCCCGGTGGGCGCGACGCCGCACCGCTGGGCGGCGATCTCGAAGATCAGCGGATCCGGCTTGACGCAGTCGGCCTCCTCGGAGATGACCCAGCCGTCGACCAGCGGCCCCAGCCCGGTCAGCCGGATCTTCTCCAACTGCGGCCGGGTGCCGCCGTTGCTGACGATGCCGAGCGTCCACCCGGCCGCCCGTGCCGCCCGCAGCGCGTCGACGTGTCCGGGCGGGCAGTGGATGTGGGAGTTGATACCGCGTCGGTAGTGGGCGAGCAGGAACTCGGCGGAGACGTCCAACCCGTAGCGGCGCCGGACGGCAGACAGTACGGTGCTGCGCGGCACGTAGCCGCCGCCGTCGAGGGTGACGAACCAGTCGAGGTCTCCGGGCGGCAGGTCGCGCTCGGACAGGAAATCCTGAGCCCAGGCCCGGAAAGCGGCGTCCCTGGGGAGCAGCGTGTTGTCGAGGTCGAACAGGAGCAGGGGCATGCCGAGCATGGTGCCAGCGGCCGCGCCTATGCACCTGGCAAATGCCAGACCGCGTCGCGAAGCCGTACGTAGTGGCTGAAACGGGTTCCAGAACCTGGTGTACGGGTGGGTCCGGGCGGGCCGGCTGAGGCTGGCGGGACGTGACGGTTCGCGACGTGTGGCAACGGATCGTCGCCGATCCATGACAGTCCGGTCACGGTGTCCGGCAGGCCTGTTGCGTCGCCCGGTCCGCTCAGTCAAGCTCCAGGGAACCTCCTTTCTGGAGGGGGCGCGTGGCCTGCGGGCAGGGCGCACTGCCGACGGCGGGCGCATCCTCCTTTCGCGGGAACAATGCCGCTCCGAGGCCTCACCGCTGGGCTGGGCCTCACACCCGTCGTACTCTGAAAGGAACAGGTCACATACGGTGCTGCGCGGCGCAGACCGACGTCATCCCGTGGGCGGGCCTGCTGCCCGGGCGGCGTTGTCCTCTCCTGTCGGCCCCTCTCCCATGAAGAGCCGTGAGCCATGGCTGGTTTTGAGTCCTTCCGACCGGTGGAGCCGGACGCGCCCCGCAACGCGGGCGCAGACACCGGGGACGACGGCGGCCGCGCGGACCTCGCTCCAGCCGACGGCCACGCCGATGCATCGGGTCGCCTGCCCGCCAGCAGACAGGCCGATGGCCGGGCCGACGCCCAGGCCGACGAGCCGGGCTGCGTACCGGCCGACGAGCACGGGGGTGAGCGTGGGGGCGAGCTGGCTGATGATCGTGTCGACGAGCACGCCGGCGAGCGGGTTGGCGACGCCGCCGCCCAGCGAGCCGGCGAACCAACTGGCTCCTCGGGCGTCGCTGGTACCGCCGATCTCACCCCGGGCGCCGAGGAAGCAGGCCTGGAGCCGGGCGCTCCCCGGGGCCTCGTGCGCGCTCTGTGCGGCCTCCTGGTCCGACGGGGCGGCCTCGCCCGGCATGACCGTCCAGGGCCTCGCCAGCGGCGTGGCGGGCACCCGGCCGACCCCGGAGGGTCTCCGGTGACGGGCCGCCTGGGCCCGGGCGCCGAGCGTCCGGAGGCGTCCGGCCTGCCCGGCGCGCACGCCGAGTCGACGGCCCGGGACGCGTCCGCACGCTCCCTCGACCCGGTCTTCCAGCACGGCGTGGTCGTCGGCTTCGACGGCTCCCTGTCGAGCGAGCGCGCCCTCGCGTACGCGGTGGGCATGGCGCGCCGTTCGCAGTGCGGCCTGGTGATCGTGCACGTCGCCAACCGCCTGCCCGCCACTGTCTGGGCGGGCTGTGAACCTCCCGTCTTCGTCGACCTCCCCGACCACCGGACCGAGGTCCTGGGCCTGGAGCTCGCCTGCGCGGACTTCCTCACCGGGGTGCCGTGGATCCTGATCGAGCGGGGCGGCGACATCTGCCACGAGATCGAGGAGGTCGGCCGCGAGTACGCCGCCGACGCGATCGTCGTCGGCACGACGCACGGCCTGCTCGGCAAGATCTTCGGCTCGGTCTCCGGGCGGCTGGCGCGGCGGGCCAACCGCCCGGTGATCGTGATTCCCTGACGCTCCGTCGGGCGCTGCGTGTCCGCGCCCCCGGAGACGTCTCCCCGTTGTCGGCCGATAGTGCCGGCCGCCGATGGTGTCGGCCGCCCCGCGGACTTCGGCCTGCTCCTCTGTGTCGTGGGCTCCTCAATGCCGCCTGAGGAGCGGGTAGTTGCTCCGGTGGGGCCGGATCAGAACCCGGCGCCGATCTCCCGGGCGATGAGCATGCGCTGAACCTCCGATGTGCCCTCCCCGATTTCCAGGATCTTGCAGTCGCGCCAGAAGCGGGCGACCGGGAACTCGTTCATGAAGCCGTACCCGCCGTGGATCTGGGTCGCCTCGCGGGCGTTGTCGACGGCGGCCTCGGACGAGTACAGCTTCGCGATCGCGGCCTCCTTCTTGAACGGTTCGCCGTGCAGCAGCCGGGAGGCGGCGTCCCGCCAGGCCAGGCGGGAGGTGTGGGCGCGCAGCTCCATGTCGGCGAGCTTGAACTGGATGGCCTGGTTGGCGCCGATCGGTCGACCGAAGGCCCGGCGCGTGCCGGCGTACTTGACGGACTCGTCGACGCATCCCTGGGCCAGGCCGGTGGCCAGGGCCGCGATCGCGATGCGGCCCTCGTCGAGGATCCGCAGGAACTGGGCGTAGCCTCGGCCACGCTCGCCCAGCAGGTTGGCCGCGGGAACGCGGCAGTCGGTAAAGGACAGTTCGCGGGTGTCGGATGCGTTCCACCCGACCTTCGAGTACTTCTTCGATACCTGGAACCCCGGGGTCCCGGTGGGCACGATGATGGAAGAGATTTCGCGCGTTGGCGAGCGGAATTCGCCTTCTTCACTCGAACGAGCGATCGGTTCCGTGAGTGCGGTGACGGTGACCAGACCGGTGATGTCCGTGCCGGAGTTGGTGATGAAGCACTTGGTGCCGTTGATGACCCACTCGTCGGTGGTCTCGTCGTACCGCGCGGTCGTGCGGGTCGCGCCGGCGTCCGAGCCGCCCTCGGGCTCGGTCAGGCCGAAGGCGCCGAGGAGTTCGCCGGAAGTCAGCCGGGGCAGCCACTCGCGCTTCTGCTCCTCCGTCCCGAACCGGTGGATCGGCATCGCGCCGAGCGAGACGGCCGCCTCCAGGGTGATCGCCACCGAGGAGTCGACCCGGGCGAGTTCCTCCAGGGCGATGCCCAGTGCGAAGTAGTCGCCGCCCATGCCGCCGTACTCCTCCGGGAAGGGCAGGCCGAACAGGCCCATGCGCCCCATCTCGCGGACGATCTCGTAGGGGAACTCCTCCCGCTCGTAGAACCCGCCGATCTTCGGCGCCACCACGTCCTGGGCGAACTCGGCGACGGTGCGCCGCAGTTCCTCGTACTCGCTGCTGAGCCGGTGGTCGAACACGGTGATCCTCCTGGAGCCCGGCCGGGGTGGCCGCGGGCGTGAGCGGGACGACCGGCGTCCGTCTGACGGTGTGACGGTCGCACGGTGTGGTTGGGCGATGAACGTGGTGCCCGGTGCCGGCCGCGGCCGGGATTCCGCGCGGCCGGCACCGGGGAGCGGTGGTGCGGCGGGGTCAGCCCCGGGCGGCGCCGAGCAGCGCCTGGACGGTGCGGGACGGGCTCGGACGGCCGAGCCGCTCGGCCATCCACCCGCTGGTGGCGACCAGCGCGCGCAGGTCGACCCCGGTCCGGATGCCGAGCCCGTGCAGCATCCACACCAGGTCCTCGGTGGCCAGGTTGCCGGTGGCGCTCTTCGCGTACGGGCAGCCGCCGAGCCCGCCCGCCGACGCGTCCACCGTGGTGACCCCCTCGCGCAGGGCCGTCAGGGTGTTGCTGAGCGCCTGGCCGTAGGTGTCGTGGAAGTGCACGGCGAGCCGGTCGGCCGGCACCCCGGCCCGCGCGAATCCGGCCAGCAGGGCGCCGACCTGCCCGGGGGTGGCCACGCCGATGGTGTCGCCGAGGCTCAGCTCCGCGCAGCCCATCTCCAGCAGCCGCACGCCGTACGCGACCACCTGGGAGACCGGGACCGGACCCTCCCAGGGGTCTCCGAAGCACATCGAGAGGTAGCCGCGGACCGCCAGCCCTGCCTCGGTCGCCCGCGCCACGACCGGGCGGAACATGGCCATCGCCTCGTCCGCCGAGCGGTTGAGGTTGCGGCGGGCGAAGGTCTCGGTGGCGCTGGCGAACACCGCGACGTCGGTGGCGTGGTGGGCGAGCGCCCGGTCGAGGCCGCGTTCGTTGGGCACCAGTACCGGCAGCCGAAGGCCGGGGTGGCGCTCCGGCAGGCCGGCGAGCCGGGGCATCAGCTCCTCGGCGTCGGCCAGCTGAGGGACCCATTTCGGGTGGACGAAGCTGGTGGCCTCGACGGTGCGCAGCCCGGCGGCCGCGAGCCGGGCGATGAACTCCGCCTTGACCTCCACGGGCACCAGGGAGCCCTCGTTCTGCAGCCCGTCGCGCGGTCCGACCTCGTGGATCCGGACCTCCTCGGGCAGGCCGGGGGCGCGGACGGGGTCGGGCAGGCCCAGGTCCAGCGCGTCGGGCTCGCGGGCGGGTGCGGTCATGACCGCACCCCGGCGGCCGCGGGGGCGCCCTGCTCGTCGGCGCCGTCCCCGGCCGGGGCGACCACGACCAGCAGTTCCTCCATCGCGACGGTGGCGCCGGCGGTGGCCCGCAGCTCGGCCACGACACCGTCGTGCGGGGCGGCGATCACGTGTTCCATCTTCATGGCCTCCAGCACGAGCAGGGGCTGGCCCTTGCGGACCGTCTCGCCCGTCGTGGTCTTGACGACGGTGACGGTGCCGGGCATCGGGGCGGTCAGGGCGCCGTGGTGGGCGGCGGTTCCGGCGGCGCGCTCGCCCACCGGGTCGTGGGCGTGCAGCGACCAGGCGTCGCCCTCGACGCCGAGCCAGGTCACCGGGCCGGCGGCGAGGCCGGGAGCGGCGTCGGTGGCCAGCGCGAACGTGGTCTGCAGGCCGTCGACGGTCAGGTGCAGCCGGTCGGCGGTCCGGGTCGCGCGGGCACGGTGGACGGGCCCGGCGCCGAGCCGGAGCTCGACCTCGCGGGTGAGCTCGGCGGGATTGTCAGTGGCATCGGCTACGTTGCCCGCAGTGATCGAACGGATGCGCACCGAGACCGGATCCTGGCCGGGGGTACGGAGTCGGTGGGTGGTCCAGGCGGGGGTGCCCCTCAGGCGCCAGCCGGAGGGAAGGGAGAAGGGGTCGGTCCAGCCGCCGGGGTCGGCGGCCGGGGTGAGGTCCAGGTGCCGCGCCAGCGCGGCCGCGTAGTAGAGGAGGTGGGCAGGTGGTGGCGTCTCGGCCGCCAGCGGGTCGGCAGTTGTGGCATCGGCCTCGTGCGCGTCATCGGCCTCGTTGGCCTTGGCGGCCTCGCCGGTCTCGTTCGCGTCGCTCGGCGCGTTCGCCGGGGAGTACGGCGAGGCGAGCAGGGCGGGCTGCTGTTGGGCCGTCTGTTCCACCAGGCCGGTGTCCAGTCGGCCGGCGACGACCTCGGGGTGTGCGAGCAGCCGTCGCAGGAAGCCGGTGTTGGTGGTGACGCCCAGGATGCGGGTGTCGGCCAGCGCGGCGCGGAGCCGGCGCAGCGCGGTCGGGCGGTCGGGCCCGTACGCGATGACCTTGGCGAGCATCGGGTCGTAGGCGCTGGTGACGACGGATCCGGGGGCGACTCCGGAGTCGACGCGCACGCCCTCGCCCTGGGGCTCGTCCAGGACGAGGATGCGGCCGCCGGTGGGCAGGAAGTCCCGTTCCGGGTCCTCGGCGCAGATCCGGGCCTCGATGGCGTGGCCCAGGAAGGAGATGTCGGACTGATCGAAGGAGAGCCGTTCGCCCGAGGCGATCCGCAGCTGCCACTCGACCAGGTCGAGTCGGGCTGAATCGTCGCCGACGGCGACGGCGAGTTCGGTGACGGGGTGTTCGACCTGGAGGCGGGTGTTCATCTCCATGAAGAAGAAGTCCCGTACCCCCTCGGTGGAGGAGGTGGCGGGGGAGTCCGGGTCGATGCCGGGAACGATGAATTCCACGGTGCCGGCCCCGGTGTAGCCGCAGGACTCCGCGGCGCGGACGGCCGCGGCGCCCATCGCGGCGCGGGTCTCGGCATTGAGCAGAACGGAGGGGGCTTCTTCGATCAGTTTCTGATGGCGGCGCTGGAGGCTGCATTCGCGCTCGCCGAGGTGGACGGTGGTGCCGTGGGCGTCGGCGAGCACCTGCACCTCGATGTGGCGCGGCCGGTCGACCCAGCGTTCCAGCAGCAGGGTGTCGTCGCCGAAGGCGGTCCGGGCGACGCGGCGGGCGGCGGCGATCTCGGTGGGCAGGTCGGCGCGGTCCCGCACGAGGCGCATACCCTTGCCGCCGCCTCCGGCGGACGGCTTGAGCAGGACGGGGTAGCCGATCTCCTCGGCGGCGGCGAGGAGTTCCCCGTCGGTGGGCGCGGTGGCCTGGCTGCCGGGGACCACCGGAACGCCGGCGGTTCGGACGGCTTCCTTGGCGTTGATCTTGTCACCCATCAGCTCGACCGCACCGGGAGGAGGCCCGATGAAGACGAGGCCGGCGTCGGCGCAGGCGCGGGCGAAGCCGGCGTTCTCGGCGAGGAAGCCGTAACCGGGGTGCACGGCCTGGGCCCCGGTGCGGCGGGCGGCGGCGAGGATCTGGTCGGTGCGCAGGTAGGTCTCGGCCGCCGAGCTGTCGCTGCGGTCAGCGGGGCCGAGCCGGACGGCGACGTCCGCCTCGCGGACGTGCGGCGCGTCGGCGTCGGCGTCGCTGAACACGGCGACCGAGCGCACGCCGAGCCGCCGCAGGGTGCGGATCACCCGGAGGGCGATCTCGCCGCGGTTGGCGACCAGAACTGTGTCGAACATGGGAGGCGTTCCTCCGGGTCGAGGGGAGCCGTACGAAGGAGGTGGCGGCGGAGTGGCGGCGGGAGGGGAGGGCGCCGGCCCGGGCGGTGAGCCGGCGCCGCGGGAGTCACGCCCGCAGGAGCGGGGTCACACCGACAGGAGAGGAGAGGTCGCGTGGGAGGGGCGGGTCACACCCGCCGGGGCGGGGTCACATCCGGAAGACCCCGTACGGGCCGGGCGGCGGAAGCGGGGCGTTGGCGCAGGCGGTGAGGGCGAGGCCGACGACGGTGCGGGTGTCCATCGGGTCGATCACGCCGTCATCCCAGAGGCGGGCGGTGGCGTAGTAGGCGTTGCCCTGGCGCTCGTACTGCTCGCGGACGGGGCGCTTGAACTCCTCCTCCGCCTCGGCCGGCCACTGCTCGCCGCGGGCCTCCAGTTGGTCGCGGCGGACGGTGGCGAGGACGGACGCCGCCTGCTCGCCGCCCATCACGGAGATCTTCGAGCCCGGCCACATCCACAGGAAGCGAGGTGAATAGGCCCGGCCGCACATCGAGTAGTTGCCGGCTCCGTACGAGCCGCCGATCACCACGGTCAGCTTCGGGACGCGGGTGCTGGCGACGGCGTTGACCATCTTGGCGCCGTGCTTGGCGATGCCGCCCGCCTCGTACTGCCGGCCGACCATGAATCCGGTGATGTTCTGCAGGAAGAGGAGGGGGATGCCGCGCTGGTCGCACAACTCGATGAAGTGGGCGCCCTTGAGGGCCGACTCGGAGAACAGCACGCCGTTGTTGGCGACGATGCCGACGGGGTGGCCGTGGATCCGGGCGAAGCCGGTGACCAGGGTCGCGCCGTACTCGGCCTTGAACTCGGCGAACCGGCTGCCGTCGACCAGCCGGGCGATCACCTCGCGCACGTCGTAGGGCGTGCGCGGGTCGACCGGGACGGCCCCGTACAGGCCGACCGGGTCCACGGCCGGCGGCTCGACCGGGGTGAGCGGCCACGGCCTGGCCGAGCGCGGGCCGAGCCCGGCCACGATCGTGCGGACGATGGAGAGGGCGTGGGCGTCGTCCTCGGCCAGGTGGTCCGTCACCCCCGAGGCGCGGGAGTGCAGGTCACCACCGCCCAGTTCCTCGGCGGTGACCACCTCTCCGGTGGCGGCCTTCACCAGCGGCGGCCCGCCCAGGAAGATCGTGCCCTGGTTGCGGACGATCACGGCCTGGTCGCTCATCGCCGGGACGTACGCCCCGCCGGCGGTGCAGGAGCCGAGTACGGCGGCGATCTGCGGGATGCCCGCGGCGGAGAGCCTGGCCTGGTTGTAGAAGATCCGGCCGAAGTGGTCGCGGTCCGGGAAGACCTCGTCCTGCATGGGGAGGAAGGCGCCGCCGGAGTCCACCAGGTAGACGCAGGGCAGCCGGTTCTCCAGCGCGACCTCCTGGGCGCGCAGGTGCTTCTTCACGGTCATCGGGTAGTAGGTGCCGCCCTTGACGGTGGCGTCGTTGGCGACCACCACCACCTCGCGTCCGGCGACCCGGCCGATGCCCGCGATCACCCCGGCCGCGGGCGCCGCCTCGTCGTACATCCCGTCGGCGGCCAGCGGGGCCAGTTCCAGGAAGGGCGAGGCCGGGTCGAGCAGGGTGTCCACCCGGTCGCGGGGGAGCAGCTTGCCGCGCGCCGTGTGCCGGGCGCGGGCCCTGGCACCGCCGCCGAGGGCCGCCGCGTCGAGCTTCTCGCGCAGCTCGGCGACGAGGGCCCGGTGTGCCTCGGTGTTGGCCCGGTAGGCGGTGGAGCCCGGGTCGACCGCGGTGCCGAGCCGGGGAGCGGGAGCAGCGGCTCCCGGCGGTACGGCGCCCGGCGCCGCCGTGGTGCCGGCCGCTGCGCTGCCATGGACGCCGGTGGGTACACCGGCGGTTGAGATGACCATTCCCAAGAGCTCCCTTGCCCTCGGCACCAGGTGGGCGGCCGAATGCGGTGCGCCCGTGGACCCCACGTTAATTAACGTTAACTCACGCGCCCAGGTTAACGGCCGATAACCCCACTGTCTACGATGGGCAGCATGCCGAACGTCCCCGCAGCCTCCGCGCTCCCACGCCGCGACCAGATCCGTCGGGAGGCCGCGCGACTCTTCGCGGCCCGGGGTTTCCTCGGGGTGGGTGTGGACGAGATCGGCAAGGCCGTCGGCATCAGCGGGCCCGGGCTCTACCGCCACTTCGCCGGAAAGGACGCGATGCTCGCCGATCTGCTGATCGGCATCAGCGAGCGCCTGCTGGAGGAGGGGCGGCGCCGGGCGGGCGGCGGTGACGGTCCGGCCGCCGCGCTGGACGCGCTGATCGGCGGCCACGTCGACTTCGCCCTCGACGACCGCGACCTGATCACCCTCCACGACCGCGAGCTGCTGAACCTCAAGGAGGAGGACCGCCGCACCGTCCGCCGGCTCCAGCGCGGCTACGTCGAGCTGTGGGTGGACGTGGTCCGGCAGGCCTATCCGCAGCTGACGGGCGCCGCCGCCGAACCGGTGGCCAGGGCCGCCGTCCACGCCGTCTTCGGCCTGATCAACTCGACCCCGCACAGCCTCGGCCCGGGCCCCGCCCAGGACGAGCGCTCCGGCCTCCAGCGCGACGGCATGGCCGTCCTGCTGCACGCCCTCGCCCACGGCGCCTTCGCGGCGGCGGCCGAGTCGGTGTCCGCGCAGGCCTGAGCCCTGCGCGCCCCCGGAGGGCCTGCCCGGTGGTCCGGGCCCAAGGGCCGGCGGTCCGGCTCCGAGGCCGGAGGTCCAGGACTACCGGAGGTCTAGGACCAAAGGATGGCGCCCGCCCGCCCCTGGCCGCTGGGCCTTCGGCGGGTCGTCCGCGACCCTGGAGTCAGGCGACCCTGGAGGCGGGCGGGGTCGGCGGGCCGTGCGCGCGCTCGGCCGGGACGCGTTCGGCCGGGAATCACCGCAGGCCGCAGGCTGTTGGCCAGTCCGCCGGACCGGACGATCCGGGCCGCCCCGGCCCGCTCCGGCCCCATCCGGGCCGGAAACGCCATGGCGGCCACCCGACGAAATGGTTAGCATCCCTAAATATGCCTGAGACTCACGGATCCACGGTGGAGCAATCCCCGAGCGGCTCACCGGACCCCGGCGCGAGCCCGCAGCTGGACGGCGACCACCCGCAGCCGGACGGCGACCACCCGCAGGCCGTCGGCTGGCTGCGCCGCCTGGTCGGCTACTGCTGGCGGTCCCGCCGCAGCGTGCTGCTCGCCTTCGGCGCCTCGCTCGTCGGCATGGCCGTCACCTCGCTGGTGCCGCTGGTCACCAAGGTGATCATCGACGACGTCATCACCGCGCACACCCGCTCGCTGGTCCCCTGGGCGGTGGTGCTGTTGCTCGCCGCCGTCGTCGTCTTCGGTTGCACCCAGGTCCGCCGCTACTACGGCGGTCAGCTCGCCCTGGACGTCCAGCACGACATGCGCAGCGACCTGTTCCGCTCGCTCGGCCGGCTCGACGGCCACCGCCAGGACCGGCTGGACACCGGCCAGGTGGTCGGGCGCGCGACCTCCGACCTCCAGCTGATCAACGGCCTGCTCTCGATGCTGCCGATGATGACCGGCTACCTGGTGATGTTCGTCATGTCGCTGGCCGTGATGGTCTGGCTCTCCCCGCCGCTCACCCTGATAGCCCTGGTGATGGCCCCCGCGCTGTGGTGGATCACCGTCCTCAGCCGCAAGCGCCTCTTCCCCGCCACCTGGGCCGCCCAGCAGGAGGCGGCCGCCGTCGCGGGCGTGGTGGACGGCGCGATCGGCGGCGTCCGGGTGGTCAAGGGCTTCGGTCAGGAGGCGCAGGAGCTGGACAAGCTGGAGCGGGCCTCCCGCCACCTGTTCGCCGCCCGGCTCCGGTCGATCCGGCTCAACGCCCGCTACAACCCGGCGATGCAGGCCATCCCGGCGCTCGCGCAGGTCGCGGTGCTGGCCTTCGGCGGCTGGCTGGCCGTCGACGGCCAGGTGTCGCTCGGGACCTTCGTCGCCTTCTCCACCTACGTCGCGCAGATGACCGGGCCGGTGCGGATGCTCACCATGGTCATCACGGTCGGCCAGCAGGCCCGGGCCGGTGTGGAGCGTGTCCTCCAGCTGATCGACGAGCGCCCGCTGGTCCAGGAGCGCCCGGACGCGCTCACCCTGGACCTCACCGGGGACGGCACCCGCGAAGGCGCCGCCACCGGCGTCCGCGAAGGCAGCGCCGCAGGCCCTCGCGCCACCGCAGGCCCTCGCGCCACCGCAGACACCCGCGCCACCACAGGCCCCCGAACCTCCGATGTCGCCCTGGAGTTCGACCAGGTCGAGTTCCGCTACGACCCCGAGCACCCCGCCCCCGTCCTGCACGGCCTCAGCCTGAAGCTGGCCCCCGGCGAGACCCTCGCCCTGGTCGGGGCTTCCGGCTCCGGCAAGTCGACGGTGGCGCAGCTGGTGCCGCGCTTCTACGACCCGGCGGCCGGCGCCGTCCGCCTCTACGGCCACGACCTGCGCGACCTCACCCTGGACTCGGTCCGGTCGGCGGTCGGCATCGTCCCCGAGGAGAGCTTCCTGTTCTCCGAGTCGGTCCGCACCAACATCGCCTACGGCCGTCCGGACGCCACGGACGAGCAGGTGGTGGCGGCCGCGCGGGCCGCCCAGGCCGACGAGTTCGTCCGCGCGCTGCCCGACGGCTACGAGACCAAGGTCGGCGAGCAGGGCCTGACCCTCTCCGGAGGCCAGCGCCAGCGGATCGCGCTGGCCCGGGCGATCCTCACCGACCCCCGGATCCTGCTGCTGGACGATGCCACCTCGGCAGTGGACCCGCAGGTCGAGGCGGAGATCCACGACGCGCTGCGCTCGGTGATGACCGGCCGCACCACGCTGCTGATCGCCCACCGCCGTTCGACCCTGCAGCTCGCCGACCGGATAGCCGTCCTGGATCACGGCCGGCTGCTGGACATCGGCACGCACGAGGAACTCGACGCCCGATGTCCCCAGTACCGGGCTCTGATCACCGACCCCGAGGCCGGCCGCACACCCCGGTCGTCCGAGACCCCGCAGACCGTCGAGCAGACCTCCGCGCAGACCGTCGAGCAGACCTCTCCGCAGACCCCCGAGCAGCCCGCTGGGCAGCAGGCCCCCGAGCAGCAGACCCCTGAGCAGAAGGCCGCTGAGCAGACCGAGGCGCGGTCCACCCCCGAGCCTGTCCACGAACCGACCCCCACGCCGGCCTCGTCCCCCACCCCGGAACCCGTCGCCACGCAGGCCCCCGCCCCGGCCACCCCCGACCTCCCCACCCCCGCCCTGGTCAAGGCGGCCCGCACCGCCGACCCCGACCTGCTGGCCAAGGTCGCGGCCCTCCCGCCGGCCGCCGACTCCCCGGCGGTCCCGCGCGCCGAGGCCGAGGCCGGTGACCCGGACTTCACCCTCCGCCGCCTGCTGCGCCCCTTCCGCGTCCCGCTCGCCTTGGCCCTGCTGCTCGTCGCGCTCGACGCGGCCTCTGGCCTGGTGCTGCCGGTGCTGATCCGGCACGGCATCGACCAGGGAGTCAGCAAGGCCCTGATGTCCGGGGTCGCCGTGGCCGCGCTCGCCGCGCTGGTGGTGGTGCTGCTGGACTGGTTGGTGCAGAGCGCCGAGAACCGGGTCAGCGGCCGGACCGGTGAGCGGGTGCTCTACCTGCTCCGCCTCAAGATCTTCGCCCACCTCAACCGGCTCGGCCTGGACTACTACGAGCGCGAGCTGTCCGGCCGGATCATGACCCGGATGACCACCGACCTGGACTCGCTGACGTCCTTCCTGCAGACCGGCGTGGTCACCGCCGTGGTCAGCCTGCTGACCTTCGGCGGGATCTTCGCCGCGCTGCTGATCATCGACGCCGGCCTGGCCCTGGTGGTCTTCGCGGTGCTGCCCCTGCTGGTGATCGCGACGCTGGTGTTCCGCCGGAAGTCCAGGGACCAGTACGAGTTGTCCCGGGACCTCATCAGCACCGTCAACGCCGACCTCCAGGAGAACGTGGCGGGCATGCGGATCGTCCAGGCCTTCCGCCGCCTGGACACCAACACGGACCGCTTCGTCGCCCGGGGCGTCGCCTACCGCGAGGCCCGGGTGCGCGCGCAGCTGTACATCTCGCTGTACTTCCCGTTCGTCCAGTTCCTCTCCAGCGTGGCCGCCGCGCTGGTGCTGATCGTGGGTGCGGCCCGGGTCGACGCCGGGACGCTGACGGTCGGCGCTCTGGTCGCGTACCTGCTGTACATCGATCTGTTCTTCGCACCGGTCAACCAGCTGTCCCAGGTGTTCGACGGCTACCAGCAGGCTTCGGTGGGTCTCGGCCGGATCCGGGAGCTGCTGCGCACCCCGACCGCCACGGCCGAGGCGGCCGACCCCGTGCCGGTGCCCGAGGGGCTGCGCGGCGAGATCTCCTTCGAGAGCGTCGGCTTCGCCTACAACGGCGGTGCGGACGGCGCCCCGAACGTGCTGACCGGTGTGGACCTGCACATCCCGGCCGGGCAGACGGTGGCGCTGGTGGGCGAGACCGGCGCCGGCAAGTCGACGCTGGTGAAGCTGGTCGCCCGGTTCTACGACGCGACGGAGGGCACCGTGCGGGTGGACGGGGTCGACCTCACCCGCTTCGACCTGGCGCAGTACCGCCACCGGCTGGGCGTGGTGCCGCAGGAGGCGTACCTGTTCGCGGGCACGGTGCGCGAGGCGATCGCGTACGGCCGGCCCGACGCCTCGCCGGCCGAGGTGGAGGCGGCGGCCCGGGCGGTCGGTGCGCACGACATGATCGTCCGGCTGTCCGGCGGCTACGACCACGAGGTCGCGGGTCGCGGCCGCAACCTCTCGGCCGGCCAGCGGCAGTTGATCGCGCTGGCCCGGGCCGAGCTGGTCGATCCGGACGTCCTGCTGCTCGACGAGGCGACCGCGGCGCTCGACCTGGCCACCGAGGCGGCGGTCAACCAGGCCGCGGACCGGCTCAGCGGTGGCCGCACCACGCTGGTCATCGCCCACCGACTGACCACCGCCGAGCGCGCGGACCGGGTCGTCGTGCTGGACCACGGCCGGGTGGTCGAGGACGGCACGCACACCGAGCTGCTCGCCCGGGGCGGCACGTACGCCCGGCTCTGGCAGGCGTTCATCGCGGACGGCCACCCGGCGGTCGAGGCCGTCGCCGCCGGGTAGCCGACTGCCCGCGATCAGTCTGGCGGACCGTCGCCGGCGGCCCGTCAGGCTGATCGTCAGGCGGCGATCAGCGAGGCCAGCAGGCCGGTGGCGTCGATCCCGCGCGGCAGGTCGCTGACCTGTCCGTCGCCGACCTCGACCACGCGCCAGCCGGAGCCGTCGGCCCGGTTGGCGAGGTCGGTGGTGACGAAGCGGCAGCCGAGCATCCGGACCAGGGGGCGGACGCCGGTGAGGTCGGGTTCGACATCGTGGTGAGGCGCGTCGGGGTGCGGCCCGACCAGGACGGGCTCGCCGTCCAGCCACCACACCCGCGCCTCCACGGCCCGCCCGCTCCCACGGCCCGAACGGTCATCCGACCCTCCATCCGGCCCTCCGCCCGATCCTTCGCCCGATCCTTCGCCCGAGTCGTCACCCGAGCTGCCGCCCGGCCCGTCGGCCAGCGGCTCGAACTCCTCGTACCGCCGCAGCACCACCCCGCCGGTCAGGAACTCGCCCTGGAGCTCGACGAACCGCGCCACCACGCGTCCGACGCTCGCCAGATCGGCCAACTCGGGGACGTAGCAGGCCTCGTGCCACTCGTGCTTGCGCGACTTCACGTAGTCCTTGACGATCGCCGGTCCGACCCCGCCGAGCCGGGCCGCGGCGGCCGCCAGCTCTTCCGGCCCGGGCACCGCGGCAGCGGCGGCGGGGATCCACGCGCTGGGCGGGGTCGTCCCCTCGAACACGCCGTACCAGCCCGGCAGTTCGTGTGCCGTCGCATAGCCGGCCGGGCTGGTCAGCAGGGCGCAGCCGCGCGCGGCGAGCGCGGCGGCGAAGCCGGCGTAGCGGGCGGACGGAAGCATCCAGCCCCGGTACCAGAGCGGACCCCGGTCCTGCGGCACCCGTCGGACCGCCTGCTCGGCGTGCCCGGTGAGCAGCGCGTCGTGGTCGACCAGGTGGTGCTCGCCGCCCAACTCCCGCAGCAGCCTGGCCTCCCAGGCGAAGTGCGGGTCGGGCCGGCGCGGGTTGAGCGGGTCGGCGGGGAAGAGGATCGCGGGTACGGGCATGGCCGTCAGGGTAAGGCCCGGGCGGGGCGGCGTCGGCGGCTTTCGGCGCGTCAAACCCGCTCGACGGCCCGGCCGGGTGCTGGGAGAGTGATCCGATGCGAAATCTGCTGAGACTCCGTAGGCGTGTCCCCCGGCGGGCGGCTCGCACGGTGGTCCTGGACGAGGACGGCTCGGTCTTCCTGCTCCGTTCGGACAACGACGAGGTCGGCGTCCACTGGACCATGCCGGGCGGCGGGCTGGAGCCCGGCGAGACCCCGTGGACCGGCGCCCGGCGCGAACTCTGGGAGGAGACGGGCTGGAGCGACCTCGAACCGGGCCCGCTGCTCTGCACCTGGGAACACGACTTCACCTGGCACGGCACCCCGGTCCGTCAGCACGAGCACATCTACCTCACGGGCGGACCGCACCGCGGCCCGGTCGGTGACGTCAGCGCGGTGCACGCCGAGGACCGGATCCTCGACTGGCGCTGGTGGACCCCGGCCGACCTGGCCGACGAGAACGCCGACGCGCTCTGGCCGCCCCGGCTGCCGGAGTTGCTGGCCGCGGTCCGCGAGGGCTGGGCCGTCGACGGGCGCCCCCCGGTACCCGTCGACCTCGGCTTCATCCCGAACGCCCCGGCCACCCGCTGACGGCCGCCTGCCGACCGCTCCCCGACGCCCGGTCGACCGCGATCTCCCGGCTGCCGTCCCCTGGCCGTTGCCGGCGGCCCCTGAACGCGCGCTGCTACGACCGTTGCCGGCGGCCCCTGAACGCGCGCTGCTACGACCGTTGCCGACGGGCCCTGCCCGCGCGCTGCTGCGACCACACGCTGCTACGAGCGGACGCCCCTACGGGCGCCCGCCGCGTCGTGCCCGCCCGCCCGGGCCGGATTCCCAGCCGTGCAGGTCCAGCTCCCGGTCGTGCAGCGCGCAGGGGTTCATCAGCACGGTCAGCTGCGCGTCGGTCAGCTGCTCGAAGGCGAGCCCGGTGGCGGACAGCAGTTGCTCGGTCGGCACCGAGACGGCGATGGCGGGGCGCCAGGAGGGCAGCACGATCAGGCTGGTGCCGCGGCCGATCCGGACCGGTTCCGCCGTCACCCGGATCGGCGCCCGCTCCTCCGGGCGGCCGACGGCCTCGGGCTGGTTCGGGCTGCCGCCGATCAGGATGCCGAGCGGTGTCTCGGCCCGCGCCGCCTCGGGGTCGGCGCCCGATGGCGCCGTCACCGCCCCGGTGCCTCCGATGGGTTCACCCGAACCGGGTGCGGCTGCCGCCCGGACCTCGGCCGGGAGAGCGGCGGAGGTCGCGGCCGTCTCCCGTGCGGCCGCCCCCTGCCCGGTCGCGTCGGCCTGCGGGTGCATCCGGCGCAGTCGGCGCGAGGGCGCGGGGCGCCGGGATCCGGCGGTCCGGAGTTCCTCGCGCGCCGCGCGCAGCACGGGTACGGCCCGGTCGCCCTCGGGCGCGACGGTCGGTCGACCGAACCGGCCTGCCCCGGTCCCGGCCCGCCCGCCCACGGCCTCGGCCTCACCACCCGGAACGTCTTCACGATGCTGAACGCCCGCGCCGCCCTCACGGACCCCGCCCTCACGGACCCCGCCGTCCCCGTCCTCGTCCTCGCCGTCCTCGGCGCTCTCGCCGAGCAGCGCCCGGACCTCCGTGGCCGGTCGCCGGCACGCGGCCGCCAGGTCGGCGACCGAGCGGCCTTGGGCGCGGGCGGCCCGCAGCCGGTCGGCGAGCGCCGCCCGCAGCCGCGAGGTGGTCGGATCGTCCGCAGCCGCCTCGCCCCCCGCCGCGAGTCCGCCGTTCTCCGCGCCGTCCTCCCGTCCGCGCGGCTGCGGAACCGAGTCGTGGCGTGAGCCGCCCGCCTGGCGCGGCCCGCCGACCGTGCCGGACGGGGCGGCGCCCGGAGCGCCGGCCGGGCCGGTCTCGGCGGCCGTCGCGATGGAGCAGCGCGCGGCGTGCGGGGGCGCGGATCCGGCGCTGCCCCCGGGCGGGCCGGGCAGGGACGGGTCGGTTGCGGCGGGGTGGAGCGAGGTCATCGGCACGGGCCCTTCGGCGGACGGTCCGGATGATCCTCCCGCACCGCGCGACCAGCTCCAAGAGTCAACTCCGGGGGTGTGCGCGAGACCACTGCCCGCCCCTACGCCCCGTGTCGACTCAAGTGCCGGGCGCGACGAAGCCCTTGAGGTCGGCGAGCACCGCGTTGGCGGCCATGACACCGAGCCCGAGGAACCAGGTCTCGTCCGAAACCGGCCGGGCCTGACCGGACTTGACCGCGCCGAGGGTCTTCCAGAGCGCGCCGCCAAGCACCGCGTCCTGGTTGGTGGAGCTGGGGCTGCCGTACACGCCGTAGAAGATCCAGTCGGCGTCGGCCTTGTCGATCTGCTCCGGGCTGACCTCCACCGCGAGTTCCTTGACCTGTTCGATCTTGGGCTGCGGCAGCGGGACGTCGGTGAGGATGGTGCCGATGAAGGACAGCTCGGCGTACAGCCGGGTCCGGCCGGGCATGAAGCGCAGCGGCGTGATGGTGGGCCGCTTGTCGCCGAGCTTGGCGCCGATCGCGGTGGCGGCCGCCTGGTACGCGTCGAGCTGGGTCTTGGCCTCGGCCTCCAGGCCGAACGGGCTGGCGTTGAGCTGGAAGTTCTGCTTCCAGGGGTAGCCGGGGCGCAGCGAGAAGACGGTCGGCGCGATCTTGGAAAGCTGCGCGTACTGGTCCTGGGCGCGCAGCTGGCTGCCGAGGATCAGGTCGGGCTTGAGCGCGGCGATGGCCTCCAGGTTGAGGCTGTTGATGGTGCCGACGTTGGCCGGGTTGCCGGCCTTGTCCTTGAGGTAGGACGGCAGGGACTTGGAGCCGTCGGTGTAGACGATGCCGACCGGCTGGATGCCGAGTGCGACGACGTTGTCGAGTTCGCCGGTGTCCAGGACCACGACCCGGGTGGGCTTGGCGGGGATGACGGTCTCGCCCATGGCGTGCTTGACGGTGCGCGGGTAGACGCCGGGGGCGGCGTCGGTGCCGAAGCCCTTCATCTTCTCGATCACGGTGGCGTAGTCGTCGCCGCCCTGCTTGACCGACTTCTGGTCGGGCGATGCGCCGCCGGTGCCGGGGGTCGCGCCGCCGGAGCCGCCGTTGCCGCCCGAGCCGCCGGAGCTGCCGCAGGCGGTGAGCAGTCCGCCGAGGCCGAGGACCGCCCCGCCGGCGATCCCGGCGGAGAGGAACCTGCGGCGGGAGGGGGTACGGGGGACGAGGACCAGGTCGTCGGAGTGGGGGGCCACGCGACGCTCCTTCGAATCGAGGTTAGGTGAGGCAAACCTATCCGAAGCGTCCGAGGGGGGCGTGGTGACCCGTCCGGGCTGGGGGTGAACCATCTCAAACCTTGACATAAGGGAGAAATTCTCTTGACCCTGATCCTTTGAAACTAAGGTACACCGCTTAGCGCGCCGTTAATGCTGCACCTTGATGGCCTTCGTCGAGAACGAATCGAAGCAAGTGGTTTAGATCACCAAGGGTTGGTCTACTCAACCTTCCATGCTCGCGCCTAGGGTGCGCTGGTGTTTGATCAGCAGCTCTCAGAGCACGGAAGCAGCGGCCGGGCAATGGCGCCCGGCGCTCCGCAGGGTGCCCCGGTCAGTGGCATCAGTGGTGGAGTCCCCGACCAGGGGACAGCTGGGGGAGCGGGGGACAAGGGTCTACGGGGCAACTCGGTGGGCCTGCTGGGCAGTGTGGTCCTGGGCGTTTCCACGGTCGCCCCGGTCTACTGCCTGACCGCGACACTCGGGCCGACCGTCACCGCGGTCGGCGTCCAGATGCCCGCCGTGTTCCTGGCCGGCTTCCTGCCGATGCTGCTCGTCGCGTTCGCCTACAAGGAGCTGAACAAGGACTTCCCGGACTGCGGCACGTCCTTCACCTGGACGGTCAAGGCCTTCGGCCCCCGGGTCGGCTGGATGGCCGGCTGGGGCCTGACCGTCGCGACCATCATCGTGCTGTCCAACCTGGCCGGGGTCGCGACCGACTTCCTCTACCTGATGCTCGGCGAGATGACCGGCAGGAGCTGGGTCGCCGAACTCGACCAGAACCAGGCCGTCCACCTGCTCACCGTCGTCCTGCTGATCGCCGGCGCCACCGCGATGAGCTACCGGGGGATGACCGCCACCAAGTGGTTCCAGTACAGCCTGGTCGGCCTCCAACTCGCCGTGCTGGTGCTCTTCTCGGCCATCGCCATCGGCAAGGCCGCCGCCGGCGACCTGCCCGACTCGATCGGCTTCTCGTTCTCCTGGCTCAACCCGCTCCAGGTCAGCTCCTTCAGCGCCTTCACCGCCGGCCTGTCGCTGTCGATCTTCATGTACTGGGGCTGGGACACCTGTCTCACCATGAACGAGGAGACCCTCGGCAGTGCCAAGACCCCTGGCCGCGCCGCGATGGTCTCCATGGTCACCCTGGTCGGCTCGTACCTGCTGGTCGCGATCTCCGCCCAGATGTTCGCGGGCGTCGGCTCCACCGGCTCCGGCCTCAGCAACCCGGAGACCTCCGACAACGTCTTCGCCGCGCTCGCCCGCCCGGTCCTCGGCTCGCCGTGGAGCGTCCTGCTCTTCCTGGCCGTCGTCGCCAGCGCCGCCGCCAGCCTCCAGACCACCTTCATCCCGGTGGCCCGCACCCTGCTCGCGATGAGCGCCTACCGTGCCGTGCCGCCGCGCTTCGGCGCCGTCCACCCGCGCTTCCGCACCCCCGGGTACGCCACCGTCGCGGCCGGCATCGCCACCGCCGTCTTCTACGTCGGCATGAGCCTGATCAGCGAGAACGTCGTCCAGGACACCATCCTGGCGCTCGGCCTGATGATCTGCTTCTACTACGCGCTGACCGCGTTCGCCTGCGTCTGGTACTTCCGCCGCTCGCTGCGCACCGGCCCCCGCGACCTGTTCCTCAAGGGCATCGCCCCGCTGCTCGGCGGCGTGCTGCTGAGCGGGGTCTTCCTGCAGACCCTCACCGACGCCTGGAACCCGGACTACGGCAGCGGCGCCGTCTTCGGCATCGGCTCGGTGTTCGTCATCGGCGTCGGCATCCTGCTGCTCGGCGCCGTCCTGATGACCTGCTACGGGCTGGCCCGGCCGGAGTTCTTCCGCGGCGAGACGCTGCGCAAGGACACCCCCGCGCTGGTCGTCGAGGACTGAGAGGACCGGGAGGACCGGGAGGACCGGAGCGCCGAAAGCCGACCACGCCGCCGGGCACCGACGCTATCCTCGACCGCATGAAGCTCTACGCGGGCCAGTGCTGGTGGCCGTCCTGAGGGACGGCCACCCCACCCGCTTGACCAGGGCCGTCCGGAATGGACGGCCCTTTCGCGTTTCCCACGGAACGGGCCCCCGCCCCGGACGGCCGCCACCACCGCCGTACCGAGGAGAAACCCGATGACCACCGAGACGACCGCGACCACCCCGACGACCCCGTCCGTGGCCACCACCGCCACCTTCACCGCCGACCCGGCCGGCCACCGCGTCCTCACCGGGGACCGCCCCACCGGACCGCTGCACCTCGGCCACTACTTCGGCACCCTGCACAACCGCGTCCAGCTCCAGAACCAGGGCGTCGAGATGTTCGTCGTGATCGCCGACTACCAGGTCATCACCGACCGGGACATCGCCGACCGGCTCGCCGAGCACACCGAGAACCTCGTTCTCGACTACCTCGCGGCCGGCCTCGACCCCGACCGCGCCACGATCTTCGCGCACAGCGCCGTCCCCGCCCTCAACCAACTGCTGCTGCCCTTCCTCAGCCTGGTCAGCGTCGCCGAACTGAACCGCAACCCCACCGTCAAGGACGAGATCGCGCACTCCCGCCAGTCCGCCGTCAACGGGCTGATGTTCACCTACCCCGCCCACCAGGCCGCCGACATCCTCTTCTGCAAGGCGAACCTCGTCCCGGTCGGCCAGGACCAGCTGCCCCACCTCGAAGTCGCCCGCACCATCGCCCGCCGCTTCAACGAGCGCTACCCGCACGCCGACGGCGGCGCCGTCTTCCCCACCCCCCGCGCACTGCTCTCCGACGCCCCGCTGCTGCTCGGCACCGACGGCGGCAAGATGAGCAAGAGCCGGGGCAACTCCGTCCCCCTCGGCGCGACCGAGGACGAGACCGCCCGGATCATCCGCGGCGCCAGGACCGATGCCGACCGCCGGATCGACTACGACCCGGCCAACCGGCCCGAGGTCTCCGGCCTCATCCTGCTCGCCGCGCTCTGCCAGAACCGCGCACCCGAGGAGATCGCCGAGGAAATCGGCGACGGCGGGGCCGCCGCGCTCAAACGCACCGTCACCGACTCCGTCAACGAGTACCTCCGCCCCCTGCGTGCCCGCCGCGCCGAACTCGCCGCCGACCGAGGCCACCTGCGCCAGGTCCTGCGCGACGGGGCCGAACGCGCCAACGCCGTCGCCGACGCCACCCTCGACGAGGTCAGGAAGGTGATGGGGGCGATCTGAAGAACCGCCCCGCACCTCCGGCGCACCTTCGGGGCACCTTCGGCCCGAAGACGTCGGCTCGCGGACATCGGCCCGTCGACACGGGGGCATATCGTCACCGGGCGGCCTCGACCACGCCGAGGCCGCCCGTACCCGGCCTCCCCCGAAAGGCGTCCCGGACCATGGACCAGCACCCGACCACGCCCGGCCAGGGTCTGACCCGCCCGCCGCACCTGCGCCCCGGCGACCACGTCGCCGTCGTCGCCCCCAGCGGCCCGATCGACTCCCAGCGGCTCACCGACGGCTGCGCGGTCCTCCGCTCCTGGGGCCTGCGGGTCACCGTCGCCCCGCACGTCCTCGACGCCCACCCCACCCTCGGCTACCTCGCCGGCACCGACGCCGACCGCGCCGCCGACCTCCAGTCCGCCTGGCTCGACCCCACCGTCGACGCCGTCATCTGCGCCCGTGGCGGCTACGGCGTCCACCGCATGGTCGACCTGCTCGACTGGGACGCCATGCGCGCCGTCCCGCCCAAGCCGTTCATCGGCTTCAGCGACGTCTCCTCCCTCCAGGAGGCCTTCGCCCAGCGGCTCGGCATCGCCACCCTCTACGGGCCGATGAGCGCGGCCGGCTCCTTCATCACCGACGGACCGACCGCCGACCACCTGCGCCGCACCCTCTTCGAGCCCACGGCCACCACCGTGCTCACCTCACCGACCGCCACCGCCCTCGTCCCCGGCCGCGCCCGGGGCGTCACCGCGGGCGGCTGCCTCCACGTCCTCGCGGCCGAGCGCGGCACGCCCGCCGCCCGGCCCTCCTACGCCGGCGGCATCCTGATCCTGGAGGACGTCCACGAGCAGCCGTACCAGCTCGACCGGCTCCTCACCCAGTTCCTGCGCTCCGGTGCGTTCGACGGGGTCGCCGGCATCGCACTCGGCTCCTGGGACGGCTGCGGACGGCTCGACCGCGTCCGGGACGTCATGCTCGACCGCCTCGGCCCGCTCGGCATACCCGTCATCTGGGAACTCGGCTTCGGCCACTGCCCCTCCACCCTGACCGTCCCGCTCGGCGTCCCCGCCGTCCTCGACGCCGACGCCGGCACCCTCACCCTGGAGGTGCCCGCCCTCGCCGAGCGGTGAGGCCCGTGCCGACGGTGAGTAGGGTGCGGCCATGAACGAGGACCGCCTCACCGCCCTCGCCCTCGGCTTCCTCCGGGGCCCGGGCAGCAACGCCCGCACGATCCTCGGACTTGCCGGCCCGCCCGCCGCCGGCAAGTCCACCCTGGCCCGGCACCTGGTCGCCGAGATCGAACGCGCCGAGGGCCCCGGCAGCGCCGCGTACGTCCCACTCGACGGCTTCCACCTGTCCGCCGCCCAACTGGACCGCCTCGCCCTGACCCACCGCAAGGGCGCCCCCGCCACCTTCGACGCCCACGGCTACGTGGCCCTGCTGCGCCGCATCGCCGCCGACCGCTTCCAGGACATCTACGCCCCCGACTTCGACCGCACCCTCGACGAACCGGTCGCCGCTCGCCACGTCGTCCGCCCGCACACCCGCCTCGTCATCACCGAGGGCAACTACCTCGCCTCCACCGACACCCCGTGGCCGGAGGCCCGCCGCCTGCTGCGTGAACTCTGGTACGTGGACACCGACGACGCCCTCCGCGAGGAGCGCCTGCTCCGCCGCCACCGCGACGGCGGCCGCGACGAGGCCACCGCCCGCCACTGGGTGGCCGGCAACGACCACCCCAACGGCGAGTACGTGAAAGCCGGCCGCGCACTCTGCACCCGGACCGTCCCCGGCAGCGGCTTGCCCGCGACGCCGACCAGGGGTAGTGTTCTCTAGTCGCTCGGCAGGGAGCACCGGACACGCATCGGCGCGGACGGTCCCGGGGCGGCCAATCCTCTTGAAACACCATTTCCTGGTTCGGGCTGGGTCGCGTCTTGTCGCGGCTTGGTTCCTATTCGGCTTGTTCGTTTTATTGGATTGCGGTCGATTCGCTTTTCGGAGCAGGGATCGGCTAGAGTTTGAAACGTCGGACGGGGCGTCAAGCCGCAGAAGACGCCAGCGAGTTGGATGAACGAAGCGCCGGAAACGGGGCGGAAAACATCTGGTAAGCTGGGAACACGAAAGAACGAAGCGCCCGGAGGGCCCGCTGGAAGGCGGCCTGAAGGAAGTGTCCGTTCCTTGAGAACTCAACAGCGTGCCAAAAGTCAACGCCAGATATGTTGACATCCCCGGCCTCAGAATCTTCTGGGGTTGGA
>NZ_JBIUYQ010000012.1:0-258188 GCF_044744605.1 Kitasatospora sp. NPDC087271
GTGTCGCAGACGACGATGTGCGTGAAGGCGGATGAACTGTCCAAGCCGGCCACTATGCCCATGGACACGATTCTGCCGCACCCGGGAACCGTTCCGTACGCGGGACGGTGTGCGGGGTCTGCGGGGGACGCCTGTGCCGGACCTGCGCGGACGGGGCGCGGGGCCGCCGGGCGGACGGGTGCGCCGGGGCCGTACGAGGAAGACGCGCACGCCGTACGGGGAAGAAGCCCGCGCCGTACGGGGAAGATGTCCGCGCCGTACGGGGGAGACGCCCGCGCCGTACCGGGAAGGAATGCGGGCCGTGGGGGGGCGGGGGGGGGGGGCCCCCCCGCCAGGGGGTGACGGGGGGCGTGGACGGGGGCTCAGCCGGGGGTGATCCGGCCGCGCCAGGCTCCGCCCTCCCGGCCCTGGTCCTCGATGAAGTCCTTGAAGCGCCGGAGGTCCCCCTTGACCCTGCGGTCGACCATGCCCAGCACGTCGCCGGTCTTCTCGGCCATCCCTTCCGGCTGGAAGTCGATGGCCAGGTTGACCCGGGTGTGCCGGTCGTCCAGTTCCTGGAAGGTGACGACGCCCTTCTGCTTCACGTCGCCGTCCGTCGTGCGCCAGGCGATCCGCTCGTCGGGCAGCTGGTCGATGATCTCGGTGTCGAACTCGCGGGTGACACCGCCGATGCTGGTCCGCCAGTGGTTGTGGCGCTCGTCCAGCTGGGTCACCGCGTCGACGCCCTCCATGAAGCGCGGGAACTCCTCGAACTGGGTCCACTGGTTGTACGCGGCGTGCAGCGGCACGTCGACGTCGACCGTCTTCTTCACCATGCTCATCTGGGGCCTCCTCACGTGTGCGGTGGCCGAGCCCTTCCCGGCCGCCCGCGCGCCTGCCCGCTGCGCCGCGCCCTAACCCACCCGAACACCGGCGCGGGCCAACCGGCCTGGCGCCGGCGCTACGGCGTGCGGCGGGCCCGGACCACGGCGCGCCCGGCCAGCGCGCCGCCGTAGACGGTGTAGCCGACGCCGATCAGCCAGGACTGGACGATCAGCACCGTCCCGACCGTCCCGTAGGAGACCGCGTTGGACACCAGCAGCGGCGCGAAGACCAGCCGCGAGAAGAGCCGCAGGCCCGCCAGCGCCACCATGGTCGCGACGGCTCCGGGCAGCAACTGCCTCGGCGGGACGCGTCCGGCGAGCAGCAGGTGCTGGAGCCACCAGAACAGCAGGAGGCCGCCGACGGTCGTGACGGCGATGCGGAAGGAGGGCTGGACGGCCGAGTGGCGCCAGGGCGCGCCGCTGGAGGCGGCCAGCACGATGTACCCGGTCAGCCCGGCCAGGCCGAGGGTCTGGCGCCAGACCGCGTGCCACGGGCCGCGGTCGAGTTCCCACACCCGCTCGTAGACGCCCTGGACGGACGCCATCAACGAGACCCCGAAGACCGCCAGCGCGGCCAGGCCGAAGCCCGTGGTCGTGCTGAGCACCTGGCCCCGGGAGGCGAAGAGCCGGTGGACGGCGTCGGCGCCCGGCCCGCTCAGGCCGAGGCCGTCGGTGATCCACTCGGAGATCCCGCTGCCGCGCGCGGGGAAGGCCGCCGCGATGACGATCAGCAGCGGCACGAGGGTCACGAAGAAGAGCGCCGCGAAGGCCATCGAGCGCTGGAGCAGTTCGATGGTGCGGCCGTGTTCCCACACGCCGACGACGGCCGCCCGCAGGACCTGCCACCAGCTGCGGGCGATCGCCGTCAACCGGCTGCGGCGGCGCACGCCGCTCAACCCAGGACGCCGCACGGCGACGGCGACGGCGACGACGACGGTCGGTTCACGGCCACTGGATCCTCGCTGTGCTCGACGCCCACGGACGGACCTGCCCCGTCAGGATGCCACCGCGCGGGGCGCGTCCGGCGCTCCGGCGTCGCGACCGGCGTCCGCCGCCGCCGGGTGGCCGCGCACGGACACCGCTCCTCCCGGGCGAGAACACCCGCCCGGCAGGCGCCGGGCGGGCCGTCAGCTCGCGGGCAGCCGTAGGTCACACCACACCGTCTTGCCCGGCCCCGACGGGTGCCAGCCCCAGCGCAGGGTGAGCCGGCTCAGCAGAAACAGGCCGAGGCCTCCCGGTTCGTCCGGGGGGTGCGGGGGCCGGGGCAGCGGCGGGCGCGGGCTGGCGTCGCTGACCTCGATCCGCAGCCGGCCGGTGGCGCGGATCAGGAGCAGCGTCCCGGGCTCGCCGCCGTGGCGCAGGGCGTTGCCGACGAGTTCGGAGACCAGCAGGACGGCGTCGGCGACCAGCAGCGGGTCGGCGACGTCGGCCAGGAACTCGGCGGTGAAGGCCCGGGCGTCGGCGGCCGCTCTGAGGTCGGCCTGGAGCGGCAGCCGCTGCGCCCACGGCCTCGTGGGGAACGGGCGTCCGAGGGAAGGCCGTGGTCCGGTCATGCGGTCGCGTCCTTCCCGGCCCGGTGAGGGACCCGTGGTCATCGGGGGATCGGCTCCGGGGGGCGTCGCGGCGCCTCAGTGGCCGAACAGGTGGCGGGTCCGGCCGCCGCGTGGAGGCTCGGCCGGTAGGCCGACGTCCCGGCCGCCCTGCTGGGCGGGGCGTTCCTCCGGCGGCGCGGGCTGCTCGCCCTCGTCGGGCGCGAGGGATCGTTCGGGCGGGAGGGATGGTTCGGGCGGGTCCGGCCGCACCACCGGTTGGGACCGCTGGTGGGCCGCCCGGTGCGCGGACAGCCGGACAGGGCGTCGGGTCCGCCGGGCCCGCCGGGCCGTCAGGACCATCAGGGCCAGGCCCAGGCAGAAGAGCAGGGCGAGGGCCAGCCCGGCGAGGAAGATGCCCAGGCTGTCGAGCGCCGGCAGGCGGATGCCCAGCACCGTCGCCTGGTAGTCGGGCCCGCCGGAGAGGTTGTCCGCGATCAGCAGTCCGGCGAAGGCACCGGCCGCCGCCATCAGCAGGAGTCCTAGCAGCAACATGGGGAGTCCTCTCCGTCGTTCGGTTCCGGTCGCCCCCGCAGCGCCGCGCCTACCCGGGCGGGCCCGGACCTAACGCCGCGCTTCGCAGACCCGCTCAGGACGAGGGGACCGGGGTTCACGCGGCAGAGGGCTACCGGCTCTGGACGGCGATCAGGCAGGTGTCGTCGTCGGTGTCGGCGGGGCTGAGCTCCAGCAGCCGGTCGAGGTAGCGCTCCAGGTCGGGGCCGGGGGCTCCGGCGGCGCGGATCAGCTGGTCGACGGACTCCTCGACCGGACGGTCCCGGCGTTCGACCAGGCCGTCGGTGTAGAGGACCAGGACGTCGCCCGGCGGCAGGTGGGCGGTGTGCTCCTCGTACCGGGCGTCGTCCAAGGCGCCGAGGAGCATGCCTTGCGGCAGCGGCAGCACGTGGGCGCCGTCCGCTCCGACCAGGATCGGGGGCAGGTGCCCGGCCCGCGCCCAGCGCAGTTCGCCGCCGGCCGGGTCGACGAGCACGCAGACGGCCGTCGCGGTGATCTGGCCGGGTTCGCGCAGGGCGACGGTGTTGGCCCACTCCAGCAGCCGGGCCGGGCCGGCCCCGGTGACGGCGAGGGCACGCAGCGCGTGCCGCAGGGCGACCATGCCGGTGGCCGCGCCGACGCCGTGCCCGGCGACGTCCCCGACGGTGAGCAGCACCCGCTTGTCGGGCAGCAGCAGCACGTCGTACCAGTCGCCGCCGACCCGGTCGTGCTGGGCGGCGGGGCGGTAGCGAACGGCGGCCCGCAGGCCGGCCGGGCCGAGCGGGGGCGGAGCGGCGGGCAGGATGGCCTGCTGGAGCCGCAGTGCCAGTCGCTCGCTGTCGGCGGTCTCCTGCTCGCTGTCGGCGAGGCGTGCCCGGGTGGCACCGAGTGCGACCTCCGTGCGGTGCTGGGCGGACACGTCGTGGAAGGCGCCGCGCACACCGGTGAGCCGCCCGTGGTCGTCGAGGACGGGCTCGGCGATCACCCGGGTGTACCCGTGGGTGCCGTCCTGGTGGACCAGCCGGACGACGGCGGAGGCCGTCCGGTGCCGGCGCTGGACGGTGTCCAGCAGGCGCCGGATCGCGGGCTCGTCGTCGGGGTGGGCGTGCCGGGCGAGCTGGGCCAGCGGCACCGGGTCGGTGTCGGGCGGCAGCCCGTAGATCTCGTGCAGGCCGTCGCTCCAGCGGATCCGGCCGTCGGCCGGGTGCTCCTCGAACCCGGCCACCCGGGCCAGCCGCTGGGCCTGGCGCAGCAGGGCACTCTGCTCGGCCTCACCGGCCCGCGCGGTCTCCGCCTGCCAGCCGACCAGCACGCGGCCGCCGACGGGGGCCGCCGCGAGCAGGACGGTGGCGGGAAGCGCGAGTCCGCCCGGCTGGAAGACCAGCCGGACCCGCTCGCCGGGCAACGGGACCCCGGTCTCGTGCACCCGGATCAGCCGTTCGAAGAGGCCGGTGGCGCACGCGGCCGGGTAGACCTCCAGGAGCGAGGTGCCCTCCAGCGTGTCCCGGGGGCGGCCCAGCGGATCGCGGAAGTGCGCGTTGGTCCGCAGGAGCGTGAAGTCGGCGATCTCTCCTCGGCGGACGACCGGCTCCAGCAGCAGGGCCGGGGTGGGCAGGCCCTCCAGGAGCGCGGTGTCGTCGCCGGGCGGGACGGGGGCGGGAGCGGGAGCGGGGGTGCGGACGTCGGCCAGGAGGGTCACGCAGAGGTCGGCGAGGGCGTGGAGCCGGCGGCGTTGGGGCGCGCCGAGCACGGGGGCGGGGCCGGGTGCGGGCCACAGGACCTCCAGCGCGCCCCGGCGGCGGCCCGCGTCGATCAGCGGGAGGACGGCCCGGGCCGAGCCGGCTCCCACCGACGGGCCTGCGGCCTCCGGATCGCCGGGCCACAGCTCCGCGCCGCCGACCACGACGTGCTGGGCCGGGGTGGGGACGCCGGGTGGCACCCGGCTCCAGGCGCCGGCCTCGGCGGCGGGCAGCCCGGCGTGCGCGGCGAGGGCGAGCACACCGCCCGGCAGCCGCAGCCACAGCGCGACGGCGTGCGCGCCGAGCGCGTCCGCCGTCTGCTCCAGGACGGCTTCGGCGGCGCCTTGCAGATCGGGGACGGCGGCCAGCGCGGGCGTCACGGGGCCGGGCGACGCAGGGTCGGCTGTGCCCGCGAGCGGTCCGGGTGCCTGGCCGGGTGCCTGCCCGGGTGCCTGCCCGGACACCCCGGCGATGTCGGCGGCCAGGGCCGCCACGGGCACGGCGGCCTCCCGGGCGAGCCCGGCGAGGCGGGCGGCGGCTTCGGCGGGGAGCAGGCCGAGCCGTTCGGCCAGGATCCCGGTGGCCAGGTCGACGACGCCGCGGGCGCGGGCGTCGGCTTGCACCCGGGCGGCGGTGCTCTGGAGCCGGCGCACGGTCTCGGCGAGGGCCCGGGCCGTGGTGTCCGAGGGCTCGTGCCCGGCGGTCATGGCGTGTCCAGCCAGTACTGCATCCGGCCGAGCAGGTGGCGGGTGTCGACGGGTTCGGTGACGTGGTCGTCGGCGCCACCGGCGAGGCTCTTGTCCTGCTCCCCCGGCATGGCCTTGGCAGTGACGGCGATGACCGGCAGGCGGGCGAAGCGCTCCTCGGCGCGGACGGCGGCGATCGCGGCGTAGCCGTCGAGGCCGGGCATCATCACGTCCATCAGCACGAGGTCGGTCTCGGGGTGGGTGCGCAGCAGGTCGAGTCCGGCGCGGCCGTCGGGGGCGTGCAGCACGGTCAGGCCCTGCCCGGTGACGCCCTTGACGGTGATCTGGCCGCCCAGGTTGCCGGCGGGGCCGACCTCGCGGGCGACCCTGGTCACCTTGCCGGCGAACGCGGACAGCTGGTCGACCATGCTGTTGAAGACCGTCGCGAACTCCCCGAGCACGCCGGGCTGCTCGGGCGCGAGCCGGGTGGCGAAGTCCCCGTCGCGCACGGTGGTCAGCCCGGCGAGCAGGTGCCGCGGGGCCTGCTCGGCCGGGTCGGCGTCGGGTGCCGGCCGCTCGTCCATCCGTTCCACCGCCCGGGTCCGCCGCACGGCCGGGGTGCCCGACCGGACGCCCCGACCCCGGGGCGGCGGGCCGCCGCCCTGTTTCCACTGTGCCACCGGAGGGCGGCCGGCAGGACAGGTGTCGGTCCGGCGGGCCGGGGCCCGGGGCGCGCGCCCGCGCGGCCCGGGGCGGCAGGCCGCGCGTTCACTCCGGTGGCACGTCCCGCAGCGCGAAGACCTCGACGGCCCCGGTCAGTTCGAGCATCCGCAGGACCAGCGGGCGGGGGCGGGCCAGTTCGATCCGGCTGCCCTCGGCGGCCGCGCGGGCATGGGCCCGGAGCATCGAGTTGAGCCCCGTGGAGTCGCAGAACTCCAGGCCGGCGCAGTCGAGCACGATGACGGTGAGGGGCGCGGCCAGGGCCGCGTCGAGGGCCGTGTGCAGGGCGCCGACCGAGTCGAGGTCGAGTTCGCCGTACAGCGCGAGGACGGTGCCGCCGGCCCACGGCCGGGCCCGTGCGGTGAACCCGCCCGGCCCCGGGGCACGGCCGGTCGGTGGTCGGCGGGTCATGGTGTCGGCTCCTTCCGTCACCGGCCGGTCACGCGGTTCACGCCGTGCGGTACGCATCCGCTCGGGCGGGTGCGAGGCGCAGCCCGTGGCCGGGGGCGCCGTCCGCGCCGGGGGTGACGGTGCCGCCCGCCGGATCGGCGGTGCCGTCGAAGAGCGGCCGCTCGATCCGGACGCGGTCGGAAACCTTCGGGGACACGGTGTTCCTCCTTCGTCACGCTTCATCACGCTTCGTCCAGGACGGCCCCCCGCGGCGCGGCTATCCGCTGCGGGGGGCCGGAAACACCCGGAAGGGAAAGAAATCAGCGTGGCGCCTCGGGTCCGGCGGCTCCCTGGTCGGTCATTCCGCCGTCCTCCGCTCCGCCGTCCTCCGCTCCCCCGTCCTCCGCTCCCCCGTCCTCCGCTCGCCCGTCCTCCGCTCCCCTGGGTTCGGCCGGACCTGCGGGTTCGTCCGCCCAGCCGGGGGCGTCGCGGTCCTCCAACTGCTCGCGCAGGCTGGTGAGGGTGGCGGTGAGCAGGCGGGAGACGTGCATCTGGGAGACGCCGATGCGCTCGGCGATCTGGGACTGGGTCCAGCCGTCCCAGAAGCGCAGCTTGAGCACCGTCTGATCGCGGCACGACAGCCGGGCGAGCAGGGGGCGCACGGCGGTGCGGAAATCCGCGAGTTCGATGCCGGGGTCACAGGCCCCCATGCGGTCCAGCATGGCGCTGCCGCTCTCGTCGAGGTCCTGCTCGCGCGCTGCGTCCAGCGAGTCGGGCCGGTAGACGCGGCCTGCGACCAAGCCCTCGGCGGCCTGCTCGACGGTGATGTGGAGGTCCTCGGCGATCTCGTCGGGGTGCGGGAGGCGGCCGAGTTCCTGCTCCAGCCGGTCGGATCCGCGGGCGACGGTCAGGTACAGCTCCTGCATGCCGCGTGGGACCCGGACCGGCCAGGAGGTGTCGCGGAAGAAGCGCTTGATCTCACCGGCGATGGTGGGGATGGCGTAGGTGACGAACTCGACGCCGCGGTGCGGGTCGTAGCCGTCGACCGCCTTGATCAGGCCGATCGTGCCGACCTGGAGGATATCGTCCATGTCCTCGGCGCGGTGGCGGAAGCGGGCGGCGATGAAGCGCACCAGCGGCATGTTGAGTTCGATGATCGTGCCGCGCACGTAGCTGTACGCATGCGTTTCGCGGGCGAGTGCGGCCAGGCGCTCGAACAGCGCGTCGCTGAGTTCGCGTGCCTCGTACTTGCCCATCGCGCGCAGTTGCGCGTCCGTCGGGCGGGGTGGCACGTCGGGCGGAAGGCCGGACGGCGGGGCGGCCGTCCGGTCGGTGGGGCGACCGGTTTCCAGCGTGGTGGACACGGTGGCTCTCTCCTGGGGCATCGGGGCGAACGCCCGGCGCCGCGAGCGGCTCGCGCCGAACGCGACGGGGCTGCTTTTCCGGAGGACCTGGGCCCGGCGTCGTCGGGCGACGGTCCCGGTGGCACCCGGTGAGGGTGCGGACGCGACTGGCTGCGATCCACGGCCGCGTCATGCGTTCTCTACCCGACACACGACTTCCGATTCATGTTTTGGGCGGTTTATTACCTTGTCCACGGGTACACGCGCTCGGGCAACGCCCTGCCGTCACGAAAAGGAGCGCCGCCATGCCCCGAGGATCCAGCCCCAAACGGGAGCGCCAGTACGAGCACATCAAGGAGAGCGCGCTCGACCGGGGCGAGACAGAGAAGCGGGCCGAGGAGATCGCCGCCCGCACGGTGAACAAGGAACGCGCCCGGCACGGCGAGTCGAAGACCGCGAGCCGCAGTTCGCTCCACGACATCTCCTCCGGCCGCCGCGGCGGGCAGCGCTCGCACACGGGGGCCCGGGGCCCGACCTACGACCAGCTCTACAACGAGGCCAGGCAGCGCGGCGTCAAGGGCCGTTCGAAGATGAACAAGCGCGAGCTGTCGCACGCGCTGGGCCGTTGAGGAGGGCGTCATGACGACCACGCCGGTCAGAACCACCACGCCGGTCAGAACCACCACGCCGGTCAGGATGACCATGCCGCTGATGACGACCACGCCGGTGATGATGACCGTCCCGGCTCCCCCGGGCCCGGACACCGAACCGGTCCCCCACCCGAACCCGGCCCCGAAGCCGGGCGAGGACCCCGATCCGGCACCGTCGCCGATCCCGCCCTTCCCCACTCCCGACCAGTTCCCGGGCCCCGGTTCCGACCCCGATCCGGCACCGCCGCCCCAGCCGCACCCCGGTCAGGCCTGAGACCCCGCTCAGCTCTGGAGGGCGCCAGGGTCCACCGGAGACGCGACCTCCAGCCAGACCAGCTTCCCCTCGCCCTCGGGCAGGCAGCCCCAGTCGCGCGCCAGCCGGTCCACCACCCGCAGGCCGTGGCCGCCGGGACGGCCCGGGTCCGCGAACGGGCGCAGCCGCGGCGCGGCCGGGCTGGCGTCCGAGACCTCCACCCGCAGCCGCTCGCCGTCCCAGCCCAGCCGCAGCTCCCGGGGGCCGCCGGGCGCGTGCAGGCACGCATTGGTGACCAGCTCCGACACCATCAGCAGGACGTCCTCCGCCGCCGCCAGCCGCCCGGCATCCGGCGCGGGCAGCCAGTGCCAGGCGAGCAGCGCCGCACGGCTGAAGTCCCGGGACCGCTGGACCGCGCTCTCACTGCCGGCCAGCACGAGCCGCCTGGTCCGGTCGGAGCCGCTCGGCCGCCGCCCGGAAGCCGTCGCCCTCCGGCCGGAGTCCTTCGGCAACGCTCCCTCCCCGGAGCTCTTCATGCCGGGTTCTCCTCACTCCACGTCGTCGCAGCCGCGCTGCTGCGGGTCCGCGGTCTTCAGAGCGGCGTCGAGGTCAGGGTGGATGCGCAGCGCCGCGTCGGCTTCCGTGATCGCGAACAGCCTCGCCACCACGGGCCTCGAACCGGCGAGTCCCAGCCGCAGGCCGGCCGCCTCGGCGTCCAGGCGTGAGCGCGGCAGCAGGTTCAGCCCGGTGGAGTCGCAGAACCGCAGGCCGGTGAGGTCGACGACGATCCGTTCCTCGCTCCCGGCCACCGGACGGGACAGCGCCGTCCACAGACCGTTCGTGCTGCCGGGGCGCAGTTCGCCTCCGAGGGAGACCACCCGCGCGCGGCCCTCCCGGCGCACCGCGACGCGCAGGCCGCCGACTTGCTGCTCCCCCTCACCCCCGCCGGGCTGCTCGGCCGGCCGTGGCACAGCGGGCTCCCGGTCCGTTCGCGGCGGAGTCCTGCCGTCCCGACCGCCGTCCCGCGCGGCGGTTCGGGTCCCGCGTCCGGCCCGGGCCGGACGGGCCGCCGCCCCGGGCAGGGCCGCCGCCCCGGGCAGGGCCGGGCTCACCACCCGCTCCTCATCCATGCCCCGCGTGTGCCCGCAGCCACGGTGGCTACACGTGTGCCCGCGTTCTCCACCGTCGGGCACGTCGGCCTGTCCCTGACCGCCGCGGCGGTGTACGTGGCGGGCCTCGCGGCGCTGCCGGTCGCGCGCTCACGGCGCAGCTGTGGACGCCAGCGTTTCCGGCCCGCCGACCGTTTCCGGACCCTCGGCCGTTTCCGGGCCCTCTCCCGTTTCCGGCCCGTCGGCCCGGGTAGCCGCGCGACGCCGGACGAAGCCCGGCAGACGCCAGGGAGGCCGCCCGTGCGAGTGAACGGCGCGAGACCGGCCCGGCGGCGCCACCCGACCCGGGTGGTCCTGCCCCGGGCGCGCCCCGTCGTGTCCGACGGGTCCGGAGGCCGCGTGCCGGCCGGGCTGCGGACCGCCGCCGGGTACACCTGGCGGCTGCTCCTGCTCGGGGTGTCCGCCTACCTGGCCGTCTCCGTCCTCGGCCGGCTCCAGTTGCCGGTCATCGCCGTGTTCCTGGCGCTGGTCATCACCTCGGTCCTACGGCCGCTCGTCGACCTGCTGGCACGGGCGCTGCCCCGCTCGATCGCCGTCCTGCTGGTCCTCGTGTGCGCCATCGTGGTCGTCGGCGGCGTTCTCGCCCTGGTGGGGACGACCGTCGCCGGCGAGTGGGGCCGGCTGGGCACCGAACTGCGCGGCGGCCTCGGGCGGATCGACCGCCTGCTCACCGGCGCCCCCTTCCACCTGCGGGCCGGCACCGTCACCGACCTGCGCGCGAAGCTCGGCGAGTTCATCACCGCCCACCGCTCGGCGCTGCTCAGCACCGCGCTCAGCGGGGCGAGCCGGGTCGTCGAAATGCTCACCGGGCTGGCGCTCGCGGTGTTCTGCTCGGTGTTCTTCCTCCACTCCGGCGACCGGATGTGGTGCTGGGCGCAGCACCAGCTCCCGGCCCGGTCACGATCTGCCTGGGACCGCGCGGGGCACGCCGCGTGGCGCACCTTCGCCGGCTACACCCGGGGTGTGCTGATCGTGGCGGCGACCAACGCGGTGCTGGTCGGCGTCGCGCTGGCCGTCCTACGGGTGCCGCTAGTGCTGCCACTGATCATGCTGGAGTTCGTCGCGGCGCTCGTCCCGCTGATCGGCTCCCCCATCGCGCTGGCCGTCGCCGCGCTGGTCGCCCTGGCGGCCCGCGGCCCGGTGGTCGCGCTGCTGGTGCTCGGGCTGATCGTGGTCATCGGCCAGCTCGAGGGCCATCTGCTGCACCCGCTGGTCATGGGCTGGTCCGTCCGGATCCACCCGGTGGCGGTCGCGCTGTCGGTGATCGGCGGCGCCGTGCTGGCCGGTGTCCTCGGCGCGGTGGTCGCGGTGCCGGTGGTGTCGGTCGCCTGGGCGGTGATCTGCGAACTCCGCGACCACGGCCCACCACCCCGACCGGGGTCACGACCCAGCCCCCCAACGGCACACCACGGGCAGCCGCACCGCCAACGCGACGAACGCCGTCCCCCGCACCGACCCGCCCCCGGCCGCGGCACCCGGTGACCGGCCGGACCTCACGACACCTTCGCCACCTCGCCACCTCGGCACCGCCTGCGTCTACGGGGCCGCCGTCAGCGCATCGGAATGGGCAGGGAACGCATCCGTCCGACCGTGTCGTTGGTCCACCCGGAGAGGAGCGCCCATGAAGACGCGCCAGAAGGACCGCGATGCCCCCGAACCGCAGGCGCCGTGGAACGAGGTCAGGCCGCAGCTATGGCTGGGCGGACACTTCTGGGCCGGCCCTGAAGGCGAGGCGCAGACCGCCGTTGTCGGTCGCGAATTCGACCTGGTCATCAGTCTGTTCACCCGAGCAGGCCACGGGCCGAGGCCCGGAGTCGACCATCTGATCAGTGAAATCCCCGACAGCCCACTGACTGCCGAGCAGCTCCACTCGGTCCGACAGCTGGCCGTCACTGCCGCTGCGGCCGTACGGAACGACCGGACCGTTCTCGTGCGTTGCCACTCCGGTTACAACCGCTCAGGCCTCGTCGTCGCTCAGACCCTGATCGAGTTGGGCCACGACGCCGTCACCGCCATCGCCCTCATCCGGCAGAAGCGATCGCCCTGGGCCCTGAACAACCGGACCTTCGAGCAGTACCTCAACACAGGACTGGACGTCGCCTACCTCCTGGCCGGACTCGAAGCCCGCACCTGACCAGCGCCGAAGGGTCGGATCTGCGCCGGAATTTCGCGCGGCCCGTTCCCTTCCGGGCCGGGCGTCGTTGAGCAGGTGATTGGTGTGATCCGGCCCGGACGGTCCGCGCATTGCCAGGTGACCCGCCCAGGGCTCGACCCATTGGCATGACGAGGGAGACTGACGATGAAGCTGAGTGTTCGACGCGGACTGCTGGCGGCGGCAGCCACGGTCGGCCTGATCCTGGCGGCGGCCGCGCCGCAGGCCACGGCGGCCGGCCCGCAGCACCCCGCCTCCACGACCCGTACCGAGCAGGCGGGCGGGCAGCGGGTGGCGCCGGGGGACCCGGTCCGCGACGGGAGCCCGGACTCCGCGGTCGACCGGGTCGCCGACTTCTACGGCGCCTACATCGACGCCGTCTCCGACGGCACCGACAACCTGTCGGACGGCCTGCGCGCCCACTACCTCACGGCGGACTTCCAGCAGCGACTGGCCGCCTGGGAGCAGGCCAACCACGCCGACGGCGTCCTCCGCGCCCAGGACGTGCCCACCCACTGGGAGGTGCGGTACCACGACTCCGGAGCCGGCCACCTGTTCACCACCGTCACGCTCACCTGGGGCACCGGCCCCAACGCCACGCACACCAAGCTGGCCGTGCAGAGCGACCTGAGCACCAAGCTCATCTCGGACATCGAGGACGCCCCGGCCGGATACTGACACGAGTCTGGAGCGGATGACGGAGCGGGCGGTGCAAGCGCGGGCGGCCGACGACGTCGCGGGAGACGAACCCGCCGATCCGCCTCCCGCCGACCGCCGTCCGTGGTGGGGCCCGCCCCCCCGCCCGGCCCCGCCCCCCCCCCCCCCCCCCCCGCCGGGCCCCCCCCCCCCCGCGGGGGGGGGCGCCCGCGGCGGGGGGCGCCCCCCCCCCCCCCCCCCCCCCCCCCCCCCGCGGGGGGGGGGGGGCCCCCCCCCCCCCCCCCCCCCCCCCCCACGGCCATCGCCGCATCGTCCGAGGCACACCCGCGCCGTTCTGCCGCCGGCGAAAAACCGGCCCGCCCGGGCTCGACGCTCACTACAGTCCGGTCCCATGACGACGGTTACCGCGCACACGGTCGAGTACCCGGCCGACGGCCTCACGATGATCGGGCACCTCGCGCTCCCGGCCGGTACCGGCCGCCGGCCCGCGGTCCTGGTCGGGCCCGAGGGGCCCGGGCTCAACGACTTCCAGCGCCGCCGGGCCGACGCCCTCGCCGAACTCGGCTACGTGGCAATGGCCTTCGACATCAACGGCGGGCGCTGGTTCACCGACCCGCAGGAGATGCTGGCGCACGTCACTCCCCTGCTCGCCGACCCCGACCGGATGCGGGGCATCGGCCACGCGGCGCTCGACGTGCTGCGCGCCGAACCGCGGACCGACCCCGACCGGATCGCCGCCATCGGCTACGGCACCGGCGGCGCGATCGCACTGGAACTCGGGCGCGACGGCGTCGACCTGCGGGCGATCGGGACGGTCAACGCCCTGACCACGGGCCGACCCGGCGAGGCGGCGCGCATCCGCTGCCCGGTGTGGGCCGGGGTCGGATCGGAAGACCCGATCATGCCGCCCGCACAACGGGACGCGTTCGCCGCCGAGATGCAGGCCGCGGGCGTCGACTGGCGCCTCGTGGTCTACGGCGGCGCCGTGCACGCCTTCCACCACCCGACGGTCGGCCACACCGTGCTCCCCGGCGTCGGCCACCACCCCCGGCACGCTCAGCGCGCTTGGCGCGACATCGTCGGCCTGCTCACCGAGTGCCTGCCCGTAACGGAGTGACCCGGTCGTAACGGAGTGACCTGGCCGTACCGGAGCGACCCGGTCGGCGGACCCGACCTGCCCGGCGAGTCAAGCGTCGGGTTCTGCGATCTGACGCACCATGTGATCGCCCTCGAACCAGCGGCTCAACAGCTGGTGAACCGGGTCCGGACTCCCCGCCTGGTCTCCACGGCCCCAGCCCCAGCCGGCGCCCTGGGCGAGCCGCGTGCCGCCGGTCATCGCCGCCAAACGGATCAGCGCCGTCTCGGCAGCGCTCGCGTCCTCCTTCCCGAGGGCCCACATGAACACCTGCGGATCCGCGGCGGCCGCCGGGACCGGGGAGAACCCGCAGCCGGCCGAGTACCACGACCCTCGGGCACGGGGGGCGCGGTGGAAGTGTGCTCGCCGGGCGCGCGCGGTGTCCGGCTGACACCGTTCCCGTCTCCGGCTCGACCGGCTCGACCGGCTCGACCGGCTCGACCGGCTCAGCGGTTCGGCGGTTCGGCGGCTCAGCGGTTCGGCGGTTCGGCGGTTCGGCGGTTCGGCGGTTCGAGTCAGTCGTCCCGGAGCAGGGTGCGCAGCTCGGCGGTGTCGATGATGTGGGCCCGCGAGGGGAGGACCTTCTGGAGCAGGACGTCGTGGACTTCGGTGTCCGGGTCGGCGACGCCGTCGGACAGGACGTAGAGCCGGTAGTCGCGGTCGGCCGCGTCGAGGACGGTGGACAGGACGACGCCGCTGGTACTGATGCCGGAGACGACCAGCGTGGTGATGCCGCGCTCGCGCAGCTGCTGGTCGAGGTCGGTGGTGGACATGCCGCCGTAGCGGGTCTTGCGCACGACGAGGTCGCCGTCCCGGGGGGCCAGGCGCTCGTGGATGGCCGTGGCAGGGTCCTCGTGGTGCATGACGCGGTGTCGGGCCAGCGGGCCGAAGGACTTGTTGGTGGCCGGGATCGCGTCCCAGTCGGCCTCGGTGAAGCCGACGCGCACGTAGGCGACGGTGGCGCCGCTGGTGCGGACGTCGGCGATCGCCGCTTCCACACGGTCGAGCAGGGCTTCCCGGCCCCCGCCCTCGGGCAGAACGGCCAGGATCGCGGGCTGGCAGTCCAGGACGAGCAGAGCGGTGTGCTCGGGGTCAAGCGCGGGGGCAGACGCAGGGGCAGTACTCACGCGAGTTCTCTCCTTACCTTGGCGGCACCCGGTCGGCGCGGGGAGACGATTCGGCGGACCGACGGCCATCCCCCCTCCGCACAACCGATCAGCGATCGGAAGCATCAAAGCGCGCCTCATCCTCGGGGATCAAACAACCACAGGGCCGCCAAGCCACAACCACCAGTTGTACCTATAGAGTGCCGCCATGGACCTCGACACCGTTCGGACCTTCGTCGCCGCCGCCGACGCCGGGCAGTTCCAGGAGGCCGCCGCCGAGCTGGCCGTCACCCAGCAGGCCGTCTCCAAGCGCATCGCCGCGCTGGAGCGCAACCTCGGCGTGCGGTTGTTCACCCGCACCGCACGCGGGGCCGAGCTCACCATCGACGGGCAGGCCTTCCTGCCCCACGCGCGCGAGCTGCTGCGCGCCGCCGAGCGCGCGGTCGAGTCCGTGCGCCCCGGCCGCCGTCCGCTGCGCGTCGACGTGATCAACCTTCGCGGCTCGGCGTCGGGCCTGATGCGCGGCTTCCACCGCGCGCACCCCGAGATCGAACTCGACGTGATGATGCTGTTCGAGATCGAGACGGCCGTCAACGCCATCCGTACCGGTGCGATCGACGCTTCCTTCCGCGCCGTCGTCGCGCCCGGCCGGCCCCTTCCCGAGGACATCGAGTCCGTCCGGGTGATCGACGAACCGCTCCAGCTCCTGACCGGTCCCGCCCACGCGCTGGCGGGCGCCCGGTCGGTGACCGTCGCCCAGCTCGCCGGGCACCGGATCTGGATGCCCGGCATCGTCCCCGGTACCGAGTGGGGCGCCTACTACGACGACCTCGTCGCCGAGTTCGGCCTCACCATCGAGGCGACCGGCCCCAACTTCGGCTCCGACGCGCTCCTCGACACCATCGCCGACACTCCGGCCCTGGCCACCTTCATGGGCGAGCACACCCGCCTCGTCTGGCCCACCGACCACGGCCTGCGCCGCATCCCGGTGACCGACCCGACGCCCGTCTACCCGCACTCACTCCTCTGGCACCGCGACAACCCCCACCCGGCACTGGCCACCCTCCGCGCCTACCTCGCCGCCACCACGACCGGCCACGACGCCCCCGGCACCTGGACACCGGACTGGGTCCTTCCACGCTGAACGCCACCGCGCGCCCGCAATCAGCTTGGTCCTCGGCCTCTGGCCTGGGATTGGCCTGGTCCCACGCGCGGACCTCGGCCCTGCCGTGGCCGGACGTGTCGTTCACCGTGGTCACAGCGCTCGACCACCTGCTCAGCTGGACGCAGGCAGGGCCCGACGGAAGGGACAAGCGGTCAAACTCCAGCAGACCCGGACGACGGCCACAACCACGAACCCGGCACCGAAGTTGGTTCCCACGTGCGGCGTCGGGGGGGGGGGGGGGGGGGGGGGGGGGGGGGCCGCCCCCCCCCCCCCCCCCCCCCCCCCCCCCCCCCGACGGCGGGGGCCGTAGGCCGTGGGTCAGCGCACGGTGACGGTGAACACGGGGGAGGCGACGTCTCCGCTGACGATGCGCAGCTCGTTCAGGCCCTTGATGCCGAGCTTCACGCCGAGCGAGTAGGAGCCGTTGTGGTCGGTGCGGACGGAGGCCGGCAGGGTGACCCACTTACCGTGCTGCTTCTGCTGCAGGGTCACCTCGGTGCCCGCCTTGAGCCCGGTGGTGGTGCCGGTGACCCGGAACAGCTGCCAGGCCTGGACGGTCGTGACGGACGGCTTGGCGGTGATGCCGGCGTGCGCGGCGGCCTGCTGCGTGGTGGACGTGGGGTAGGCGGCCGGGGCGGCCGCCATGGCGGCGGTGCCCGCCAGCCCGAGGGAGAGCACGGCGACGGTGGTCACGGCGGCCAGACGCAGGGAGTTCCGCTTGGAGACGATCACGGGTGCACCCCTTTCAAGGGGAGGTGATTGCTCGGCCCGAAGAGCACGGTCGGCGCGATTCGGGCTCTGTCATCTGTAGGGACGCCGCGCTCCACGCTTCGGTTGTGAGCGGATCGTCACCGCCTTGTAACGGTCGGCGATGCCTCGGAGTTCCCAACACCCAAGCAGACGAGCGGAATTGGCGCTTCCTGTTCTACGGACACGGCAGTCGGACCCGATAGTCCGCCGCGACGGCCCGCGAGGGCACGGCGCCTCCGGACCCGGTACGTTCGGGAGGCGCGGAAGACCGTCGAGCACCCGGACCGGTCGAACGTACGGGTCCGGGAGCGAGTCGGCCGAGAACGGCGCGACATGACGGAGACAGCCAACGACGAGTGCTGCGCGATCTTCGTCCGGGTACCGGGCAGTCGCCGCCTGCGACTCCGAGGGTCAACGCGTCCGCAGGCCCCCGCTCCCCGCCTCGCCGGAAAGTGCCGGCGCTGTCTGCTGTCCGGCCGCAATTCGGTAGCGGACCGAGCGGTGCTTCGGGCAGGCTCGCGTGCATGGTCTCGGTGTTGCAGAACGTGGCGATCGACTGTGCGGATGCCTACGGGCTGGCTCGGTTCTGGAGTGAGGTGCTCGGTCGTCCGCTGCACCCGGAGGACGGCCCGGGTGATCCGGAGACTGCGGTGATGCTGCCGGAGGGCCAGCTGCTGTACTTCCACCAGGTGCCGGAACCGAAGACGATCAAGAACAGGGTCCACCTGTGCCTGCGTCCGGAGACCACCCGCGAGGCGGAGGTCGAGCGGCTGCTGAACCTCGGGGCCACCCTCGTCGACGACCGCCGGGAACCCGATGGTGCCGGCTGGGCCGTCCTCGCGGACCCTGAGGGCAATGAATTCTGTGTTCTCCGCAGTGCGGCCGACCGCGCGGCGATGTCCTCCTGCGGCTCACCCGCGCAACGGCCGGCTGCCCCGCAGTAGCTGGTCACAGCCGTTCGTTGATGGCCGGGACGATGTGCCGATCTCCGGGCGGCGACGCGAAGTGCGCTGCGCTCCGGCCTCGTTGAGCGGGAACACGGCGCCGAACAGACGCATTGCACGGGGTATGAAGGCCATTGGTGTCTACGACTTCGGCGGTCCGGACGTGCTGCGCGTCCTGCGGTTGCCCGAACCTCAGGCGGGACCCGGTGAGGTCCGTATCCGGGTGCACGCGGCGGCCGTGAACCCGACCGACATCATGCTGCGGAGCGGCGGTCACACCTCGCGCATGCCCGGGCGCCGGCCCCCGTTCGTGCCCGGCATGGACGCCGCAGGCGTGATCGACCAGCTCGGCCCCGGGGCCGACGAGCGGCTTGCCGTGGGCCAACGGGTGGTCGCCATCGTGCTGTTCACCAGCGCCCACGGCGGAGCCTACGCCGAGCAGATTGTCGTACCCGCCACCTCGGTGGTGCCGGCCCCCGAGGGAGTGGACCTCGCTGCCGCGTCCACCCTGCTCATGAACGCCATGACCGCGCGCCTCGCCCTGGACGCGCTGGCCGTACCGCCGGACGGAACCGTCGCAGTGACCGGCGCGGCCGGCGCCGTCGGCGGATACGCGGTCGAACTGGCCAAGGCCGACGGGCTGACCGTCATCGCGGACGCCGCCCCGCACGACACCGACCGGGTGCGCGGGTTCGGCGCCGACCACGTCGTCGAACGCGGACCCGAGGTCGCCGCCCGCATCCGCGCACTGGTACCCGAGGGAGTTCCCGGTCTGGTGGACGGCTCGATACAGACCACCGAGACGGTGCCCGCCATCGCCGACGGCGGAACGCTGGCCGAACTGCGGGGCTGGTCCGGCTCCGCCGAACGCGGCATCCGCGTACGCCCGGTGATGGTGACGGACGGCATCACCGACACCGAGCGGCTGAACACGCTGCGCCGCCAGGTCGAGGACGGCACCCTGACCCTGCACGTCGCCGACGTGCTGCCGGCCGAGAAGGCGGCCCAGGCCCACCGCCTGCTGGAGGCCGGCGGCCTGCGCGGCCGGCTGGTACTGGACTTCTCCTGACGGCATCGCGGAGATCGCACCTGCGGCGGCGATCACGGAACGGGCGTTGACGGGTGCGTTGGCAGGTGGTCCCGGCGGTTCTCACGTCCGGTTCAGCGCAGCGTGGCGGCGAGCGGTCCGACGGCTTCCAGCACGTGGCGGCGGAGCCACCGGGACGCGGGATCGTCGTCGAGTCGGCGGTGCCAGCGCAGTTCGATGTCGGCCGCCGGCATTTCCAGTGGCACCTTGTGCCACCGGAGGGGCACCTGTCGCTCGACGAGGTGGTCCGCCACCACCCGGGGGCCGAGGCAGATGACGTCTCCCTCCAGCGCCATCAAGGCTGCCACGGCGAAGGAGGGCACCACGGCGACGACGCGGCGGGAGCGGCCCAGGCGGTGCAAGGCCTCGTCCAGCGGCCCGTGCGCGAGGCCCCGGCGGGAGGCGGAGATGTGGGGGTGGGCGCACAGGTCGTCCACCGTCAGCCGTGCGGCCTTTCCCAGATCGGAGTGTGCCGCCACCACGGCGACGAAGTGGTCGGAGAACAGCGTTCGCGCGCGCACGTCCGGAGGGGGCGGGTCGGCGACGCCGATGTCGAGGTCGAGCGAGCCGTCGCGTAGCCGATCGGGTTCCTTGGAGTCCTGGGCGACGAACCGCAGGCGGACCTCGGGTGCCTCGGCGGCGATCCGGTGGGTGAGGCGGGGCGCGAGGACGGGGCTGAGTCCGTCGTTGACCCGGATGGCGAAGGTGCGCCGCCACGATCGCGGGTCGCTTCCCGCTGCGTCCACCCGGAGTTCGGCCGCGGCCTCCAGCAGCGCCTTGACCCTGGCGGCCGACCGCTGGGCGAACGGAGTGGGTACGAGGCCCCGGCCGGCGCGCACCAGGATCTGGTCGTTCATCGCCCGTCGCAGCCGGCCCAGGGCCCTGCTGGTGGCCGGAACGGACAGATGAAGACGCATCGCGGCCGCGGACACGCTGCCGGTGTCCATCAACGCGTCGAACACGCGCAAGAGGTTGAGGTCCAACTGGTCGGCCACGGACGCCCCCTTCGTTTGCGTCTGACGCAAACTCCCTGTGCAAAGCATGCATTAGACATCGTGTCAGGAGCGTTCGAGACTGACGTCGTGGCCACCACACCCTCCGTCCCGCCCCCGAGGAGCTGCGGACATGCCGAACGACAGGCACCCTGAGAACCGGACGCCGTCCCCTACCGAAGTCACCGCATTCACCGAAGCCGCCGGAGCCGCCGTATGCGCCGAAGCCGCCGTAGTCGGCTGCGGGCCGGTCGGCATGACGCTCGCGGCCCTGCTGGGCAAGGCCGGGCACTCGGTCGTGGTGCTCGAACGCTACCCCGGCCTGTACGGCCTCCCGCGGGCCGCCAGCTTCGACGGCGAGATCATGCGCGCGCTCCAAGGGCTCGGACTCGTCGACGAACTGGCGCCCACCCTGCGCACACAGGACGCGTACGAGTGGCGCAACGGAGCGGGTGACCTCCTCATCCGACAGGTGTTCCGCAACGTCGGCGCCAGCGGTTGGGCCGACCTCTACCAGTTCCACCAGCCCGACCTGGAGACGGCACTGCACTCGTTGTGCACCTCGCTGCCGAACGTCGACCTCCGTTTCGGCACGACGGTCACCGGCCTGTCCCAGGACCGTGACCAGGTCACCCTCAACACGTCGGACGGTGCGACCCTCGCGGCGCGCTACGTGATCGGCTGCGACGGCGGGAACAGCTTCGTGCGGAACACCCTCGGCGTCGAGCAGGACGACCTCGGCTTCTCCGAACCCTGGCTGGTCTGCGACTTCACCCTCCGGCGCCCCGCGGCCGACCTGGGGCTGCCGTCGATGCTGCAGATCGGCGATCCCGAGGGACCGACCACCGTCATCACCACCGGTGCCGAACGCCAGCGGTTCTGCTTCCTGCTCGACGATGACGACGACTTCGGGCGGGAACGTGCGGCGGACGGCGTGTGGTCCCGCGTGGGCCGCTACCTGTCCCGCGACGACGCCGACATCGCCCGTACTGCCACCTACACCTTCCAGTCGCTAGTCGCGAGGCGTTGGCGGGACGGCCGGGTCCTGCTCGCGGGAGACGCCGCACACCAGATGCCGCCCTTTCTGGGGCAAGGGCTCTGCTCGGGGATACGGGACGCACTCAACATCGCCTTCAAGATGGATCTCGTGCTGCGCGGCATCCGGGGCGCCGAGGTGCTCGACACCTACCAGAGCGAGCGGGAGCCGCATGTGCGCGGCGTGACGGCCACGAGCATGGAACTCGGCCGCCAGCACACCCTGCGGGACCCGGTGCTCGCCCGCGAGCGCGACCGCACGCTGATCGCCCACCGGCGCGCGCTCCGCGAGCCGGACCGGATCCGGCTGCCCGACCTCGGCCCCGGCCTGTTCGCCTCCGGCGGAGGCCGACTGTCCGTCCAGGGCCGGGTGAGCGACGGCCGACGGACGGGCCTGCTCGACGACATCGTCGGCGGAGGCTTCCGGCTGCTGGTCGCCGAACAGGCCCTCCCCCGACTGACCCGGGCCCGGCTCAGCGACCTGGGCGTCACTGTCGTCGGCTTCGGCCCCACCCCCACAGGCGCTGCCGCCGGAGCCGTCGTCGCCGACCCGGACGGCACCCACCGTCGCTGGCTGTCCGACCTCGGCGCCGCCGCTGCCGCCGTGCGCCCCGACAACTACGTCTACGCGGCCGGGCCGGACGCGGACGCGGTGGCGAACCAGCTACTGGCCCTCCTCACCCCCGGCGCCTGAGCCCGGAACCGGCTCAGCCGACCCCCAACGCCGTGCTCCGCGCCCGGAACCGCGCCCAAGCCCACGAACCCGCGCCCACCAGCAGGGCCGCCCCCAGCGCGTACACCGGCAGCCAACGCGTCGTCGTCGTCGCCGCCCGGCAGACGTCGACGGCCTGGCGGCTCTGCTCCCGCTGCACGTATGCCAACGCGTCACCGGCACGCCCGGCCAGGTCCCCCAGCGTGGCCTGCGTCCGCAGGACCTCGTAGCGGCCGGCCTCGACGCACCCGCTCCGCGTCCCCGGCATGGGAAACAGCCCGTCCCAGCGCTGAAGTGCGGGAGCCAGCGCCAGCACCACGCACAGCCCCACGACCAGCGAGTACGCCACCAGGCTCCGCCCGTAGGCCGCCCGCCGACCCGGCGCCGGCAGAGGCACACGGCCGAAGGACAGGACCACCGCGAGCAGCGTCACCCCGAGATAGGTGGAGAACCACTGCCATGACCCCTGCGCGAGCGAGAACGCCAGCACCACGCCGAGAGCCGTCCCCAGCACACCGGCATCACCGGCCGTCCGTCCCCCGCCCGCGCCCATGGACACGGGGCCGCGGTCACCTCCAGGGCTTCGCCCACTCACCGGCTCTCCTCGTCCGCCAACGGGGCACCAGCCTCCCGCCACCGCCTACCGCCACGGCTTGTCACCACACCGGTGGGCCCTCGGACGCCACCCGCCCGGCCCAGCCCGGGTCTACGGACGGGTCAGTGCCCTCACCGCTCCCGGTAGTCGACGTCGGGCAGCCGTATCCAGCTGTCGGCGGGGCCGGTGACGGCGCGGGCGTCGGCGGGGCGCAGGCCCGCGAAGGCGCAGGCCTGGGCGACGGCGTGGTGGTGGTAGAGGTAGCCGGTCAGGACCTCATCCGGGGTGGGGTTCGGGAGGAGGGCGTCACCGGGGTGGAGGTCCCAGGCTTCGACGGTGCCGTCGCGGACGATGCTGCCCTGGTTGCCGCTCTTGGGGTTGGCGTACAGGCCGTAGCCGACCGTGCCGGCGGTCAGCCGGGCCATCACTCCCGGGGTGGACGGCGTGTAGCCCCGGGCTGGGTGACGACGCATCCACCGGGCACGGTCGTGACACCGGCGATGAGCAGGCCCTCGTCCATGTCGTACTCGTTCGGGTCGTCGAGGAAGTCCTCCATGAACTCCTCGTCCAACGTCGAGCCGCGCACGGATGCCGTCGTGGTCCCGCCAGCTGTTCCAGGTCACACCGTCCCAGCCCGTCATCGCGGCCCCCGTTCGTTCGTCGTCAGCGCGGCTCTCCGCGAGCGCCACCCGTCCACACACGATTGCATGCCGGTCTGACAGTCGCTGTCCGGTGCCTCCGGTAACTGCTGGGGCCGTGCCCTCGGTGACCGCCACTCGTCACCGGACAGCGCCGCGGGGCTCCCCCGGCTGCCCGACCGTCGTGCTCCGGAAACACGGACCGCAGGACCGTGCCGGGAGCCCGGCGCCGTCCAGATCCCGGCTGACCGGTCGTCGACCGGGGTCAGCGGTACCAGGTGCGGACGGCGGCCGCCGTCGCGCGGACGTCCGCGTCCCCGGCGCGGATGCGGGCGGCCAGGTCGGCGGCCTGCTTGGGCTCCGCGGTGACGATGACCCCGGAGGCGCTGAGGTAGGAGGCGGCCACGACAGCGGCGAAGTGCTCGTTGGCGAACTCCAGGGCCGGGACGCGGACCAGCTGGTGCATGAGGGCCGCTGCCCGCTGGTGCACCTCGCCGTACACCGGCACGTCCATGACCTCGTCGAGGTGGCGGGCGACCGCGGCGGCGAGGGTGCCGTAGTCGGTGACGTCCGGATCGGCGGGCAGGAACTGGTGGGCGATGTCAAGCAGCCACGCCCGGTCTATCTGGAGGATCACGCGGCGTCCGCCGCGGCGCCACGGGTGCTCTGCGGGTAGGGGCCGAACTCGGCCTCGAACGCCGGCGCCCACGTCGGCGCGAAGTGCGCCGCAGCTGTCAGGAACCGTTCGCGCCGCTCGTCCGCCTCCTCGGCCAGCACCTTGCGCGCGTAGTCCGTCAGGCTCAGCCCGGCGGCCTCCGCCCGCTGCTCCAGAGCCTCGTGCACGGCGTCGTCCAGTCGCACGTTCAGCTGCTTCATACCGGCGAATCGTAGTTCGGCGTACACCCCGCTACAAGTCTGAGGACGGCGTGTCGGGCAACACGGACCACCCCGGCGGACTCCAGCACGTCCTCAGCAACGAACTCGGCCGAAGGCCGACGGAACCTCGGACCCGTTGGCTTTCTCCACCAAGTCGGGAACTCGGTCGCTTGGGTCGCTTCAGTAGCTGCCCTGCCGGGGCACGTCCTGGGGCTTCGGGCCCTCCGCCGGCTCAGGCCCCCAGCGACCGAACCGGATCCGGGGCCACAAACAGGCCGTGCGTACCGGGACAGCAGGGCAACGGCACTGTCCTCGGAGGGCAGGGGCGACCCGAGCGACTCAGCGACTCAGTGCTGGAAGTGTTCAGGCACTGATCGCTCCTGCGGACATAGTCCCAGGTCACAGCATCGAAGCGACTCTCCCGGCCCTGCGGCGGAGCTACTGAAGCGACCCAAGCGACCCAAGTTGGGGACTTCCACGAGAACCTGGTCCGGCGACACGCCGGGGAACAGTGCCCGAGAGACTCAGTCGCTTTCAGTCGCTGGGGTTCAGTCGCTGGGAAAAACCCCAGGTCAGGGTAGGTTCACCCACCCCGTCAGCGACCGAAGCGACTCAAGGTCAGGTATATGAAGACATTCCCCTGTGCGTGTGCGCGTTATAGACCCGGGCTACAGTCGCTTCAGTCGCTGTTTGCTGTTAAAAGCGGCTTTGACCTGCGAAAATGCAGGGAGACCGAAACCAGCGACTGAACGGGGTCGGTCGCTGACCCGGGTTTCGGTAGCTGAGTTTCGCCGCAGGCTCCGGCAGTTCGCGTCCCCACGTCCTCGCTCGGATAGTCTGTGTGAGCTATCTTCTGGACTTCGGTCGCTTCAGTCGCTGATCCGGCGCCCGCCAGTGCCCTGACCTGGCTATTTGCCCTCAGCGACTGAACGAGCGACTCAAGTCCGAGCAGCTACCAACCATGGGGAGAGGGACCAGCGTGACGGCGCCTAAGGCCGTGGGGAGCGACCGAGCGTTTCGCCAGCCGGATGCGCTGGCCGTCGCGCGCTGGTGCGCCGTCCAGGGTTGGCCCGTCCACCCGCTCGCACCAGGCCGCAAGACCCCGCCTGCCAACTGCCAACCCTGCCAGGAGCCGGCTCACAGTCCCGCCGACTGCCCGTGCCCTGCAGCCGGTCGCTGGTGCCATGGCTTCCACGCGGCCACTCTCGACCAGGACGTCCTCACCGCTTGGTGGCGCGTCAACCCGGACTTCGGTACCGCCGTCGCCTGTGGCCCGGCGGGTCTCGTCGTCATCGACGTCGACAGCCACCCCAGCACCGTCCCCGCCCGGGACCGGATCCTGCCCGGGATTCCGATCCACGAGAACGTCAACCTCGACGGCCTCGAGAACGGCTACCACACCCTCGCTCTGCTCGCGGCCCTGCGCCAGGCTCCTGACCCTGCGACGGACACGGAGACCCTGCGCGTGCGCACCCCCTCCGGTGGGCTGCACATCTGGTACCAGGAGGACTCCCCCCGCAGGTTCGCCTGCTCCACCGGCTCCTCCAACGGCCGGGCCCTGGCCTGGCAGGTCGACGTGCGCGCCCACGGCGGATACATCGTCGCCCCCGGCACCGTGACCACCGCCGGTACCTACACCGCGCTCCCCGGGGCAAGGACCCCCGCGCCCCTGCCCCAGTGGCTCAGCGACGAACTCGTCCGCACCGGCCACCTCAAGGACCAGCCCAGCACCCCGCGCCCCTCCCAGCCGTCCGTCCCCGACCGCGGCCGCGCGGCCGTCGTCGCGGCAGGCGGCGGCAAGCGCGGGGCCGAGCGAGTCCTCGACACCGTCCTCCAGGACGTCACCGACTGCGCCACCACCCCCGAGGGGGCCGGTTTCACCGGCAAACTCAACCGTGCCGCCTACACGATGGGAGGCCTGGTCTCCGCCGGTCACCTGACCCACACCGCCGCCGAGCGGCTCCTGCTGGACGCGGCCCGCACCGCCCGCCCCAGCCAGGACAGGCAAAGCTCCGCCGTCATCCGCTCCGGCCTCGCCGCCGGCGCCCGACAGCCCCTGCACGTCGGGAAGGCACGCGGATGAACGACAGCACCCGCAAGAGGACGGTCTTCGATCCCGTGGCCACGGCCCAGCAGATCCTGGAGTACCCGCCGGTCCCCGGCCCAGCCTCCCCGCCCCCCTGGCACGGCACCCCCGTCCAGGAGAGCCTTCTCGACACCCCGTCCGCCGAACCCGCGCCGGCCCCCGAGCCGGTTCAGGAGAGCAAGCAGGCCCCGGCGGGGCCGGAGGCGAGCGCGCACGGTCTCCTGCCCGACTCGCTGTCCGACCGGGGCAACGCCAAGCTCTTCGTCCACCTCTACGGAGGCGACTACCGCCACGTCCCCGGCCTCGGCTGGTACCGCTGGGCGGCGCACCGCTGGCAGCTCGACGAGGACGACACCGTCCTGTGGGCCGCCGGCGAGATGGCCGAGAGCATCGCCACCCACGACTCCCGCGGCGTCTACACCAACACCGATCTGCGTCGGCACCGCCGCCGGGCCCTCTCCACCTCGGGCATGAACGCCATGCTCGCCCAGGCGAAGTCCGCCCCGGGCATGGTCCTCAACGCAGCCCTCCTGGACGCCGACGCCTACGCCCTGTGCACCCCCGGCGGCGTGGTCGACCTGCGCACCGGCGCCATCGTCCCGCCCGACCCGAAGGTCCACCACCACTCCCGCTCCACCACCCTGGCCCCCGCTCGGATGCGGACCCCGCGCTGGGACCGCTTCCTCACCGACACCTTCGGCGACGACAAGGAAGGCCGGCAGACCCGCGACTTCCTCCACCTGCTGCTCGGCTACTCGATCAGCGGCGACGTCGGCGCCCAGGTGATGCCGTTCCTCTACGGCCAGGGCAAGAACGGCAAGAGCGTCCTGCTGGACGTCATGATCCAGCTCCTCGGCGACTACGCGGACGCCGCCCCGCCCGGCTTCCTGATGGCCAAGACCTTCGACGGGCACCCCACCGACCTCGCCGAACTCCACGGCCGACGTATCATCGTCTGTTCCGAGCTCAAGCCCGGCGACCGCTTCGACGAGGCCCGGGTGAAGCTCCTCACCGGCGGCGACAAGATCAAGGCCCGCCGGATGCGCCAGGACTTCTTCTCCTTCGAACCGACCCACAAGCTCTGGCTGCTCGGCAACCACCGCCCCGAGGTCGGCACCGGCGGCTTCGCCTTCTGGCGCCGCATGCGCCTGATCCCGTTCGAACGGGTCGTCCCCGAGGAACGTAAGATCGACAACCTGGCCCACGTCCTCGTCGCCGAGGAGGGCCCCGGCATCCTCGCCTGGCTCATCGACGGCGCCCGCCGCTACTTCGCCGGCGAGAAGGACCTCGCCGGCCCCCAGCGCGTCCAGGTCGCCACCACCGCCTACGCCGAGACCGAGGACCACGTGGGCCGCTTCCTCAAGGAGGCCTGCATCACAGGCGAGGGCATGCGCGCCGAACAGTCCCAGCTCTTCGGCGCGTACACCCGCTGGTGCGGATTCGAAGGCGCCAATCCCGTATCCGGTCGTGCGTTCGCTGCACGAGTTCGCGAGACACTGGGTATGACCTCCCCCAAGGAGATGGTCCTGTCCAACAGTCGCAAGTACTACCCGGGCATCGGCCTGATCACCGACGACACAGAGGAGCAGAACGCGTGAGCGCGCTGATCGACCCGGCCGAGCTCGCCCACGAAACCGATCTCGTCTGGCTTGAGGACACCACCGACCTCGACTACGTGCGCCAGTCCCTGGACCGCCTCACCACCCGCCGCGGCCGCCCCGCCTACCACCGCGACGGCCGCATGGTCGGCTATGCGATCCTCGGCCCCGATGCCAGGTCCTCCCGGGCCTCCGGCACCTTCCGCCGCCGCGTCTTCTGGCTCCTGCCGCACGACCGCGACCAGGACCCCGAGGGCCTCTACTCCACCGGCGCCCCCTCCGAGGCCGTCGATCCGCGCACCGTTGCCCCCGGCGTCAAGGGGTACAAGACCGAGCGCTCCGAGGGCGGCCCGGCCTCGCCGGCGATGCTCGAACTGGGGATAACGCTTCCGAAGGCGTGACCGTATCGGCGTGGGTGCACTCGCACCCACGCCGTTCTGCTCAGACGGCTGCTTTTCGTCCGGCGGTTACGGCTCGGCGTCCGGGCGGCGCTTCTCCTCGAAGAGGGCCGACTGCCCCGCCAGGAGGCTGTCCAGGAACCGGCCGTGCTGTGGGGGCGTGCGGTCCGGGTGTTCCAGGGCCGGGGTGAGGGTCTGTGGAACCTCGGTCTGCGGGTCTTCGGCCCGCGGCTTTTCGGCTTGCAGCGTTTGGATCCGTAGGGTTTCGCTCTGGAGGACTCGGGCCCGGAGGACCTGGGTCTGCGGGACCTCGACCTGGCGGATCCGCCCGGCGCCCAGGACGCCGAGTGCCTCGGCGAGGCAGGTCATCGCCTGACCAGTCTCGGCCTCCCTCTCCCCCGGCCTCTCCCCCGTGCCGGTCTCGTCCTCCCCCTGGGCGCGGCCGCGCGGCGACGTACGTGCCTTCGCGGCTCTCGCTGCCTTCGCACCGCCCCGGCCGGCCATCGCCGCCCCCGTGCGCGACGCGACGGACTCCTTCCGAAGCCGGTCGACCTCCGTCTCCAGTGCCGCCAGGCGCATCCGCAGGTCGTCGAGCTCGCTCATGCTCCCCCTCGTTCAGGACCGTCCCCGGCCTCCCACGGCCGTTGACGTGCCGCTTCAGCCTAACCGGGCGCTCCCGGGCCGTCGCCTCCGGCTACGGACTTGGCCACGGGTACGCCAGTTCGTTCGACGACCACACGTTCGTCAAGGCGACGGCACGTAGTTCGGACGCTGCCGCGATGCTGTTGCTCCGTCTCCTGGGCATCGGGAGCGGCCGCTGAAACCTCACGGCCGTCGGGGCCTCACCGGGTTGCGGCTCCGGGCAGTCCGCAGAGGTCGAGCAACTCGTGGAGGCGGTCAGCTGCCAGGTTCGGGTTGGCTGCGGCTCCTTCCGCGTGCTCCGGATCGTTCAGCAGAGCCGAGAGCAGGTCGAGAGGAAGGCGCGGATTGGCTGCCGCGGCTTGACGGACGCGGGGTTCGGGGTCGGCGAGCAGATGGACGGGCGGCTGGTCCAGGCCGGCGTCGGAGGCGGCCAGGGCGCGGATGTCCGGGCCGTCGTGGTCGAGCAGGTGGTCCAGGCCGGTGCGGGGCAGGCGGGGCAGCGTGAGCAGATAGGGCCGCTGGCGTGGTGCGGCGATGAAGGCGTCGAGAACGAGTGCGGGCGGTGCCAGCGGGTGGTTGAAGGACAGCAGGTGGCGCACGTCCGCGTCGGGGTCCTCGGCCAGACGGTGCACCAGTTCCGCCGACAGCAGGGGGCAGGTCGCGGCGACTCGGCGCAGCCGAGGATCCGCAGACGCGGCGCACGCCTCGTACCAGCTCGTCCCGGCTCGATGAACATCTCGCCGACAGCGCCGATGTCGCCGGGCGTGTGGGGGTTGCGGGCAAGCGACCACAGGTCGCGCCGTTCGGCGAGGTACTGCTCGGCCACGGCGTGGGAGACGGCGTAGTTGACGAGCAGAAGATTCCGGGAGTGACAGGCGTGTTCCGGCAGCTCTGCTTCCATCGCCGCCGGGTCCAGGATCCGGCGGTGGTCACGGGCGGTCTCCGAGACGCTGGGCTCCGGGTCGGCCAGGAGCGCGTCGCGCTGGCCGGGAGTCAGCCACAGCCACAGGCTGGCGGCCTGGGCCCGAAGCACGGGGTTCGGGTGGTCGAGCATCCTACGGCGGAACGATGCACGGATCTGCCCGGAGAACGCCAGCTCCTGCCGGATCTCGTCCGCGCTGAACTACTGGTCCCGGCGGTGTTCGTCGCGGGTGGTCAGCAGGATTTCCAGGACGTCGTCGGGCAGCGGCTCGGCCCTGTTCAGACGTGGGCGCGGACCTGCGGCAAGGTCTGCGCAGACGAAGGCATCGGGGTCGTCGACCAGCCGGCCGCGCTGTTCAGGAGCGGCGTGCCGGTTGCGGGCGAAGGCGCGGCGGACCGTCTGCTCAGGGTGTGCGAGCACCGCCGCGACAGGGTTCGCCGAACCTGACGGCCCACCGAGCCGAAGCTGCCGACTTTGATCGACCATTTGCTGCCTCCAGAATTTTCTGCGGAAAATTCAGGAGGCAGTGAGCAAGTGGGGCCGACGCGTCATCTGGATCGGGCTGCCGCTCCCCCGCTGGCTCAGCTATCCCCCCGAATTTTCTGCGGAAAATTCTGCGCCTTCGGACTGGGCGCTGCGGAAGCGGCGGCCCGCTGGCGGACCTTCGGTCGTGCTTGGGCCGCAGTGGAGCAGGTCGACTGACACGGCCTGGGGCGGTCGTTCTCGACGTTGCGGGCGAGGCGGGGGCTCGCGGTGAGCCGGGTTCTCCGCGACTCCCCCGCGATCCTCCCCCGGTTCGGGCCGCGCTGTGCCGTCGCTTGCTACCGGTGCAGACGGTATGTCAGCTGAGCAACCGGCGGGCCGTCCCGGTGTCCTTTCTGAGGTCCGTCGAATTTTCTGCGGAAAATTTGGCGGCGTGGTTCAGCACTCCGGCTGTCTGGTCCATGGCGGTCTGAAGGGATCGGCGCTCAGCCGGCTGGCGAACGATCCTGCGGGCGAGCCCGGGCGGAGCGCGTCGGTCCATTCCGGCTGAGGGTTCCAGCATCGGCTTGCGGTTGTGGTGGGGCTCAGCGGTGGGTGGGGGAGCTGTCGGAGCTGTCGGTTTGGCGGGGGAGGAAGCGGGATTCTGTCCCGACCTGGACGGGCGTGGTTGAGGATGGATGGTCGTCATCCTGGCAGCGCCCGCCGTCGTCGCCTACCAGAACCAGTGCGGTGGGCGCTCCTGTGTTCGACACGGGCACAATGGTGTCCCGGCCAAGGGACCGCGGCTGAGCGATTTTCCGCAGAAAATTCTCCACGCGCAGGACAGCTATGGGGCAGCAGCTTCTGCCACTTCTTGCCTCGCCGGGGGATGGTCGGCAGTGCAGCTGTGTGCGCTGGCTGGCATCGGGCTCGTGGATTCGCGCGCTCTGCCGCTGGCACCGCATGGCGAACGCACGCCGTTGGAGTGGGTCCGGACGGCGTGTGACGTCATCCAGGGGAGCCGATCAATCCCCCGAGCCGTCCCGGTGTTCCCTTGAGGCCCCCGAATTTTCTGCGGAAAATTTCGCGACTCGGCTCAGCAGCCTGGCTTCCTGCTCCACCGCGATCCGAAGAGAGCGGCACTCGACCGGCTGGCGAACGACCCTGGGGGCGAGCCCAGCAGTCCCCCGGGCCGCCGCAGTACCCCTCCCGAGGTCCGCCGAATTTTCTGCGGAAAATTTCTCAGCGTGGTCCACCACAGTCCGACGGGAGTGGCACCCGGCCGGCTGGCGAACGACCTTGAGGGCTTGCCCGGCCGGACCGTGGGGGGCGGGCCAGCGGAGCCGCATCATTGGCCTGCGGTTGTGACGGGAGCTCAGCCGTATGTGGGGGAGCCGTTGAGGTGGCTGATCCAGCATGGAGGAAATGGCGCGTCTACCTCGAACTGGATGGGTGTGGCCCACGATGAATGTTCGTCATCGTGGCAGTGTCCATCGGCGTCGCCTACCAGAACCGGTGCGGTGGGCGCTCCTGCGCCCGGCATAAGCAGATGGGTAGTCGTCGCGCAGTGAGCTCCGGACAGCACGACCGTGTCCGGGGCCGGGGGACGCGGCCCGGCGATTTTCCGCAGAAAATTCGTCGGCGGTCGGGCAGGGGCAAAGCCGCTGTTGGTCTTCGCCTCGGTGGCGGATGACCGCGTACGCGTCCTGTCACGGCCCGCGTCGACAGGCTCTGTGGCTCCCGGGCGAACCGCGGCTACCTGTGTAGACGCGGCATCCGTCGCACCATCCTGGAGGAGACCTACCGGATCCGTAGCCGAACGAAGCTCGGCGCCGGCGACGGACGTCGCCCAGGTCCGACGAGGATGATTACCGCGCTCAAGCAACACCGCGTGCGGCGGCGACGGGGGACGACGAGTCGGCTGTCCGCTACGAGGCAACCGTGGTGATCGCCGCCTCATACGAGTAGCTGCGAAACGCCCCCCGCTGCGATCATGTGGCGGTGAACGATGGACTGCCGGACGGCTGGACGATCGAGCGAGTGTGTTCCGCATCAGGGGATCCTGAAGCCGCCCTGCTCACCCTCGAACGACTGGTCGTGGTCGAGGAGCACGGCCGCGCGGACTACGTCTCACTCCGGCCCGACGTCATCCTGGCCTTCCACGGCCTGTGTCTCGTACGAGCGGACGACGACTGGTACATGGGCGAGCTCGACTTCGACGGCTCGGTCATCTGTTGGGCCGCCTACGGTTCCGACTTGGGCGAAGCCATCCAGGGGTTGTGACGTATCAGGCGATCGGCTTGATCACTTTCACAGCGTGCCTCAGCGGGGGAGAGGACCCCACTTGTCGTGATAGGCGCTCCCCCGTAGGAGGCCGCAGGGGAGTCGAAGCCGCTGGCAATTCCTGTGTCGCGAGGGTGGGGCCGATCGCTGGGAACCGGGACTCAGCGCTCGCGGAGCCCGATCTGTCTACCGCTCAGTCGAGGAATTTTCCGCAGAAAATGCGAGGGCTTCGATGGGGGAGCAGCATCAGCATCCGGACCAGCCGACTGGCAAGCGCACGCTCACGCGCTGCACAGCCACGGCTCGGACTCGGGTTCCGGCTCATTCAAGGGGCTTCCGTACCACTGACCCATGCCGTCCGGGTTGGCTCTCTCCGAGCTTCTCCGCAGAGGCCGGTCAGAGTTCTCGACGGACATCCATCGTGCCCACGGCAACGGCAATGGACGATGCCAGCAACGGACGATGCAGGGGACGGACGATCCGTGGGCTTCGTCGAGGGACTCTGAATTTTCCGCGGAAAATCCGATGCGCCATCGGCCAAAGCGATGCTCTGGACATCCACAGCGGCGTCGAGTTCGCCATCACTACGTCCGCCGCTTGACCTGCTTTACGGCGCCTCTGCCTTCACGATCGAGCCAGCAGCTCGTATCCGACCGGACCGATGGCCCCGAAAGTGCTCACCGGGGCAGGACCGTCACCTCCCGATCTCGACCGTACGGTTCATACCTCGGAGAGGACCCGGCTAGTGGGGCGGCATGCCACAGCTGATGTCGGTCCTCGAACGCATCGGGGTCAAGGGCCCCGGCGTGGTCGTCCGCGCACACCTCGGACTGCCTTGGCGGCGCCAAGGGCGTACGGCTTCCGCCGCAACTGTCGTTACCTGCGAAGGCGCCAGATTCAAGCACACCGTCCCGGAGGAGAAGGATCAGCGGGCCAACCGTCGGCGACGAGTCAGCCGAGGAGGCCGGCCTGCGGGCTTCGACATGAAGATGTACAAGCGTCGGAACGAGGTCGAGCGCGCGGTCAAATCGGCTCGGCGTCCTCGATCCGACTGCGGCCCAGGTCGTGGGTCGGTTCGATTCCCGGGCGCCGCCTCGTCCGGTCAGGTTCGTCTCGACGTCGTCCCAATCCGGGCCGTGCAGCCACAGGTTCTGTACCGCCTTCCCGCATCAGTGCCGGCTCGCCCGGTCGTGGCAGAGGCACGAGCCGGTACTCCAGACTCCGTATCTGCATCGGCAGGCAGCCCCGTGAGCTGGCCGTGGGCACAGCGCCCTCAGCATGGCGAGGATCGCATCCGCATCGGCGAAGGTCAGCTCCTCGACGAAGTAGCGCCCGTCATCGTCATCGTCATCGGCGTAGTCGCTGAAGCGATGTCTCGTGACGGGCTTTCCGACGGCGGCCGCAGCCGCGGTCAGTCTGGCGGTGGCGCCGACGGTCGGTACCTCGGTGCTGCCACGAACCCGGGTCGACGGTGAGTCAGGGGACCGGAGGGGAAGGGGGGCGGGTGAAGGTCCAACTTGCCAAGCTGCCGCAGCGAGCTGCGGTACGCCTGAGGTCGAGCCGGCCGGCCAGGAGGTGGCGGAGCCGGGGACGAGCTTCCGGCGGAAGGAGCGGCGGGTGCGATGTTCGGCACCCGCCCGGAGTGGGTGTGAGCGCGAGTGGCTTCTTCGAGGCCTCGGGAGCCGACTCCTCAGCGGTCAGAGGCGATTTGCACGTCGCAGGCCACTTCACGCTCAAGGGTCTGAACACAAAAGACATCAGAAGACCAGTAATAGACAAATCTCGGTACGGAGCTGTTTTCGGATGGCGTGGTGCTGGGCACGCCGACCCGTAGCCTTCCTGCGGTGGCCGGGTCCTTCGGTATTTAGTTCGTACAAACAAGAGAAGAGGCGGTTCGGATTCGGTGGCCGAGGTGAGCCACGTCGACGGTCGAGACTTCGTGACGTGTCGGGTGATCGACCCGAAGTTCCGGATGTGGGGGAGAGGGCGGGACGTGGCCTGGGGCGTAGCGGAGCGTCGTTCACCAGAGCTGGGCGCCTCGCGGGGAGGGGAGCCCGGTGCGCGGGGATGACTCCCGCCCGCCGTGGTGGCATGAGACTCTGGGATTCGGTGACCGAGCCCTGGAACCTCATTGACGTCTGGCCGGCGAAGAACGCATCGGCCAGCCTGGCCGAGCGTCGTCCGCCCGCATCGCCCGAAGCCGTCGGGCGCACCGAGGAGCGACTCGGGTTCGAGATCCCCGCTGATCTGTGCGAGTCGCTGCTGTGCCATGACGGAGACGACGTCTACCTTGCTGTCCTTCCGTTCGGCCCCCTGTACTCCACGGAAAGGATCGTCGAGATCCGCACCATGCGGATGAGGATCTGGGACGCCGATGATCCGGAGCAGCGGGACGCCCCGTGGTGGGGAGCGCGGTGGGCTCCGTTCGCCGGCCGTGACGGCGACGAGCACTTCATCGACGCCGGGCCCGGCCTGTGGCACAACCACCTCGGGAGGGCTGCCCAAGACGACTCGGCTACTCCGCCGGCTGGCCGAGCCTGGCCACCCTGGCTCCATGCCGTCGCCCAGGCGATGCCGCACCACGGCGGCCGCGACCACGTCGAGCCGGCCAAGTCGCCAATTCGCTTTTGTGTCAAGGTAGTTGACTGATAGATCTCATCGAAGGAACGGAACTCGGTTGAGTGGCAAGCCCTTTGCGGGAGTCCTGTTCGGGCGTCGGGGACGCAACACCTGAACTGGGCAGGCTGGTCTTCGGTGTTGCCCATGACCTGGTTGAAGAGGCCTGATGTGGTGTGTCATCACATCTCGCACGAGGCCCGCCGTGACGGCCAGTTGCGGGTGTCTGGGGCATCGGGCGCGACATGATGGCGGTGTCAGGGGCGGAAGGGGAAGCCGTAGAGGTGCACGGAACGTGCTCGCGGTCCTCGGTGTCACCGGTTGCCTTGGCGGCGCTGCCGCGCTTCCGCCAGCGTCGTCCCAGCGTCACGAGTTCGCCGTTCAGCTCGGCGAGTTCGGCCGGGGTCGGGTCGATCATCCCACTCGGAGCTGAACGCGGAGTCCGTCCGCACCTTGCCCCAGGCGGCGCCCTGGTCCAGGTACGCGCGGTACTGAGAGGTCCGGGTCTCGACGATGTCGCGGGTGACCGCGCCGACTGCGGCGGCCCTCTCGGGCGTGCCCGCGAAGTCCGAGTCCCAAAGCCCCAGCCCTCCTCGGAAGCCGCCTGCCGCCACCGCTCGCGGCCGCCCGCACTGCGGTCGCTCGCCTCGGTGACGAAGCCGTGCTCGGCCAGCTTGCGCAGGTGGTAGCTGACCAACGACGGGGCCGCGTCGACCTGTTCGGCGAGCGGGGAGGCGGGCCGCAGCGCCCGCGGCGTACAGCAGCCGGTAGAGCATGCGGCGATGTCGTAGTGGAAGCGCCGCGCGCCCTGGACTCGGATGCTCTCGATCCGGCCGACGCGGACGGGGGTTGGTGCCGGGCATCGGCCTGGTTCAGATCGCGCCCGCTGTCATCGACGGTGTCCGCTATCGGCTGCCAGTGGACGTCCGGGTGTTACGGGCCGTCGGCTGCGGCACGGGGCCTGGGTACGGGCACGGGTACCGGTGCGGTTGGGGGAGGGGCCGGGGACGGATCGGTCAGGCCAGCCAGCGCAGCACGGTCCAGGGGCCGGCCGGCAACGGGGAGAAGACGAGCGTGGGCACCAGGAGCAGTCCGGCACTCACCCACCAGTAACGGCGGCCCCGTAGGCCGGTCAGCCTGCGGAGCCCGAGGTTGACCAGCCACCACAGCAGGCCGAAGACCGTCCAGACGACGGCGCCGGCCACCACCCACACCATCGGGCCGTCGTTCTCGGTGGGTTCGCGCTGCCCGAGCCCGAGCCAGACCAGCGGGTAGTTGAGGAAGAACACCAGCGTGAACATCAGCGGGACCATGGCGGCGAACCCCAGCGCGACGTTGACCAGCACCGGGGCCGCCCACGCCGCCCACACCGCCTGCCTCGTCCGGGCCTCAGGCGTTGCGCAGGGGTGCATGGTGCTTCTCCAATGCCCGGTAGGGCTCGGTCAGTTCGACGCCGTGCTTGCCGTGGGGTCCGGTCCGTGACCGGGCCGTCGTAGCGTCGGGATGTCGATGGCGGGGAGGCTGTCGCATTCGTCCTGCGCGCTCGTCAGCTGCGGGTGAGGTCCTCGGGCGCTGCCCGGGCGAGGGTGTCGGCCACCGTTGTGCAGGCGAGCCGGGCCACGGAGCGCAGCTCGGCGTCGGGGGTGCCGGCCCGGCTCAGTACGGCCAGCGACTGGTTGACGGCGACGACGAACACGGCGAGCTCGTCGAGCGTCCGGGTGTCGGCCGAGGAGTCCGCCAGGGCCGCGCGTACCCGTTGACGCTGTACGTCGAGCAGGCCACGCACCTGTGCGCCGTTCTCCTCCTTGAGCGTCGACGACTGCGCGGCGGACTGGGCGATGAGGCACCCGGAGGGGACCGACGGGTCGGCGATGCGGCCCAGGACGACGCCGAAGAACGCCTCGACCGCGCGCACCGGATCACCGGGGTGTGCCGCGAGCGCCTGCTCGTACTGCGTGCCGTAGATCGACGCGTAGCGGTCGAGGCACTGGCCGAACAGGGCGTCCTTGTTGCCGAAGGCGCCGTAGAGGGAGCCGCGGCCCAGGCCGGTGGCCGAACCGAGGGCATCGAGTGAGGCGTCGGCATACCCGCGCTGCCAGAACACCCGCATGGCCTGGTCCAGTGCCGCGCTGATGTCGAACTGCTTCCGGCCGGACACGGTGTGCACCTCTCCTGCTTCTCTGCTGTCCCACGTCGTCGCGACGAGCCTACCCGCATCTTGGACCGATCGGTCAGTTCATCTTTGACTGATCAGTCCAAGATGGCTAGCGTGCAGAAAGGCGGTTCCCGGATCCGAAGACTTGCCGGGGCCAGCCGCTGGCCACCGGCCGGCAGCCGCCAGCCGGACCGGGCGGTTCCCGCCGTCTCGGCGAACCCGTCAACCCCGTGCCCCCGAAGGATGATCATGAGTCTGTCGCCGACCCGCCCGCCCACGCCCGAAGGCCGCGGTTCCGTCTCCCAGGTGCCGAATCTCCCGGCCGGCTTCGCCGACGCCTTCACCAGCCGCTACGTCGACACCGGCGAACTGCGCCTGCACGCCGTCACCGGCGGCGAAGGGCCTGCGCTGCTGCTGGTCGCCGGCTGGCCCCAGACGTGGTACGCCTGGCGCCTCCTGATGCCCGCGCTGGCACAGGACTTCCGGGTCGTCGCGGTCGACCCGCGCGGCGTCGGACTGTCCGACAAACCCCCGGGCGGGTACGACACCGGCACGCTCGCCCGCGACCTGGTGGCGCTGATGGACGCGCTCGGGCACCGGCGGTTCGCCCTGGTCGGCCACGACGTCGGGATGTGGACCGGTTACGCCCTGGCTGCGGACCATCCTGACCGGCTCGACCGCCTGGCCGTCGCCGAGGCCGCGATCCCGGGGTTGTCGCCCTCGCCGCCTCTCCTCGGCAGCCGGGAGGCCAACGACCGCCTCTGGCACTTCGCCTTCAACCGCCTCGCCGACGTCAACGAACAGTTGGTCAGCGGACGCGAACACCTCTACTTCGGCCACCAGTTCGCCACGAAGTCCGCGAAGGCACTGCCCGACCACGCCGTCCAGCACTACGTCGACACCCTCGCCGCCGACCCGGAAGCCCTGCGAGCCGGCTTCGAGTTCTACCGCGCACTCGACACGACCATCGCCCAGAACCAGGAGCGCAGGACTCGACGGCTGACCCTGCCCGTCCTGGCGATCGGAGGAGCGGAGAACCTGGGCGCCTCCGTCAGCGAGACGATGGAGCTCGCCGCCGACGACGTGCAGGGCCTCGTCCTCCCCGACTGCGGCCACTACCCGGCCGAGGAGGCCCCGCAGGCGATGCTGACCGCCCTGACCGCGTTCCTGGCCCGGTACCGGGCCGGGGCGGGCGCCCAGGGCACCCCCACGGCACGCGTCGGCCCCACCACCCCCACCGGTGAGGTCGACTCCGCGTACACGGCCTCGACGATCGATGCCCGGCCCGTCTCGAACGCCCGTCGGCAGGCGCCGGATGCTGACCGCTGTGACCACTGACCGCTCTCTTCCGACCGACCCCGTGCTTGCGGGGGGAGGAGCTTCTTTCCGGACCGCGGCGGAGCGGTGATGCCCTTTGCCGTTTCTTGACCAGGGCCCGCGGTGCCGGATAGTGAACTGCGGTGATCTGTTGAACTGTCAGGAAACGGCGGCGCGGTGTTCCAATGCACCGGGCTGGGCGTGGGCGCACGGCTGTTCGGGGCGGCCGGTGAAGGCGAATGCGTCCCCGGCAGCGGCGCAGTCCCGATGCCGCTGTCCGTGCGTCACGCTCTCTCGCGATGGCGGGATTCGGGGCCGGGTCGCCGGGGATATCCGGGAAGTCCTCGGAAATCAGGGGCTCGGCGAAACGGACATTGTGCTTCATGACACGCGGGTCGTGTCGGCATCAGGCCTGATCATCTGGAATGCTGTTCCAGTCCGCCGTCACCGGCTTTGATCGGCGGGCATCCGCAGTACCGGGCAAGCGGCCCGGGAAGCCCACGGAGAGAACGGAACATCATGAAGCCATCTGTACTTGTCGTGTCCACTGACCCTCAGGGATCGGCCGTCGTCTGGGCGGAGCGGGTGGGGGACAACCTGCCCTTCGATTTCATGGCGGCGCACGACCAGGCCGATCAGCTGCTCCACCTCAAGAAGACCGGTGCCAAGGTCCACGTCATCGCCAACCAGAAGGGCGGCGTCGGCAAGACCACGACCACGGTGAACCTCGCGGCGTGCACCTTCGACGTCCTCGGCGAGAAGGACGAGTACGAGCACATCTTCATCGACACGCCGGGCACCCTGGCCGACGAGGAGATCCTGCGCAGTGCTCTGGAGATAGCGGATGACGTCCTGGTCCCGATGATCACCGAGCCGTTGTGCTTCGACCCGACGGCGCGGACGATCCAGAAGGTCATCGAGCCGATGGACATCCCCTTCCGGGTCGTCATCAACAACTGGGACCCCCGGGACGGCCGCGCCGACCTGGAGGACACCGAGGCGTACATCGCCGCGAAGGGGTGGCCGCGGGCCAAGACGGTCCTGCGGCGTTACAAGATCCACTCCCGGGCGGTGGCCGAGGGAACGGTCGTCACCCAGTACAAGGAGAGCGGCACCGCCTACCGGGCCCGCGAGGACTTCTTCCGGCTGTCCCTCGAACTCGGGTACGGGGGTCGCTGATGGCCGGCCGTCGTGTTTCCTTCGCCTCGATGGCGGCCGACCCGGTCGTCGACGCCCCCGGGGTGGTCAGCAACCAGGAGACTCCGGCCCGGTGGGTCCCCACGGGGCCGGACTCTCCGGCCCGGTGGGTTCCCACCGCCAACTGCCTCCCCAACCCGCGCAACCCGCGCGACGACCTGGGCGACCTGTCGGACCTGGCGAGCATCAAGGACCGCCAGCTGCAGAGCTGCCTCGCCGTCACCCCGGACGCGTACCTCCGGCTCTGGCCGGAGGACGAGGGCCTGCTCGGTGCGGGCCCGCAGGACGTGGTGATCGTCAACGGCAACCGGCGCCGGGCCGCTGCCGCGCTGTACGGGCGCGAGCAACTGCTCGTCGTGGTCGACGACTCGGTGGCGGACTCCAAGGCGACCCTGCTGCGCGCGGCGCTCGACGAGAACATGGCGCGCAAGGACTTCGACCCGATCGAGGAGGCCAACGCGGTCCTGCTCATCGTGGCGCAGTACGCCACCGCCAAGGAGGCCGCCGAGTCGGAGGGCTGGTCCCAGAGCTGGATCTCGCACCGCAAGAACCTGCTGAAGCTCCACCCCGAGCTGCAGCGGCAGGTGCGGGCCAAGGCGCGGGGCGAGGAGGGCATCTCCATCAACGTCGCCCGCCGTCTGGGATCGGTCAAGGGCATCGAGGCGATGGCCCTGGCCGAGCAGACGGAGCAGCTGGAGCAGCTGCTCCAGGCCGACGCCGACGCCGTCGCGGCGAAGCGGGCGGCGAAGCTGGGGGCCCGGGCGGCGGCGGTTCAGGCCTCCGCTGACGGGGTGACTCCTCAGGCCGCGCCGCAGCGGCCCGTCGCATCCGCGAGTGGGCCTGCGGAGAGCGCGTCCATGGCTGCGACCACGGCCACGGCTGCGTCCACGGCCACCGTCACGCCGTCACCGGTGGATCCGTCGCCGGTGGAACCGTCGGCTTCGGCTACCCGGTCGAAGCCCGCCAGTGCCGGCACGGGGGAGAGCACCGAGCCCGCTCCGAGCACGGAGTCCGCTTCGAGCACGGAGTCCGCTCCGAGCGCCGAGCGATTTTCCGCGGAAAATTCCGAGCCTCTTCCGATGCCGGAACAGCGAGCCGAGGCCTCCCCGGCCGAGCAGCCGTCGGCCACGCCGTCCGCGGAGCTCGGCGATGTCGACTGGCATGACGTCGAGGAACTCGCCGACGCCATCTGCCGCACCCTCTCGGCCGACGAGGCCTACCGCCTCGCCGACGCCCTGGCCAACCGTCTGCTGACGACCAACAGCTGACGCGACCTCCGGTGCCCGCCCCGTCGTTCGCACGGGGCGGGCACCGGATCGGCATCCCTCGCCGGTGCGTGCGGGAGGGAGGCGTGGACCTCCCCGGCCGTCCGAACGGCGTCGCTCATAGTCCGGCTTCGTACGTCCCGGGCGGCACGGGCGTCCCGTCGTACGGGAGATAGCACCTCATGCGGTACGACAGCAGGTGCTGTACGAGGTCGCTCGCCAGGAACGGCTTCGCCCACTCCCACTGGGTGCCACCGCGGCAGGCGGTGCAGGCGGGGTCCCGGTGGCTGCGGCACATCGCGCCGCGGGCAACGTGCTGGGTGCGCATCTTGAGTCGACCGGACAGCCAGATCTCCGTATGGGCCCTCGCCTTCTGCGGCTTGCAGCGCATCAGAACGCAAACCTCTTCGACGCTGAGCACCCGCAGGGCGACGCCCAGGCGGGCGTGCCGGCTGACCTGTGAGGTCGCCAGGCCGGGCAGGAGTTGCTCGGTCAGGCTCGGCTCGAGCCGCTTGATGAGTTGGTAGCTCGCTCTCTTGCTGTCATCTCCCTGGGGGAGATCGTGGATCAGCCAGATGAGCGGGCTGTACACCACGCTGGTCGCTTTCCGGTTCGCCCGCAGGAGGCGCGCGGCGTCCTTGAAGTCCTGGCAGGACTTCTCGTCCTCAAGGTGCTCCAGGAGGTTGCGACGTGCCTCGGCGTACGTTCCGAACGGACGGTATCCGTAGTCGACGACCTTGATCTTCGTCTCGGGAGTCGTCACCAGCTTCGCTGCTATCCAGGCCCACTCCGTCAGCATGGGACCGACCATAACCCACGACGGTGCTCCCGGAGGAGGCCTCGTCGCGGACTCGGGTGGTGACGAAGAATGGTTTCGGCCGCCCGAAAGTTCGCATGGGGAAGGCGATTTGACGATGTGTCGGCTGATGCGTTCCGCCGTGGCGTGCGGTCAGGTCTGTTCGTTCCCGGTCCACGCGCGGAGTCTCCGGGTTGCGGACGCCCAGATGCGGCTGACGCGGCCGCCGCCGGTCTCGGACGCGGCCACGGTCACGGTGACGCCCACCGAGCTTCGAGGGCCCTGCGCCGTACCGTCAGCGATCCGTCCGCGGGCTCGGGCCAGGGCACGCAGTGTCGGTGGTGTCTGATACGAAGGCCCTGTGACGGAGGACGAGATCATCAAGCGGCTCATCGAGCAGAATGCCGGAGGGCGTCCTTCGCCTGCGCCTCCGGAGGCTGTGTCCGGGCTCGAAGCGGTTGTGGGGCACCTCATGCCGCCTTTGCTCAGACGGGTCTATCTCGAGGTCGCCCGGGTCTATCTCGAGGTCGCCGATGGCGGGTTCGGCCGCTGGGGTGGTGCCCTGTCCTTCACCGAGTACCGTGACGAACCACCGATGAACCACCCGCATTGGAGGCGTACCTCGGGTGGCGCGAAGGCTATGGCGCGGACTATCCGACACCGGTGTACCGCTACTGCCCTGGGGCTGCGCTATCCGGTCGCTCCCGGCATGGCTGTATGGCTATGACGCAAGGTGAATGATTGCTCGGGAGCAATGGTTCACCCCGAAATCGGCAGATCGGGTGGCGGCTCGTCACACACGGTTTCTTGGGGGATTCTTGACCAGAAAATCGAAGCAGGCGGCTGCCGATTTGGACAATCCGGAAAAATTATCAAATTTTCACATTTAGCGCACTCGATGCTTGTGCATCGCGGAGGTGAGGATGACGATGGAGCGAGGGGGACTTCGAAAGAAGGTTGCTCATGTCATTCCTCGGACAGTTCCAGTCCTTCGGTCGGTTCCGTGACGACTGGGGCGGCGGTGGTCGCGGTGGCGACTACGGCGACTTCGGTGACGACCGTGGCGGCTACGGCGGCTACGACGACTTCCGTGACGACTTCGGCGGCGACCGTGGCGGCTACGGCGGCTACGGAGGCGACCGCGGCGGCTACGGAGGCGGCTACGGAGGCCGGTGGTAAGGATCGCTTCCCTGTGAGAGCGGGCCGGGCACGTGTGCCCGGCTTTGCCGTGTCGGCCGGGAGCGACCCCACGCGGACCCGCGCCGGCCGTGCGTGTGGAGACCTTCCACTCCCGGAGCAGAGCCTCTTTGATCGGGAGTTCCTCTCAATCCGGAAGTGATCTGGGCTCGGGGACGAGCGAGAAGACCGTGAGATGACGAGGAAACACAGCCTTCGGTCGGCTCTGCGACGCTTGCTCACGGTCGCCGAGACCTCCGATGTGGTCGCCGCGGCACCGCCGGTCCCGCTCATGGCGATCTTCCGGCGCTTCTGGCCCTACACCAAGGGCGGCCGCCGGTGGCTGGTGGTGCTGCTGGCCCTGGTCGCGGTGGGCCCGGCGATCGAGGCGATGGAGATCTGGCTGTTCAAGATCGTCATCGACGACATGCTCATTCCGCACCGGCTGGACCTGTTCCTGCCGATCGCCCTCGCCTATGCGGGGCTGACCCTGCTCTCCGGAGTACTGGGCTTCGCCCGCCGGGTGATCTCCACCTGGGTCAGCGAACGCTTCCTGCTCATCCTGCGGTCGGACGTGTTCCGGCACATCCAGGGCCTGTCGCTGGGCTTCTTCGAGCGCCGGCGGCTCGGCGACGTGCTGTCCCGGGTGACCGGCGACGTGGACGCGGTCGAGACCTTCCTGCTCTCCGGCATCGTCAACGCGCTCGGCCAGGTGGCGCGGCTCGGCATCTACGTCGGCCTGCTGCTGGTGCTGCGCTGGGACCTGACCCTGGTCGCGCTAATCGCCGCGCCGCTGTTCTTCCTCACCGCCCGCCGCTTCGCCAAGCTGATCCGGGCGGCCTCGCGCGAACGCCGTCGGCGCAGCGGCTCGATCAGCGCGGTCGCCGAGGAGTCGCTCGGCAACATCGCGCTCGTCCAGGCGTACAACCGCCAGGACTGGGAGCACGCCCGATTCCAGCGCGAGAGCATCGGCCGGTACCACGCGGCGATGGCCTCGACCAGGATCGGAGCGCTCTACGGGCCGACGGTCGACTTCGTCGAACTGCTCGGCGGCCTGGTGGTGATGGGCCTCGGGGCCTGGGAACTCGTGCACGGCCGGCTCACCTTCGGTGGCCTCATCGTCTTCCTCACCCTGCTGAGCAGGCTCTACGGCCCGATCCAGAGCATGTCCGGGCTCGGCAACACCTTCTACGCGGCCTCCGCCGCCGCCGAGCGGATCATCGAACTGCTCGACCAGCGTCCACAGGTGACCGATCCCGCCACCCCCCGGCCGCTCGGCCGCGCCCGGGGCGGGATCGAGTTCGACGACGTCACCTTCCGTTACCCGGACGTGGAGGCACCCGCACTGTCGGAGGTGTCCTTCGAGGTGGCGCCGGGGGAGACGCTGGCCCTGGTCGGCGCCAGCGGCGCGGGCAAGTCCACCGTCGCCAAGCTGCTCTTGCGCTTCTACGACCCGGACGACGGCGCGGTGCGGCTCGACGGCCTCGACCTGCGCGACCTCGCCCTCACCGACCTGCGCGAGAACGTCGCGGTGGTGCTCCAGGAGACCCTGGTCTTCCACGGCACCGTCCGGGAGAACATCGCCTACGGGCGCCCCGAGGCGAGTGAGGCCGAGATCCTGGCGGCGGCCCGGGCGGCGGACGCCCACGAGTTCATCACCCGGCTCCCGGACGGCTACGACACCCTGGTCGGCCAGCGCGGCCGGCTGCTCTCCGGCGGCCAGCGTCAGCGCCTCGCGATCGCCCGCGCGATGGTCCGGGACGCCCCCGTCCTCATCCTCGACGAGCCCACCACGGCCCTGGACGCGGAGTCGAGCCAGCGGATCATGGGCCCGTTGCGCCTGCTCATGGCCGATCGCACGACGATCATCATTTCGCACAACCTGCTGACCGTCCGCGACGCCGACCAGATCGTCCTGCTCGACCAGGGCCGGATCGTCGCCCACGGCACCCACACCGAGCTCCTCCTCCGCAGCTCCGCCTACGCCGGCCTGCACCGGTTGCACCACCCGCCGGGCGAGTCCGTGGAGGCCGTCCCCTGAGGCGTGCCCGGGCGTACCGATCTCGGCCACGGCCCTGCGGGCCTGTTGGTAGATTCCTCGCGTGAGCGAGCAACTGCCCGGCGGTGGGATCGGGCTGTCGTCCGACGAGGTCGCGGCCCTCGACGACAGGTGGTCGTCGTGCTGGAGGCCGGACGAGGTCGCGCGGCGGTTGGCGGGGGTCGGCACGCCGTGGTGTGTGGCCGCGGGATGGGCGCTGGACCTCTTCCGGGGCGGGCAGGCGCGTGCGCACGGGGACATCGAGATCGCGATTCCGGCCGCGAGCTTTCCCGAGGTCCGCAGTCGCTTCCCCGGGTACGTCTTCGACGCGGCGGGCAGCGGCCGGATCTGGGAGGACGCCGCACCGGGGGTGCTGGCCGCCACCCATCAGACCTGGCTGCGCGATCCGGCCACCGGTGACTACCTGCTCGATGTGTTCCGCGAACCGCACGACGGCGACGTCTGGATCTGCCGGCGCGATGAGAGGATCCGCTTTCCCTACGGCGACATCATCCGCCGCACGGCAGGCGGCATCCCGTACCTGGCACCCGAGCTGGTCCTGCTGTTCAAGGCCAAGCACCTCCGCCGGAAGGACCAGGCGGACTTCGACACGACCGTCCCGCTGATGACCCCGGCCCAGCGCGGGACCCTGGCCGAACTGCTCGCCCGCGTACACCCGGGGCATCCCTGGCTCGCGGACCTGTAGCCCCCGCGCAGTCGTTGGCGCGGGGGCTTTCCGGGGCTGCGGGGAACGTCAGCGGACGACGTCGAAGACCTGCTTCTGCAGACCGTTGGGGTAGACCTCGTGCTCGACGAGCGTCAGCTTCTGGGTGTCCTTGTCCGTGGTGCTGAACAGGCGCTTGCCCGCGCCGAGCAGGAGCGGGAAGACGAGCAGGTGGTAGCGGTCGACCAGACCGGCGTCGGAGAGGGCCTGGTTCAGGGTCGCACTGCCGTGCACGATGATCGGGCCGCCCTCGGTCCGCTTCAGCGCGGCAACCTCGTCGAGTGAGCGCAGGATCGTGGTCTCGCCCCAGTTCGACACCAGGTCGTCCTCGGTGAGGGTGGTGGAGACGACGTACTTCGGCATCACCTTGTAGCCGGCGAAGTCCGCCATGTCGGGCCACACCTGGCTGAACGCCTCGTAGCTGGCCCGCCCCAGCAGCATCGCGGTGGCCTCCTGCTGCTCCCGCCCCTTGATCTCGAAGGCCTCGGGAAGGAATTCGATGTCCTTGAAGGTCCAGCCGGAGTTCCGGTAGCCGGGCTCCCCGCCCGGGCCTTCCACAACGCCGTCGAGCGAGATGAAGGCGGTGCTGATCAGGGTACGCATCTCTGGTTCCTCGGTGTCTCGGATCTGGATTCTTCCGGGCTCGCCGACCTGGTCGGCATCGGACGCCCTGCTGTCGGCCGCCGATGTGATCAAGGTAGCCGTGCCGGCCGAACGAGGCCGCCAGCCGGGGCCGTTGTGCGTTGCCGTCAGCCCCTGGGGAATTCGCCGCCGTCCACGACGAGGTTGCTCCCCGTCAGCCAGCTCGCCCGGCCGGACAGGAGGAACAGCACCGCGTGGGCGATGTCGTCGGGTCGGCCGTCGCGTCCCAGCGGGGGAGTCGTGCTGTCCTGGCCCGGCCCCGCGTCCAGGCGTGCCCACTGCTCGCGCGTCGCTTCGCCGCCGGGGGTGGCGGTTCGGCCGGGAGACACGGTGTTGACCCGGATCCCGTGCGGGGCCAGCTCGGCGGCCAGCCCCCGGCTGTAGGCCTCCAGCGCCGCCTTCGCGGCCACGTAGTGCAGGAACGGCGGTGCCACGGTGGGGACGGCGGCCGAGGAGACGTGCACGATCGCCCCCGAACGCCGTTCCCGCATCCCCGGTGCCAGCAGCGCGTCCAGTCGCACCGACGCCAGGAAGTTCAGGTCCAGCGCGTTCTGCCACTCCTCGTCGGGGATGGCCAGGGCGCCGTGGTGCGGCTGCGCCCCGCCCACGTTGTGGACCAGGATGTCCACCCCGCCGAGCACCTCCTGCGCGGCCGTGGCGAGCGCCTCCGCGCCGGCCCGCGTTCGCACGTCGGCCGCCACGAAGGCGGCCCCCTCCGGGACGGTGCCCGTCGCCGACCTGGCGGTCGTGAGTACCTTGGCGCCCGCGTCCAGGAGTTGGCGCACGATGGCTGCTCCGATTCCGCGAGAACCACCCGTGACCAGGGCCCGCTTGCCTGCGAGTTCCTGCGTGCCTGGTCCGTTTTGGGTCGTGGTCATTTTCTTGGTCCTCTCGATCGCGCGTTCGTCCGGGTGTTCGTCCGCTCGACGGAATGGGAATCGACCTGGCGCGCAGGTGCGAATTCCTCAGGGAGCGCGAATACTTCAGGGAAATCGTGGTGGGTGCCTCGTCGAGCTGTTTCACGGTACGGCCGGAAAAGAGCGAGAGGCAAAGACGAAGTGTCAGCAGACGCCATAGGGAAGGCCTATGGCGTGCCGGTTCCGTCGTGCGCCGCCGCCGGCCGCTGACCTGCGGCCTCGACGTCCCCGGCGACCACTCGTACGTCTCTGGCTGATGTTTCGTCAGATTCATTGCATAGGACGAGAGTTGGGGAAGCGCGGGGCGAAGGGCGCAGCGGCGGTACGTTCGTCAACTTTTACTTTCCCCCGCCCGCCCCCGCATAGTGACGGCCCGAACCCGAGAGGAGGCCCGTCGTGCCGTACAGCGATGACCGTGCCGAGTGCCAGGTGCAGGCGGAAAACGTGCAGGTGGGGGTCGTGTGCGCCGAGTACGACCGGCGCCTGGAGCAGACGCGCGCCGAACTGGCCCGTACCCTCGCCGCGCCCGCCGACGGCGCCGGGGCCGTGTACGAGCGGGACGTGGCGGCCGCGCGGTGGGCCGGGGAGGTGCGCCGCCTGGAAGGCGCCGGCCACGGGCTGGTGTTCGGCCGCCTCGACACCGCCGACGGCACCACGCTGCGGATCGGGCGCCTGGGCCTGCACACCGAGGCGGACGAACTGCCGCTGCTGGTGGACTGGCGGGCCGAGGCCGCCAGGCCCTTCTACGAGGCCACGCCCGTCCACCCGATGGGCCTGCGGCGCCGGCGCCACCTGCGTCTGGACGGCCGCACCGTCGCCGCCGTCAGCGACGAACTGCTGGACGGCTCCGACCCCACCCGTGAGGACGTGATCGGCGACGGCCCGCTGCTGGAGGCCCTGTCGGCCCGGCGCACCGGACGCATGGGCGCAGCGGTCGCCACCCTCCAGACCGAGCAGGACGCGATCGTCCGCTCCCGCCACCGGGGGGTGACGGTGGTGCAGGGCGGCCCCGGCACCGGAAAGACGGTGGTGGCCCTGCACCGCGCCGCCTACGTGCTGTACGCCTTCCCGCGCGCCGCCGAACGCGGTGTCCTCGTCCTGGGCCCCAACACCCGCTTCCTGGACTACATCTGTCAGGTGCTGCCCTCGCTCGGCGAGAACGACGTCGCCCTGGCGACCTGCGCGGACCTCGCCCCCGCCACCCCCGGCCCGGCGGCGCCCGAGGAGCCGCAGACCGCCCGCCTCAAGGGCGACCCCGCCCTCGCCGACGCCCTGGCCGCCGTGGTCCGCGCCCACCAGGCCCCGGCGGCGGACGGCCTGGCCATACGGGTCGGCCAGGAGGAGGTGCACCTGCCGCAGTCCGACCTCGCCGCCGCCGCCCGCGCCGCCACCGCCGACGGCCTCGCCCACAACCGTGCCCGCGACCTGTTCAAGGACCTGCTGGCCGACGCCCTCACCCGCGCCCTCGAACGCGACACCGCCGACACCCTCGACCAGCTCGACGCCGAGGTCGCCCAGCTCACCGGCCTCAACCTCGACCGCGTCGCCGCCGCCGATCTGCGCCGGCTCGGTCTCGACGGCTCACGTGCCCACGACGCCCCGGGTACCGGCGACGCCCCGGGTATCGACGGCACCGTGGGTACCGGCGACACCGTGGGTACCGACGGCACCTTCGACGCCGAGGCCGTCCGCGCGGCCCTGCTGGAGGACCCGCACCTCGACCGCGTCCTCGACACCCACTGGCCCGCCCTCACCCCGCACGACGCCGTCCGCGCCCTGCTCACCGACCCCGCCGCCCTCACCGCCCACCTGCCCCACCTCTCCGACGACCAGCGCGCCCGCCTGCTGCGCGCCCCCGACGCCCCGTGGACCGACGCCGACCTGCCGCTGCTGGACGAGGCCGCCGCCCTGCTCGACGGCCCCCCGCAGCGCAGTTGGGGCCACGTCGTCGTCGACGAGGCCCAGGAACTCACCGCGATGCAGTGGCGCGCCGTGCTGCGCCGCTGCCCCACCCGATCGATGACCGTCGTCGGCGACTTCGCCCAGGCCGGCCCCGCCGCCCAGGCCCGCGACTGGCACGAGGCCCTCCACCCGCACACCGGGAGCCGCTTCGACCTGCACACCCTGACCGTCAGCTACCGCACCACGCAGGAGATCCTCGCCGCCACCACCGACCTGCTCGCCCGCATCGCCCCCGGCCAGGCCCGCGCCCGCGCCATCCGCCACGGCGAACCCCCGCGCACCCTCACCGCCCCGGCCCACGGCCTCGCCGCCGCCGTCCTGGCCGAACTGCGCGCCCAGACGGCCGCCCACCCCGGCGACCTCCTCGCCGTGGTCTGCGCGGACGCCCGCCTGCCGGAACTGGAGGCCGCCGGCCTGCCCGGACACGTCCGCCTCGTCCCCGCCTCCGAGGCGCGCGGCCTGGAGTTCGACGCCGTCCTCGTCGTCGACCCCGACCAGATCACCGCCGCCCGCCGGGCCGGCGAACGCGACCTGTACGTCGCCCTCACCCGTGCCACCCGCCGCCTGTGCGTGATCAGGACCGCAGGGTAGGCCGGGCGGCGCCGGGCCCGGCCCGGTAGACGGCGAGGTGCCGGCCGGGGGCGCGGTGTACCCGGGCAGCATCGCCTACCCCGCTCCGGCGCAAGCCTCCGCCTCCGCCAGGTACCGCGCCACCGGGCCCAGCGTCAGCATTCCACTGGCGGCGCCGGCATGCTCCGCACGGGCACCGCGCAGGGAAGCCCCGGCGCGTGCGGCGATACCGGGCTCGCCGAGGCGAACGGCGGCGCGGGCGGTCAGGCACCACATGGCCTCCTGCATGTGGTCGCGCGCGGGCTCGGGCACCGCGGCGAGCGCGGCACGGGCCTCCTCGACCCGGTCCTGGGCGAGCAGCACGAGGGGACGCGCCCAAGCCCGGTACGGGCCCCAGTCGAGGTGCGGGTCGGTGGGCGCGGGCCGGTCGTGCAGCAGGCGCAGCCCGAGGAGGGCGAGCGCGAACAGGCCGCGGTGCAGCCCCGGCATTCCGGCCCGCTGGAGGGCGTTCTCGGCGGCCCGGTAGTGCGCTGCGGCCGTGGCGGCGGTCGGCCCGCCGGGTTCGGTGCTGCGGGCGGCCGTGGCCCGGGCCCGGAACCACCCGGTGAGGACGGGGACGAGGGGCGCCTCGGTGGTGGCGGCGAGTCGGTTGGCAGCTTCGGCGTGCGAGGCCGCGGCGTCGAGGTCTCCGAGGGCCGAGGCGGACTGGAGGCGGACGAGTCGGCCGAGTACGGCGAAGTTCGGCAGCTCGTGCCGGGCGGCCAGGTCGAGGATCTCGGCGCCGATCCCGTCCCGTACCGCCGCGAGGCCGGGGCGGGTGAAGGACTGCAGGAACACCCCGTTGAGGGCGAAGACCAGCAGGGCGGGATCGGCCAGGCCCCGCGCCAGCGCCTCCGCCTGTTGTGCCGCCTGCTGGGCGCGGCCCAACTCGGCCGCGGACAGGTCGGCGCTGCGGCTCTCGACGGCGACCGTGGCCAGGAGGCGGGCCGACAAGTCGGCGGGGCCGTCGGGGCCGAGCGCGGTGAGCGTGCGTTCGGCAGCCGCGACGACCGCGCGGGACTGCTCGGGGTCGTCGGCCCGGCTCCAGACGGCGGGCACGTCGTAGGCGCCGATGATCCGGGCGGTCAGGAGGAGGTCTCCCGTGCGTTCCGCGGCCTGGACGGCGGCGAGGCGGTCGCGTCGCGAGTGGACGAGGGCGTCGCCACCCGCCAGTGCGAGGGTGCGGGCCAGATCCACGGTGGTGCGCGGGCCGAGTCGGACGCCGGGGCCGCTCCACCCGGTACGGGCGCCTTCGAGGGGAGCGGCCCCGTTGAGGATGTCCGTCTCCAGACGCCGGAGTTCGGCGCCAGGGTCGAGTCCGAGTTGATCGACGAGCATCGCGCGGGCTCGGCGGAGGGTGGCCAGCGCGTCGGCCTGGCGGCCCGCGCGGTACAGCGCGCGGGCCAGCAGCCCCCAGGCCGGCTCGCGCCACGGCTGTTCGGCGACGTGGGCGCCCAGTTCGGCGACGAGACCGGCCCCTTCACCGGAGTCGAGAAGGAGGCGGGCGCGCAGTTCCACCCCCTCCAGCCGCAATTCCTCCAGCTGGGTGCGCTCGCGCTGCGCCCATGCGGCGCCGGTCACATCGGCGTACGCGGGTCCGCGCCAGTCCTTGAGCGCCGCGCTGAGGTCGGCCACCGTGTCGGGGCCGGTAGCTGTGTCGGGGCCGGGCACTGTGCCGGGGCCGCGCCGGGCGCGGGCCAGGGTGTCCTGGAACCGGTGGACGTCCACGTCCTCGCGCGGCAGGCGCAACGCGTAGCCGGGCCCTTCGGTGACGATGACGCGCGGCGGATCGCGCGGCGGCCGGTCGGGTTCGAGGGCACGGCGCAGCGCGGCGACGAACGTACGCAGAGCGCCCACGGCGCGGGCCGGTGGATCGGTCCACAGGTCGTCGACGAGGGTGTCGGTGGTGACCATCCGCCCCTCGGCGGCGACGAGCCGGGCGAGCACCTCACGATGGCGGGGGCCGCCCAGGTCGATCGGGCTGCCGTCGTCGCGGAGGGCCCGCACGGCACCGAGCACGTCGATTCGCATGCCCCCATCCTCCGTGCCGGGGGTCGGCTGCGCTTGACCGAACTGATCGGCTGCTGATCGGGCCGTAGCGACCGGGCCGTAGCGACCGGTCTGTAGTGACCGGTCCGTAGTGACCGGTCCGTAGTGACCGGCACGTACTGGCGACCGGTACTGATCCGTTGCTGATCGCCGTCGCCCAGGCTGGTCCGGTCAGCCCCCCGACCGACAAGGACGGCCCTTCATGACGCTCACCATTCCCGGCTTCGATCACGTCCGCCTGCCCGGCGCGGACGGGGTGGAGCTGGCTGCCGCCGTCGGCGGCAGCGGCAGCCCCGTCGTGCTGTTGCACGGTTTCCCCCAGACCCACCTGATGTGGCGGCACGTTGCCGAGCGGCTCGCCGACGAACACACGGTGATCTGCCCTGACCTGCGGGGCTACGGCGCCAGCGACAAGCCGACGGCCACCGACCCCGAGGTGTACGCCAAGCGCACCATGGCCGCCGACGTCGTGAACTTGGCGGCCGCCCTCGGCCACGAGCGCTTCGCCCTCGTCGGCCACGACCGGGGCGCCCTGGTCGCCTTCCGGGCGGGGCTGGACCACCCTGAGACCGTCACGCACCTGGGCATCCTCGACGTCGTGCCGACCCTCGACATGTGGAACGTCCTGCACGGCGTCCCGGCGGCGGTCGGCTACCACCTCTTCCTGATGGCGCAGCCGCCGGGCCTGCCGGAGGCGATGATCGCCAACAGCGCGGACGCGTTCTTCGGCTCGTTCCTCGACTCCTGGGCCAATGACGCGACCGCCGTTCCCGAGGATGTCCGTGCCGAGTACCTGCGGGCGAGCGCGGCGGCGGTGACGTCGATCGTCGCGGACTACCGGGCCTCGGCGGGCATCGACGTCACGCACGACCGAGCGGACCTGGACGCGGGGTCGCAGCTGGCCATGCCCGTGACGGTCGTCCAGCAGGACTGGGGCGCGCAGCTGGGCTACGACGCGGCCGCGGTGTGGAAGGCGTGGGCGCCGGACCTCGACCACCGGCTGACCCGAGCGGGGCACTTCATGGCCGAGGAGGCGCCCGACGAGATCGCGGAGGCGATCCGGGAGCTGCTGGCGCGTTGAACCTCCCGTTCCCCGGCTCGCCGATTGGCCGACTGACTGACTGACCGACTGACCGACTGACCGACTGACTGACCGACCGACCGGGCCACGGTCGGTCGGCGAGTTGGGTTTTCGGTGGTCGGGTTCCTCTTCCGGCGCCGGGTACTGCCCGGGTCGGTTTCCGGCGCCGGGTACTGCCCGGGTCGGTGTCAGTTGTGGGTGCCGTCCGCCGGTTGGTCGTCGGCGAGCTCGGCGGCGTAGCGGGCGGCGGCCTCCGCCAGCATGCGGGTCATCCGGTCCGGTTCGTCGCCGAGGCGGGCGGCGACGGCGCGGCGGGCGTCTTCGAGGTTGCCGCCGAGGTTGCCCCCGAGGCCGCCGCCGAGCAGTTCGCGGATGATCACCAGGGAGTCGTCCGGGGCCATGTACCGCCGGGACATCCGTTGCTGGACCTCGTCCATGCCCTCGCGCGCCAGCACCTCCCGCAGTTCCTCGATCAGCGGGGCCAGCCACTGGGCGCGCAGTGCGTACTCGCCGTGGTCGGCGAAGGTCGCGTGGAGCCCGGCGAGCAACTGCGCCGGGTACTCCTCCACGGGTCCGGCGAACTGCGGGTAGTCCTTGGCGAATTCGTCCCAGTCGGCGTAGAGTTCGGCGATCTGCTCCGGGAGGAGCGGGCAGCGCGACCAGGTCTCGTCGGACTGGGTGAAGACCTGCCGCAGCAGGTCGTAGGGCACCTCGGCGGTGCGCGAGAGCAGGATCGCGTCGTAGAGGTCCTTGCCCTGGGGGTGGTCGTCCGAGGCCAGCCAGAGGATCTTCCACGCGAGGGAGAGCTCTGGCGTGGCGGCGAACAACCGGCCCGTGACGCCGGGGAGCTGGTAGGACTCCGGTGGGACGGGCAGGTGTTCGGTGAAGACGAAGTCCAACTGGACGGTCCCGCCCGGGACGCCGGGTGCCGACCACGGCAGGACGAGCCGGCGCCCGGGAATCCTGCTGTACGTCCAGATCTCGTCGCTGACCGCCTGGTCCGCGTGCAGCCGCACCGCGCCCGAGAGCCGTTCGGCGTCGGCGGCGAGCTCCTCGAACATGCGGTCCGTGCGCTCGTCCTCCAGCTGCCAGTCCGTCGGACGGACCACGAAGTCAAGGTCTCCCGGCTCCCGCGCCTGCTCGCCGTACCAGGCCCGCAGCAGGACGCTCCCGCGCAGGACCAGATGCTCGGCCCACTGCGAGCCGGCGACGGCGGACAGCACGGTGTTGAGCGCCTCTCGCCGCGCGGCGAGCCACGGTTGGGCGAGCTGAGGGTCGGTGAAGGCGGGTTCACTGGGCCGCAGGGCCCGGGTGTACCCGGCGAGGGCGGGGTCGAAGACCGGCTGCTGGCTCACCGCCTCGTCGTCGATTGGCCGGACGCTCCTGGGCAGGCCCCGGTCCTCGCGGACGTCCTCCGGCGGTGGCTGCCGGGGAAGCAGGACGCCCTGCCACGGCCCGTATGTCAGTTCCTCCCAGGCCACTGGTGACTGGGGCTGGTCTTCGGTCATCGCGGGTCTCCCTCTCCGTACGGTCCGGCACGGTGCTCGTGCTCGTGCTCGTGCCTCTGTTCGTGTTCGCGTTCGTGCTTCTGCTCGTGCTCGCTGATCCATCCCTCGTCCAGGGCCTCGGCGCTGTCCACGGCGACGAACTCGCGCTCCACCGACACCACCTCGCGACCGTCGGCGGCAAGGCCCCGGAGCAGCGCCTCCAGCCGACGGCCCGCGGTGCTCAGGCCGACCAGGCGGCACCGCTGGGTCACGAACCACTCGCGCCGGCCGTCGTCGCGTATCCGGCGCGGGTTGTGCGACAGGTGCGCACCGTGGCGGACGGCCAACTCGGCGAGGTCCGCGAGGCGGGCGGGGTCGGCGAGGCCGGCCGTGGGAAGCGGGCCCGGAAGCAGCAGCTTGACGTGGTGCTCGAAGTACCGGCGCGCCCCGTGCGGTACGGCGTCCTCGTCCGAGACCGGAACGCCCTCCGCCCACGGCGTGGCCTCGATCTTCGTCCGCAGGACCGTGAACCCGGCCCGAACCAGCCGGCCCGTGGTGTGGGACGTCGCCGCAGCGACCTCGTCCAACGAGCCGTTGGCGCGCAGGGTGAGCATCGGCTGCGAGGGCGCCGCACCGCGCGCCAGCAGGATGTGGGTGAACTTCAGGCCGTGACCGTCGGCCCACCCGGCCAGCGCCTCGGCGGCGCCGGGCTCCACGGTCAGGTGCACCTCGAAGTCACCCCGGAGGTCGGGAGGACCGGACCGGTCGTCGCGGTGTTGGTCAGGACGGATGGCGAGCATGGGAGCATCCTGCCAAGCCCCTATGACAACGCCCCGCGCGCCCTGGTGCGCAGCGAGCCTTCGCCGGACCGGTCGCGGTCCTGTCGTCATACCCGGTCGGTGGCGCGCCGCGGGTTCTCGGGCGAGGTCAGCCCCCGAGGCCGTCCACCAGATCAAGGAGATCGGACAGTTGCAGGACCCGTCCGCCGGAACCCGGTAGCGGGATGTGCAGCGGCTCGGTCCACCGGGAGGGGATCGCGTCCAGTCCGTAACGGGCACCCGCAAGCCCGCCGGTGACCGCGGCGACGGTGTCCGTGTCGCCGCCCAGGTCGACGGCCGCGCGCAGCGCGCCCTCGAAGCTCGTCGTGGTGCGCAGAGCCCAGACCGCTGACCCCAGGCAGGGCCAGACGGCGCCGTTGAACTCGGTTGCCTGGTCCGGGTGCCAGTCGGGATCGAGGACCGTCGCGTACCGCGAGCGGTGATCGGGATGGATGAGCGCCAGAACGTCAGGGAGCGCGCGGAGGGCGTCGTTGTCTTCCAGCGTGACGCGTATGAGTTCGTGGAAGATCGCGGTGCCTTCCCAGGCGGCGCGGTCGCCGTGGGTGAGGGCGGCGATGCGCCGAGCGGCATCCATGGTGGCGGCCTGTCCCGCACGTGCGAAGTGGACCGCGGATGTCGATGCCCGCATCAACGAGCCATTACCTGCTGCCCGCAGGTTGACCTGGAAGTGGATCGCGGCGGCCAGATCCCAGGGCATGCCGTTGGTGAGGACGTCCTCGGTCTGCAAGCCGATGTCCTTGGGTTCGGATGCCGCCCACCGCTGGAAGCGGTCGAAGATGTCCGGCAGGTCCAGCCCTCCCCGCTGGACCAGTGACTCCGCCACCATCACGGCCATCTGCGTGTCGTCCGTGGCCTCGCCCGGATCCCAGCCGCCACCTCCGCACATCTCAGCACCGGCACCGGGGAGGGGGAACCGCGCGGAGAACGCTCCTTGGGGGCCGAACTCAAAAGGGGCCCCAAGCGCGTCACCCACAGCCGAGCCGACCACCACGCCAGCAGTCCGCTGAATCCGCTTCATTCGTGCAGGCTATCGGTGCGGCCGGTGCCAGGCGTCGGGCAGGCGGTTGGTGACGTTCTGCCACTCGTTCGGCTGTTGATCCCGGTGAGCCCGTGACCTGCTGTCTTGTTGCCGAGCGTCGTCGGCCAGCGGAATCGATCCTGGGTGCCGTCCGCTGAGGTCGAGGCCCCGGCTGTGTCGGCGGGTCAGCCGGTGGGGGACGAGTTGTCGGTGCTGCGGTCGTCGAGGACGATGTGCGGCTGGTGCAGGCGGTCGTTGCCGGCCTGCTCGTCGGCGGGGCGGGTGCTGTTGATGACGGCGGCGATGCGCTCGTAGCTGGTGACGGCGAGGGCCCACGTTCCGATGCTGGTGCCGTTGCCGTTGCCGCTGCCGACTCCGTTGTAGGCGGTTTCCCGGAGGGCGTTGAGGAGGGCGATGGTGCTGGGGCCGGACAGGATCGTGTCCTCGTTGCCGTCGTTGACCGGCTTCGAGAAGTGGTCGGCGCCCTCGGCCTGGGCGGCCAGGAAGTCCCAGGTCTCGGGGTGGCAGGAGATCGCGACGGTCTTCACGGCTGCGGCCTTGAGGAGGGTGTTGACGTGGTTCTCCCAGACGAAGGGCTCCGGGATGAGACCGGACACGTCGCCGGCGCGGCCGCTCGGGAGGTCGTCGATGACGGCTTGGTCCGGCGCGACTGCTTCCATGCCCTCCAGATCGACCTTCGTGTCCTGTTCTGTGGGGTCGGAGGGACGGAACAGGTCTGCGAGTCGGGCGGCGACCTCGGCCGCGATCTGGCTGAGCTGGTCCTCGGAGAGGACGTGCGGGGCGGTCGGCGCGTCGTCGGCAAGGGTGGTCTCGGACACGGTTGTCTCCTCGCTGTCGGATTCCGCGGCCTCGCCGGCCACGGAGGGGGATGCCTGCTCGGTGGCCCGCTGCGCGGCCTGCCCGGATGCTGGGGGCTCGGCGTCGGGGAGCTCGTTGGTACCGGGGGAGTTGCTGCTGCCGGCATCACCGCCGGGCGGGTGAGCGGCTTCGTCCGGGCCCTCGATCTCCGGAGCGGCTGCCGCGGGCTGGCCCACGGCCTCGGGGGAGTCGACGGCGGGCCGAGGCGCCTCGGCGGGGCCGCCGTCCAGGGGGGCGCGGCCACTGTTCTGCCGAGCGCTGAGTTCGTTGCGCAGGTTGCCCAACTGGCGGTGGAGGCTGCGGTTGTCCTGGTGGGCGCGGCTGGCCTCCTGCTGTTCTTTGGCGATCGCCTCGAGGAACTCGTCGCGGTGTTCGCTCAGGCCGGCCGCCAGCGTCGCGGTGAGTTCGGCCCGGAGGCTGTCGGTGTGGTTGCGGATCTCCTCCAGGCCGGCCTGAAGGGCCGTCCCGACTTCTGCGCGTAGCAGTTCGACCTGGTGGGCGGTGCCCCTCGCCATGTCCCCTCCTGATCTCGCGCACCCGTAGGGGTGGCGGCGGGTACAGCGTGGCGGCAAGGGCCCGTGCGCGATGAGTGGATCGGTGGGACTGTCGAGAACGTGTCGATCACCGTCTGAAATCGGATCACCACGCAGATGTGTCACATTGTCAGTTGATAGACCGAATAGGGCGTCATGCTGCTGTTCGTCACGGTGTTCACTTGTTGTCGGAGTTCCGAAGGATGTCGGTGGTCCAGGCCGGCCTGATCGCGTGCCAGCTGTACCGGTAGCCGTTGGTGCCGTGGTGGGGCGTGGTGAGGATGTGGTGGAACTCGCACCATGCGGCGAACTCGCGCCAGGAGCATCCGGGAAGACCGCGCTGCTCGGGATGGCGGTTGTAGGCGGCTACGGCCCGACGGATGGTGTCCTCGGGCAGGGGGCCGACGGTCATGGAGATGGTGACGATGATCTTGGCGAGGTCGTAGCCGAAGGGAGCGAGGGTGAGGGAGTCGAAGTCGACGACGGCGACGGTGGTGTCGGTGATGAGGAAGTTGCGCGGGTTGGCGTCCTTGTAGAAGGCGGCGGGCATGGTGGCGGCCTGCTCCAGCCAGTCGTCGATCGCGCCGGGGGTCAGGAGCGGGGACGGTACGGTGCCGGTGGCCAGAAGCCGGTGGAGGCGCTCGCGGCGGCTGTCGGCGAAGTCGTCGATCGTGACGTCGGCGGTCGTGACGTCGGCGGTCGTGACGTCGGCGGTCGTGACGGCGCCGCTGGTGTGGTCGTGGCCGGTGCGGTCGGCCTTGGTGTCGTCGGTGCTGGTGTGGGGTGTGTTCAGGCGGGCGGCGTGCAGGTCGCGGGTGTGGGCGATGGTGTGCTGGTGGCCGAGGAGGTCGGCCAGGGTCAGCAGGTCGTCGGGGGTGCCGTGGTGGCCGTCGAGGTGCTCGTAGTCGATCGCGGTGGGGTGGACGTGGACGACGTGGGGGATGCGTACGTCGGGGTTGGTGCGGGCGATCCAGCGGTGGTGGGCCAGGGAGCGCTGCTGGGTGCGGGGGTCCGCGAACGTCTTGGTGAAGGTCCTCATCATGTGTGTGGTGCTCCTCAAGCGCGGCTGCTCTCCCGAGATCGCGGCCACACCGGCCCCGCAGGACCGCGCTGTTACAAGGACGGTACCGGCGCGCGGTGAACGTTCACAGGTGGCGTATCAGGACGCCCTCTGCCCCGACAAGCGAGGGGCCCGTCTGGGGGCGGGGCGACGGTGTTTCGTCAACTGTCCGATTCGGCAGGGGCGTTGATGCCGGGCTTCCGCAGGAGGATGGTCAGTCCCGTAACCCGTTTCGTTCCGCTCCGTTCCGTTCCGCTCCGTTCAGCTTCGTCCCGGCTCGGTGAAAGAGGACCTCCGTTGAGAACGAACACTCGTGGTATCGCTCTGGCCAGTCTGCTGGTCTGCCTGGTGGTCGCCCTGCTGGCGGCGGTGACGCCCCCGGCTCGCGCCGACGCCACGTCCGGGCCGGCCGACGGCGCGTGTGCCGCGCAGGGCGCCCCGATATCGGAGGCCGCCGGCCGGGCCATCGCCGCCGCCTGCGGCCAGGTCGCCGCCGGTACCTGGTACACCTGGGGCGGCGGGCACGGCACCACCCCCGGCGCGACGTACGGCCAGGTCGACCCCAGCGACCCCGAGCGCTCCGGGAACGACCCCTTCCGGGTCGGTTTCGACTGCTCCGGCTTCGTCCGCTGGGCCTGGTCCCAGGCCGTCGGCAGCGACGTCGTCGGGCAGCAGGACGCCGCCGAGATCTCCCGCCTGCCCGGACAGCAACTCGGCCGCGACCAGGGTGTGCTGCGCCCCGGCGACCTGGTCTTCTGGGGCCTGTCCCACGTCCACCACGTGGCGATCTACCTCGGCGGCGGAAAGATCGTCGAGGCCCGCGAATCGGACACCCGCCTCATGGTCTCCGACTTCTCCAGCCACACGGCCGCCGACTACGCCGGCGCCCTGCGCTACACGCCGGACGTCCCCGCGGGCGCCGACCGCCGGACCTGGAGCAGCGGGGTGAACATCCGCCCCACCCCGTCGACCGCCAACCCGCCCGTCGCCGTCCTGCCCGGCCCCACGACGGTCCGCATCCAGTGCCAGCAGCACGCCGAGAAGGTCGAGGCCGAGGGCTACGTCAACGACGCCTGGTCCTACCTGCCGGACCACCGCGGCTGGATCAGCAACATCTACGTCCAGGGCCCGGCCTGGCTCGACAACGTCCCCACCTGCACCACCTGACCCACGCCCACACGCGCCAGGACGGCGCAGGCGCGCGACGAGGCCGCCCGAGCCCCACGACGGTGCGGGCCCGGGCGGTCAGGTGTCAGGCCCAGGGGGGTTTGCCGGTTCCCTCGGCCCACAGGGCCAGGGCCCGCCGGTCGATGGCGTGGATGCCGACGTTCGCGCAGAACGCGGCGGCGGCCTTGGTGAACGAACTGGTCGTCACCACGGCCGCCAGGTCGCAGCGGTGGACGTCGCGGTAGGTGCCGTTGACCTTCTGGACGTCCTGGGAGCCGACGGAGGTCCGTGGCCCGTACCGTTTGGCCTGGATGAGGAGCCGCTGCCCCGACGGGGTGGTGGCCAGGACGTCCGCCGCGAGGTCGCCGGCCCCGCCGACCACCGTCACCTTCGTGCAGCCGTCCCGCCTGCACAGGTCCGCCAGCGCGTGCTCGAACGCCTTCGGAGTCATGCTCAGGAACGGGCCGATGTGCCGCAGCTGCGCCGTGCGCGCAGCCAGCTCCCGCCGCCGGGCCAGCTGTCGCAGGCGCAGCACGACGGCGCCCACCGCCACGCCGGTGGCCAGCAGCGCGGCGACCAGGAGCAGGTGGCGGGCCAGCCACGTCAGCACGAGCGACACCACGGCGACCGCGACCAGAGCCGCGATGCCCAGCGTCAGCGCGTTGTCCCGGGCCTGTTGCGCGCGGCGGGCGGCAGCGGACCGGCGTCGTCGTACGGGCCTACGGGCCACGGCGTCCCCCCTCGGACCACGGTGTGGACGCGAGCGTAGAAGCAGCCGCCGTCCGGCCGCCGACGATCCCGGCGAATTCGGACGGCTGCGGGCCCGAGTTGTCCGGATCTCGGCGGCTGGCGGCCGAACACCCGGCGGCCGAACACCCGGAGGCTGAACACCCGGCGGCCGAAGGCCCGGTGTCGGGACGCCACCGCTGGGGTGCGCCCGGTCTGGCGAAACGCGCGGGCGCGCAGAGCCAGGGCGGAGCAGCGGGAGCACTCGTGCGCGTCGCCTGGGAGCCGGGTTTCCGAAGTCCACCACCGCCGCGCATGCCTTCCGGCGTGCTCACAGAGCGTTTCGGGTCGTCACCAGGAGTGGGTGTATGCAGTTCGGTGTCAGCGTGAGTGCGGTACTGGGGATCTCGGGTGGCCGGTGGGGCGGCCGGTGGGGCGGGGGAAGCCGTGGCGGTGGGCGGCGACGGTGACGGTCAGGGCGGTGGCGAGCAGGGCCAGGGCGGACCAGGGCAGCGTGCTCGGGCCTCCGTGGTCGAGGAGGAGACCGCCGGCGAGCGCGGCGCCGGCGATGCCGAGGTTCCAGCACGTGACGAGCAGGGACTGGGCGATGTCCCCGGCCGGCCCGGCCGCGTCGGCCACCGCCGTCTGCAGGAGGGTGGCGGCGCCACCGAAGGCGAGACCCCAGACCGCGGCGCTGCCGTAGACGGGCCAGGAGGTGCCGGTGAGCAGGGCGGCGGCGACGGACAGGGCCGCGGCGGAGAGGAGGGCGCAGGCGGCGATCGTCAGGGTGCGCAGGTGGCGGTCGATCAGCGCCCCGGTACCGAGGATGCTCACCAGGGAGGACAGCCCGAGGACGAGCAGGACGGTGTCGGTCCGGCCTCCGAGGCCCAGGGGTGCGAGCAGCGCCGCGACGTACGTGTAGAGCAGGTTGTGGGCGAGGACGAAGGTCACCGTGACGGTGAGGACGGCCGCCACCCCCGGGGTGCGCAGCACCTGCCGGACGGGTGTGCGGGCGTGGCCGGGCCGCCCCGGGACGGCCGGGAGCGCGACGAGCATCCAGACGGCGAGCGCCACGGCGACGGCGCTCATCAGTCCGAAGGTGGTGCGCCAGCCCACCAGCGCGGCGACCAGGGTGCCGGCGGGCACGCCCACCGACAGGGCGACCGTCGAGCCGCCCATGGCGACGGCCATCGCCCTGCCGCGCTGCTCCGGCGCGACGATGCTGCGGGCGTACCCGGCCAGCAGGGCCCAGAGCAGGCCTGCGACCAGGCCCGCGGCGAAGCGCGCCGCCATGGTGAGGGGGTAGTTCGTCGAGACCGCGGTGACGGCGTTGGCCGCGGCGAAGCCGCCGACGGACAGCAGCAGCAGGCGCTTGCGCGGCCAGCCGGCGGTAACGGCGGTCAGCGGTATGGCGGCCGCGATGGAACCGGCCGCGTAGAGCGTGACGGACTGCCCGGCGCCGGACTGGCTGACGCCGAGGTCCGCACTCATCGCGGGCAGCACGCCGGCGGGCAGGGCCTCGGTCATGATGGTGACGAATCCGGCGGTGCTCAGGGCCAGCAGGCTCGGCCAGGGCAGCCGGGTTGTGGGCGGGTCCGAGGGGCTGGGGGAGTGAAGTTCGGGCATGGGCCCGATCGTCTATCCTTGACATCCATGTCAAGGTCCAGCCCGGAACGGCACCGGTCGGGCGTGAGGGTGGTCACATGCGTATCGGCGAACTCGCCCGGCTGACGGACACTCCTCCGCGCCTGCTGCGCTACTACGAGCAGCAGGGCCTGATCACCGCGCACCGCGAGGCGAACGGCTACCGGGCCTACGACGACTACCTCGTCGACCGGGTCCTGCAAATCCGCGGACTCCTGGACGCCGGACTGCCCACGCGGATCATCAGGCAGATCCTGCCCTGCCTGGACAGCCCGCGGACGATCCACTTCGCCGACGCCACACCGGAGATGATCGGCACCCTGGAGTCCGAGACGGAGCGGATGACCCGTCGGATCCAGTGCCTGACCCGTAACCGTGATGCCATCCGGGAGTACCTCACCGAGGTCAAGAGCCGGGCCTGAGGCGTGAGCCCGAGGTGTGTGTCTGTTGGTGTGAGCCTGAGGGGTGCGTCCGAGGTGTGAGCCGACGTCGGGACGCGCCGCGGGCGGCCTGTCGGTCTGCCGGGCGGTCGGCTTGACCTTGCCATTGGTGTGATGGTTGGACCCTTCCGTCATGACCGACTCCGCCATCCGGCACCTCGAATTCGGCGACGGCACACCGCTCGTCATGATCCACGGCTACACCGTCGACCACCGGGTCCTGCTCCCCGTCGAACCCGCCTTCGCCGACCGCCCCGGGTGGCGGCGGCTCTACCTCGACCTCCCCGGCCACGGCACCAGCCCCCGGCTGCCGGGGACGACCTCGGCGGCCACCCTGGCCGACGCCGTCCTCGACTGGATCCACGCCGAACTGGGTGAGCAGCCCTTCGCCGTGCTCGGGCAGTCGTTCGGCGGACAGCTGGCCCGGGCGGTGACGGCGAGGTTCGGGGCGCAGGTCCTGGGCTCGGCGCTGCTCGTACCGGTCGTGCACTGGGGCCCCGACCGGACCCTGCCCGGCGTGACCGTGGCCGAGCGCGACGACGAGCTCCTCGACCGGCTCCCGCCCGCCGACCGCGAACTCTTCGGCCTCGTCATGGCCCGTCACACCGCGCGCAACTGGAAGCTCTTCGAACAGTACGTCCGGCCGGGATGGCGCGCGCACGACCCGGCGGCCGCGGCCGAACTCGAAGCCGACTTCCTGCTGCCGCACTGGCCCGAACACCGCGCGCCGGAGCACCAGGGCCGGCACCTGCTGGTCACCACCCGGCAGGACGCCCTGGTGGGCTGGCGCGACCAACTCGCCCTGCTCGACCACTACCCCCGGATGGCGGCGACGGTGCTCGACGGCGTCGGCCACAACCCGCAGGTCGAGTGCGCCGAGACCGTCCAGGGCCTCATCGGCGCCTGGCTCGACGAACTGCCCCGACCTGCCCGCCGGTGAGCGGGGCGGCGCTCTGGCCGTTCAGACTTCTGAACTCCTCGCACACCTGGCACACCACGGGCAAGATGCCGTCCTCGGCGGACGGCAACACCCGGGTGTGGCCGCGCTGGTGGACGGCTGGTTCCTGCGCTACCCGGTCGCCCCGGTGGCCGTCCGCCCGAACCCCGACCTCGTCGCCGGCTCGCCACCACGGTCACCGCCTACGAGTGGGGGGCCGGCCGCTCTACGGCAGCCCCGGGGCGGTCGAGGGCATCGACGAACCGTAGGGTCACAGTCATCGTGAATCCGGCGCTGGCAGCGATGAGTTGGACGGTAGGAGGAGAATGAGTCGCATGACGTGCTTCCCTGCGAGACCCGGTGCTGTTCTCACGGGCGACGGTGTGCGCCACCCCGTCTACACGGTCGCCGTACCGCGGAGCCTCCAAGTACTCGCCCTGGAGAAGGTCGAAGCCATGCGGTGCTGAGCGGCCGGCCGTGACGCGCGGTGCCCCTTCCTTCCCGTCGGGAGGGAGGCGCACCGCGGTGCACGTCACCGAGGCCTTCATCGTGCGCTGACCGAGGCTTGCCGGTCCCCGCCCGGCCACCTCCGCAGCGCCGGAATCGGCGCCCACTGCGCCAGGGCGTGCATTGTGCCGGCGGACCGAGCGGGAGACCGGACGGACCGGCCTCCCGCGTTGATCAGTTGCAGGTCATGTTGACGGGTGCGTGGTCCGGGTCGTTCCGGTAGCACAGGTGCTGCGGGGCCTTCAGGTCCGTGATGGAACCCTGCCACACGGCGCCCTGCCACAGAGCCTGCGGGGAACCGGAGTTCTCCAGCAGGCGCGGGTAGCGCAGGACCTCCCAGGACGGGTACTTGTCCTTGTTCGTGTCGACGTCGAAGCCGGTGAAGTTCTTGTTCTTGTCGTCGTAGCCGTGCGGGTAGATGTGGAACGTCGCGTTGATCCGGCCGAGATCCGCGTACTGCGAGCCCGGGACGTCCACGAACGAGTTGACCGCTGACACGTCCACCCGGATGCCGCCGTCACCGTAGGGCTCCGCCCAGTACTCGTTCTGCGGGGCCCGGTCGTCCTGGACCACCTTGGCGTGCTCGGTACGCACCAGAGGCTTGGCATTGCGGCACGTCAGATCCCCGACGCAGGACTGGTCGACGTAGATCCCGACCTGGCCCGTGGCGGTGTCCCAGGCGATGGCCACCTTGGAGCTGGCTTCGGGTTCGGTGCTCCACAGGCGGTGGTTGCCCAGGACGTGGTTGATCGGGCTGCCGTCGTCGCCGATGTAGCCGCGCACCACGACGACGCCCCGGTCGGGGCCCTTGGGCAGCAGCGTGGCGCTCTCCTTCAGATCGCCCGGGGCCGGGCTGCCCTGGAAGAACTGGGCATTCGCGCGGGGGATCAGCGGGTTCGCGGTCTCGTTCGGCGACCACCGGATGGGGCCGTGCTCGAACATCTGGGTGACGCCCTCCTGCTGGAGTTCGTCGGTGACGGGGTAGCCGTACACCCCGCCTTCCCAGCCCGCCTGTCCCCAGCGCTGGCCGATGAGGCCCCAGACGGGGTGGACGCCGTTGGAGCGCGCGGGATGCCAGTAGAGCGAGCCGCCCTGGAACACCTGGCGCTTCCCGGCGCCGTCGGGGAGGGAGAGTTCGTCGCTGGTGGGGTAGCCGAGGGAGCCCTTCTCCCAGCCCATGGCGGCCCACTTGTCGCGGATGAGGCCCCAGATGGCGTGGGCGTCGGTGGAGGGGCTCCAGTAGATCGAGCCGCCGTCGAAGACACTGAACCGGCCCACCCCGTCGGGAGCTGTCTGCTCGTCGGTCCGGGGGCAGCCGAGCGTGGTTCGGTACTCCCGGTACTTCTCCAGGATGCGGCCCTGGACCGTGTGGCCACAGATCTGTTCCGGGTCCTGCCCGGCGGCGGAGGCCGTCGCCGGGCAGAGGGCGGAGCCGGCGAGAAGGGCGGTGAGCAGGAGCGAGATCTTCGCTCCCCGTCGGCGGGCTCGTCCGCGGGGCGTTGAGTGTTCGCTGATGATGTTCACCCGAGTGATTCTCGCGTACATGCCAACAAGAGGGATAGTGTCCGAAGCGTCAAGAATGGGCAGGTGCGCGACAGAAGCACACGGGTAGGCCCAGTCGCGAGAACTACTGGGCCCCGCGGTCCGTCAAACATCGGTGAGACGCGCTCAAGGTTCGCTGCGACGGGGCACCGGTCACTACTGTCCTCGGTGTTTGATGTCATGCAGAGTGATCGATCAGGTATTCGATGGAGGATCGTGTGGCGAGGGGACGGCGCGTCTTCTTCGGCGTGCTGGGTGGGGCTCTCGGTGTTCTCGGCGTGGGCGTGGTCGTGTGGCTGACGTTCCGGCCTTCCTGGCCTGAGGTGCCCGACCCGGTCGGACGATGGAGCGGTGGAACGGCGGTGTTCGAGTTCCTCCCGGACGGACGGGTCGGGTCCGCGAAGGTGCCGGCCTACGTGTGCAACAGCGCGGCGGCCGATCCGGCGCAGCCGACGGAACTGGAGGGGAGTTGGAAGGAGTCCTACCTCGATGACGCCGGTCGTGGGGTGTATGTGACGGCGACCCGTAAGGACGGGGGAGGCAACTGCAGGATCTGGCTGACGGCCATGGACAACGGGAAGGACCTGTGGCTTCTGGCGACCAAGGGGTTCGTCATGGAGAAGGGCTGAGATGCCGCGGTGATTTCGAGTACGGCGGCATCGAGCGAGGGGGAGCTGTGGCTGGTCGATGGAAGTACCTGAAGTCCCGGGAGGGCGCCGTCCTGCTCGCGGGTGTCCTGCTGATCGCCGGCCTGGCGGGGTATCTGAAGGCCCGGTCGGGAGGGCCGGATCCGAAGGACTACGTGGGGCGTTGGGCGTCGCGGGACGAGGTGATCGAACTGCGGGAGGGGGGTCGGCTCGGCGAGGTGCGGCTCGACGGGTACTTCTGTGCAAAGGATCCCGTCGGGCAGGGTGCGGTGTTGGGGGAGTACCAGGGGAGTTGGCGGACCGGGAGTGTGGACGACGCGGGATCGGGGGTCTTCGTGGTGCTGCGGGACTACTACTCCGGGGGTGACTGCGAGATCTATCTGCAGGAGGGACGAAAGGGGGCGGTGGCCAGCCTGGGCGGTCAGCCGCGGGGGAGCGCGCAGCGGGTCTTCTCCAGGGTGTAGGGGCTCGGAGAACGATTGCACCCATGATCGGGTAGTCGTCCACGACGACCCGGCCGGTTGGGGGCGTCGACGAGCCGGCGGCGATGTCACGGGAGAACCCCATGCCCTGACAGTGCCCGGGTGGAGAGAAACAGCGGCACACCGCGTCGGTCTGGGCGGTGCGTGCGGGTGCGGGGGAGACCGCGGTGGCCGGCTGAGCGCGTTGCTCGCGAGGGCGTAGCTGTGTGGGCCATCGGGGTGACCGATCGGAGCATCGCCACGGGCGGGGCGCGGGCCGCTTTGCCGAAATGGCAACAAGCCTCGCCCTCCTCGGTGTGCGCGCAGCATGATCGGCACTGCGTCGGCACCTGAATCGGCACCGCATCGTCATCGTGCCGCCGAACAGCAGCTTGCCGAACCGAACTTGGTGTATGCCGGATCGAGATCCCAGGAGGACACATGTCACCGTCGCGGACCACGGGCCCCACCCACCGGCTGGTCCCCTCGCCAGCCGGCCGGATCCACCTGGTGGAGCAGGGCACCGGGCCGCTGGTCCTGCTGCTGCACGGGTTCCCGGAGTCCTGGTACTCCTGGCGCCACCAGCTGCCGGTGCTGGCCGCTGCCGGATACCGCGCGGTCGCCATCGATGTCCGCGGGTACGGGCGCTCCTCCAGGCCCGAGGAGGTGACCGCGTACCGGATGTTCGACCTGGTCGAGGACAACGTCGCGGTGGTGCACGCCCTGGGTGAACGGTCCGCGGTGATCGTCGGCCACGACTGGGGCTCGACCATCGCCGCCGACTCCGCCCTGATCCGACCGGACGTCTTCCGCGCCGTGGGGCTGCTGAGCGTTCCCTACCTCCCGCGGGGCGGACCGAGGCCCGGCGAGGTCTTCGGGCAACTGGGCGGCGACGAGGAGTTCTACGTCTCCTACTTCCAGGAGCCGGGTCGGGCCGAGGCCGAGATCGAACCGGACGTGCGCGGCTGGCTCGCGGGCTTCTACGCCGCGCTGTCCGCCGACACCATGCCGGCGGCCGGCGCGCCCGACCCGCACTTCGTCAGCCGTGGCGGGACACTTCGCGACCGATTTCCCGTCGGACGGCGGCCCGGCTGGCTCAGCGCGGAGGAACTCGACGTCTACGCCGGAGAGTTCGAGCGAACCGGCATGAGCGGAGCGCTGGGCCGCTACCGGAACATGGACCGGGACTGGGAGGACCTCGCCGACTTCGACGGCGCCCCCGTCACCCAGCCGTCCCTGTTCATCGGCGGGAGCCGGGACGCCTCCACCACCTGGCTGGCCGACGCGATCGCGGCCTACCCCGCGACCCTGCCCGGCCTGCTCTCCTGCCACATCCTCGACGGCTGCGGGCACTGGGTCCAGCAGGAACGCCCCACCGAGGTCAACCGGATCCTGACCGACTGGCTCGCGTCCCTCCCTTCCTGAGCGAGGGGAGCAGGCTGCTGCGCGGGCTCGACGGTCGGGTCGGACTCGCGGCCCATCCGCGCCGTGGTGCTCCGGAGCGCCGCGCTCACCAGGCCACGGTTCGGCCGAGGTAGTCGACGTAGTGCAGGCCCGGGCTGCTCCGGAGGGCGTCGAGCGTCCTGACCACGTTCGGGATGCTCTCGTCGATGCCGAGCAGGGCGTCCGAGCCGCCCAGGTCGGTGCGCACCCAGCCGGGGGCCATGAGGACCAGGGGCCGGGGTTCGCCGCTGTGCCGCGCCGCGTAGCTGCGCATGAACGTGTTGAGCGCGGCCTTGCTGCCGCGGTACACCTCGTGGCCGCCGCGCTCGTTGTTGGCCACGCTGCCCTGGCCCGAGGACATCACCGCGATCGTGCCCGCGGGCTCGACGAGGTCCTGGAGGGCCTCGATGACGCGCAGCGGGCTCAGCGCGTTGGTGACCATGACCCGGACGAACTCCTCGGTGGAGGTCTGCGCCACCGTGCCCTCGGGCTGGTTCGTGACGCCGGCGTTCACGAAGAGCAGATCGAACGTCCGGCCGGCCAGGCGAGCGCTCAGCGCCGCGACCTGCTCGGGCTCGGTGATGTCGACGGTCTCGACCTCGACCTGCCCGGCGTGGGCGTCGGCGAGCTCGTGCAGCCCGGTCCGGCCCGAGCCGCGCACGGTGGCCACGACCTGCCAGCCGGCTCTCGCCCATTCCTGGGCGAGGGCGAGGCCCAGGCCCCGGGACGCGCCGATCAGGAGCACGCGCCTGCCAGGGGCCGGGGCCGGGGGCGGCGCGGAGTGACTTCCCGAGTTGGTTGTGGACATAACAGTGATTGTGCGAGGCGTCATCGCGTCCGGCAAGCCGCCTCTCCGGCAGGGGAGTTGGCAATCCGGGGCCGGGGGGTCTCCCGCTTCTCGCCGTGCCGCCGGCCGGCGGGCGGCTCAGAGGCCGAAGCGGGCGCGGTGGGAGGCGGGGACCAGGTCGGTGTACTCGGGGTGCTTGGTGATCCAGCCGCGGATGAAGGGGCAGTAGGGCAGGACGGCGAGTGCCTGCTCGCGGGCCGTGTCCAGTGCCGCGCGTGCCAGTCGGCCGGCCAGGCCGCGGCCCTCGAAGCGGGGGTCGATCTCGGTGTGGATGAAGGCGATCTCGTCGTCGGAGCGGTGGTACTCGGCGAAGCCGGCGAGTTCTCCGCCGTCCTGGATCTCGAAGCGCGACTTCTCGGTGTTGTCGGTGACGAGCTGGTCCATGGTTTCCTCCGCAAGATGGGGGGCGGCCCGGGAGGGCCGGTGGCGGGGTGGCGCGGCACCGCCACTATAGTTTAAGAATCAACATTTGTCGTCTGGTCACCACGAGGGCCGACGGGCACAGGCTGGGGTGCCAGGTGAACGTCCGGCAGCCGAACAGTCGGCCGGCCGCTGCTGGCCCGGGGCATGGCCGGACTCGACCTCGGGCTCGGGGGGCGCGTCGAGGCCCGCCTGCGCGTCCCCGGGACCGACGACGTCCTGGTGACCGCGGACGCCGGCGGCGCGTCCATCGCCCTGGCCCCGCCCGAGGGCCCGGCCACCATCGAGAGCGACGCCGCGGTGCGCGTCCTGCTGTTGTGGGGGCGGCGTCCGGCGGACCCGGGCCGCTGGCACAGCACGGTCGGTCCGGAGGAGCTGCGACGGGTGCGTGCCCTGCTGAGCGGCTGCTGAGCGGCTGCTGAGTGACTACTGAGTGACTACTGAGCGGGTGGGGGGAAGGGGGCGCGCGGGGTGTCAGGCCCGGTCCGGGGCGCCGGGGTGACGGACACCCGGGGGAGCGCTTCGGGGTGGTGTTCGCAGATGTGCGTCACCAGGTGTTCGCGGAGCTGGCAGCGGAGGGAGAACGCGTCGTCGGCGTTGGCGGCGGTCGCCAGGAGCCGGACCACGATGGTGGTGGGCGTGGTGTCGACGACCTGTAGGGCGCTGCCCTGGCCGTCCCAGAGGGGGCTGTCGGCGAGGAACGCGTCGAACTCCTTGCGCAGCAGGGGGACCGGGGCCCGGTGGTCGAGGTGGAGGAAGGCGGTGCCGGTGATCCGGCTGGAGCGGCGCGACCAGTTCTCGAACGGGCGGCCGGCGAAGTAGGACATCGGCATCACCAGGCGGCGCTGGTCCCAGGTCGCGATCACCACCGCGGTGAGGGTGATCTCCTCCACGGTGCCCCACTCGCCGGACACCACGACCACGTCGCCGATCCGGACCAGGTCGCCGAAGGCCAGCTGCACCCCGGCGAAGAGGTTGGCCAGCACGCTCTGAGCGGCGATGCCCGCGACCACGCCGACCAGGCCCGCGGACGCGAGCAGACTGGTCCCGATGCCGCGCACGGAGGGGAAGGTCATCAGCATCGCGCCCAGGGCGGCGATCGCGATGATCGCCTGGCAGATCCGGCCGAGCAGACCCGCCTGGGTGCGGGCGCGGCCGGCCGAGGAGGGGTCGCGGCGGTGGACGGCGAGGCGGACGGCGCCTTCGACGACGAGCCCGACCACCCGGGCGCCGAGCCATCCGCCGGAGGCGATCGCCAGCAGGACCAGGAGGTGGTGCAGCTGCTCCCGGGTCTCCGGCGAACCGCCGACCCACGGCTGGACGGCGAGGGACAGCGAGGCGGCGAGCACGGTGACCAGGGGTCGCCGGCAACTGCGCAGCATCCCCGGCATGACGCTGCCCGGCCGGTGCGGGGCGAATCTGCGGACCAGCCGTTCGGCGGTCCGGTCCAGGACGTAGGTGGTCAGGGCCACCCCCGCACCTGCCAGGAGCAGACGGAACAGGCTCCACCACACGCTCGCTCTCCCTCCGCGACGGCCGCAGCGCGGCGCTGTGGGCCGGCCTTCCCCGGGCCGGCGCTGTGGGCGGGCTTTCCCCGGGCCCGCTTCCCGGAGCCCGTTTTCCCGTTCGGCGGGATTCACACCTGCCGGAGGTGAGGTGGGGGCCCGACCACGGCGATGGGCCGTTCGGGTGAGGGGGACGAGGGGACGAGGCGGACGAGGCGGGGGAGACGGGTGAGGGGGACGAGGGGACGAGGCGGACGAGGCGGGGGAGACGGGTGAGGGGGGCGAGCCGAGGGGCCGCGTCGAGGGTTCAGCCGGGGTGCATATCGGCCCGGGAACGGGGCAGCCGGAGCCTGAAGGCCCGCCGGCCCGGGCGGGCACCGACATGTCAGGAGGAGCGATGCACCGGATCGAGGAGTCCGTCGAGGTGGCGGCGCCGCTCGGCACGGTCTACGAGAGCTGGGTCAGGTGTGAGGAGTTCCCGCAGTTCATGCGGGGTGTGGTCAGGGTCGACCGGTCGGGCCAGGACACCAGCTGGGTGGTCCGGACCGCCGCCGGCCCGCGCGAGTTCACCGCCGTGACCACGGAGCTGGTGGAGAACGACCGCGTGGCGTGGGACAGCGGCCCTGGCCCGGTGCGGCACCAGGGCGTGGTCACCTTCCACGCCGTGGGCGACGCCGCCACCCGGGTGATGTTCCAGTTGGAGGTCGAACCGCACGGGCTCTGGGAGCACCTCGCCGAGGCGCTCGGGTTCGTCGACCGCCGGGTGATCGACGACCTGACCGACTTCAAGCGCCACGTCGAGGAGGGCGGCGGACCGGTCGGGGCCACGGTCGACGACACGGTGGCATGAACCTCCGGATCGGGGGCAGCCGAAGCGTACCGGCAGCCCGATCCGACAGCCCGATCCGACAGCCCGATCAGGCAGACCGATCAGGCAGTCAGACCTGACAGCCAGACCCGACGACGGAAGGAGACGGTCGTGAGTGATCGCGTCAACATCTGGGAGTTCCGGGACACCGCCGGTCACACGGCGGGCACCGACCTCATCGGCTTCCACGTCGAGGCCACCGACGGAGCGATCGGCAAGATCGACAAGCTGTCCGAGGCGGTCGGCGCCCAGCACCTGGTCGTCGACACCGGTCCGTGGATCCTCGGCAGGCGGGTGCTCCTGCCCGCCGGCACCGTGATCCGGATCGAGATCGGCGAGCAGAAGGTGTACGTCGACCGGTCCAAGGACGACATCAGGAACGGTCCCGGCCTCGACGACGGCGCGGCCGACGTGTCGGCCGACGTCCGCGACCGCTACGGGCTCTACTACGACCCGTTCTACGGCGGTCGGATCTTCTGACGAAAGGGAGCAGCAGTCATGCCGTACGGTTCCACGCAGCTCCAGCCCCAGCCGCAGTCCCAGTCCGTCGGACCTGTCAGTCCGCCGGTGGTGCCGGATCCTCCGCTGCCGCCCGGCGTGCCCGAGCCGCCGCCGGATCCGGTGCTCCCGGGCCCCGCTACGCCGTCACCCGCGCCGCCCGGGCCTGAGCCCGAGCCGGGCCTGCCCCGCCCGCCCGAGCCGCCGGACTGACGAGCCGGACAGAGGAGTCCCGGGGTGGGCCAGAGCGTTACCCCCAGTACCCCGTGTGCACCGCGGAGGCCTCCTCGAAGAGGTGCGGGCCGGACGCCTCCACGGTGCTGCCGCCGGCGGCGAAGACCTGGCGGCACGGCAGGTCGAGCACCGGCTCCTCCGGGTCCACTCCCGCGATGGCGTTCAGCTCCGCCCCTGCGAGCGCGTAGACGACCTTGCGGATGCCGCTCCAGTAGATCGCCCCGGCGCACATCGCGCACGGTTCGGTACTCGTGTACAGGACGGCGTCGACGAGCTGCGTCGGGGCCAGGGTGCGCGAGGCCTGCCGCACCAGATTGGTCTCCGCGTGGGCGGTGACGTCGCGGTCGGTCAGCACCGAGTTCTCGGCCGTGAGCAGGACGTTCCCGGCGGAGTCGGTCAGCAGCGCTCCGAAGGGGTGGTTGCCGTGCGCCCGGGCGTCGGCCGCGATCTCGATGGCCGCGAGCAGGTGCTCGCGGGTGCGGTCGGTCATGACGTGCTCCTCAGGGGATCGGCGGTGGGGCGGGCCCCATGGTGTCGCGGTCGGGCGGGGCGGTGGTACCAGGTTGCCGCACCCGCCCTCCGCCCGCGACCACCCCCGGCGGCGGCCCGGGCCCGCGAGCCGGTGCGGAGCGTGCTGCGGGGACCGGCTCCCGCCCGGGCGGCCGTGCTGTCGTCAGCGGGCGAACTTCTCGACGGCCGCCGGCGTGACGGGTGTGAAGAAGTTGACCAGGTTGCCGTCGGGGTCACGGAGCAGGAGCGACCGGTTGCCCCAGGGCATCGTGGTGGGCTCGGTCACGAAGTCGGTGACGAAGCCGGTCAGGTTCCGGTACACGCCGTCCACGTCGGCGACGAGGAATTCGAAGATCACGCTGTTGTTGTCGGCCGGACGGGCGGAGCCGGGCGCGAACAGCGCCACGGTCCGGGTGCTGCCGATCGCGAGGGTCCCGCCGGCGGTCCGCAGTTCGGCGAAGTCCTCGGTGGACCAGTGCGCCTGTACCCCCGTGGCCCGCTCGTAGAAGCCGACGAGGCGTGCGATGTCGCCCGTGATGATCCGGATCGAAACGAAGTCCATGGTGCTCTCTCCTCGGGTCGGTGAAGTCGTTGCACCCCGGACGGTAGAGGAAATAGTGGACAGAATCGGTCCGGTATCAGCGCTAGGCTCGTGGACATGGGCCGACCCACCAGCCGTGTGCTCACCCTCCTGGAACTCCTGCAGTCGGGCGGCATCAGGACGGTGGCCGAACTCGCCGACCGGCTCGGCGTCGACGGGCGCACCGTGCGGCGGTACGTGGACCACCTGGTCGACCTCGACATCCCCGTCGAGGCGGTCCGCGGCCGCTACGGCGGGTACCGGCTCGCCCCCGGGTACCGCCTGCCTCCGCTCATGCTCAACGACGACGAGGCGCTCGCCGTGCTGCTCGGCCTCGTCGCGGGCCGCAGGGCGGGGCTGCTGACGGCGACCGGGACCGCGACCGGGACCGCGGGCGAGACGGCGGCGGCCAAGATCCGCCGGGCACTGCCCGAGCGCCTCGCCCGTCGGCTCGACGCCGTCCTGGAATCCCTCGCCTTCACGGCTGAGCCCGGCGAGGCGGCCACCCCGGAGACGGGCGTCCTGCTCGCCGTCGCCGACGCGGTGCGCCATCGCCGCCCGATCTCGATCAGGTACACCGCCCGGGACGGCCGGCGGAGCGAACGCACGCTGCACCCGTACGGGATCGTCACCCACGCGGGCCGGTGGTACGTCACGGGCGCCGATCCCGAGATCGATCCCGGGGCCGGCCAGGACCGGACCTTCCGGCTCGATCGCATCGCGGACGCGAGGCCCCTGCCGGGCTCGTTCGAGCCGCCCGCCGGGCTCGATCCGGCCCAGCGCGTCCTGTCCGGGCTCGCCAAGGCCGCGTACCGGTACGAAGTGACCCTGCGGATCCACGGGACGGTCGAGCAGATCCGCGCCCGGCTCCCCGCCAGTGTCGCGAGCATCGAGGGGCTCGCGCCCGCGTCCGTGGACGGCGCGGATCCGCACACCGAGCGGTGGCTGCACGTCGAACTGCGGGCGGAGCGGCTCGACTGGCTGCCCCCCGTCCTCGCCTCGCTCGACCGGCCGTTCGTCATCGAGCGGCCGGACGAACTCCGCGGCCTCGTCATCGCGCTCGCCGACCGGCTCGCCGCCTCCGCTCGCCAGGCCCGCGATCCGGACCGGATCGGAGGTTGATGCGCCCGCCCTGCCCTCACGGAAGCCGACGCGCTCGCCCTGGCGTCGAGGACCCGCGGAACCTTCCCGGCGCGGGAGCGTTGGCAGTGCACCGGATGTCCCGGTCAGGTAGGTGGGAGGCAATCGTCGTGCTCGTAGAACCTGTCCTTGTCACCGGCGCCGGCGGTGGGGTCGGCGGAGTCGGGCGAAGGATCCTGGAGGGGTTGCGGGCGCAGAACGTGCCCGTCAGGGCTCTCGTACACCACGACGACGAACGGGCCTCGGACCTGAGGACGATGGGCGGCGTGGAGGTGATGGTCGGTGACCTCACCCGTGGGGCGGACGTGGTCAGGGCGCTGGCCGGCTGCCACCGGGCCTACTTCGGGATGAGCGTGTCGTCCGCCTACCTGGAGGCCGCGGCGACGGTGGCGGTCGCCGCCCGGGAGAGCGTCAGCCTGGAACTGCTGGTCAGCATCTCGCAGATGACCATCTCGCAGATGGACCTCACCAGCGACGCCGAGTCCCGGCAGCAGCGACTGCACTACCTCGCCGAACACGTCCTCGACTGGTCCGGGGCGCCGGTCGTCCACGTCCGGCCCACCGTGTTCATGGAGAATCCGCTCTTCACCGGGGTGGCGGCCGCTTCGATCCGGCGCGACGGCACGATCCGCCTCCCCTTCGGCGCGGCCCGGACCTCACCGGTCGCGGCCGCCGACGTGGCCGAGGTCGTCACCGCACTCCTGCTCGATCCTTCCCCCCGGACCGGCCGCGTCCACGAACTGACCGGGGCTCGATCCCGCGACATGACGGCCATCGCGGCCGAGTTCTCCGCCGCCCTGGGCCGCGAGGTGACCTACGTCGACGTGCCCTACCAGGAGTGGCTGGAGCACGACCTCAAGAGCCAAGGCCTGCCGGACCACGTGTTCGACCACATCGCCACGATGGCCAGGCTGCACGGCGAGAACCGGTACGACCGGGCGACGAACGACGTCGCCGAGCTTCTCGGTCGCCCCCCACGGGGGTTCGACACCGTGATCAAGGACCTGCTCGCCCGGCGACCGTAGCCGACCTGCAACCGTAGCCGCCCGGCGACCGTAGCCGGCCGGGTGCCGGGGGAGCGGCCGCTCAGAGCCAGCCGCGCTGCGCCGCCTTGAGGCCGGCCTCGAAGCGGCTCGACGCGTCTAGGCGCTCCATCAGCCCGGCCATCTGGCGGCGGACGCTGCGTGCCGACAGGCCCAGGTTCCGGCCGGCGGCCTCGTCGGTGAGGCCGGACGCGAGCAGCCGCAGGAGTTCCTGCTCGGTGGCGCTGAGGCCGGTCTCGGTGTCCTTGCGCCGGTCGGCGCCGAGCGGGACGGCGGCCTGCCAGGTCCGCTCGAAGAGGGCGACCAGGGAGGCGACGATCCCGGGCTCGCGCGTGCACAGGGCGCCGAGCCGGGTGTGGGCCGGGTCGACCGGGACCGCAGACCCACCGCGTGCGCGGACCGCGACCGCGAGGCCCGAACCCCGAGAGGGTTCGGGCCTTGGCGCGGGGTGGCCGGGCGCCCTCGCCGGTCACGTGGGACTGCGGCGTCTCCACGGGTTCCTGAGTCCCACGGGCCGGGCAGGGACGGTTGAGCCGGCTGGGTCGGGGCGGGGCGGGGCGGCCGCGCGGGCGCGGCCGCCGTGCTCCGGGTCAGTCCTTTCCGACGTCCTTGATCTTCTCGCCGGCCTGCTTCAGGTCGCTCTTGATCTGTTTGCCCCGGCCCTCGGCCTCGACGACCCGGTCGCCGGTGGCCCGTCCGGCGGCTTCCTTGGCCTTGCCGTGGACCTTCTCGGCCGCGTTGTGCAGCTTGTCCTTGGCACTCATCGGATCACTCCTCTCGGTAGTGGGGGCTCGGTCCGCCCCGGACGGCGTCTGCCCGGGATCGGCGGTTCCACACCCGGAACATCCGGAGTCGGCCGCCAGCCGAGAGCCGGCGCGGTGTCGACGGGGCCACTCGGGCAGGCTCAGCGGAAGGCGGCGACGTTGCGGGCGGCCCAGTCGGCGAAGGGGCGCGGGGCGGTGCCGAGGACCCGTTGCACGTCCGGGCTGACGCGCAGCTCGGCCGGGTTCGGGGAGCCGAGGATGTCCAGGGTGTCCTCGGCGAGCTCCACCGGCATGCTGTGGGCCATGGCGGCGGAGGCCTCCTCGCGGGTGAGGTCGTGGAACCGCACCGGCGAGCCCAGGGCGGCCGCGATGGCCTGCGCCTGCCGGCGCGGGGTGATCACCTCCGGGCCGGTCAGCTCGTACACGCCGCCGCTGTGCCGGTCCTCCAGCAGGCAGGCCGCCGCGACGTCGGCGATGTCCGCCGGGTCGATGATCGGCACCCCGACGTCGCCGAAGGGCGCGGCGACGACCCGCTGCGCGCGGACGGACTCGGCCCACCACAGGGCGTTGGAGGCGAAGCCGCCCGGCCGCAGGATGCTCCAGTCCACACCGGACCCCCGCAGGACGTCCTCCAGTTCGCTCATCGCGATCCGCGTCGGGCCGAAGGGCCTGGTCGCCACGCCCTGCGAGGAGAGCAGGACGATCCGGCGGACCCCGCCGGCCACGGCCTGGCCGATGAGGTCGGCCGGGTTGGCCCCGGCGGCGTGCAGGTCGCCGGACAGCAGCAGGAAGAGCGCCTCCGCCCCGGCCAGCGCGGGTTCGAGGCCGGCCGGCCCGGCCAGGTCGGCCGCCACGTGGCGGACACCGTCCGGCACCGCCGCCGCGTGCCGCGACACCGCCGTCACCTGTCGGCCCGCCTCGGCCAGTGCCCGCGTCAGCGGTCGGCCCACATTGCCGGTGGCCCCGGTCACCACGATCATGGTCAGCTCCTCGTTCGACGTCCGCCGTGGCCGCTGCGGCCTCGGTGGTCCCCACGCTAGGAGCCAGGGCTAACCCTTGGTAAGGACATACCTTGACGTAAGCTCAGGGCATGGTGGTAGGTGTGCAGGACAGGCAGGGCGAGGCCGGGAAGCGGTATGAGGTGTTTCACACCGACTGCCCCGCGCGCGAGGTGGTCGACCACGTGACCAGCAGGTGGGGCATCTGGGTGCTGATCTCCTTGCGGAGCAACGACCTGCGGTTCTACGAGCTGCGCGAGAGCATCCACGGCATCAGCGAGAAGATGCTCGCCCAGACCCTGCGCGCGCTGGTGCAGGACGGCCTGGTCTGGCGGAGGGTCGAGCCGACGACACCGCCCCAGGTCACCTACGGGCTGACCGAGTTCGGCCAGGACCTCGGCGAGCCGCTGGCCGAGCTGTTCGACCGGATCACCCGGGGGCTGCCGCCGCGCGACGCGGGATAGCGGGGAAGGGACGGCGGTCGCACCGAGCTCCCCTGCTGGGGGAGTTCCGGGCCCTGTACGCGGGCCGTCACGGCCGGCCGTCGCGACACACCCCCGGCCTCCTCCCCGGCGTTGTCACCCGCGCGCCGTAGGTTCGTCGGATGAAGCGACTGAAGACCACCCGACTGGACGCCATAGACCGAGCCCTCTTCGACCGCGTCGCCGCCGCGCCGCTGCACGGCACCCGCCCCTGGCTGCGGGCGCTGAGCCGGGCTGCCGACCACGGGGTGCTGTGGATGGGCACCGCCGCCGTCCTCGGCGCGGTCGGCGGACGCCGCGGGCGACGCGCGGCCCTGCGCGGCCTCGGCTCGCTCGCCATCGCCTCGGCCACCGCCAACACCGTCGCCAAGCACGCCACCCGCCGGCCCCGCCCGGTGCTGGACGCCGTCCCGGCCGTGCGCCGGCTGCTGCGCCAGCCCGTCACCACCTCCTTCCCCTCCGGTCACTCCGCGTCCGCGGCCGCCTTCGCCGCCGGTGTGGCGATCGAGTCCCCGCTGCTGGGCGCGGCCGTCGCGCCGGTCGCGGCGGCGGTGGCCCTCTCGCGCGTCTACACCGGCGTGCACTACCCGGGCGACGTCCTGGCCGGTGCGGCACTGGGTACGGCGGCCGCCGCCGCGACCCTGCACTGGTGGCCGCGCTCGTCCGACGTGCCGCCGCCCGCCGCCCCGGCCCCCTGTCCGGCCCCGGCCCTGCCGCAGGGGAGGGGGCTGTCGGTGGTGGTCAACTCGGGCTCCGGCAGCGGCTCTCCGCTCGCCCCCACCGCCGAGGACGTGGCCGGGACGCTGCGCGCCCTGCTGCCCGAGGCGGACGTCCGGGTGTGCGGGCCGCAGGACGACCTGGCGAAGATACTGACGGAAGCCGCCGACCGGGCCGCCAGGGCCGGTGGCGCGCTCGGGGTGTGCGGCGGTGACGGCAGCGTCAACCTGGCCGCGGCGCTGGCCGTCGAGCGCGCGCTGCCGTTGGCGGTCTTCCCCGGCGGCACCCTCAACCACTTCGCCCTCGACCTCGGCGCCACCACCCACGAGGCCACCGCCGAGGCCGTCCAGGCGGGCACCGCCGTCGGCGTGGACCTGGGCCTGGCCGCCGACGACGCCGGCGCCCGGACCTTCGTGAACACCTTCAGCCTCGGCATCTACCCCGAACTCGTCCACCAGCGGGAGAAGTTGGAGAAGCGCATCGGCAAGTGGCCGGCCCTCGCGGTGGCCGTCGCCAAGCTGTTGCCGACCGCCGAACCCGTCACCGTCCACGCCGACGGCCGCCCGCACCGGCTGTGGCTGCTGTTCGCCGGCAACGGGGCGTACGAACCGGCGGGCTTCGCCCCCACCCACCGCGCCGCCCTGGCCGACGGACAGCTCGACGTCCGGGTCGTCGACGGCGGCCGGCCCTTCGCCCGCACCCGCCTGGCCGCCGCCTTCCTGTCCGGCACCCTGGACCGGTCCCGGGTCTACCGGGCCGTCCGGCTGCGCGCCCTGGACCTGGACTCCCTCGGCGACGCCGCCCGCATCGCCGTCGACGGCGAGAGCGTCCCCGCGCGCGGCGCCCTGCGACTGTCCAAGGTCCCGGCCGGGCTCACCGTGTACCGGCCCGCGACCGCCGCCCCGGCGCGCGAGCCGCGCCGCCCGGGCCGGGACGGGCGAAGCGGGGGCCGGCGGTAGCCGCAGGCGGTGTCACCGGGCGTCGGGGGACGACGGGCCGCGCGGCCCGTCGTCACCGGCCCCGCCGGGCCGCTCCCCGTCGTGGAAGGAGACCTCGACGTGCTGTTCGGGGCGGCGCTCCTCCTGACGGGCGACGGAGGACAGCACCTTCTCGTCGGCGGCGGTGAGCGGTGGTTGCAGGAGGCTGCGGGGCCACAGCCGACGGGCGAGCACCGCATTGGCCTCGGCGGCGTACACGGTGATCTGCGCGGCCAGGTAGAGCCAGGAGAGCAGGCCGATCACGGTCGCGAAGAAGCCGTAGACCTGGCCCGCGTGGCGTAGCTCGTGGGTCACCAGGAGCGAACCGAACGCCTGGAGGACGGTGAACAGCGGCCCGGCGACGGCGCAGCCGGGCAGCAGGGCCCGGGTCGGGATCTCGCGCGGGGTGAGCACGCGGAAGCAGGCCAGGCACAGGGCGGTGTTCAGCAGCGCCGAGACCAGCAGGCCCCCCACCCGGGCGGGCACCCCGCCCAGGGCGCTGCCGACCAGCGAGGCGGCCGCCGTACCCAGCACCAGGCCGGCGCCCAGGACCGTGAACAGCAGCAGGCCGCGCCCCAGCCGGGGCCAGTAACCGGGCCGCTGCACCCCGGGCACGTTCCAGACCTCGGCCATGGCGTGCTGGAGGACCTGCGTGATGCCGAGCGCCCCGTACAGCAGGCCGAGCGCGCCGATGGCCAGTGCCAGACCGCTGCCCTGGAGGGAGTGGACGTTCTGGCGCAGTTGGTCGCCGATGATCGGGAAGTCGGCGAGCGCCGAGTTCAGCACCGACTGCTGGGCCCCGGGGCGGCCGTGCAGGACGAAGCCGAGAACGGTGCTGAGCAGGAGCAGCAGCGGGATCAGGGCGACGAAGCCGTAGTACGTGATCAGGGCGGACAGCAGCCCGCCCCGGTCGTCCCCGTACTTGCGCACGACGCCGATGACCACGGCGGGCACCCGGCGGTGCTGCTGGAAGCGGTCCACGGCCCGCAAGGCCCGTTCGATCGGGTTCATGCCCCGGCGTCTGCCCCGGCCCGCGCCCGCGACACCCGCCCGGTTCCGCCCCCCGGGGGGCGGTGCGGGAGGCGCGCACGCGCGAGCCGCCGCGCAGGGGCTGCGCGGCGGCTCGGGCGCCCCGGCGGCCGGCGACGGGGCCGTGCGTACGGCGGGCTACCAGCGGTACCAGCGGCCCCGTCCGCCGGAGGAGGTGGTGCCGCGGGCGAGGAAGCCCAGGAGCCAGACGACGAGAACCGCGAGGGCGACCCACCACAGCACCTTCAGGGCGAAGCCGAAGCCGAACAGGAGCAGGGCGAGCAGCAGGACCAGGACCAGGGCGAGCACGGGGACCTCCTCGATCAGGGGACGCGTCGATTCGTCCCTCGGCTGCCCCGATTCGCCGCGGACATGCGCCTGCCCTGCCCTGCCCTGCCCGTCCGACCGCTACCGCACCATCACTCCGACCAGGCAGGTGTCGTCGTCGGTGTCGGCGTTGCTGTAGCGCAGCAGGTGGTCCAGGAGCTCTTCGAGGTTGGCCGAACCGGTGTCCGAACCGGTGTCCGAGCCGGTGGCCGACCCGGCGGCGGACCTGGTGGCGGACCCGGTGGCCGACCCGGTACGGGAGTCCTCGGCGAGGGCCGTCAGGCTGGTCAGCGACGCCTGGAGGGATTCGTCGCGGCGCTCGATGAGCCCGTCGGTGTACATCACCAGCGTGTCACCGGCCTCCAGGACGAGCTCGCCCTGCTCGTAGTCGGCGTGGCCGATCGCGCCGAGGAGGATGCCGCCCAGCTGGGGCAGGATGTCCGCCCGCCCGCCACGCAGCAGGACCGGCGGCGGGTGCCCGGCGCGGGCCCACCGCAACCGGCGGGTCGCGGGTTCGTAGAGGCCGCACACCGCGGTGGCCGTGACGTTGTCGGTCAGGTGGTGGGTGACGCTGTTGAGCCAGCTCAGCAACTGGGCCGGCCCGGCGCCGGTGGCGGCCAGGCCGCGCAGGGCGTTGCGCAGCGCGACCATGCCGGTGGCGGCCTCGATGCCGTGCCCGGAGACGTCGCCCACGCACAGCAGGACGTCTCCCGAGGGCAGGGCGAGGGTGTCGTACCAGTCCCCGCCGACCAGGTGGTCCTTCTCCGCCGGGCGGTAGCGCACGGCGACGCTCAGGTCGTGCAGGTCCAGCGGGCCCCGGGTGGGCGGCATGATGGCGTGCTGGAGCTGGAGGGCGAGGCGGCTGCGTTCGGCCGCCTGCTGTTCGCTCTGCGCGAGCTGGTCGCGGGTGGCGGCGAGTGCGACCTCCGTCCAGTGCTGGGCGGAGATGTCCTGGTAGGCGCCGCGGACGGTGCCGAGACCGCTGTCCGGAGCGCTGCCGGGATCGCCGTCGAGACCGCTGCCGGGATCGCGGACGGGCTCCGCGACGACGCGGATGTGGCGGGTGACGCCGTCCGGCCGCTGGAGGCGGAAGGCGGTGGAGGCCGGGCGCTGGTGGTGCAGGAGGGTGCGCAGGAACCGGTCGATGGCGTGGCGGTCGTCCGGGTGGGCGTGGTCGGGGAGCTGGTCGAGGGCCAGGGGCGCGGCGGTGGGCGGCAGCCCGTGCAGTTCGAACACCGTCTCGTTCCAGGCGATCTGCCGGGTCCGCAGGTTCTCCTCGAACCCGCCGATCCGGCCGAGCCGCTGGGCGTGCTGCAGCAGGCGGGCGACGCGTGGGGTGCCGTCGTCGAGGCGCCAGACGACCGCGAGGTGGCTGCCGTGCCGGCTGATGCTCACCTGCGCCCGGGTGGTCAGCGGAACTCCGTCGACCAGGGCGGCGAGGCGCATGTCCTGGGCGCGGAAGGGTTCTCCGGTGGCGAAGACGTGTTCGACCTTGTCGGCCAGGCCGCCCGGTTCGCCCGCCAGCGGGTACGCCTCCAGCAGGCGGGTGCCGGTGATCACGCCGGTGGGCCGGCCGGCGAAGTCGACGAAGGCCGGGTTGAGGTGCCGGATCACGAACCGGGGCGGGAACTCGTCGCCGTCCGGCGCCGCCCGCAGGATCATGCACGGGTCGAGCAGGCCGTCGGTGAGCTGCCGCAGTTCGCCGAACTGCGCGTCGGCCGGGTCGCAGGCGGAGGGCTCCTGCCCGCTCCAGGACTCCAGCGTGGTGGCGGCCAGCTCGGCGAGCGCCTCGAACTGGCGTTGGAGCGGCTGGGAGCGCTCGGGCAGCGGGTCGGGCCAGCAGATCTCCAGGACGCCGATGAGTCGCCCGCCGACGCCGGCCGGGACGGCGAGCCGACCGCCGTGGATCTCGTGCTGGCCGATCGAGGGCAGCGAGGCGCCGGCGAGCGTCGGGTAGCCGACCGCCGCCCGCTCGTCCAGGGCCCGGCGGGCGGGGGTCGGCACGCCCGGCGGGACGTGGCGCCAGCGGCGTGCCTCCTCCTCGGGGAAACCGGCGCTGCCCGCCAGCGACAGCGAGAGGTCCGGGTGGGCGGCCCAGATGGCGACGGCGGCCACGCCGAGCGGTCGCAGCGCGTGCTCCAGCATGGAACGCGCCGCCGCCGCCGCGTCACCGCTCGCGAGCACGTCCGCCTCGGCACTGCGCAGCCGCACGGCCACCGCTTCGGCCGGGGGAGCCGAGGTGTCCGCGACGAACTCGCGGGCGAGGGCGGAGATCTCGTCCGCCGCGGCCTGGTTGACCAGGTCGGCGGCGAGCGCCAGGACCGTCACCCCGGCCTGCTCCGCGAGGCTCTCCAACTGCCTGGCGGCCTCGGTGGGCCCGCACCGCAGGCGCTCCACCAGCACTCCGACGCCCATCTCGACGACGGCGCGGCCCGCCGCCTGGGCCTGGGCCTGTTCCAGTTCCAGCCTGAGCCGCTCCACCGTGGTGGCGAGCCGGTCGACCGCCGCGGACTCGCCTTCGGAGCGGGCCCGGGCCGCTGCCTGCGCCTCGGCAGCGCTCCGTTGCGCTCCGACCCTCGGCGTGTCGGCAGGTCCGACCGCTGCGGGACGGTCCGTGGCGCGCGGCTCCTGCGGATGGTGCACGGCTGTCGGCTCCTGAAGTCTGGACTGTCGGGGTGGGCGCGGGGGGACACGGGGCATGGGACAGGGCGACTACCGGCTGAGGTGGTCCCTGATCCTGCCGATCACCTCGTCGGCGTCGACCGGCTTGGTGATGTAGTCGCTGGCTCCCGAGGCCAGGCTCTTCTCCCGGTCGCCGATCATGGCCTTGGCGGTGACCGCGATGATCGGCAGCCCCTCGTGCTCGGGCATGGCGCGGATCGCCGCGGTGGCGGTGTAGCCGTCCATCTCGGGCATCATCACGTCCATCAGGATCACGTCGATCCCGGGGTGCGCGCGGAGGGCTTGGAGCGCGGCGAGCCCGTTCTCGGCCTGGAGGACCCGCATGCCGCGCAGCTCCAGGATGCTGGTGATCGCGAAGAGGTTGCGGTCGTCGTCGTCGACCACCAGCGCGGTGCGGCCGGAGAGCACCGGGTCGGCCCCGCGGCCCCGGGCGGGGTTCCCGTCCGTGCGGCGCACCGGGGGCAGGGCGCGCCCGGGCCCGTCGGCGCTCATGTGGAGGGCGATGCGTTCGCGCAGCTCGTCGAGGCTGGAGATGAGCTCCAGCGGCCGCTCCCCCTCCGGGCGGACGGCGTGCTCGTCGTCGGTGGTGACGCCCCGGCTGTTGTGGGCCAGCACCGGGACGGTGTGCAGGGCCGGGTCGCGTTCCATCTCCGCCAGGAGCGTGGCCGCCGCGCTGTCCGGCAGGTCGAGTTCCAGGACGACGCAGTGGTACGGGGCGGTGGCGAGCGCAGTGGCGGCCTCCGGGGCACCGACCGTGGTGACTATCTCGACCCGGCGCTGCGCGCCGGCGGAGCGGGCGACGTCGGCGACGGCGTTCTCCGCCACCAGGGACAGCAGGCCGTTGGGGCGGCCTTCGACCACGAGCAGGCGCCGCGGCTGACCGGCGGGAGGCGAGGGGGCGCGCTCCGGGGCCTCGGACGGGCCGGTGCCACCGGTGCCCAGCGTCCTGCGGGCCCCGTCGGCGCCGGTCTCGGCCAGGTCGGGGCGGGTCGCGGGGACGTAGAGGGTGAAGGTGCTGCCCCGGCCCAGGGTGCTCTCCACCGTGATCGCGCCGCCGAGCAGGTAGGCGATCTCGCGGCTGATGGACAGCCCGAGGCCGGTGCCGCCGTACTTGCGGCTGGTGGTGCCGTCGGCCTGCTGGAAGGCGCCGAAGACGCTCTCCACGTGCTGGGGGGCGATGCCGACTCCGGTGTCGCTCACGTGGAAGGCGAGCACCGGGCCGCCGCGCCGGACGGCGTCGGGCAGGTCGGTCTCGTCGGCGGGCTCGATGCGCAGTTCGACCCGGCCCTGCTCGGTGAACTTGACGGCGTTGGACAGCAGGTTGCGCAGCACCTGGCGCAACCGGTAGTCGTCGGTGAGGAGTTCGGCGGGGATCTGCTGGACCGTCCGCACCGTGAAGGCGAGGTTCTTCTGGCTGGTCAGCGGGCGGAAGGTGGCTTCGACGTAGTCGAGCAGCGCGCGCAGCGGCACCGCCTCGACGTTGAGGTCCATCTTTCCGGCCTCGACCTTGGACAGGTCGAGGATGTCGTTGATCAACTGGAGCAGGTCGGAGCCGGCGGAGTGGATGATCCCGGCGTACTCGACCTGCTTGGCGGTCAGGTTGCGGGTGGGGTTCTGGGCGAGCAGCTGGGCGAGGATGAGCAGGCTGTTGAGCGGCGTGCGCAGTTCGTGGCTCATGTTGGCCAGGAACTCCGACTTGTACTTCGAGGCGAGGGACAGCTGGTGGGCGCGCTCCTCCAGTTCCTGGCGGGCCTGTTCGATCTCCAGGTTCTTGGTCTCGATGTCGCGGTTCTGCGCCGCCAGCAGGTCGGCCTTCTCCTCCAGCTCGGCGTTGGAGGCCTGCAACTCGTCCCGGCGGGACTGCAACTCCTGTGAGCGGACCTGGAGTTCGGCGGTGAGCCGCTGGGACTCGTCGAGCAGCTCGTCGGTGCGGGCGTTGGCGATGATGGTGTTGACGTTGACGCCGATGGTCTCCATGAGCTGGTCGAGGAAGTCCAGGTGGACCTGGGTGAACGGCCGGACGGAGGCCAGTTCGATGACGCCGAGGACCTGGTCCTCGACCACGATGGGCAGCACCACCAGGGACAGCGCCCCGGTGCGGCCGAGGCCGGAGGCGGCGGCCAGGTAGTCCGGCGGCAGGGCGTCGACGGTGATGGCGCGCCGGCTGCGGGCGGCCTGGCCGACGAACGACTCGCCGAGGCGGAAGCGGGTGGGGCGCTCGCCGTCGGGGAAGGCGTAGGAGCCGACCAGCTGGAGCACCGTCCCGACGGGGCTGTCCTCGGCGAGGTAGAAGACGCCGCACTGCGCGCCGACGAGGGGGGCGAGTTCGTCCATGACGGACTCGGCGACGACCCCGAGGTCGCGCCGGCCCTGCATCAGGGCCGAGAAGCTGGCGAGGTTGGTCTTGAGCCAGTCCTGCTCCTCGTTGGCGCGGGTGGTCTCGCGCAGGGACCCGACCATGGCGTTGATGTTGTCCTTGAGGTCGGCGACCTCGCCGGAGGCGTCCACGCTGATCGAGCGCGTGAGGTCGCCGGCGGCGACGGCGCTGGTGACCTCGGCGATCGCGCGGACCTGCCGGGTGAGGTTGCCGGCCAGCTCGTTGACGTTCTCGGTGAGGCGCTTCCAGGTGCCGGAGACGCCCTCCACCTCGGCCTGGCCGCCGAGCCGGCCCTCGGTGCCGACCTCCCGGGCGACCCTGGTCACCTCGTCGGCGAAGGAGGACAGCTGGTCGACCATCGTGTTGATGGTCTCCTTCAGTTCCAGGATCTCGCCGCGCGCGGTGACGGTGATCTTCTGCGACAGGTCCCCGCGCGCGACCGCCGTGGCCACCTGGGCGATCGCGCGGACCTGGCCGGTGAGGTTGCCGGCCATGAAGTTCACCGAGTCCGTGAGGTCGCGCCACGTCCCCGAGACGCCCTTGACGTCGGCCTGGCCGCCCAGGATGCCCTCGGTACCGACCTCCCGCGCCACCCGGGTCACCTCACCGGCGAACGAGGACAGCTGGTCGACCATCGTGTTGACGGTGTTCTTCAGCTCCAGGATCTCGCCCCGGGCGTCGACGGTGATCTTCTGCGACAGGTCCCCCTTGGCCACCGCGGTGGCGACCTGGGCGATGTCCCGCACCTGGGTGGTGAGATTGCCCGCCATCGCGTTGACCGAGTCGGTCAGGTCCTCCCAGGTGCCCGACACCCCGGGCACCTGGGCCTGGCCGCCGAGCCGGCCCTCGGTGCCGACCTCCCGGGCGACCCTGGTCACCTCCGAGGTGAACCGCGACAGTTGGTCGACCATGCCGTTGAACACCGTGGCGATCTCGCCCAGCAGCCCGTCCGCGTCGCCCGGCAGCTTGGTGCTGAAATCGCCGTCGCGCACCGCCGTCAACCCGGCCAGCAGCAGCCGCAGTTCCGGCTCGCCCACCTGCGCGGCGCCCGCCCCCTCGTCCGGGTGGTGCTGTGAGTCGCGGGACGTGGTCGGGCCAGCCATCGAACGTCGCCTCCGTGGAACGCCGGGCCGACTGGCCCGAATCCGGTCGTGGGCACCCCGAAGGACGGGTCGGGGGACCTGGCCGTCGTTCCAGGTGTTGTACCGCCCTCGGAGGCTACCCCAGCCCGCACACCGCCGGACAACGGTCGCCACCCGGTCGTACGCCCCGCCCGTCGCCCGGACGCGCGTCCGCGCCCCGGCGCCGGTGCGGGCTTCACGAAACCTCCACAGGGGGCGGCTGCATCGATCCGCCGACACGGGGTACCGGGGGGCAGACCGCGCCGACACGAGAGAGCACGAGAGAGGGAGTCCGATGGCCACGACCACTGGGGAACTGCCCGCCTCCGCCCACCCGTCGACGGGAGGTCCGTCCCGCACGGCCGCTCCTGCCGGAGAGCCCCGGGACCTGCCGTTGCCGGAACCCGCCGACGCCGGAGGACTTCGGGACCTGCTCCCGCCGGAGCTCGCCGACGCCGGTGACCTGCGGGAGATCGCGCCGGCCGACGCGCGCGAGCTCAACAAGGTGCTGCTGCGCCGGCTCCGCACGCTGGAGGAGGGGACGAAGGAGTACTCCTACGTCCGCGCCACCCTGGTCGAGACGAACCTGTCCCTGGTGAGGTTCGCGGTCCGCCGCTTCAACTCGCACCGCGAGCCGCAGGAGGACCTGCTCCAGGTCGGCGCGGTCGGCCTGATCAAGGCCATCGACCGCTTCGACCCCGACCTCGGCGTCGAGTTCACCACCTTCGCCATACCGACCGTCCTCGGCGAGATCCGGCGCCACTTCCGCGACACCACGTGGGCCGTCCACGTGCCGCGGCGCCTCCAGGAACTGCGCATCCTCCTGGCCAAGGCGCAGGAACGCCTGTCGCAGGACCTGGACCGGGCCCCCACGGTCGCCGAACTCGCCGAGCACCTCGCGCTCTCCCCCGAGGAGGTCGTCGAAGGGCTGACCGCCGCGAACGCGCACACCGCCGGCTCCCTGGACCTCGGCGGCAGCAACGACGACGACGCCCCCGGCCCCCTGGGCGACCGGCTCGGCGAGGACGACCGGGACCTCGCCCTCGTCGAGGACCTGGTGACGCTCAAGCCGCTCATCGCCGACCTGCCGGAGCGGCAACGGCTCATCCTGTCCATGCGCTTCTGCGAGGACATGACGCAGTCGCAGATCGGCGCCCGCCTCGGGCTGTCCCAGATGCACGTCTCCCGACTGCTCAGCCGCACCCTGCGGCACCTGCGCGACGGGCTGGAGGACGACTGAGCATGCGTGGCCACACGAGCCCCGGGGAGGACCAAACCGGGCGCACACCCCCGTGTTTGGCAGTCCGGCACAACCTCCGTATGGTCGGAAGGCATGGACATGGAGGAGACGACGATGATGCCAATCGACGACATTCGGGCGGCCGCCGCGCCGGCAGCGTCCCCGCGGCCCGCGGAACTGGTGGTCGAGACCCGTGCCACGGCCTCCGGCGCGGTGGTGTGCGCCCTCGTGGGCGACCTCGACATCGAGACGCTCGCCTCGGCCGCCAACCTGCTCACCAGCGTGATCGCGCAGCGCCGCGGCGCGGTGGTGATCGACCTCGCCGGGGTGGGCTTCTGCGACTCCTCCGGCCTGAACCTCCTGCTCAAGACCCGCCTCGCGGCGGCGGAGGAGGGGCTGGACCTGCACTTGGCCGCCGTGGCGCCGACCGTCATGCGGGTCCTCGAACTGACCGGCGCGCAGGCGGTGTTCTCCATCCACGACTCGGTCGACGAGGCCTTGGCGGCCTGACCGCCCCGGCTCGGGCCGCCAGGGTCTCGGCCCGGGGCCGGCCGCCCCGGCCCCGGTTCGACGCCGGCACGGGGCATAATCCGAGAACTGCCGGGAAACCGACCGTGCGAGACCGCCGTCGATCCGAAAGGGTGTCCTCACATGACGATGAGCCGGGGAACCCTGGACGGCGACCCGCACCAGCCGGGCCCGGTGCTGCCCGTCGGCGGCCAGCGCAGGCGGCTGACCCTGTCCGGCATTCCCAAACCGGTCGCCCACGCCAGGACCTTCACCGCCCGCGCCCTCGACGACTGGTACGCGTCCGCCGCCGGGCCCGGCGTCGGCGAAGGCGCCCTCGCGGACGTCGTCCTGCTGGTGGCGGAACTCGTCGCCAACGCCATGCTCCACGGCGACGGCCCGCTGGAACTGGTCCTGGACGCCACCGGGATCCGCCTGCGGGCCGAGGTCAGCGACCGCAGCCCGACCCTGCCCACCCCGCGCCGCCCGCACAACCCGGCCCTCCCCGGCGGCCACGGCCTGTTCATCGTGGAGCGGACCGCCGACCGGTGGGGCGCCGAACCGCACAGCCACGGGAAGACGATCTGGGCCGAGTTCGACGCCTCGCGGCTGACCCGCGGCTGACCCGCGGCTGACTCGCGGCTGATCCGCCGCAGACCCGCGGCTGACCTGGGACGGCGCCTCGCCGGATCGCACCAGTGCGCCGACTTCGTCATCCGCGCCCGGTCGGGGCCGCCACGCCGACTCCGGTTCAGGGGCCCGCGCGACGACGGGTGATTGCATGGCGACACAGCGTGTGTCCCGGCGAGCGTCTCCGCGTCCTTCCCCCGCGGGTACGGGCGGGCCCCGGCAGGAGGAGGAAGCGGATGGCGCAGACCCGGCGGCGGGCCGCCGCCCGCCCGGCGCCCGGCGTGGCCCGCCGGCGTCAAGGCTCGGCGGTGCTGCGGTGGTTGAGCACGACCGACCACAAGGCCATCGGCAACCTGTACCTGACGACGGCGTTCGGGTTCTTCCTGTTCGCCGGGCTGCTGGCGATGCTCATGCGCGCGGAGCTCATGCGGCCGGGACTGCAGGTGGTGAGCAACGAGCAGTACAACCAGTTGTTCACCATCCACGGGACGATCATGATGCTGCTGTTCGCCACACCGACGTTCGCCGGTTTCGCGAACGCCGTGATGCCGCTGCAGATCGGTTCCCCGGACGTGGCGTTCCCCCGGCTGAACGCGTTCACGTACTGGGTGTACCTGTTCGGCGGCCTGATGGTGGTCGGGGGCTTCCTGACCACCGACGGCGCCGCGTCGTTCGGCTGGTTCGCCTACGCCCCGCTGAACGGGCCGCTCCACAGCCCGGGAACGGGCGCCGACCTGTGGGCCGTGGGGCTGATCGTGGCGGGTCTGAGCACGATCCTGGGAGCCGTCAACTTCATCACCACCATCGTCTGCCTGCGGGCACCGGGCATGACGCTGTTCCGGATGCCGGTCTTCACCTGGAACGTGCTGTTCACCTCGATCCTCGCGCTGCTCGCCTTCACCCCGCTGACCGCGGCGCTGTTCGCGCTGGAGGCGGACCGCAAGCTGGGCGCCCACGTCTTCGACCCGGCCAACGGCGGGGCGATGCTGTGGCAGCACCTGTTCTGGTTCTTCGGCCACCCCGAGGTGTACATCGTGGCGCTGCCGTTCTTCGGCATCATCTCCGAGGTCATCCCGGTGTTCAGCCGCAAGCCGGTCTTCGGCTACTACGGACTGATCGGTGCCACGATCGCGATCACCGCGCTGTCCGCGGTCGTCTGGGCCCACCACATGTTCGCCACCGGCCAGGTGCTGCTGCCGTTCTTCTCCCTGGCCTCGCTGCTCATCGCGGTGCCGACCGGGGTGAAGTTCTTCAACTGGATCGGCACCCTGTGGAACGGCTCGCTCTCCTTCGAGACGCCCATGCTGTTCTCCCTCGGCTTCCTGGTGACCTTCCTCCTCGGCGGGCTGACCGGCGTCCTGCTGGCCGCGCCCCCGATCGACTTCCACGTCACCGACAGCTACTTCGTGGTCGCCCACCTGCACTACGTCCTCTTCGGGACGGTCGTGTTCGCGATGTTCGCCGGCTTCTACTTCTGGTGGCCCAAGATCACCGGCCGGCTGCTGGACGAACGCCTCGGAAGGATCCACTTCTGGATGCTGCTGCCCGCGTTCCAGATCACCTTCCTCGTGCAGCACTGGCTCGGGGCCCAGGGCATGCCGCGCCGCTACGCCGACTACCTGCCCTCGGACGGCTTCACCACCCTGAACACCGTCTCCTCGGTCGGTGCGTTCCTGCTGGGCGCGTCGACCCTGCCCTTCCTGTACAACGTGTGGCGCACCGCCAGGTACGGGGTCCGGGTTACCGAGGACGACCCGTGGGGTTACGGGCGCTCCCTGGAATGGGCGACCTCCTGCCCGCCGCCGCGCCACAACTTCCACGCCCTGCCCCGCATCCGCTCCGAAGGCCCGGCCTTCGACCTGCACCACCCGGAGTATTCGCGCACGGCGCTCGAAGGCGAGGAGAACGCGCGGTGAAGACCGAGTCCTACCTGTTCGCGGGCGTCGCGCTGTTCTTCGCCGTCGCCGCTTCGATCTACGGCTGGTTCGCCCGGGAGCCGGCCGGCAAGGCGGCGCTGGTCGTGGCCTTCATGATGTCCACGCTGATCGCGTTCTTCTTCCGGACCCAGTACTCCCGCCGCGGCCGTCGGCCGCAGGACCGCACCGACGCCGAGATCGTCACCGGTGCCGGGCCGCTGGAGTTCTTCGCACCGCGCAGCTACTACCCGCTGCTCACCGCGGCCGGCGTCGCGGTCACCGGGCTGGGGCTGGTGTACGCCTTGTGGCTCTTCCTCATCGGAGCGGGTGTGACGGGCGCCGGCGTCCTGGGCTTCGTCTTCCAGCACGCCCAGCGCGCGCAGTGAGTCCGGCCGGTCGGCGGTGAGCGCTGAGTGGTGAGCGGTCGGTCGTCACCGCTCGGAGCGTCCCGCGTCGGCGGGCGCGAGCGGCCCCGGCCGCGGCTCGTCCACCGCCGTCTCCACGTTGTCCCGGTAGTACCAGGAGCTCAGGGCGGCCCGCAGCCGTGCGCGCCGCGAGGCGCCCTCGCCCGGCGCCGGCAGGGGAAGCGGGGCGTCGCGCAGGGCCAGCGTGTAGCGCAGGCCGGCGGGGAGCGGCCGGTGCTCGCCGTGGAAGGCACCCTCGACGGCCTCGTGCACGAACCCGGTCTCGTCGCCCTCCGTCACCCGTTCGAGGTCCCGCTCCTGCAAGGCCAGGCACAGGCGCCGGGTGATCCAGAAGGCCGCCACCGGCCCGACGAACAGGCCCACCCGCAGGAACCGGTTCAGGCCCTCCACCGGCACGTCCAGTGCCCGGGCGACGACGTCCTGGCCGCCGGCGACCAGCAGGACGACGTAGAAGCACGTCCCGGCGACACCCAGCGCCGTCCGGGTCTGCCGGTTGCGGGGGCGGTCGCACAGGTGCTGCTCGCCGCTGCCCGGGGTGATCCAGCGCTCGAAGAACGGATAGCCGTACAGGGCGGCGAAGAACAGCAGCGGGAACAGCACGGCCGGGATCAGCGGGTTCCAGGCGACGGTGTGGCCCCACAGCCGCGTCTCGGCCCCGGGCATCAGCCGCAGCGCGCCCTCGATGAACCCCATGTACCAGTCCGGCTGCGCGTCGGTGGAGTCCTGGTCGGGGCGGTAGGGCCCGTACAGCCAGATCGGGTTCACCTGGGCGAGGGCGGCGGCCAGCGCCAGCACCCCGAAGACCATCGCCATCAGGCCCGCCGTCTGGACGCTGAAGTGCGGGAAGAGGGGCTTCCCGACGACGTTGCGGTCGGTGCGTCCGGGCCCGGCCCACTGGGTGTGCTTGAGGTGGAAGACCAGGATCAGGTGCGCGGTGATCAGGCCGAGCAGGAGACCGGGCAGCAGCAGGATGTGCGCGCTGTACAGGCGGGGGATGATGTCGTGCCCGGGAAGCTCCCCGCCGAAGAGGAAGAAGCTCAGGTAGGTGCCGACCAGCGGGACCGACAGGATGAAGCCCTGGGCCGTGCGCAGGCCGGTGCCGGAGAGCAGGTCGTCGGGCAGCGAGTAGCCTGCGAAACCCTCCAGCAGGGCGAGCTGGAACAGCGTCAGTCCCACCAGCCAGTTGACCTCCCTGGGGCGGCGGAACGCGCCGGTGAGGAAGATGCGCAGCAGGTGCGCGCAGATCGCGGCGGTGAACACCAGCGCCGCCCAGTGGTGGATCTGGCGGATCAGCAGGCCGCCGCGCACGTCGAAACTGATCGACAGCGTCGAGGCGTACGCCTGGGACATCCGCACCCCGCGAAGCGGCGGGTACGTTCCGGCGTACACGATCTCGGCCATGGACGGTGTGAAGAACAACGTCAGGAAGACGCCGGTCAACAGCAGCAGCACGAAGGTGTAGAGCGCCAACTCGCCGAGCAGGAAGGACCAGTGGTCGGGAAAGACCTTCCGGAGCAGGCCCTTGGCCCCGTCGAACAGCGGCAGCCGCCGGTCCAGCGCGACCGCCGTGTTCCGGGCGGCCCGCTCCGCCCGCCGCCCGGCCCGCGCCCTCCACCTCGACAGCCGCACGCCGCTCCTCCCGTCCGCTCCGATCGTGTGTCCCGATAGCCATATCCCGTGGCGGCGGGACGGTCGGACGGGGCTCGCCCACCGCCCCGGGCTTCACCCGGACGGCCCCGGTTCGATGGCCGTCCGCCCTCTCAGGCCCCGGTGTCAGGCCGCTGAACTGCGGAATCTCCCCGGGCCCCGGCCTGGACGCGGCGGGTCGGCCCACGAACGGCGGGCGTGAACGGACCCCCGCGCTCCGGTCGAGACGTTCACGAAATGATGGCTGCGGGTAGTCGAATGGGTGCGAAAGGTCACCAGGTGGGGGGTGTTGCAGGGAGCGACGATGCCGGAACACGAGCAGTTCGGCGTGCGGGCCGAAACGGACGGGCCGGCGAGCCGGACCGGAAGAGTCCCGCCCCAGTCGAGTCCGGAGGAGGCCCCCGGGGCCGCCCCCGCCCCAGGGGAAGGTCGAGTTCCGGGGGAAGGCCGAGCTCCCGGCCGGCCGGCGCCGCCCGGGGCGGCGAGCGGATCCGCCGATGCCGACGGCACGGCGGCCTGGCCGGACCTGATGCTGCCGCTGCTGCGCACCCCGACCACCGACCGCCCGCTGGTGACCGGCGAACCCGGCGCGGACGACCCGGGGCCGGCCGCGGTGGCCGCCGTCCTGGACCTCGCGCTGCTGGTGGGCGAGCTGATGCTGGCCTGCGGCGAGGCCGCTGAGGACGTCGAGGCCGCCATGCTCGCCGTCGCGCAGGCCTACCGGGCCCAGCCCTGCGACCCCCAGGTCACGTTCACCCGGGTGGCGATCTCGTACCAGCCGGGCCCCTCGGAGCCACCCGTGACGGTCGAGCGGTCCGTGCGCCACCCGGCCGGGGACTACGCGCGGCTGGCCGTGCTCTTCCGGCTGGTCACCGAGATCACGACCGGCGGACTCGTCGTCGACGACGCCCACCACCGGCTGAGGGCCGTGCGCCGGCACTGCCGCCGCTACCCCGCCTGGCTCCTGGTCCTGTCCTCCGGCCTGCTGGCCGGTGCCGCGACGCTGCTGGTCGGCGGCCGGGCCGACGCCCGGGCCTGGCTGGTGTTCGTCAGCGCCGTCGCCGCGGCACTGGCCGGCGACCGGCTCGCGGCGCTGGTCGGACGCCACGACCTCCCGGAGTTCTACCGGATCGCGACGGCCGCGACCCCGGCGGCGGCGATCGGCATCCTGCTGTCCTTCAACGGGCTGAACCTGGGCGGATCGGTGGTGATCACCGGAGGGCTGTACACGCTCCTGCCCGGATGGCCCATGGTGGCGGCGGCGCAGGACGGCCTCGCGGGTTTCTACCTCACCGCGGCCGCACGCCTGATGGAAACGCTGTACATGATGGCCGGAGTGGTGGTCGGGGTGATGACCGTGCTCTACATCGGCGTCAACAACGGCGCCGACCTGGCGGCCCGGCCCGTCCCGGTCGCGGCGTCGAACCCGCCGCTCCAACTGGTGGCGGCGCTCCTGCTCACCCTGACCTTCGCGGTGCTGCTCAACACCGAGCCGGGCACGCTGCCGGCCGTCCTGCTCAACAGCGGGGTCGGCTGGACGACGTACGGGGTGCTGGTCAACGCCGGCGGTGAGCCCATCATGGCCACCGGCCTCGCCGCCGGGCTGGTGGGCCTGTCCGGCCAGCTCATGGCCCGCTACCGGGGAAGCTCCTCGCTGCCGTACGTCACCGCGGCACTGGGGCCGCTGCTGCCCGGCTCGTTGCTGTACTTCGGGCTGCTCGCCTTCGTCCGGGGCGAGCCCGAGATCGGGCTCGTCGGCGTCGGGCGCGCCACGGCCACGGCGATGGCGGTGGCGATCGGCGTGAACCTGGGCCGCGAGGTCGCCCGGCTGTTCCTCCCCGCCCCGGGCGTGGTCCCGGCGCCCGGCCGCAGCGCCGGCCGCCACCGCCGTTGAGGGCCGGCCGCCTCCGCCGTTGAGGACGGCGGGCGGCGCCGTGCGGCTGACGGCGCCGTGCGGCTGTCGGCGGCGGCACCCACGTGGTGCCGGGGCCGACAGCCGCACGAGCCGGTGAACGGGCGGTTCAGGGGATGGGGCGGGTGGTGCAGAAAATAGGACGAGTGGATCAGTAGTAGTGACGACGCCCGCCGACGGCGTGCCCGACGGAGCCCGCGATCCACAGGACGAGGCCGATGACGGCCAGGATGATGCCGATGGTCCACAGGATCGAGATCCCGGTGACGAAACCGACGATGAGCAGGATGACGCCGAGGACGATCACGAGGTCCTCCCATGTGGTGACGGGGACGGTTGTCAGGAGGGGCGGTCCGGCCGCTCGATGGTGATGCCGGAACCGTCCGGGGGTGGTGGAGCCGTCGTTTCTCCGGCCGCGCCCATGATCCGCGTGTACCGCTCTGCGGGCCGGGCAAACCATCCCGCCCGCGGCGGAATGGGTTCGGTTCCCTCCCCGGGCACACCCGGCCCTTCACCGAGCGGTCGCCGCCGTCGGCCGTGGCGGGTCAGGACCGGATCCGGTCGAGGACGGCGTCGATGTCGAGGTGGTCGGATTCGGTGCCGGCCGGTACCAGGGTGAAGGAGTCGAGGAGGAAGGCCGTCACGGCGTCCGCGGGGATGCTGATCACGGCCCGGCCGTTCTCGGCGCACAGGGTGACCAGGACCCGGCCGGCCCGCCCGGGCGCGACCGTCACGTCCCCGTGGCCGGCGGGGGCGTGGCGGCCCTCGTTCAGCAGGTCACGCGCGAAGACCCACTGCGCCTCCCCGCCGCCCCCGAGGGGCGGGAAGACCAGGCACACCGCGTACGGCAGCGAGGTGTCGAAGCGCAGTTGCGCCTCGACGGTCACATCGGGGAACGGGCCTTCGGGCAGCGTGACGGCGGTGGACCAGGAGGTGACGACGGTCATGCGACGGACTCCGTTTCTGGCAGTGGCGCCGGGTTGCCCGCAGCGGCACCGAGTGCCGGCGGCGGCAGCGCTCGGCTACCCGCCCCGGGCCGATTCATGGCCCTGATCCCGGAAACCCGCGTGCGCGACGTGTTCGATCGTGCACGGACCGCTCCCGCGCGGTTCCCGGCGCGAGGCGGGTGGTTTCCGTCCGGCGAGAAGGGGCAGCCGCCGCGTGGTCCCACTGCCCGGCCGGTCGTTCGTCCTCGTCCCGGACGCCCCGGCGTCCCGGACGCCCCGGCGCCTCGGAGCACCGTCCTCCGGAATCCGAGAACGGCCCGTCGAGGCCGAACCGCCGGGTGGAGGGCCCGCCAGCACCGCGGGGGCCGGCCGACGGCTCCCCCGACCCGGAAGGAACTCAGCGATGGGTATCGTCATCAGCAGCCCGCTGCCGGACAGCGAACGCAAGACGACCGGGGAGGCCCTCCAAGGCACCCTGGTCGACCTGCTGGACCTGTCCCTGGTGGCGAAGCAGACGCACTGGAACCTCTACGGGCCCCGGTTCCGCTCCGTCCACCTCCAGCTCGACGACGTGGTCGCCACCGCGCGCGACTACGCCGACCAGGTGGCCGAGCGTGCCGCCGCGATCGGGGTCAGCCCGGACGGGCGGGCCGCCACGATCGCCGCCACCAGCAACCTGCCCGACTTCCCCGAGGGCTGGACGGCCGACGTGACGGCCGTCCAGAACCTGGTGAAGGCCTTCGCCGCCGTGATCGAACGGATGCGGGTGCGCATCGACGAGACCGGCCCGGCGGATCCCGTCAGTCAGGACCTCCTGATCGGACTCACGGCCGAGTTGGAGAAGCACAGCTGGATGTTCCAGGCCGAGAACCAGCACTGACGGGGCCCTGCCGACCGCGACGTGCGGGGCCGGGATCGGGGCGGGGGCGGGTCCCGGCCCCCTGCGCGCGCGGTGAGGTCAGTTGGGCGGTCCGGCCGTCAGTGCTTCTCGTCCCGGGCCGCGCGGGACTGCGTACGGCGGGACCGCGTACGGGCTGAGGACCTGTGGCGGCGCACGCGCCAGACGACGAGGGCGATGACGACCACCGCGGCGAGCAGGGCGGCGACGACGCCGCCGACGGTGCCCTCGATCTTGGTGTAGGCGGCCCCGGCGAAGTAGCCGAGGAGCGTGAACCCGACGCCCCAGGCCAGGCCCCCGAGGGCGTTGAAGAGGAGGAAACGGCGGTACGGCATGCGGGAGACGCCGGCCAGCGTGGGCACCACGGGGCGGAAGAAGGCGACGAAGCGGCCGAAGAAGACGGCCGCCGGCCCCCGTCGGCGGATCAGGTCACGGGCCTTGTCGACCTGCTCCTCATGACGCCGCAGCATGCGCGTGTCGAGGACCGCCGGGCCGATGTGGCGGCCGATCTCGTAGGCGACGGAGTCCCCCAGGACGGCCGCGCAGACCACGGCGAGGACCAGCCAGCCGATGGACACCCTGCCCTGGTGGGCGAGGAAACCGCCGAGGACGGCGGCGCTCTCACCGGGGATGAGGAAGCTGAAGAAGAGGGCGTCCTCGGCGAAGACGAGGGCGGCGACGACCGCGTACACGATCGGGCCGGACAGGCCGTCCAGCCAGTCGGTGATCGAGTGCATCAGCCACCCCGTTCGGGATCTCCCGCCCCTTCTGCCGCCCCTGCGCCTCAATGTAACGGCGGGCGGTCCCGCACGCAGTGCTCCTCGGCGGGCGGGCGGCCCTCCTCCGGCAGGCCGCGCTGCCGGCGGCGGCGTTAGCCTTCGCGCTTCCCGGGTAGCCGCTCCGCCGGACCACGACGGATGACCCCGCGAGGAGGACGCACCATGGACGGACGCGAGCAGGAGGCGCTGCTCGGGATCGAACGGGAGCTGCGCCGCGACCGCGTCCTGGAAGCACGGCTGCACAGGTTCGGCCTCGGACTGCGCAGCAGCGCCTGGGACATGATGCGCGGGGTACGGCCGGGCCCTGTTCTCGGGCTCGCTCTGCTGTCGCTCGGCCTGCTCGCGGCCGGACTCCGGACGGCGGAGCCACCTGTCCTGTGGGCCTTCACGGGCTGCTGGGCGCTGGCCCTCGCGGTCGCCTTCGCCGTGCTCTGCGCCTGCGCCGATGGCCGGGGGAGCGGCGGATGAGCGGCCTGCCAGGCCCGCCCGGTCTGCCCGGACCGCGCGGACCGCTGTCGGCGGCGGTGCTCGGGCTGGTGACCGCCGGCCCGCCCGGCGCCGGACGGCTGCTCGCGCCACCGGGCCCGCTCCACGACCCCTGGGGGGAGGACCACCAGCTCGCGCTGCACCTGTGCTACGAGCTCCACGACCGGGGCCTGCCGGGCGTCCACCCCGGCTGGGAGTGGGAGCCGGAACTGCTCGCCCTGCGACGGGAGCTGGAGCGATCGTTCCTGGCGAGGGTGCGCGCCGAGACGGAACCCGTACCGGCGTTGCCCGAGGTGCTGGAGCAACTGCTCACGCAGCCGTCGGAGGATACCGGGCCCTCGCACTTCCTGCTGGCCGAGGGCGAGCGCCACCACGCCCGGGAGTACCTGGTGCACCGGTCCGTCTACCACCTCAAGGAGGCCGATCCGCAACTGTGGGTCCTGCCGAGGATCCACGGGCCGGCCCAGGCGGTGCTGATGGCGATCGCCTACGACGAGTACGGCGCCGGACGCCCGGAGCGGGCGCACTGCCTGCTGTTCGCCCGGATGATGACCGCCTTCGGCCTCGACCCCGAGTACGGCCACTACCTGGACGTCGTCCCCGCGCCCATGCTGGCGACGGTCAACCTGATGACGCTGTTCGGCCTGCACCGCGTGCTGCGCGGCGCCGCCATCGGGCAGTTCGCCGCCATCGAGATCACCTCCTCGCCCGGCTCGGCCCGCCTGGCCGCCGCGCTGGAACGCCTGGGTGGCGGCCAGGACGGCACGCTGTTCTACCGCGAACACATCGAGGCCGACGCCGTCCACGAGCAACTGGTGCGCCGCGGGGTCATCGAGGAACTGCTCGCCGCCGAACCGGAGTCGGCGCCGGACATCGCCTTCGGCATCGCCGCCGCCGGGACGGCCGACCGCCGCTTCGCCGACCACCTGCTCGGCTGCTGGCGCGCCGGACGGACCTCCCTGCGCTCACCCCTCGCCGACTCCTCCTCCTGAGCCTCCTCCTGAGCCGTGCCGTGCTCCTGAGCCTTCTTGTGCTCCCGAGCCTTGCGCCGGGCGGCCGTGCCGCCGGTGGCTGGTGTCGCAGAACGGATACGTCCGGCTGCGCCGGCAGGCGCACAGGGCCACCACCGGGCGCTCGGAGACCCGCCGGGTGCCGTCCGGCAGGACCACCTCCACCGGGCCCTCGACCAGCAGGGGACCGCCCGGCACGACGACCACCCGGGTGACGTCCCGGTCAGCGTTCGCGGACACCGCGCACCACCGCCAGCTCCTCCTCGCGCTCGCCCGGCCCGATCAGCCCGAGTCGTTCGAACAGGGCGGCGCGGGCCGTCAGCACCGGCCCGAAGGGCTGCCGCTGCCGCGCCGCCACGCTCGTGCGCAGCCCGGCCGCGCGCAGGAGCGCCAGGGTGGCCGGGACGTCCGCGAGCGCGGACTGCACGATCAGCAGCACGCCGCCGGCGGCCAGCACGCGGGGAGTCGTCCGGCAGATCCGGTCCAGGACCAGCCGCCCGTCCGGGCCGGCGTCCCAGGCCAGGGCCGCGCCGCGGCCAGGAGACTCCTTGCCGGGGTCGGTGGGGAGGTACGGGGGATTGGCGGTCACCAGGTCGAAGCGGCCACCGGAGAGCGGGGCCAGCAGGTCGCCCCGGTGCAGCCGGATCCGGCGGTGGTGCAGGCGGGTGTTGCACCAGGCGGCCGCGACGGCGCGGGCGGACAGGTCGACCGCCGTGACCCGTGCCCCGCTGCGCGCGGCCGCGAGCGCGACGGCGCCCGTCCCCGTGCACAGGTCGAGCACCCGGCTGGAGCCGTCCAGCGCCTCCCGGCGCACACAGGCGGCCAGCAGTTCGGTGTCCCCCTGCGGCGGATAGACCCCCGGTGGTCGCAGCAGCAGCATGCCGGGCGGCTTCCCGCACCGGCGCCGTTCACACCTGCCGGGCCCGCACACCTGCCGGGCCCGCACACCCGCCGGGCCCGCACACCTCCGCGCACACCCTCGACGAGGTGGCCCCGCCGGCTACGACCTGCTGCTCGTCCCGGGCGCCACCATCACCGCGGACACCCTCCGGCTCCGCCAGGCGGCCGTCCACACCGTGCTCGCCTTCACCGTCGCTGGACGTCCCGTCGCCTTCACCGTCGCCGGGCGTCCCGTCGCCGCCATCTGCCACGGGCCGTGGCTGCCGGCCGAGGCGGGTGTCGCGTACGGCGAGCGGCTCACCTCCTCCCCCTCCGTGCGCACCGACCTCGCCAACGCCGGTGCCACCGGGACGGACGAACCCCTGGTCACGGACGATGCCGACGGCTGGCGGCTGGTGACCTCGCGCAACCCCGACGACCTCGAACACCTCCTGCGGGGCGTCGACGCCGCGCTGCGCACACGGTCCGAAGCGGTCGGCTCGCGCTGAGGAGGCGACCGGCCGTCGGCCGCCGCCCGCGCGCTCGACGCGGTGGGTGCGGTGCTCAGCGCGCGGCGGTTTCCGCCGGGTGGGCGTTGTCCTCGTGGTGGTCCTGGGCGGCCGCTTCGGTGGCGTCGGGTGCGGGGCCCTGTCTGGCGGCCTGGCACGTGCTGCAGGTGAGCCAGTGCGCTGGAGGTTGGTGGGCGTAGCGGTGCGGGGCGAGGGTCATCCCGTCGGTGTCCAGGCCGCACAGGGTGCGGCGGCCGCAGGTGCCCGAGGCTTCCGCGGGGGCGGCGTGCACGCGGCGCACCGGGCTCTCCGGGTCCGCCGGGGTGTGGTCGGGGCCGAGGAGCCGCACGTTGGTCGGCATGTCTAGCTCAAGTACGACGACGATGTCCATCTTCTCAACGTCGCTGCTGGGCCGGTCCGCCGCACCCGCTCGGTGGCATCCGGACCAGCCCGGGCCACCTCCGGCGGACGGGTCCCGACCCTGCTTCCAACGGCCATGGCGACGCGTGGTGAGGCCTGGCACCCCGGTGCCCCCGTGGGCGCCCCGACCGGCGTGGCGGCGGTCGGCGTCGTCGCGTTCGTCCGCGGGGCCACATCCTTCGGGACGTCCGCGGCGGCCGGACCGATGGCAGGTACGGGATGACGGCAGGTACGGGATGACGGCAGGTACGGGATGACGGCGCGGGCCGGGGGAGTGACGCTGGTGGGGTGGACGGCAGCGACGCGGTACGCGCGGAAGGCTCCCGGCGTCCCGTGCCGGACGGTGCGGGGCGCGACCGGCAGCCGGCGCCGACGGTGGGGGTGGAGGAGGAGTACTTCCTCGTGGACGCCGCCACCCACGCCGCGGTGCCCGCCGGGCCGGGGCTGGCCGCCCGCGCCGCCGGCGTGCTGGGGGAGCTGGTGTCCGGGGAGTTCACGGACCTCCAGATCGAGGTGCGGACACCGCCGTGCAGCACGATGGACGACCTGTCCGCCGAGCTGACGCGACTGCGCCGCGAACTGGCCGCGTGCGCGACGGCTGAGAACCTGAAGGTCTGCCCCAGCGCGACGCCCGTGATCGGCGGCGACGTGGCGCCGGTGGGCGATCACCCCCGGTACCGCGACGGGGTGAAACTGTTCCGGACGATGATGGATGACTTCGCCGTCTGCGCCCTGCACGTCCACGTGTTCCTGCCCGACCGGGAGGTGGCGGCCCTGGTCGGCAACCATCTGCGGCCATGGCTGCCGCTGCTGGTCGAGATGAGCGCCAACTCGCCCTTCCACGCCGGACGGGACACCGCGTACGCGAGCTGGCGGTCGGTGCTGCGCCTGCGGTTCCCCGGTCTCGGGCCGCCGCCGAGGGTCGAATCCTTCGACGACTACCGGCGCTTCGCCACCGCCATGGCGGACGTCGGTGGAATGTCCTTCGCCGAGCTGCCGTTCTGGGACACCCGCCCGCACCCGAACCTGCCGACCCTGGAAGTACGGTGCATGGACGTTCCGGCCGAGGCGGTCGACTCCGTGGCCTTGGCGGCCGTCGTCCGGGGACTGGTGGTGACCTCCGCCCGTTTGGCGGAGCAGGGCGACCAGGGCCCCCGGCTGAGCGGTGAGCTGCTGCGCGGCGCCTACTGGTACGCCAGCCGCGACGGCTGGCCGGGGCGGGGGGCGGACGCCCTGACCGGACGGATGCTGCCCGCCCCGGAACGCGCACGGCGGCTGCTGGAGCACATCGGTGCCGCATTGGAGGACCTGGGGGACCTGGAACGGGTCACCGCCTTCGTCGACCGGCTCGCCACCCGGGGCAGCGGCGCCCACCGCCAACGCGCCGCACACCGAGCCGGAGGCCTGCCAGCGGTGGTGGACGACCTGGCGAGCTGCATGATCCCCCCGGACGCCGCCCCGCCGCAGTCACCCGCCTGGCGGACCCCACTGCGGCGCGGCCGCGACGGGCGTGCCAGCTTGGAGGGAGCCGGCAGGGAGCGGCCGGGGGACGGAACCGCGCCGACGGCCGCCCGCGAACCCCTTGGGAAGCCGATGCACGCCACCCCGAACCCGAACGGCCGCACCCCCGAACGGGGCGGCCTGGTGCGCCGCGACGGCTACGCCCGCCTGAGCGCCGCCGACCTCGGCGTCGACCCCGAGGCACTGGCGGAGGACTTCGCCCGGCTCGCCGACGCCTACCGGGACCTGCCCCCGGACCCGTACGCGCGGGAGACCAACCGGTTCCGCCGTTACTCGCACGCCGTCTACCTGCCCTGGACCGGCGCGCTGTCCTACATCCCCGGTGCCCCCGACGGTGAGTTCGGCACCGTCACCGAGTACTGGCAGGACGAGCACAACCCCGAGTACCCCCGGCTGCGCCGCCGGCTGCCCGACATCCCGCCCGCCCTGCACGGCAACCGGCTGCTCGACGCCCTCGTCCGCGCCGACCTCGACCACGCCCTGTGGCTGGAGGACCTGCACCGCGTGCCCGTCTACGTCGGCATCCACCTGATCGCGCTCGGCGTGCAGGACCGGGGCCAGGTCGCGGTGTCCTCGCCGAACTGCCTTCACCAGGACGGCGGTTCACCGGCCACGTTCACCTTCGCCCACCTCGTCGGCCGCCGGAACATCGAGGGGGGCGAGAACGTCATCGCCACCCCGGAGAGCGCCGGCCGACAACCCGACGCGCTGCCCGCCGACGCCATCCACACCCGCTTCGTCCTGACCGAACCGCTGGACGGGTACGGCGTCCACGACCGGCGCGTCAGCCACTACGTCGGCCCGGTCCGCCTCGGCGACGACGGGGGCGGCGGCCGCCGCGACATCCTCATCGTCGGCATCGCGCCGTACGCGCCCGGACTGTGAGCGCCGTACGCGGGCACTGCGGGCACTGCGGGCACTGCGGTCACTGCGGTCACTGCGTGCGCAGGGCGCGCTCGCACTCCTGGCACCGCTGGTCGGCGAGCGTGGGCGGGTACCAGGGCTCGCCGGGCCGGACCGGCCGGTAGTGGGTGTGTTCCATCGGGCCGGTCTCCAGCCCGCACAGCGTGTACGGCTGCGGGTCCTCGGGCACGTCGGGATCGGCCCCGGCGGCGTGCACCGCGATCACGGCGGGCTCGGCACCTTCCGCATCTTCCGCACTTTCCACACCAGTGGCCGCGATGGCATCGATGGCCCCGTCGGGCTCCAGCTCGAAGAGCACGATGATCGATGCCATGCACCGAGCCTCGGCCATCTCCGGCGGACCCACATCCGGGGGTGGGCCTTTCGAGGCGAGCACCCTTGCCCCGTTTCGGCCCGGCCCCGCCTGGAAGAGCGGTGGGACCGACGACCGCATGGATCGCGCCCGTCGGGGCCTGCTGCCATGCTCGGGTGATCACACCTCGTGCACGGAAGGAGTCCGTCGATGATCGTGCCGCCCGCGCTGGAACGGTGTCCGGGCGGGCTGCGGTGAGGGGCTGGGTGGTCGGGGCCGTCGGCGAACCGGGCAAACCGTGCAAACCGGGCGAGCCGGGGCGGTTGCTGGTGGTGCTCGTCGACGGTCGGCGGCTGGTGACGCGTGAGCTGTCCGGGCAGGAGCGGGCGGAGCTCGGATCGCCCGTCGCCGGACGGCTGCGAAAGCCGCATCCGGGCGCGCGGTCGATGGTGCGCTGGCTGCGCCCGGTGCTGGCCGTCGTCGTCGAGCTGGAAGCCGGACAGGTGCGCCGCATCGCCTTGCCCGCAACGGGCGACTGAGTGGTCCGCCGCCACCCGGTCCCGGCGCTGCGCACCGCGCTCCGAGCCGGATCCGGACCCGCCGGCGCCACCTCGGCGGCCGTCGTGGGGTTCACCCGATTGCCCAGCGTCCGTCCGGCCGGCCCCGGGACGGACCGGGCGCCCGGGGGCGGGCCGCGTCCGGGCGACGTAGGTTGCGGGCATGACCAGTGACGAGACGACGATCCCGGCGGTAGGGGTGCGCCTACTGGACGAGGTGTTCGACGCGATCGAGGCGGCCAACGGCCGCCCGCAGCCGTGGACCGGTTTCGACCACGGGATCCTGGGGGCCTACCGATGGGCCGCCGGCGCCCAAGTCGCGGCGCCCCTCACCGCTGCCGCCGCGCTCGGCGCCACCGGGCCGTGCCGGGCGCAGCTCCTGGCCGAGTGCCAGGCCGCCGCCGTCCGTCTGCGCGACGTCTCGGCCTTGGCCTCGGCCTCGGGTGAGGGCGACGGCGCAGACGAGGGCGCGAACGCCGCGAACGCCGCGTACGCCCTGGGCGCCTACCAAGCGCTGGCCTGGCTCTGCGGCCACCACGAAGACCGCCCCTGACCCGGCGGCCCGAAGGGCCGGCACCTGACCTGCGGGCCTGCCGACCTGCCCGCATCGAGCACCCGCGCACCCGCGCATCCGTGCATCCGTGCATCCGCGCACAGGGAGACGACACCGTGCTGAAGGACGACAAGTCGCCCGGCGGGGGCAGGGACGAGACGCCCCAGGAACGGGCCGACCGGCTCTGGAGCGAGATGCTCCAGGAGGTGCGGGTGTGCCAGACCGGCGCGCAGATCCTCTTCGGCTTCCTCATCAGCGTGGCCTTCACCCCGCGCTTCGCCGGCCTGCCCGACTTCGACAAGGACCTCTACGTCGCCACCGTCATCCTCGGTGCCCTCTCCACCGGCACGCTCGTCGCCCCCGTGGCCTTCCACCGCCTCCTCGCCGGCCGCGGCATGAAACCCGAACTCATCCACGTCGCCGGCCACCTCATCGCCACCGGCCTCGTCACCCTGGCCCTGACCATCGCCGCCGCCCTGCTGCTCCTGCTGCGCACCGCCACCGGCAACCCGGTCGCCGCCTGGGTCCTCAGCGCAGCCGTCCTGCTCTGGTTCACCACCACCTGGCTCGTCCTGCCCCAGATCGTGCTGCGGCGCACGGCCGCCCGCCGGACGGCTCCTTAACACCGGTCCTGCACGGGTCCGGATCCCGTCGTGGCGTCGTGGCCGGAGCGGCGCCAGGAACGGCAGGGCCCGCCGACCGGATCTCCGAGGCCGTGCGAACGCGTCGCGACCGGCGTTCGGGGTAGACGCCGGGGCAACCCCGAGGAGGAGCGGCCAGGCCCGCCGGTTCGAGCAGGAAGCAACCACCGGGCCCGCGAGGCCGCCCCCAGAGCGCACCGGATCTGCCGACTGACCTGAGAAGGGCTACGCCATGAGCACGCACGACACGGGCACCACCCCCGCGGAGCACGACGCCTCGCGGGACGGCGACGACACCGTACGGGAGCGGTCCGCGGAGGAACGGAACATCGTGGCGCCCACCCCGAAGGACGTCCGCGCCAAGGCCGACGAGCCCGACGACGCCGACGACGCGCCCACCCCACCCGCAGCCGACACCCAGGCCCCCTGACCGGTGCCGACCCCCGCCACCCCCCGGCCCCCTGGCCGCCCGCACCCCGCCCGGCCGTGACCGGGCGGGGTTTCTGAACGCCCGTTGGCATCACCGGGTGCTCATGATGAACTGATCTATCCGACAATCCTCGCCGCAGCGGAGCCCCGCCCGGTGCTGGACGGGGCCTGTACGGCACAGGTCAGCCGCAGAACGTCGACTTCACCGCGGTGACGATCTGTGCGGCCTGGTCGTCCGTCAGAGACGGCACCGTGCCGCCCTCGAACCGTGACTTGGTGTTCTTCTGAACCGTCGCCGCGTCCTTGTTCTCGCGCGCGTCCAGGCACGTGTTACGGGCTCGGGAGACGGCGCGGTCCTGCTTGGCGACCAGACCCGGGTCCACGGCCTTGAGGGCGGCCATCAGGGCGACGGTCTGCGCCGAGTCCGGCGAGGGGATCGCGGACGTCGGCTTCGGGGCCTCGTCGGCCGGTTGCTGACCCGGGGCCGCCGGGGCGCTCGCGGACGGCTTCGCTTCGGCAGTCGCCTTATCGGGCTTGTCCTCGAACAGCGAGAGGACGGCGCCGAGGGCGAGTACCGCCCCGCATCCGATCAGGATCTTTTTCTTGTCCATTCCCACCCCTTGACCGACATTTGGTGATCATCAGAGGTGCCACAGGGCCTGTGACATGCGAAAGTCCCATCCGGAGACGGTCTCGTGGGTCGGCGGGGTCGGTTTCGATGACGGTCATGCTGCGGCCTCCCGGACGGTCGCCTTCCAAAGTGGTTTCACTTTCAACTATGATGGTGCGGTGACATGCCGGCCACGAGTGATCCGTTGATCTGCTGATCCGCCAGAGGAGTTACCGTGAGTGATGTGACCACCGATGTGACCGCTGCCCCGGTGCGCCGGCGGGTGTTCATCGACAAGCAGAGCCCTCAGGCCTACCGGGCGTTGCGGGCGACCGCCGAGGCGGCCGGGGTGGGGGCGGCGGAGGCCGGGCTGGACCGCAGGCTGGTGGAGCTGGTCAATCTGCGGGTGTCCCAGATCAACGGGTGTGCCTACTGCCTCAACGTGCACACCCGGGCCGCTCTTCAGGCCGGTGACACCGCGCAGCGCCTGGGCACGCTGCCCGCGTGGCGCGACACCGAACTGTTCACGCCGCAGGAGCGGGCCGCGCTCGCCCTGGCCGAGGTGACCACCGACCCGTCGGACGCCGTCGCGCAGGAGGCCGCCTACGGCGCCGCCCGCGAGGTCCTGACCGATGACCAGATCTCGGCGGTCATCTGGGTGGCGATCGCCATCAACGCCTTCAACCGCGTGTCGATCCTGAGCAAGCACCCGGTGCGCGCGATTCCGGCACAGTGACGGCGCCGCGCGGGCTCGACCCGGTGATCAGGGCGCGGATCGCCGTGGCCACGGGGGCCGGCCGTTCCTGCATGGCGACGTGGCCGACGCCGGGGAGGGTGAGGAGGCGGGCGTCGCGGAAGGCCGCGTAGGCCCGGGGCGCCGTACGGAAGGGGACGAGGGCGTCGTCCCGGCCGTAGACGAGCAGGGTGGGGGCGGTGACGCGGCGCGCCAGGTGCCAGGCGGAGGCCTCGCCCCGTCGCAGGAACGCGTGGACCACCGAGCGCACACCTTCGGCCAGCATGTCCTGCGCGTACGGCAGTTCGGCGCGGCGTCGGCGCTCGCGCGCCTCCACCGACCGCTGTTCGGTGCCGACGAGGGCGGGGTTCGCGTAGATCAGGCGGTAGAGGTCGTCCAGTTGGCGGTCGGGGCTCTGGGCGGCCAGGAGGCGGGAGTGCAGCCGTGGCGCGCCCGGCAGGCCGAGCAGGGCCACCCGCAGGGCCGGGGCGGGCGGGAACGTCGGCAGCACGGGCGAGATGAGGGTCAAGGTGGCGACCAGGTCGGGTCGTTGGGCGGCGAGGCGCAGTGCGATCAGGCCGCCGAGGGAGTTGCCGACCAGGTGCACGCGGTGGTGCCCGGTCCGGTCGAGGTGACGGGCGACGGCCGCGGCCTGGCGTTCGACGGTGACGTCGCCGTCGGGCGGGGGTGCCGACCTTCCGAAGCCCGGGAGGTCGAGGGCCAGGCAGTGCGCCGAGGTCCGCAGCAGGTCGATCAGGTGGGCCCAGTTGTGGGTCCAGCCGCCCAGTCCGTGCAGGAAGACGGCGGTGTCGGCGGCCGGAGCGGGGCTGCGGACGTACTCGGCGGCGAGGGGGTGATGCATGGTGGTCCGTTTCTTCGGGGCGGGTCCGCCGGCCTGCTCAGCGGCGCAGGGGTGGCCCGGCCGTCTCGGTGAGGGCGAGCCGGTAGTGCTCGACGAGGCGGTCGCCGACCGTCTCCCAGCTGCGCTGCGTCGCTGAGGCACGGCCCGCCCGCCCGAACGCCGCCCGCAGTTCGTCGTCGCGGGCGAGACGTTCGACGGCCTCCCGGAACCCGTCCGCCGCGCCGGGTGGGACGAGGAACCCGGTGTGCCCCGGGCGGACGAGGTCGAGCGGTCCGCCGGCCGCCGGGGCGACGACGGGCAGCCCGCTCGCCATGGCCTCCTGGAGGGTCTGGCCGAAGGTCTCGAACGGCCCCGCGTGGACGAAGGCGTCGAACGAGGCGTAGAGCCGGGCGAGTTCGTGCCCGGACCGGAGGCCCAGGAAGACCGCGTCCGGGAGTGCGGCCTCCAGCCGGGCTCGGCACGGGCCGTCGCCGACGACCACCAGCCGAACCCCCGGGATCCGGGACACCTCCGCCAGCCGGTCGACGTGCTTCTCCGGCGCCAGACGTCCGACGTACCCGACCAGGACGTCTCCGGGGCGGCCGAGACGCCGGCGCAGGGTCTCGTCACGGTGGCGGGGGTGGAACCGTGCGCAGTCGACGCCGCGCGGCCACAGGTGGACCCGGGGGATGCCGTGCGCCAGCAGGGCGCGCAGCGAAGCCCGCGACGGTGCCAGCGTCCGCGCGGCCAGGGAGTGCACCCGTCGCAGCCGCCACCAGGCCAGCCGGGGCCCGGCCGCGCCCAGCGCCGGCAGGTAGGTCCTGGCGTAGGCGGCCAGATCGGTCTGGTAGACCGCCACGGACGGGATCCCCGCCCGGTCGGCCGCCGCGGCGCCGACCGCCCCGAGCGCGAACGGGCTGGCCAGGTGGACCACGTGCGGGCGGTGCTGCTCGATGGCGTCGGCCACCCCGCGCCCCGGGAGCGCGACCCGCACCTCCGGGTAGCCGGGCAGTGGCACCGACGGGACGCGGACCACCTCGTAGCCGTACGCCCGATCGCGGCGCAGGTCGCCCGCGTGCCGTCGCGCGGCCCGCGCGGCTGGTGCCCGTACGGCGGGTGCCACCACCACCGGGGTGTGGCCCCGGGCGACGAGGTGTTCGGCGGTCCGGAGGACGCTGTGGGCGACACCGTTGAGCTGCGGGGCGAAGGACTCGGTGACGATCAGGACGCGGAGCCGTTCGCCGCCGGGGGCCGGGCCGTCCGCGGTGCGCGCCGCCGGCCCGGACAGGACTCCGCTCACCGTACCGCCGCCCCCGATTCGGGCGCGGCCTGCGGCTCCGGGGCGGTCGGCCGGGTCGGCTCTGGAGCGGAAGGCCGGGTCGGCGGGCCCGACTGCGCCGGGTCGCCGGGGAGCGAGCGGCCGATGGCCCGCAGGTCCCGCAGGATCTCCCGCAAGCAGGCGACCGGGCTCGCCTCGCTGTACGGCACGCCGATCTGGGCGCAGTAGTCGCGCACGATGCGCGAGGCGGGGCGCAGCGCCGCCACCGGCATGGCCGGGAAGAGGTGGTGCTCGATCTGGTAGCCGAGGCCGCCGAAGAGGAAGTGGACGAACCGGCCGGCCCGCAGGTTGCGCGACGGCAGCACCTGCCGGCGGAGGAAGTCGGCGCGCTCCGCGTCCGGGCCGGTCATCGGCATGCCCTTGTGGTTGGGCGCGAAGATGCACCCCAGGTACACGCCGAGGACCGCCCCGAACAGTACGGCGAAGGCCAGCGCCTGGATCGGTGCGAGGACGACGGCCAGGAGGGCCACCGCCAGGGCGTAGTGCAGCGCGGCGAGCGTGCGCTCCAGGGCCGGGTACCGGACGGTGCCGCGGGTCAGGGTCAGGCAGGTGGCGACGAGCAGCCCGAGCGCCTGGAGGGACAGCAGCGGGAAGAACAGTTCCGCCTGGTACCTGGCCGCGAGCCGCCTCAACCCTCTTGTCCGGCAGGCCTGTTCGGTGGTCCGGGCGAAGAGGAGGGAGTCCGCGGCCGGGTCGTGACCCTCGCGGTTCGGGTGTGCGTGGTGCCGGTTGTGGTCGCTCACCCACCAGCCGTAGCTCATGCCGACCACGAGGTTGCCCAGCACGATGCCCGCCAGGTCGGTCGCCCGCCGGCCGGCGAACACCGCGTGGTGGGCGACGTCGTGCCCCAGCAGCGCCAACTGGCCGAGGACGAAGGCGAACAGGGGCGCGAGGCACAGCTGCCACCAGCTCGCGCCGAGCGTGACGAACCCGGCCAGGAGCAGCGCCAGGGCGGTGAACAGCGCGGCGCTCCGGCCCGCGTAGTACAGGGGACGCCTGCGCAGCAGACCGGCGTCGGAGACGCGTCGGTGCAGCTCGGCGAAGTCGCCGCGCCGGGTGGTCCCGGTGGGCGGGGTGTCCTGAACGGTCATGCCACCATTCCGGTCTCGGGTCGCTCCGGTCGCTCCGGTCGCTCGTGCCCGCCGCGCCGCGAGGCCCCGGGCAGGGTGGCGTCAGCCTTCCGCATCCGAACCGCCGTTGTCTCGGCGCTTCGCCGTGTCGCGGCCGGAGGTGGCCCGATCGGGTGGCGGCGGGCCCGGCTGGTCCGTCATGCGTCCGATCACCGCTCGCCCGTTCGCCCGTTCGGCGTCCGGAGAGGCGGCCTGCACCAATCGCTCGAACGGGTGATCGGCGCCTGGTGAACCTCCGGGCGCCCGGTCACTCCTGGCGACCTCATCTGTTGCGGACCGTGATCGGGTGGGTGAGGGTCGCGCTGGGGAATCCGTGCGGCGCCGACGGCTTGCGGCCGCCGCTGACCTGTCAGGAGCAACGGATGTCACGCGTCTCCCGGCGCCGCGCCATGTGCGCGGTGCCGCTCGCCTGTCTCGCCCTCACCGGCCTGCCCGCCGGAGAAGCCCCGGCCGTCGCGAAACCGGCGGCCCCGGCCGCCGCGGCCCAGCCCCGTTACGGCCAGACGCCCGGTTCGTACTCCTCCTGGACCATCACCGGCGACACCGTCCTCACCGAGGTCACCTTCCGCAACACGGTGGTGACCACCCCCGGCGACGGTGACGTCTTCTGGTCGAGCCAGTTCAACTTCGACGGGAACCTCTCCTACATCGGCTTCCAGGACAAGCAGCAGAACGACGGCCTGTTCAACTGGTCCACCTGGGCCGACACCGAGCTCCAGTTCGCCGACGGCACCCAGGGCTCGCACTGCTGGAACAGCACCGGCGAGGGCCAGCACCTCCAGTGCGCCAACAGCACCGTCAACCAGGGCCGCCCGGTCACCGGCCACACGTACGCCTTCCAGGTCCGGATCGACCCCGCCACCCACTGGGTGACGGCCACCGTCACCGACGAGACCGCCGGCACCTCCTTCGTCCTCGGCTCGGTCCTGCTCCCCGAGTCGCAGCAGATCAAGCACGACTGGAACAGCTGGGTGGAGTACTTCGACTGGAACAGGCCCGCCTACGTCTGCAACGACAACGCGTACTCCGAGAACCGCTGGGGCCCGATGACCGGCAACGGCGGCACCCTCACCGCCACCAACACCGGCACCTCGACCAGCGGCGCCTGCGACGACATGATCCGCCAGCGGAAGCAGCCCGACGGCACCCTGCTCACCGAACTCGGCCTCGGCCAGTCCGCCCGCTGGCCGCTCCGGTTCGCCAACGGCGCCTGCCTCGACCGCGGCGGCACCAACGGCGCCATCAGCTACCGCTGCGCCACCACGCCCAACGCCAACCAGCTCTTCGTCTTCGCCCGCGACGGCAGCCTGCACACCGCCCAGGGCAACGAGTGCCTGGCCGCACCCGCGGCCGTCGGCGGCCAGGTGGTGCGCGCCGCCTGCGACGGTTCCGCGGCCCAGCGGTGGAGCTACGACGGTGCCCGCCGGGCCGTGGTCAACCCCGCCGGCTGGGCGCTCACCTCCAGCACCGCGGGGCGCAACGGGGACCCGGTGACCGCACGGCCCGCCGACGGCAGCCCTGAGCAGACCCTCACCGCGGTCGTGCGGACGGATGCCTAGCCTTCCTGTCCCGTGAGGTTGGGGGCTACCGGGGTGCGGCGGCCTGGCGCAGGTGGCGGCTCACGTCGCCGACCAGCGTGAGGCGCACCCGGCGCTCCGCGAACTGCCATTGGCCGCGCCGGAGTTCGAAGCGGTCGTGGTGGCGGGCGGCGGCGATGGGCTGCGAGGGGAAGCCGGGCAGGGCCTGGAGGGCGGTGACGTATGAACGCGCGACGGCCGTGCCCGCCGGTTCGTCGACCTCGATGGAGAGGTTGGTGGTGACGTGCGGGGTGCGCGGGTGCCGTCCGCGTCGACGACCTGCGGGCCGGCGTTGGTCTGGCCGGCGAGCGTGATCGGCCGCCCGTGGTCGAGCGACAGTACGTGTCGGCGTCGTCGGCCCCGCGCCACACCTGGATGAGGTCACTGTCGTCGGCGCGCGCCTCGCCCGTGATGCCGCTCGCCGCGACGGGGACGTCGTCCTCGATCTCGTCGGCCCACCTGCTGCTCTCACCGGGCGCCTCGGCGTACGCCGAGGAGTTCGAGAACACCAGGACGGCGAGCGCGGTCGTCACGGTGACGGCGGCCAGGCGCCACGTGGACGGGGGAGTGGGGGCGGGAGGCCGGGGCGATGGGCGTCCGACGTCCCGCGGCACTGTCGGTCACAGCAGCGGGCGGATCCGGATAATCGCTGGTCACGCCGTCCGTGGCGGGCTAGCCTCGCTGCTCGTGACTGACTGGTACAAGATCTACTCCGACGCATGTGCGGTGCCCCCGGGCGGCGATCTGGACGAGCTCACCGCAGAACTGGCGGAGTGCCTGCGGGATCCGGACCCGGAGGTGCGCGACGGCTACCCGTACGTCGTGCTGCGGACCTGGATCGAGCGCGACGTCATCGACGGCGACCGGCGGCTCCGCCTGGGCGATGACATGGCGGCCCGCTTCGCGGCCGGTTCGCCGATTCAGGCCCGTACGTTCGCGCCGCTGGTCCTGGACATGATCGTCAGCCGCGGGGACCTCCGGCAGGAATGGCTGGACGCGTTCGTCCGCTGGTACCCCGCGGAGAGCGATCTGCGCGGCCACGACGCGCAGTTGGGCTGGCTGCACGCGGTGGCGCACGGCGCCGACCTGCTCGGTGCCCTCGGCTGCCACCGCGAGGTCGAACCGGTCGAGATGCTGGACCTCGCGACCGCCCGGCTCCTCGCGCCCACCGACTACCTGTACGCCGAACGGGAGGACGACCGGCTCGCCCGTGCGATCGCGCTGACCCTCACCAACCCGAAGCTCACCGCGGACCGGTCCGTCGCCTGGCTCGACGGCATCGGCGCCGACTTCCGGGCCGTGGCCCGGGGCACCACCCCGACATACGTGTCCAACGCGCTGCGCACCCTGCGGATGCTCTACCTCCTCACCGACCTCGGCGTCCCGCCGAAGCCGGGGCAGCCGCCTCGTCAGGTCCCGCATCGCGACGCGGTCAAGCGGCGGCTCGTCGAAGTACTGGCGGACGACGCGAAGTCCATCGGCTGACAGCCCCGTGCCGCGAGCCGTCCGGGCCTCCACGCCGTCGCCCGCCGGTGCCCTCCTCCCGCTACCGGATCCTCTTCTCGACGATCGCGTGGTCGGGGAAGAGACCGCTGCGGGCTCCGTTCCAGTTGATGTCGATGCTGAACTCGTTGACGGTGGCGTTGATCGCGGGGGTGTCCGTCGACGGCGCCAGGGCGCCGGCGGGCTGGCGCCACCCGTCCCAGGTGTCACCGCCGGTGGAGGAGGTGTTGATCCAGACGTAGCCGTCGGCCCCGATGCAGGCGAGCATCTGCCGGCGCTGGTTGGCGTACTGGGGGTCGCCCGGGGCGACGGTGTAGTCCTGGTACCCCATCCGCGCGGCCGACACCCCGGAGATGCACACGGCCCCGCCCGGCACCTGGCTCGCGGTTCCGGTCGCCCCGGTGGCGGGGTTGCGCCAGATCTGCCAGACGTGGTTGTCGGTTCCGACCAGGTAGATGTGCTCCATCTCGCCGCCCGCCGCCTCGTTCCAGGTCATGATCGGGCTCGGTCGCCGGGTGCCCGTCGTGCCGCTTCCCTGCGGCCCCACGTGCCACTGGCTGTTGGGGAAGCTGATCGCGGTCTGCGAGCGGGTGCCGTCCGGGCGGGTGTGCACGCTGGTGATCCGGTAGAGGCCGTTGACGTCCGCCCAGTCGAAGAGCACCGTGCTGCCCAGGCTCTCCAGGGAGATGCCGCCCCAGGCGGCGGCGTCACCCTCGATGCGGTGCCACGGCTCCCACTGGTTCGCGGACGGGTTCTGCACGGCGGTCCAGTAGATCTGGTTGTCCACCCCTTGGTGGGCGACCATGACACGGTCCTGCCACTGCACGATGGCGGGGGAGTAGTAGCTCTGGGCCTGGAAGCCGCCCAGCGGCTGCCAGGCGCCGTTGTTGAACCGGAACCAGATGCCGTTGTCGAGGCCCCTGGTGACGTCGTAGGTGTTGCCGTTGACCGTCACCGTCTTCATGTGGGACAGGCTGCTGACGCCGACGCCCCGCCAGTCCAGTTCCACCGCCCCGGCAGGGGCCGGGGCGGCCAGGAGCAGGACGCCTCCGGCCATCGCGGCCGCGATCGTGTTCCCCACCCGGCGCAACGCCGTCGTCCGTCGCAGCGGGTGAGCAGTTGTCCGGTGCACTTCGGGCTTCCTTTCGCTGAGGATCCCTCGGCTCCCCCCGAGCGAACGTGCAGGGGCGGCAACCGGGATTCCGCGGACTCGGCCTTCTCGCCGTGCAAGAACCGTAGTTGCCGTGCGGCTCCGCAGTGTGCTCTGCGCGCACTCGTCGTTGACGGTCAACGCAGCAGTGGCCGAACCAGCCGCCGACGCGCCGCCGCACCCTGAGTTTCGGCGAAGCGGTTGAGGGCGATCGGGGCGGGCCGATCGGTGGGCGGCGGGCCGTCGGCGGACTGCTGGCAATGGAGTTGGGACTGCCGGATAATTCTTCTCCTGGGACCGATGAGTTCGGGCGGCGGCGCGTGCAGGGGGTTCGGAGAGTCGCCGCGACACCGACGCCATCCTGGAACTGGGCGACGCCAACCACGGCCACTCTCACTACGGAGCCTCGGCCGTCACCTGCACAGGGTGGCGTCGAGGAGGGCCAGGACATCGGAGGGGCCCTGCTTGGTGGGCGCCGTGTCGGCGGTGACGGCAACCGTGACGGCGCGGCCGTCATCGGTGACGCCGGTGCGCGTCTGGTAACCGGGGATGTCACCGCCGTGCCCCCACATCAGGCCGCCGCAACTCAGCGGCGTACTGGTCACTCCCAGCCCGTACCGGGCACCGGGCCACATTCCGCCGGGGACCTCGACGGTGGTCCGCATCTGGGCGAGCTGTGCGGGCTTCAGGAGCTTGCCGCCGAAGAGGGCGGAGAAGAATCGGTTCAGATCGCTCGGGGTGGAGATCACCTGCCCGGCGGCCCAGGACCAGGAGGGGTCCAACTCGGTGACGTCCTCCAACGGCCCCCCGGGCTGCGCGTAGTAGCCCTGGGGGTGTGCTTCCCGGATGCCCTCGTCGCCCGCGCCGGGGAAGTAGGTGTGGCGCAGTCCGATGCGTTCGATGATCCGGTGGGTGATCTGCTCGGCCAGCGGACGGCCGGTGACCTTCTCGATGATCAGGCCGGCCAGGAGGTAGTTGGTGTTGCTGTACGCCCAGCTGGTCCCGGGGGCGAACAGCGCCTTGTGCGCCAGCGCCAGGTCGAGCAGGGTTCGGGGCTGGAGGTAGGTGTGGCGCTCCGTGCCGACGAGGTCGCCCGCGAAGTCGACGTAGTCAGGCAGTCCGCTGGTGTGCTGCAGCAGCTGACGTACCGTGATGTGGCGGCCGTCGATGCCCTCGCCGCGCACCAGGTTCGGCAGGTACTGCTCGACCGGGGCGTCGAGGGCGACCTTGCCTTCGTCGACCAGTTGCAGGACGACCGTGGCGGTGAACGCCTTGGTGTTGCTCCCCGCCCGTACCTGCCCGTCGACCGGCACCTTCTTCCCGGTGCTCAAGTCTGCGACGCCGGCAGCGTAGTTGCGGGTGCGCCCGTCGCGGCCGAGGTCGGAGGCCAGGGCGGCGGGGTACTTGTCCTCGTGCACCAGGCGGTCCAGGCCTTGCCGCACGACCTCACCGGAGCCGCGGGGCTGCGCCGCGGACGCGGGCAGAACGCCTCCCACGGCCAGACCGGTGGCGACCGTCACCACCACCATCGCGATGCCTCGCCCCGGCCCGGACGACGAGGCGCGGGCACGTCGAAGCGGGCGAGCACGATCGGTCATGGGGGAACCCTCCTTGTGCACCCTGCCGGATGCATCGGCAATTCGTATGCCTTCAGCCTGGGTGCTCAAGATCCACCGATCCATCCGGGCAGCGGGCCCATGCGAGAGGGGGATAATCCCCGGTCGGGGCCGTCATGGAACCCTTTTCCGGGTCCAGCCGTGGAAGGCCTCGGTGGTCCTGGCCGCACTTCGTGCCGGCCGTCGGCGGGAGGATTTGAATATGATCCGGTCGCTGGCGTCAACGCGCTTGGTGTGTCGGATAGTTGTGGTACGTTCCGTGACCTAACCACAAATAGGTGACCCCGGCAGCGCGGCAACGCTCCGGGGCCCGGCAACAGGAGAAGAACCTCCCGATGCGCGTCCATCGTAGCGCCCACGTGCGCGATTTCACCGTGCTGCCCAACACCGTGCTCCAGTACCGGCGGCTGTCCTACACCGCTCGCGGTCTGCTCGCGGACCTCCTCTCCCGCCCGGACGGCTGGCGCGAGGACGGCCGGCACATGGCCGACACCAGCCCCCAGGGGCGCTGCGCCATTCGCAAGGCGCTGAAGGAGCTGGCCGAGGCGGGCTTCTACCGGGTCGAGAAGATCCGGATGCCCGACGGCACGATCATCACCGAGACCCACGTCCACGACACCCCGCAGCTGATGCCGCCGGGTGCCAACCGTCCGGCCCCCGGCGAAGGGACCACCGGCGGCGCTGACGCCCTGGTAAAGAACCCGGTGAAAGAACCCTCCCTCCCCTCCCGGCAGTCCGGAGAGCCCGGCGCCGCCCTGGGGGCGGAAAGGCGGGAGGGGGACTCCGAGAAGGACGCGCCGGACGAACGGCTCCGCGAGGCGGTCGCCACCCTGTTCCGGGTCATCCGCCCCGAACCGCGCCTGCGCCTGGGCGAGGCCGAAGCACGTGAACTCGCACCCCTGGTGGCCCAGTGGCTGGAGCGCGGCAGCACACCCGCCGACCTCGCCCGGGCCCTGCTGCCGGGCCTGCCCGCCCCGGTGTACTCGGCGGTCGCGGTGCTCCGCTACCGCCTGGAGCGCAAGATGCCGCCCGTCCGGGCCGCCGCACGGCCAGCGGCGGCCGGCTACGCCGAGTGCGCCCAGTGCCACGACCCAGTGGTCCAACCCGGCATCTGTCGCGCGTGTGCGGGCCTCGTCAGCCGCCCTGCGAGCGACAGCCGCACGACGGGAATCGCCTCCGCAGGCGCGGCGCGGGTCCGGGCCGCGCTCGATGCCGCCAGAGCCGCCGCACGGGCATCGGCCGCCGTCGCGGCCAGGTGAAACGTCGGCCGGTTCCGGACGGGGCGGAACCGGTATTCGGGCCGTGCGGGCCGGGCACTCGTCGGGCGACTTCTGGGCTGGCATCCGGGTGAAATGGGGCGGAGTCGCCTGGCGCGAATGGAAGCCGGGTACGACGCTGCCAGAATGCAATTTCCCTGAAGGCCACCTGCACAGGCGGTGCCGCCGGACAGCTGGAGCAGAACATGCGAATCATTCGACCACGCAACAGTCCGGAAGAAGCGGCCGGTGGAGGTGCGGGGCGTTTTCCGTGGACGCTGATGTACCACTCGGTGGCATCAACGAGTGAGGATCCCTATCTGATTACCGTCGACCCTGCGCGCTTTCGCCGCCAGCTGCGCTGGCTGTCCGCCCGCGGGCTGCGCGGGGTGTCGGTCGGCGACCTGATGCGCTCGCACCGGGGTGGTGGCGCGGCGGGCATGGTGGGGCTGAGTTTCGACGACGGATACCGCGACTTCGTGGAGGAGGCCATGCCCGCACTGGCGGAGTACGGCTTCACGGCGACGGTCTACGTGGTGGCCGACCGGCTGGGCGGATACAACGACTGGGACCGGCAGGGTCCGCGCAAGCCGCTGATGACGGCGTGCCAGGTCCACGAGGCCGCCGCCGCCGGGCTGGAGATCGGCTCGCACGGGCTGACGCACCGGCGGCTGGCGGGCCTGGGCGCGCGGGAGCTGGCAGCCCAGGTCGCCGACAGCCGCCGCGTGCTGGAGGACCTGACGGGGCAGGCGGTCGAAGGGTTCTGCTACCCGTACGGTTCGCTCGACGCCGCCGCGGTGGAAGCGGTGGCGCGAGCCGGCTACGGGTACGGGTGCGCGGTCAGCCCCGGGGTCCACAGCGGGGTGTACGCGCTTCCCCGCTGCTACGTCGGTGACCGGGACGGGCCGCTGCACCTGGCCGCGAAGCTGGTGCGCGACCGCTGGCGGCGCTGACGGCGCCGACGGCCGGCGAGGACCTGCCGGCGACGAAAACCTGCCGGGCACCGCGGAGGGCGGTGCCCGGCAGGTCGGCGGTAGGCGGTCGGTGGCGGAAGGTCAGTGGGCGGTGGCGGCGGGTTCCAGATGCAGCCAGGACTCGTGCCACAGCAGGGCGCAGCGGCGGTCGCAGCCGGTGGCGAGCGGCTCGCCGCCGCAGCGCAGGCCGTTGAGGATGAACCAGCGGCCCTTGGCGGGGTGCTGCCACCAGGCGAGGGAGCGGTGGCGCAGTTCGGTGGCGCTGTGGCGGGTGTCGGCATGGAGCTCCATGCCCGGCTGGAAGGGGACGCCGTCCAGCCGCCCGTCGGGGTCGAGGGTGGCGTGGATCTCCGGGAGGCTGCGCACGGTCGCCCAGAGGGCGGCGGGCCGAGCAGCGGGGACCGGCGCGGTGGCGGGCTCCAGCCATTCGTCGCGGAACAGCAGGGCGCAGTCCAGTCCGCAGCCCTGGGCCCCGTCCGCGCCGTGGCAGGTGGCGCCGGCCAGGGCGACGGTGCCGGACAGGCGCCGCACGCGGTAGTGGTCGTCGATCATGCGGCGCACGATGCGTTCGACCTGGTAGACGCCGCCGCAGAACGACCACTGGCTGCGGGTGAACCACAGGCCGCGGTGGCGGTCCTTGGCGTCGAGGGTGGCGCGCACCGTGGCCTCGTCCTTCACCCGGACCCAGTCCCCCTCGGTGAAGCGGGAGGGCCGGCCGGGCGTCGGGACGGCGGCGCGGCGCTCCCGCAGGCCTTCGCGGACGATCCGGGCGCGGCGCACGACACCGAGCGGGGGAAGGTCGCGCAGGGGGAGGCTCTTGTACTGGCACCGGTTCGCAGCGGTTCCGCAGCGCAGCTCCGTGGTACGGGTGGACCATGATTCCTCGACGGCCATCAGTGAAATCCCATCGGGTCGGAGATATCGGCACAGGCTAGCGCACCGCGACTTTTCCGCGCTGGCCCGCCGGACCCTGTCGACACCATGTCGAGAGAAATAGCACTAAACGCATTAAGGGTCTTCTGGAGTGAAAGATCGGCGTCGCCGGGTAATCCCCGTTCATGTGCGTGTAATGTTTCCCTCGTTGCCGCGGTGGAGTGGCTGAGTGGCGAGGCGACGGCTTGCAGGGCCGTTTAGATGGGTTCGATTCCTATCTCCACCTTTTCTTTCCGGCGATTTCGCCCGTATTCCTGGTCCATGGATTGTCCGGGTTCGCGCTCTGATTTATCGGAGAGTCGCGGCCGACGGCCCGAGTCGGTGGCCCGCGCAGCGCGGCCCACACTCTCCCGTTGTGGACGCCATGGAGTCAGTGATCCGCCCGGCGGTTCCGGCCGACCTGAACGCCGTGGCCGAGATCTTCGCGCACTACGTCCGCCACACCGTGGTCACCTTCGAGGAGGCCCCGCCACCGGCGGCCGCCCACGGGTTTGACCGGGAGGCGACGCAGATGTGCTCGTCGCGCCGTTGTCGCGGCGGGGCCGGCCACCGCGCCGAGGATCTGTACACGGCGGGTGGCCGGTGGTGCCGGTGCGGTGGTGTGGCTGTGTGTCAGCTGGTCAGGATCGCGGTGACCTTGTCGAGGACGCCGGGGTTCGTCAGGAAGTCGTTGTGCTTGAGGCCGTCCGTCTCGATGTTGGTGGCGCCGTTCAGCTTGGTGCTGGTGGTCGGGGAGATCTGCTCGTCCTTGGGGGACCAGAAGGTCGTGTACCGGGTGGGGCCCGGGGTCTCGGTGTCCTGGTTGAGGTGGCTGATGACCCACGAGTTGGGCGTCATGTCCTTGCATCCCTGGTCCCAGAGGGCGCAGAGGTAGCCGAGGGAGGTGCCGTGGTTGGGGCCGGCCAGGGAGATCCAGTTCGCGACCTTCTGGTTGCCGCCTCCGAACTTGAGGTACCAGCGGCTCGGCAGGCTGCCCAGGCTGTGGGCGACGATGTTCACCTTGGCCGCGCCCGTCTGGCTCAGAACGTTGTCGACGTACTGGGTCAGTTCCCCGGCCAGGACCTCGTTGGTCGACCGGGAGGTGTCGTAGCCCCAGGCGAAGGCCGGGACGTCCTTCGAACGGAGGCCGGTCATCAGGGTGCCCCATATACCGGGGTCCGCGTTGCGGCCGTGGATGAGGATGACGGGGATGTGTGCGGTGTCCGCGTGGGCCGGGACGGCGGCCCCCGGTCCGGTCAGCAGGGCCGCGGTTATCGCGGCGGTCAGGGCGGTTGCGGCGGCGGTGGTGGGGCGACGCATGTGTGCTCCGAGGTTCGTCGGCGGATGGACGGCACGGATCGCGGGGGCGCCCGCAGGATGGCGGGTGCCCCCGTGTCGCGCCAAGCGCATCATCGGCGACGGGGTGCCGAATGGGCGGAGAGCGTTCGACCTTCACTCGATCGGGTGATTTGTGGGCGCGGGTCGCACTCGTTCGAGAACCGTCCTCGGTCAGCAGCCACCCACCGACGAAGACCACCCCACCGGACGGCCGACCTGCTGGAGCTCGTTCGGGTCGCCGCCCAACCAGCCGAACCCGCCGGTGCCGACGGCTTCCTGGTTTGGCGGCGGCGGGTTCGGCCTGGGCGGTGCGCGGGTGGTCAGGTCCTGGGGGCCGGGTGGAGCCAGTGCGGTCCCGTGGTCCAGCCCAGGAGGCGGCGCCCGGCTTCCGCGTCCGCGGCGCCGCCGCGGGCGGCCTGGCGCAGGCCGGCCAGGGCGGGGGCGAGACGGGCCGCGACGTGGGCGGGGTGGCGGGCGGCCTCCCCCCGCAGTCCGGCGATGACCCGGGCCTGCGCGGCGGGCTCGCACAGGGAGAGGTGGAACACCAGCTGGCGCCACGCGTACGCCGCGTCCTTGATGGTGGACAGCGGCCGCGGGTTGTCGTGGATCCGGGCCGTCGCGCGGCACACGGTGGTGAAGCTGCGCCAGGCCAGGTCGTCCCAGCCCGGCTCGGGGCTGATGCCGACCCGGGTGACCAGGGTGGCCAGGTTGTGGGTGGTGAGGATCTGGGCCTGCTCGATGATCTTCCCGTTGGACGCGATCGACCATCCTCCGGACACCTCGGCGCGCTGCGCGCACAGCTCGGTGAACCCGGGGGAGGAGCGGGGGCGTCGGCCTCGCGCCGGGGCCTTGTTCGCCCTGCCCGGCTTGTTCGGCTTGCCCGCCTCGGCGGTCGCGAGGTCGTGGACGGCCGCGTAGTCGATGGCGTAGTAGCGCTCGTACAGCGTGCCACCGAGCAGTTCCGCGGCGGCCCGGGCCGCCGCGAGGTACTTCGGGGTGAAGGTGCCCGTGAAGATGTCCGCCGCCAGTTCCTCCACGAACGGCGCGTCGAGCTCGGCCTGCCGGGCGAGCACGCCGAGTTCGCGCACCAGCGCGTTCGGCAGGAGCGTGCCGGGGAACGCCTGCACGGCCAGTTCGCCGAGCCGGCGCAGCGCGGTACGCGCGGGTGCGCGGCCGTCCTCGCCGACGCGGTGTCCGGCCACCGCCCGTACCCAGGGCAGTTCGTCGACCCGCACCTGCCCGGTGAGGTCGCTCAGGAGCAGCGAGCGGCGGTTGCGGAACGCCCGGTAGTTCGCCGCCATCAGGGTGCGCAGCGCCTCGTCCGGGTAGGACTGGGCGCCGGCCACGGCGACGAGCTGCGGGACCAGTTCGGCCAGGACCTCGGCCGAGGGCACCATGCCGCGCTCCACGAGCGTGTCGATCGGGGCGCTGAGCGCGGCTTCCACCACCTGTCGGATCGCTGCGGGCACCGGGGTGCCTGCGGGGAGACGGGTGGTGTGGCCGGTGGGGGGCGCGTGTGCCTCGTGCGTCTCGTGCGTCTCGTGCGCCTCGCGCGCCGAGACGTCGGCGACCAGCGGGGACACGTCGGCCACGCCCGTCTCCTGGGGCAGCCCGGAGAGGCGGCGCAGTACCAGCTGGGCGAGGTCGTGGTGCGAGGGCTGGGCCGCCTGCACGGCCTGGCGGGTGCGCAGTTCGGAGTGCCGGTCGGAGCCCGGCCGGCCGCGTCGGCGCACCATGGATGCCACCGCGTGCCGCAGCAGTCCGAGGCGGCGCGCGTCCAGCGGCCGGCCGGCGGCGGTCTCCGCCAGGGCGCCGCGCAGGATGCCGAGGTTCTCCTTCGGGTCGCGGTGCTTGGTGCAGCGGGTGTGGGCCGCGGCGAGTTCCTCGTAGCGGCGGAGCAGCATCGCGCCGCGCTCCGTCCAGGCGCTGTCGGGCGTACGCTCCAGGACCCGGCCGGCCTCGGCGGTCTCCAGCCAGTGGGCCAGCAGTTGGTCGCCGAAGGGCTGCCAGACGGTGAGCGCCTCGCGCTGCGCTTCCACGGCGGCGTTCGGCCGCCGGCCCGTGAGGGTCGTGACGGCGTCGCCGACCGTGCGCCGGTGCACCGCCTCGGCGTCCGGCGCGGGCAGCGCGGACGGCCGGGGGGTGAAGCGCAGCCGGTCGGCGAACGGCGCCAGGACGTCGACGAGGTCCAGCGCGCCGGCCGCGTCCCCGGCCCGCACGAGCCACGCCACCGTCAGCAGCGCGGCCTCCTCCGGCACGGCGGCCTCGTAGCGGCCGCTGTCGAGCAGGTCGTACAGCCGGGACAGGCCGGGCTCGGTGAGGCAGTACGCGAAGAGCGCCCCGCGCTCGGCCGCCACCCCGGCCAGGGCCGCAGCCTCGCGCTCGTACGGCTGGAGCGGGCCCTCGGCGCTCGCGGCGGACGTGGCGAAGCCACCCCGTACGACCTCGGGCGTCACCCAGGCGGGCAGTCCGGCCACCGGGGTGCGCGAGCCGATGGCCAGCCGGCCGTCGGCGATCCCGGCGAGCACGGCGCGCCAGCGGGCGACCCGGGTCTCGGCGTTGCGCCGGGTCTCGGCGTCGGCGTGGGAGTCGGTGTCGGAGTTGTCGTCGGGGTGGGCCGTCGAGGTCAGGAATGCGCGGGCCAGGGCCAGTTGGCGCTGCGGGTAGTGCGCGGATATCCCGGCCCCGGTGGGGTGCTGCTGGTCAGCGTCGTCGTCCATAGGCCGACGTGGCAGGTGCCGCCCCTGCGCCCTCCGGGTCCAGAGCCCGGTGCTCTGCTGCTGAGCTACACGTCGATGGCGTGAGCCTATGCGTCAGGTCGGCGGCCGTGCAACGCACTTTCGCTGTCTCCGCCGGGCTCGCGGCGTAGCCTGGCCCTCCGGGTGTCCGATGGGGGGAGCCGTCGTGTCGATCGAGTTCGTTCGCCGCCTGGACGGTCTGGTGTACCACTTCCGCGCGGACGGCGTGTTCAACGGCCGGCCGTCGTACAGGCGGGTGGACCTGGACGTGTGGTGCCGGTGGCTGCCGGAGCGGGGCTGGTGCACCGTCGGCGCCGACGGGGTCGCCAACTCCGGGCCGCTGGCGGGGCGGACGGACGACCAGGAGCTGCTCCCTCCGCTCGGCCCTTGGCGCAGCTGGAAGGCCGGCAGGTCGTACCTCTACGATCTGCGCCGCGTCGACGATCAGGGCGGTAGCGGTACTGCTGGTGCTGATGGCACTGATGGCACTGATGGCACTGATGGCACTGATGGGACTACTGGCGGTACCGGCGGTACCGGCGTTACTGCTTGACAGGGTGCGTAATACTGTAACGCGCATCCCAGCAGCTCGGAGCACCACATGCACCCCTTCCTCGACCACCCCGGGCCGCTCGCCTTCGCACACCGGGGCGGTGACCTCGGCCACCCCGAGAACTCGCTCGCCGCCTTCGCGGCCGCCGTCGCCCTCGGGTACCGCTACCTCGAAACGGACGTGCACGCCACCCGCGACGGCGTACTGGTGGCCTTTCACGACACCCGCCTCGACCGGGTCACCGACCGCACCGGTGCGGTGGCCGACCTGCCCTGGGCCACCGTCAGGCGGGCCCGGATCGGCGGCACCGAGCCCGTGCCGCTGCTGGAGGACCTGCTCGACGCGTTCCCCGGGGCCCGCTTCAACGTCGACGTCAAGGCGGCGGCCGCCGTCGGGCCGCTGGTCGAGACGATCCGCCGGGCCGGCGCCTGGGACCGGGTCTGCGTCGGCGGCTTCTCCGACAGCCGCCTCGCCGCCGTCCGCGCCGCCGCGGGCCCCCGGCTGGCCACCTCGCTCGGCCCGCGCGAGGTGGCCCGGCTGCGGCTGCGTTCGCTGGCCGGGCCGCTGCTGCGGGGGCGTGGGGCGCGGTCCGGGGCTCCGTCCGGGGCGCAGTTCGGGGCGCGGTTCGCCGGGGCGCCGTTCGCCGGGGTGTGCGCGCAGGTGCCCGAGCGGCACCGGGGCGTCCGGGTCGTCGACCGGGCCTTCGTACGCGCCGCCCACCGCCTCGGCCTCCAGGTTCACGTCTGGACTGTGGACGATCCCACACGGATCAGGGCTCTCCTCGGCCTCGGTGTGGATGGCATCATGGCCGATCGCATAGACGTCCTGCGGGACGTCCTCGGCGAGCGCGGCTGCTGGAGCGACGGCAGCACCGGCTCCAGCACGGTGATGGGATCTCCATGACGAGCACCACGGACAACCCGCCGGACCGTCTCCCGGACGATCTGCCGGACGGCCCGCCGGAGCGCGAGGCGGCCGCCGCCGATGACAGCGCCCTGCGCCGGATACGGTTCGGCTGGTACATCAACGACTGGGCCAACGCCGCCTTCTCGGCCACCGTCCTGACGGTGTTCCTCGGGCCGTACCTGACGACCGTCGCCAAGAACGCCGCCGACGCGGCCGGCGACGTGCACCCGCTCGGAGTGTCGGTGCGCGCCGGGTCGTTCTTCCCGTACACGGTCTCCTTCTCCGTGCTGCTCTCGGTCGCGGCGATGCTGCTGACCGGCACGGTCGCGGACCGCACCGGGCGGCACAAGGAGCTGATGTGCGGCTTCGCCTACGTCGGCGCGGTCGCCACGATGGGGATGTTCCTCCTCGACGGCGACCGCTACCTCCTCGGCGGCGCACTGCTGGTGGTCGCCAACATCGCGTACGCGGTGTCGGTCGCCCTCTCCTACGCCTACCTCCCCGGCCTGGCCACCCCCGACGAGCGCGACGCGGTCTCCTCCAAGGGCTGGGCCTACGGCTACGCGGGCGGCGGACTGCTGCTGATCGCCAACCTGGCGCTGTTCCAGGGCCACGACGCGCTCGGCCTGTCCTCCGGCACCGCCGTGCGGATCTGCCTGGCCTCGGCCGGCCTGTGGTGGGCGCTGTTCACGCTCGTCCCGATGCTGCGGCTGCCCTCCCGGGCGGGCGCGGCCCCCGACCGCACCCCAGTCGTGTCCGGCCGTACCCCGGTTGCGCCGGACCGGCCCGCCGCCACGCCGGACCGGCCCGCCGCCGGCAGCCTGCGCGAACTCGCCCGCACCCTGCGCGGGATGCGTCAGTACCCGCTCACGCTGCTCTACCTGGGCGCCTTCCTCTGCTACAACGACGGCATCCAGACCGTCGTCTCCCAGGCCTCGCTCTACGGCAGCGAGGAACTCGGCATGGACCAGACCTCGTTGGTCGCCGCCGTGCTCCTGGTCCAGATCGTGGCGATCGGCGGCGCGCTGCTCCTCGGCCGGATCGCCCGCCGCTACGGCGCCAAGCGGACCGTCCTCGGATCCCTGGTCGGCTGGGTGGCCACCCTCGCCCTCGGGTACCTGATGCCCGCCCACCAGCCCGTCTGGTTCTTCGCCCTGGCCTGCATGATCGGACTGGTGCTCGGCGGCAGCCAGGCGCTCTCGCGCTCGCTGTTCTCCCACCTCATCCCGGCGGGCCGGGAAGCCGAGTACTTCAGCGTCTACAAGGTCAGTGACCGCGGCACCAGTTGGATGGGCCCGCTGGTCTTCGGCCTCGCCTACCAGATCACCGGCAGCTACCGCTCGGCGATCATCTCCCTGCTGGTCTTCTTCCTCATCGGCTTCGTCCTCCTGCTGAAGGTCCCCGTCCGCCGCGCCATCGAGGCCGTCGGCAACCCCGTTCCCGAACGGCTCTGACGCCCCGGCCGGGGGCGCTCACTCGGTCGCCGTCGAGGGTTTACGGGCCGGGGAAGAGCCGGCCGAGGTGGTAGTGCAGGACCGCCACCGCGTCGTCCGCCGTCCGCTGGCCGAGGAGGACGCTCAGGCCCAGGCCGGCGGAGACCGCCAGGAGGACGACGGCCTCCTGGCGGGCGTCCATGCGCGGATCGGTGTCCCCGGCCTGCCGGGCGGTGGTCAGCTGGCCGACCAGGAAGTCCTCCATCTCGTTGGGCGCCGCGAGGAACGACTGCCCGGCGAGCGCGGGGTCGGTGATGGAGAGCACCGCGTACTCGGTGTAGACGAGGTGGAAGGTCCGGCTCTCCTCGTCCGTCGGCACGGACTCCAGCAGGACCGCCTCGACGATGTCGCGCGGTGACGCCGAGGGCCCGGCCGCCCCGGCGCGGTCGCGGACCCGTTCCTCGACCCGTTCCTCGACCCGTCCCTGGATCCGTTCCTGGACCCGCTCTTGGATCCGCTCGCCCATCCGTGCGGCCAGGCGGGTGAGCGCCGCGAGCAGCAGCTGCTCCTTGGTGTCGAAGTAGTACTGCACGAGCCGCACCGAGACACCCGCCTCGATCGCGACGGACCGCATGGTGACGGCGTGCAGCCCGGTGTCCGCCGCCGTGCGCAGCAGGGCGTCGATGATGTGGGCCCGCCGCTCCTCGTGATCCACCAGCTTCGGCATCGGGTTCCTTCCAGACATTTTTATGGTACAAACATACCATCAAGTGCTGCTGTTTCATGCATTCCGAGCACCGGGAGGGACCATGACCAGGACCAGCGTCGGACACTTCGTCAGCGAGAAAGCCCGAACGAAGTTCCTTGAGGCCTACGACCGCGCGATGGAGCTGTGGCCGTCCCCCCGCCGGGAACTCGATGTCGAAACCAGCTACGGCACCGTCCACGTCCACCACTACGGACCCGAAACCGGCGAACCGATCGTGCTCCTGCACGGCCACGCCGGACACCCGTCCAACTGGTACCCGCAGATCGCCGCCCTGGGCGAACACCACCCGGTCTACGCGATCGACACGCTCGACGACCCCGGCCGCAGCGTCCAACGCGCCGTCGCGGCCGGCTCCGAGGAGAACGCGGCCTGGCTCGGCGAGGTCTTCGCCGGGCTCGGACTCGACCGCATCCACCTGGTCGGCCTCTCCTACGGCGGCTGGCTGACCCTCAACCAGGCCATCCACGGACCCGAACGCCTCGCCTCGATCGCGCCGATGGACCCCGGCGGCATCGAGAAGGTCCCCGCCCGGTTCTACGCCCACATGATCGGCGGCCTGTTCGGCATGCTCGCCCCGCGGCCGCTGCGCCCCGCGCTCGGGCGCCTGCTCGCCAACCCCGCACTCAGCTCGCCGCCCGAGATGATCGCCCCCCTGATGCTCGGCATGCGCAGCTACAAGCCGAACACCCGCCCCGCCGCCAGGCCGTTCACCGACGAGGAACTGAGTTCCATCCGCCTGCCCACCCTCGTCCTGCTGGGCAGGCGCAGCGCCCTGCTCCGCCCGCGCCACGTCCTCCAGCGGGTCACCGCGCTGATCCCGGGAGTCCGGGCCGAGATCGTGCAACGAGCCGGCCACGGCCTCAACCTGGAACGCCCCGACCTGGTCAACGAACACCTGCTGCAGTTCATCACCTCCTCCCGGCAGGAGACCCGGAGCTGACGGGCGGCCTCCCTCGCCGGGTTGGCGGCTGACGCCGAATCCGCAGAATCCACAGAAGGGCTGCCCTCGTCGGGCCGGCCCTCCTGCTTGCCGCACGGGCCTGAACAGGGTGTTCGCCGACCTGCCACCGTGGCCAGGGGGAGAGGCGGGTCGCCCGGGCGGTCTGCCACCCGGCCGTGCGGGCCGGCGAGGACTGCTTTGCTACCGGCGTGGGCCGTAGCTCCAGTAGTGGTCCGGGTAGTTTCCGCACGGGTACTGCATCAGTGGGGCGTGCGGGGCACTGCTGCCGTAGGAGACGGCGAGACACTGGTGGCTGTTGCCGTTGACGAAGCGGATGCCTTTCGGCCACTTCTCGATTCTCCAGGACTGCCCGGGGTCGTTCTTGCACGCGGACTGGATCACCCGGGCGTCGGCCTCGGTGCTGGAGTCCTGGACCGCGAGGCACAGGGCACTGTTGTAGCTGACGAGCCGGTAGTAGGTGTTGCCTTCGGCGTCCGTGAAGGTCTTCTGGCTCTCCCAGAAGTGGTCGGGGTAGTCCCCGCAGGGGAACTGCTGGGCTTCCTGGCCTTCCTCCCGGGTGCCGCCGGATGTGGCCACGCACTGCAGGCTGTTGCCGTTCTTGATGGAGACGGGCCCCGTCGGCGGGACCATGGGGGTTCCGCCGAGCCGGTCGGGCGTCCAGGGTTCCGCCGTCGGCGGCGATACGGAGCTGGGCGACGGCGAGGACTGCATGGGCGCGCGGTTCCCGGCCGAAGGGGAGGGGACGACGGATTCCGGTGGGGTGCTGGACCCTGCGGTGGGGGTCGGTGTACCGGCCGGTGCCGGTACCAGTGGCGCGCTCCCCGGTCCGGCGGTCCGAGGATCGGCCGGTGAGGCGGGCGGCGGGACGGGCGGCGGGACGGGCGGTGGGACGGCCGGTGAGGCGGTCGGTGAGATGGACGGCGAGGCGGTCGGAGGCGTGCTGGGTGCCGACGGCGAGGGGCTGTCCCCCGCCGGCGCCGAGGGGCCTGCGCCCGCGCCGGCCGCCCGGGTGAGCGCGTCGACGGGGGCGGGCGCCGCGCCGAGCCGTATGCCCACCAGCACCCTGGCCAACACCAGTGCCCCGGCCAGGAGCACCGCGGTCGCTCCCATGGCCGCACCGGTCCGGGCCGTACGCCGCCGCCGCGCATCGGCGGGCCCTCCTCGCAGCGGCCCTCCTCGCAGCGGCCCCACGAGCGGCGGCCCGATGACCGTGGGGCTGATGACCGCGGGGCCGGTGGGCGGGGGGCCGAGCGCGAGCGGGCTGGTCGGCGGGTTGTCCGGCGCCCGGACCAGTTCGCCGCGGACAATCCCGGACCCGGCCGCGGTGGGCCGGACCATCCGGCTCACCTCCCGGCACTGGTCGGCCAGTGCTTCCCGTACCTCCACGAGGTCGGCCTCCAAGCGCCGCAGCACCGGCAGGTGCGCCTGGACCCCGCCGTCCACCACCAGCTCCGCACCCGGCTGCTGACCACCGTCTTCCTGGGCCCGCGCCCGCTCCTGGTCGACCAGGAGCCCGACGGTGTCCTCCTCCCAGCCCGCCGTCCGCTGCACCTGGCGCGCGTTCTCCCTGATGCGCCGCACCTCGGCCAGGCAACGCGTCGCCTCCCGCAGCCGGGAGCGCCGCGACTGCGCCGCGTACCCGCCGTCCGAAACCCGTCCGCCGGGAGCCGTCCCGTCCTCCGTGCCGGCGCTCAGCTCGCCCCGCAGTTCGGCCACGATCGCCACCAGCACGCGGATCAGTTCCTCGGCCTGGGCCACGCCCGCCTCGGCCTGGCGCTGCGCCTGCCGGGCCCGTTCCAGGGCCTGCCGCGCGGCCGACCGCCCTTCCGCGTGCGAGGGGGCTGTCCCGGCCGCCGCCCGGCCGGCCTGCTCGTGCAGGGCGCGGGCGCGGACGAGCAACACCGTTCGGGCCTGTGGGTCCACCGCGCAGTCGTGGACCAGCCGTTCGAGCAGGTGCCACGGAATGTCCTTCTCCGCGGAGCGGTACTCGCTCCAGCTGGTCTTGCCGGCCGGGTACCGCTGAGCGAGCTCGCGGACCGTGGCCCCGCCCGTCACCTCCCGTACGAACCGGGCCAGGGCGTTCGCCTGTTCCGTCTCTCCCTTGAGCTGTCCTTGCGGTCGTCCAGCACCACCCACCGTGCCTCCTGTCCTGTCGGACCCTTTGTCCGGTCCTGTCCGGCGGCCGAAGCGGGATTGTCCGCCGCTCACCTGGGCCGTCTCGGTTTTTTGTTGATGGACAATCAAATTAGCCCGCACGGTGGAGTCTCCATCGGATCTTCGGACACTTCAAGGTCCCGTGACGCGGCCCCCCACGGCGGCGTTCCGGACCGGGAACCCGAAGACGGAGCCGGGGGCCGACGGCACCACCGCCACGAACGGGGGACGTGGCGGCACCGATGGACCGGCCCCCCCGTACCCGTCGCACCGAAACGCACCCGAACCGGGATCCGCCCCGCCTCGGGGCGTTCGGACTCCAGGAGGAAGACCATGAAGACTCGACGCATCCTCACCACCCTGCTGCTCGCGGGGACGGTGGCCACCGCGACGCTGGCCGTGTCGCCCGCCGCGCAGGCCGCGCCGAACAACCCGAACTGCCTCGGCGCCAGGGCCTTCTGCCTCTGGTACAACGCCAACCAGAGCGGCTCGGTGGCCGGTTGGGACCTGAGCACCGGGTTCAAGGGCTTCGACAACCTCGCGAACGCCGGCGCGTTCCTGACGCCCGGCCCCGGACAGGGCACCGCGGTGAAGAACAACGCGGCCTCCGCGACCTACCAGTACCCGGGCCACTGCGTCGGCAACGTCCAGGTGTTCTACAACGAGAACTGGTCCGGGCCCTCGGACCTCATCGTGGCCTGCGGCAACGGCAACCTGGTGAGGACGAAGAACGAGGACGCCTCGTTCCTCGTCAACGGCTGACCGCAGCAGCACCCCGCCGGGCCGTCCGACTGGTCGGACGGCCCGGCGGCGCAGAGATTCGAGGCCACGTCACCATGAACGCACCACGGCTCGCCGCCCCGCTCGTAGCTGTCGTCACCTGCTGCCTGTTGCTCGCCTCCTGCTCCACTTCCACGAGCGGAGGGGGCGCCACCGGCACGCCGCCCTCCGCCGGCGCCGCCGTCACGTCGGAGGCCGTACCCGGGGTCACACCTGAGGTCACACCTGATTTCACACCTGATTTCACACCCGGGGCCGCCACCGACGGCCCCGCCGTCATCTCCCTGCCGCTGGACCCGTACTTCCTCCCGCCCGCCGACGAGGCCCGGTTGCACACCGCCCTGGACCGATTGGTCGCCGACTGCCTGCGAAGCGCCGGCCTCCAACCGCCCGCCCCGGCCGGCGTCCAGGCACCCCTGCTGGGCCGGTACGAACGGCGCTACGGTCTGACCAGCGCCACCGGCGCCCGCACCGTCGGCTACCACCTGCCCGACCACCCGGCCCCGACACAGGCACCGCTCTCCCCGGCACAGATGAAGGCGCTCACCGGCCCGCAGGGCTGCCAGGAATCCGCCGCGCGGCGGATCACCGGCACTACCGGCTACCCGGGAGACGCCTACGTGGTCCGGTCGGCCAACCAGGAGTCCTTCGAGCAGTCGGCGAAGACGCCGGAGGTCGTGGCCGTCGTCACCGCGTGGTCCCGGTGCATGAAGCGGGCGGGGTACGACTACGCGACACCGCTGCAGACCGGCACCTGGCCGTCCGAACGAGCCACCGGCGAGGAACGGACGACCGCCCTCGCGGACGTCGCCTGCAAACAGGAGACCGGGCTCGTCCGGATCTGGAACGAGGCCGAGACCACCGTCCAGCGCACCCTGATCCAGCAGAACGCCACCGCGTTCGACGGCGTTCTGGCCGAACGGCGGCGCATGCTCAGCGAAGCGGACGCCGTCCTCGGCCGCCCCGAACCCGGACCATAGCGTCGTCGCTGCCGTTGTCGCTGCCGTCTGTGACTCCGATCGATAGATTGCGAATCCGAGCTGTAGTTTGCGAGCGGCGGTCCGGTGGCCGGTCGAGTCACTGTGACTCAGCACGCTAACTGTCGTGTCAGCACGACATCTGTCGTCCAGGGCGAGCATCGATCTCGCGAGCGATTGAGCCCTGACGCGGTGGTTGGAAACGCTCGTGGTCTTCGCCGGAGCCCGTAATCCCCCAGGTGCTGGCTGCAAGAGCCGCTAGGTTGGTGTGCGTGGAGACGCGGGGGCAGAGGTATCGATATGTAGGTCCGGCGGAGCTGAAGGCGCTCGCCCGGACGGGTAGTGAGGGTCGGAGTATCCGTTCGTCGGCGGACTTCGGCGAGTGGGTCTCTGCGCTGACCCTGGATGAGTTGGCCGAGCCGATCACGTTCGTCGTCGACAGCCGTGGGGTGCTGCGCCTCGCCCCGCGCCGCAGCGAGCACGTGGTGTGTGCTGGCGGCGGAGAAGTGCTGAGCGCTGGCGAGATGAGCTTCCGTGAGGAGTCCGGGCGGTGGGTGGTCGAGGAGGTCAGCAACCAGTCGACCGGCTACTGCCCGGACGTCAGCTCATGGCCGGCCGTGGCCGAAGCCCTGGACCAGATCGGAATCCATCACCCGTCCGGGTTCACGCACGAGCTGGTCTTCCGCCGCTGCTGCTCCTGCCGGGAGCTCAACATCGTGCGGGACGAGGACTTCGTCTGTGTCTTCTGCGGCGAGGATCTGCCGCGGGAGTGGAACGCCGGGGAGCCCGGGTGACCGGTCAAACAGCGAAGATCGCCTCGCGGTGCGAGTGCGGCAGCATGGCGAGGCGACAGGTGAACCAGTTCATCCTTCACGAAGAGTTGTGGTGGGAGTCGGAGTTCTCGTGCGACGCCTGCGGCACCTACATGTGCGAACACACCGGCCCGGGACGGGCACCTGATGATGTCCGGGAGGCCCTACTCGCAGCGCACGGACCCGTCAGACTGCAGTTGGCCGGTCCGATTCCCAGTCTCGTCCCAGCTTTGAAGGTCGTTCGGGAGGTCTCCGCGGCCTCGTTGCCGCAGGCTCGCGAGCTGGTCGGGGAACTCTGCCGCGACGGCCTGGTGGGGACGTTGTCGGAAATGGAGTTCCTGAAGGCCCGGTTGCAACTGCGCGGGGTTCACGCCGACGTCGATCGGCAGATATCCCGGCGAGACTGACAAGGTTCCAACAAGCGGTGAGCTGAACCGGATTTTGTAGAGGCCCTGAAGCCAGGCATGATCGCCCTGGCAGATGGGAGAACACAGGTCCGATGCCTGCTCCACGTAAGTACCCCGACGAGCTCCGCGAGCGTGCGGTCCGCGAGGTCCGATCCTCCGGACGTCCGGTCGCGCACGTCGCTCGTGACCTGGGCATCCACAAGGAGGCCCTGCGCAACTGGGTGCGCCAGGCCGAGGCCGACCAGGGTGAACGGTCCGACCTGCTGACGAGCGCCGAGAAAGCCGAGATCGCGCAACTCCGCAAGGAGAATGCCGAGCTGAAGCGATCGGTGGAGATCCTCAAGGCCGCCTCCGTGTTTTTCGCGAAGGAGTTCGACCGGCCCCGCACGAAGCCGACGCGGTGATCGACCACCTGCGCGAGGACTTCGGGGTCGAGCCCGTGTGCCGGGAACTCGATCTGTCCGTCTCCGCCTACTTCGCCCGCCGCTCCCGGCCGCGTTCCGCCCGATCGGTGCGGGACGAGGTGCTGCTGGAGCGGATCCGCGCAGTCCACGAGGACTCCGCCGGGACCTACGGGGTCAGGCGGATCCACCGCCAGCTGCGGCGCGAGGGCATCCATGCGGCCCGCTGCACGGTTGAGCGGCTGATGCGCGAGGACGGCCTCGAAGGTGTCATACGCGGCCGGCGCCGCCGCACCACCGTCCCCGAACCGGCCGCTCCCAGGCCGCCGGACCTGGTCAACCGCGCCTTCATCGCCCACCGGCCGAACCAGCTGTGGGTGGCCGACCTGACCTACGTGCGGACCTGGGCCGGCTGGGTCTACGTGGCGTTCGTGCTGGACGTGTACTCGCGGATGATCGTCGGATGGCAGCTCGCCACCCATATGCGCACCGATCTGCCCCTGGACGCGCTGGAGATGGCGCTGTGGCGGCGGGGCATCAACCAGGGCTCCGGTCTGATCCACCACAGCGACAGGGGGAGCCAATATGTGTCAATTCGCCACACCGACAGACTCGTTGAGGTCGGCGCGGTGGCGTCGGTCGGCTCGGTCGCGGACTCGTACGACAACGCGGTGGCCGAGGCACTGAACGGCACTTTCAAAGCCGAGCTGATAGAGAACCAGGGGCCATGGCGGGACGCTGACCAGGTCGAACGGGCCGTCGTCCAGTGGATCGGCTGGTACAACTCCGAACGCCTCCACTCCTCGCTGGACTACGTCCCGCCCGAGGAGTTCGAAGCCATGTACTACTGTTCGTTGAACACCCCGAACGCCGCATAGATCACACAATCCGGCCTCTACGAAACTCGGGGCAGCTCAATCCTCGCCCAGCGCACAAGCATTGGCGAACTCATCGGCCAGGTCCGCGACTTGGAAGCCGAGTGGACCCAGGAGGCCATCCAGCGGATCACCACCGAGAACGCCACCCTCAAGCAGCGCGTCCGCCAGCTAACCGCCGACAACCGGTCCTTCGACGAACGGCTGAAGGCCGCCCGCTCCAACCTGTGGTTCCAGGACCGCCGCGTCGCCGACCTCGAAGCCCAGATCGCCGACCCTGTCACATGAACTCGACCAAAAGATCTGCGGCTGGCGCGGCAAACCACCACCAGGATCACCCGATAACCTGCTGGTCATGAACGGAGAACTCGCTCAGTACTTTGCGCTGGCCACCCACGGCAGCGCTTGGCTTCACCAGCGTGATGCCAGTGCGCCGCCGGAACTCGATCGCATCAGCAGTGCCTTCCAGTTCGTCAGGAACGTGGACTTCGCGGGGGCGCCGGGTGTCGGTGCGTGGCTGAGTGAGCTTTCCGCCACCGGGGTGGACCGGATATGGCTGGCTGTTCCCGGCCTGCAGACACCCGTCGCTGACGGCCGACTGGAACCGCACCACAGGGCGACCTTCGCAGGCGGTCTCGCGGCAGGGCTACTGACCACCAGCGCTACGGGCAACCAGCTATGGCGAGCCTCCTGGGGCGTCGGCGATCAAGGTGCACAGGACCGCCGTATCTGGGACGTCTCCTATCAACCCACTCAACCCACCACCGTCGGATTCGGTCCGACTCAGCTCGCCATCACCGTCGACCACGCTGTCGCGGTCCTGGACGGGGCACTGGAGCACGCAGCCAGGTTCTCCCGCGACCACGACCTCGATCCCTGGCAAGCGCACTTCGCCAAGGCCAGGAACCTCCGCTCCGCCGAGGACTTCACCACCGTCTACCACCAGGACCTATTCCCCGACCGCGGTTACGACCTGCCCAGCCGCCAGCTCGTGGCGACGGTTCAAGCGGCCTGGGTGTTCGGCGGCATGGGCTCCTGGAACGACCTGGGCTTCCTCGATGCCCACATCCAGACCGAGTACGAGGAACTGACCCGCGATCTGTTCTCAGCCGTCATGCAGGCGTGCGTTGCAGCCGCCAACACGCACCTCATCAGTGCAGGCTGAAGACGACCACGGCACAGCACTACAGAACCACTCTGATGGATGACGGGACATGGCCCTGCAGTCCCGTCGCGGACATGTAGGCTATGAATCGTCGCAGTTCAGAGCCGGTGTCCGAGCTCCTGCGGTCGGTAAACTCGACGACATCAGTCGGTTGAGGATGCACCGCGCCGACGACCAGGACGTGCTCGACCTGATCCGCGCGTTCATGAGCCTGGGCGTCACCTTGATCCTGACCGGGGTGAACATCCCCGGCACCGGGCTGCTGCGCGAGGCGAAATGGAACGCGCGCCAACAGCATTGGGTGCTGCCCTCGCTGGAGTCCACCCGGGTCAACGGCCTGGAGCCCACGCAGACCGAACACCGCTTCGAGCTGGTGGAGATGGACCGCTTCCGCTACACCACCAGCGAGCAGATCAACGCGTTCCTGCAGCACCTGCGCGGCATCGAGGTCCATCTGCGGCTGCTGAACGCCAAGCCGGGCATGCTGACCGAGAGCACGATGCCGGAGTATCTGATGCGCCGCACGAACGGCATCGTCGGGCTCCTGAGCCGTCTCATCGAGGACGGCTGCCAGGAAGCCATGGACAGCGGCCGCGAAGTGCTCGACGAGGGCACGCTGGACGAGATCGTGATCCGCCGCGACGACCCGCAGCTGGCCCCGGAAGAGGTCGACCCCACACCACCAGCCACCGCGCCGCAGACACCCGCCCGCCGGCGCCGCGGCCGCAACACCGTCTTCGACGACCACGGCCCCGCCTCGGCGGCCGGCTCGGCAGGCTGACATGCCCGCCCCCGACCACCGCATGGCCAGGTGCTTGGTCCCGCTGCCGGACGAATCGCTGCCCGGCTTCGCACTCCGCCTCGGCCACCGCCTCCACCTGCCCCCCCCCGGACACATCCTCTGGCGGCTCGGCCTCGTCGGCACCCAGACCACCGCGACCCTCGCCCCCATCGGCCGCCTGTTCTTCATCGACCCGGTCAAGGGCGAGCGACTCGCCCAGGTCATCGGAACCACCCCGCAGACCGTCGACCAGCTGACCCTGCACCCACTGGCCAGTCGGTTCCCGCCAGTGGCCCACGCGCTGGGTTTGCCCCGTCCCCCGGGCGAACTGCCCAAGCCCCGCCAGATCGCCCCGCCCTGGATCCTGTCCTCCTTCAGCCGCTACTGCCCCCACTGCCTGGCCGGGGACGGCTCAGCCATCCAGCAACGGCACGGCGGTCCCTGGCTCCGCCGCTGGCGACTGGCCACCAGCTTCGCCTGCGTCCGCCACCGCGTCTTCCTGGACCACGAGTGCCCCGGCTGCCACCGGCCGTCGAGCCTCACAACCACCGGGAGCTGGCCCAGTTCCCTCCTGATCGGCCACCCCGGGCTGGAAGGTCTCCACCCGGCCGCCTGCCGCAGCAACGAGGCCGGACGACCCGGCGTGATCTGCGGCCACCGACTCGACCGGCTTTCCGACACACCGCCGCGGCCCCTGCCGCAGAACCTCGCGGATCTGCAGACCCGCCTCGACCACCTCTTCGACGAGGAGACCTCGCCGGAAGACGCCTTCGCGGCCTTCGCCGACCTCCAGACGATCACCGCGGTCGTCCTCGCGACCTGGCCCGCGATGGCGGACATGGTCACCACCGACCAGAAAGCCGCCGTCGACGAGCACCTGGCCGCCCAGGAGAAGCGACTGCCCGGCTTCACCGCCCAGAGCGCGCCGCACGACGACGGCATCTACTGGACCTACCTGCCCCGCGCGTCCATCGGCGCCGCCGCAGTCCTGACCGTCGCCGACCAGCTGCTGAGCCTTCCGGACCGGGAACTCCTGCAAGAGCTCGGCCGGCTCACCCAACGCTGCCCCCCGCACGACAACAAGCGCTGGGGGGCCACCTGGAAGCTCCTGAGCAAGGACGCCACACTCGCCCGCCGCGCAATCGTCCAGCAATCGCTGCGCAGACGTCCTTCCGATTCGCGGCCGCGCACCCCCTCCACAGCCTGGTCGTGTCGCCAGGTCATCCCCTCGCTCTTCACACTCACGATCGAACGCCGCCACGGTTTCGCTCCCGAGAACATCCCCCAGGAACTACCCGACCAGTGGTTCCGGATCTTCTGGGCGGACGCGGACTGCCCGTTCCCGCCTCACTCGCGCAGGTTCCGGCGCACGGCCGCGATCCTGCTCGTCCAGGCCGTCGAAGACATGAACGCTCAACAGGCAGCCGAGTATCTCGGCTTCCCGCCCGGCACCAACTTGCTGACCACCCCGGCCCAGCAGCCGGTCGCCGCCGGCTCTGACGAACGCACGGACGAACTTCGCGAAAGCCTCTACCGGCTCGCCGACCACCTCGCCGCCATCCCCGCGGCCGACCACATTGACTACCGGCATCGCCGCCGGCAACACGAGTCCTGGCACCTCGGCGACGAGGCGTTCGCCGAACTCGTCAAGCGCTTCGTCGCGGTCAACGAGCGGAAGCCGGCAGCCCCGGCGGACCAACTGCACGAGGCTCTCTCCGCACTCATCTGGTCACAGGTCACAGGCAGCGAGCCCTGCCTCGCCCCCTGTTTCCGCCCGCCCTTCGCCGCACCGGGCCGCAGCACCACCAGAACCGATCCGGCTATCCATCTCGCCAACCGGCTCAGACGCGACAAGCCCCGCTCTCCCTACTCGGTCCTCCTGCCGCTGTTGGCCGACCACGCCGCCCACCTCCTTGCAACCTGCCAACAGGCAGCGTCATCCATGGCTCCGGTGCCATTCCCGCAAGTCAGAGCCGTGATCATCGAATAGGAGGTTGTCTCACGTGGCAAGTATTCGAGAGCTTCTTGCAGCGAGTCAGGGCGGCGGCCCTGGCGATGCCTCGGCTCTGCCAGTCGTCGCGGACCACGTACGGGATCTTGAGACAACGATCAGCCCATGGCAGGCTCATGCCGCATGATCGATGAATTCGCGAAGAACAACCTGCACGGGAGACTGCGGCGAGACCGCGAAGCGCTGCTCTGGAAACTTGACGGCTTGTCCGAATACGACGCCCGCCGGCCTCTGACAGCGACCGGGACCAACCTCCTCGGCCTGGTCAAACACGTGGCCACCGTCGAGGCCAGGTACTTCGGCGAGGTCTTCGATCGTCCTTCCCCGGAACCGCTGCCCCGGTGGCAGGACTCCGACGGCAGCGATCAGTGGGCGACCGAGGACGAGACTCGCGCTCAGATCATCGGGTTCTACCAGCGCACGTGGGAACACTCGGACGCGACGATCAACGAGCTTCCCCTCGACGCCCCCGGCCACGTGCCTTGGTGGCCGGAGCCCTATTCCAACACGAACCTGTTCGCCATCATGGTCCATGTCCTCGGCGAGTCCATCCGGCATGCCGGGCACGCCGACATCCTGCGTGAGGGCCTCGACGGCCGGACCGGGTTGCGCGCCGAACACGAGAAGCAGATCGACGAGGAAGCCCGCGCAGCCTACCGCGCGAAGATCGAGCAAGTCGCCAGGTCGGCCGCACCAATCAAGGCTTAGCTGTCCGCAAGGTGGTGGGAGACCGCTCGGTGTGACAATGCGTCACACTCCGATCAAACCCTTGCCAGCGGTCACCACTGCCGGACGGCACCTCGCAAAGTAACCCTCGGAATGGCTCGCAAACTACAAGTCGAAACCCAAGGTCACAGACGGCGGACTCGCAATCTATCCGTTGAAGTCACACCGTCTTCGACCGCACTCGGCCGAGACGCGGTGTCGCATTTCCGCCAGCGCAGGTGTCTCGCCCACGACAGAGTCGGCGACGGTTCGTGTTCCTGATCGCGGACCTGTTCGTCCGGCACTTCGCGAAAGGCACAGCGCATGCACGTCGTCCCCGGGCTCAAGGTCCTGTACTTCGGAACTCCGGTGGTGCTGATCAGCTCACTCAACGAGGACGGCACGGCGAACCTCGCGCCGATGTCCTCGGTGTGGTGGCTGGGCCAGTCCTGCATGCTCGGTCTCGGCAACAACGGCCAGACCACCGCGAACCTGCTGCGGGAAGGCGAGTGCGTGCTCAACCTGCCCTCGTCGGCGATGGTCGATGCCGTCGACCGGATCGCGCTCACCACCGGGAAGCCGGTCGTGGCGGACTACAAGGTGAAGCAGGGCTACCGGTACGAGCCGGAGAAGTTCTCGGTCGCGCAGTTGACCGAGCAGGCGTCGGACCTGGTCCGGCCCCCCAGGGTCGCGGAATGCCCGGTCCAGCTGGAGTGCAAGGTCGTCTCGGCCCACCCCTTCGGCGGTCCCGAGCCGCACGCCACCGCCTTCGAGGTCGAGGTCCTTCGCGCCCATGTCGAGGAGAGCCTCGTCATCCCCGGGACGCACTACGTGGATCCGCTCGGCTGGGACCCGCTGATCATGAAGTTCTGCGAGTTCTTCGGCGGGGGAGCCAACGTTCACCCGTCGAGGCTCGCCGAGGGCTGGAACATGCCGCACCAGTTCCAGTCGACGACCGTCTGAGCTGCGCTTCTGCTCGTCCTCCTACCAGAGGGTGGCAGGCCCGGAGAGGACCCAGCCGGCGTCGGTGGGCTTGACCCAGAAGCTCAATGACACCTCGATGATCCGCGCGCGGTAGGTGATCTCGACGTAGAAGCCGGTGCCCTCGTGGCCCCAGTGGAAGTCCGCGAGATCGAGTTCGCGGAGCCAGGACAAGTCCTGCTCCCACTCGTCGACAGCAGGGCTGCCGCTCGCCTCGCTCTCGCTCTCGTCCTCATTCTTGTCATCGTCGGCGTTCGCCTCGACCGAGCCGGCCCATAGCGACCTGAGCACGTGCCGGACCGAGGTGTGATCGACGAGTTCCTCGGCCTTGGGGATCCGGCCGGCTCGGAGCAGACTGAAGTAGCGACAGACGACCGCTTCGACATCGGCTTTGGCAGGGCGCTCCGTCCAGATCTTCACCGTGGGATCTTAAGGGAGCGCCTTACGGATCCCGCTCGCAGCACGGGAAGTCGGCCGGTCCGACTTCCCGTGCTGCGAAAGCCCCAAGCGCCGCTGCCAAGCCCTGTCCCGGAGTTCGTCACTCCAGTCTGCTCACATCACTGCCGCCTGGTGACCGTTCCCTGCCGATCACCACTGCCGTGGCCACTGCCATGGCCTCGGCGATGACCGGCGCCTTCGGGGCCGGTGGGCTACCGACCGCGGCGGTTGTCCTCCCAGTCGTCGAACCAGCGGAGCCAGATGGGCGTGTCGACACCGCGGTGCCACTGGTCGCGAGCGGCTTTCCCCAGCTCCGGGGTCGTCAGACCCTCCTCGTGTTCCAGCCAGTCGATGTACCACTCACCGAAGCCGGCCGGTCGTCCCGCATCCGTCAGCAGTGGGTTGAGGCGATCGCAGGTCGGCCGCCCGTCGAACCACATACTGCCGCGATCCGGACCGCTGACGATGAGCAGGGTGCTGAAGTTGTGGCCATGGCCCGCCAGAAACACACCGCCCGTGACCCGGTCCCGCTCCGCCGCCTCCACGGCCTCGTTCCGAGCGTCCCGGGCGGCTTCGAAGTCGGCAGGGTCGGCGTAGTCCTCTTCCCGTACGAACTTCTCCCACACCTCGTCACTCGCCGCCAGCGCGGTGTCGTGATCGGGGAACGGCACGTGCAGCCGCTCCAGTTGGGTGTCCGCGTCCTCTGCCCAGTGCCATCCGTCGGGTCCCCGCCGCAATTCCCTGGGCCACCGTCCACCCGCACTCACCCGTAGCAGGAACTCCCGGTAGTCCGCCGGAAACGTGATCCCGAACTGCCGCTCCGCCTCCACCACCTGGATCTCGGTCAGCGGCGCAGCCAGCTCAGCCCCCGGCCCGCTCCACCCCTGCTCCTCGCGCACCGCGCGTACCCGCTCCCGGACGCCGTCCCAGTCAATGCTCTGCATGATCGGCCAGGATATGACCTTGGTGTTTCAAGGCCCTGGCGGCCGGGGGTGCTGCTGAGGATCTGATTCAGGCGGTGATTCGAGGCACTGCTGAACACCTGGGACGGGGGGTTCGACCTCAGCTCCGTCTGGGCGGATGTGGGCCCGGAGTCCCGTGGATACGTCGGCCGAGGCCGTCGACTTGGTCGGCAAACCGAAACCGAGACCACGGAACGACGATGGCCCGGGCCGCTGAGCGGGCCGGGCCATCGTTTGCGGTGGGTGGGTAAGTGGGGTCAGGGGGTGGGGCGGAGGGTGGCGGTGGTGGTGCGGGCCAGCCAGACGCCCAGGAGGGCTTGGAGGAGGCTGATCAGGAGGGTTGCGGTGATCATCAGGGAGGCGAGGGCCGGGAGGCCGGCGAGGGCGGCGAGGGTGCGGGCGGTGCCGGCCACGGCTTCGCCGGTGGCGGCGCGCCAGAGGAGGGGGGCGGCCCAGCCGGCGAGGGCGGCTGTGGTGGCGGTGAGGACGGCGGTGCGGGCTCGTTGGCCGCGCAGGGCCGTGGTGGTGCCGAGGGCGAGGCCGCAGAGGAAGGGGAGGTACCAGAGGGACCAGAGGGAGCCGAGGGCTATGACCACGGTGGCGAGGAGGGCGGGGAGGAGGGTGCGGAGGTGGGGGGTCGTCATGGTGGTCAGGCTCCCGGTCGCAGGGTCCACACCTTGGTGGAGGCGGGTTGGTCGGCGGCCATCAGGAGCGGCGGGTTTCGGCCCTCCCACCAGTACGGGATGAAGTTCCGGTACCAGGGTGAGGCCGGGTTCTCGCTCTGGCCGCCGGGGTAGACGGCCTGCGCGGTGGCGGTGTCCGGGCCCTTCCAGTCGACGACCATGCGCCAGCTCGGGCCGAAGGTGGAGTTCATGCCGCCGTCGGCCGCGTTGACGGTCCAGCGGTCGCCCTCGGCGGGCTTGGGGCCGTAGCCGAGGGCTTCGGCGCCGGTGAGGGAGGGGATCTGTCGGGTGTGGACGCGGTCCCAGGTCCAGGTGGCGGGGTCGTTGCCGAGGTCCTGGGACAGTTCGGAGACGGCCTGGGCGAATGCTGTGCGCATGGCGTCCGTCGCGGTGCGGGTCGGGCCGCCGGGGGAGGTGAAGGCCGGGTTGGTCGGGTCGTGCAGGGTCCAGGCTTCGAGGTTCTCGTCGAGGCTGGGCAGGGCGCTGGAGACCTTGAGGTACAGGCGGTCGCGCTCGACCGGCACCTTGGCGTGGTCCCACCAGGGCTGGAAGGTGGTCTCCAGGTAGTCGTTCCAGAAGGTCCACCAGATCGGGCCGCCGGCGACGCCGGGTTTCATGGTGTGGTCCCAGCGGTTCAGGACGTCGAGGGCGGCCTGTTGGCGGGGGTCGAGCTTCTGGTCGGCCAGGGCGGTCTTCAGGTGGGGCAGGATGACGGTGGCGAGGTAGTCCGTGACGTCGTTCTGCAGGGTGGTGAAGTCCGCGCTGGTCATCGCCTGGTGGCTCTCCAGGTACTGGTAGATCCGGCTGGCCCGGTAGCCGTTGTCGAAGGCGTTGAGCGTGGTGCCGATGTAGTACGGGTAGTCGGCGGAGACGGGGCGCTGGTTGGCGGTCGCGACCACGTGGTTCGGCGGGTTGTAGACCTGCGGGGTGGCGTCGAAGGGGATGGCGCCGACCACGTCGTACTCGCCGGTGCCGGGCAGCGGGAACCAGGGGTTGCCGCCCTTGGTGAGGGGGAAGTACCCGGCGGCGACCACGCCGATGTTGCCGCCGCCGTCGGCGTAGGCGAAGTTGAGCGTGGGGGCGTGCCAGTCGGCGAGCGCGGTGCGGAACTCCTGGTAGTCGCGGGCCTTGTTGACGGAGAGCAGGACGGCCAGGTCGGGGGAGGGGATGTTGCCCATCCAGCTGACCGAGGTGGTCTGCCCGGCCCGGGTCAGGACCGGCCCGTGCACGGTGAGGTCCACGGCGAGGTGTTCGGTGTCGCCGCCCCGGACCGGGATGGTGTACTCCACCCGCTGCATCGGGTGCCACGCGTTGTTCCAGAAGTACTGGCCGGGGTGGTCGGGGCTGGTCTGCTCGCTGTAGAAGACCGTCGACTGGTTCTGCCCGTCGGTCAGGGACCAGGAGATGTTGGCGTTGCGGCCGATCAGCACGCCGGGCATGCCGGCCATGCTGGCGCCGGTGACGTCGGTCTCCGGCGAGGACAGCGCGATCTGGTACCAGTACGAGGGCAGGGTCATCGGCAGGTGCGGGTCGCCGGCGAGCATCGCGTTGCCGCCCGCCACGGCCGGGCCGTTCGCCGCCCAGGCGTTGCTGTCCGGGAAGGTGTGGACCTGGGTGGCCGGGAGCGCGCGGATGGTGTCCAGCAGGGTGTGGGCCGCGGTCGCCTCCCCGGCGGGGTCGGGCTTCCCGGTGGGGGCGACGGGCGCGGGGCGCGGCTCCGACCGGTTGGCGGCGGCTTGGCCGTCGGGCCCGGCGGTGTTGACGTTCGCGGGCAGCGGCGCGATGCCGAGGTCGCGGTACGGTCCGACGTCGTACGGCCGTTGGTCGTTGGGCGCGTGCACCGGGAACCAGTCCATGGTGCGCTCCTCGCCGAGGGACTCCCGGAAGATCGCGTAGTCCAGCGGGGTGCTGGTGAAGTCCATGCTCTGGGTGAGGAGTTCCTGGATGACCAGGCTGTCGACCGGGGTCCAGTCGGCCGGGTAGACGCCGGTGAGGGAGAAGATCGCCGGCCACTGCCCGTTGTGGCGCAGCTCGGAGATCCAGGCGTTGACTCCCCGGGTGTAGCTGGTGAGGGCGCGGCCCGCCGGGCTGTCGGGCGCGGTGGCGGCCCACGTGGCCTCGGCGGTGCGCAGGAGTCCCATCTGGAGTTCGAAGCGGTCGGACTCGACGCTCCCGGGCCCGTTGAGTTCGGCCAGGCGTCCGCGTCCGGCGCGCCGCTCCAGGTCGAGCTGGGCGAGCCGGAAGCGGGCGTGCAGGTAGCCCTGGGCCTGGAACAGGTCGGTGTCGGAGGCGGCCTTGACGGTGGGGACGCCGTTGTCGTCGAAGGCGACCGTCACCGGCGCGTTCAGGCCCGCCAGGGTGAGGGTCTCGGTGTGCGGGAGTTCGGCGCCGGCGGCGGAGTCCCACGCACCGGCCCCGGGGACGAGGGCGGTTCCGAGGGCCGGGACGGGCCCGATGCCCAGCGCGAGCAGCGCGAGGACCAGGCCGGAGACTACGGCTGCCACCGCCGCGTGGGTGGCTGTGCGTATGCGCCGCGGCAAGTTGACTCCAGGGGTGCGAGGTTGGGCGGGTGCGGTGGGGTCGGGGGTAGGGCTGAGGGCCGGGGCTCGGGGCCGTCAGGACCAGAAGTCGGCCATCGTGCGGTGGATGCCCTCGACGGTGGCCCGGAGCTCGGGGTGTCCGGGGACCGAGCCGTAGACCGTGCCGATCAGCCACTCGGTGCCGGCCCGCCAGTCGGCCCGCCAGGACGGGTCGATCGTGGCGTCCACCAGGTCCACCCCGGGGAGGTGGTGGAGGCCGTCGAGCACCTCGCCGGGGCCGGGGGCGAGGCCGTCGGCGGGCGGGGAGAGGAAGTACTGGAACGCCACCTTCGGGCAGCCCGCGCCCAGGGCGAGCACCGGCTCGGGCGGGTCGAACGCGCCGAGTGCCAGCCGGAGGGCGAGGGCGAGCAGGTCCGTCCCGGCGGAGCGCTTGAGGACGTCCGAGACGTGCCCGCCCAGGCGGCCGTTGACCTCGATCAGCCGTGGCCCGGCGGGGGTGAACTTGATCTCGGTGTGGGTGACGCCCTCGCGGATGCCGAGCGCCCGCAGCGCGCGCTGCTCCAGGGCCACGACCTCGTCGGCCAGGCCGGCGGGGAGCAGGGCCGGGGTGAAGTAGCCGGTCTCCCGGAACGGGGGGGCCAGTGGCAGCTTGCCGGTGACCGCGAGGGTGCGGATCTGGCCGTCGCGGATCGCGGACTCGACCGAGACGTAGTCGCCCCAGAACTCCCCCACCACGGTGGGGTCGCTCACCAGGTACTCCTCCAGCACGAACACCGCCGGGCTCGCCACGCCCTCGGTGAACTCGGCGTACCGGTCGGCCAGTTCGGCGGCGCTGCGGACCAGGCAGGTGTCCACGCTGCCGGCGCCCGAGCGGGGCTTGAGGACGGCGGGCAGCCCGGTCGCGGCGAGGGCCGGGCCGAGGTCGGCGGCGGAGTGGACCGTCCGGCAGGCGGTGCTCTGCACGCCCGCCGCCGCCAGGGCCTCGCGCTGGCGGAACTTGTCGACCAGGACCTCGACGGTGGCCCGGTCGTGGAACGGCACGCCGCACCGCGCGGCCACGGCGGCCGCCGTCCGGAGCAGGTGGTCACTGAAGGTGATCACTCCGGCGGCGCCGAACTCGGCGGCCCGGTCGCACAGTTGCTCCTCGGTCAGGCCGGACGTGTCCACCACGGTGGCCGACTTCGGCAGCTGGGCCAGGTCGGCGGCCACCTTCGGGTCGCCGAGGTCGCCGAGGAAGACCGCCGTGCACAGCCGCCGCCCGGCGGTCAGGACCCCGCGCGCGGTGGCCGAGCCCCGGCCGTAGACGACCAGCAGCACCGGGGGCGTCGGGGGCGCAGGAGGCGTAGGGGACTCCGGGGGCGCCGGGTGGTCCGTCGGGTTCGAGCCGCCCATGTCAGCGCTCCCGCGGCTGGTTCGGGCTGAACGCCGCGCGCTCGGCGGCGACGGACCGGTGCTCCCAGGCCTCCCGGTCGCGCAGGTAGAGCGGCCGGTCGGCGACGACGGCCCGGGTCTCGGCCGAGCCCGCCGAGAGCCGCCACCGCACCGAGCCGGTGACGTGCGCCGAGCAGACCTCGATGAACGCCTGGCTGGCGCGGCGCAGTTCGCCGAACCAGCGGCCCTCCAGCGCCTCGCGGACCCACAGCTGCTCCTGGTTCAGCTTCTCCCGCAGCAGCTCGGCGGAGAGGGTGGCCGTCTCCAGGTGGCGGCGCGAGCGCAGCAGCAGCCAGGCGGCGGGCATCTCGCGGATCTCCAGCACCTTCGGCCCGTGGCCCAGGTGTTCGAGCCCGCTGTACCGGCCGAGGCCGTGCGCGCCGACCAGGTGGTTGAGGGTGTCGATCAGCTCGGTCAGCGGCAGCCGGCGGCCGTCCACCGCGACCGGACGGCCGGCCTCGAAGGCGACCTCGACGGCCTCCGGGGCCTCGGCGGGGCGCAGCGCGCTCCACTGGTAGAGCCGCTCGGGCACGGCGTGGTCCTCGGGGTCGTCGAGGATCCCGGACTCGAACTCCCGGCACCACAGGTTGGAGTCGCCGCTGACCAGCCGCTCGCTCAGCTGCTCCAGGCCGGCTTCCTTGAGCTCGCGCATCTTCTGGTCCCGGTCCACCGGGTCCAGGTCGTACGGGCTGCCGTAGCGCCCGGCGAAGCCGAGCAGTTCGAGGGCGCCGTTGAGCCGGCGCAGGGTGTTCTGGGAGCGGTTGGCGGTGTGCAGCACGGTGGTGGCGCCGAGTTCGCGGGCGGTGTCGACGGCGACCTTGGCGATCAGCGGGCGGCTGAGCGAGGAGCTGACCGGGTGGGTGTCGAGGTAGACGGCGTGCGCGGCGATGGCCGGGCGGACGTAGTCCTCGGCGAACTCCTGCCGGCCGTCGACCAGGTGCAGCCGGATGCCGAGCCGGTCGGCGATCCGCTGCTTGTGCTCGCTGCTCTCGTCCTCGCCGAGGTCGACGCTGACGGCGTGGACGTTGCGGGCGCCGGCCCGGGCCAGGCGGTGCAGCAGGTAGCTGCTGTCCAGCCCGCCGCTGAACAGGGTGACGACGGGGGCCGACGGATCGCGGGCGATCGCGTCGAGCTCGCCGAAGGAACGGACGACCTGGGCAGTCACCGCGATCCCTCCGGTCCCTGCTCGGCCAGGGCGGCGGTGAAGGCCGTCACCGTGGGCTCGTCGTACATCAGGTGCATCGGGACCTCGACGCCGAGCAGCGCCTCCAGCTTGCGGGTGGCGCGGACCACCTTGAAGGAGTCCCCGCCGATCTCGAAGAAGTCGTCGTCCGGGCCGATGGCGGGCAGTCCGAGGACCTCGCACCAGACCGTGGTGACGGTGGCGGCCACGCCGTCGCCGGGCGGTGCTTGCGGTTCGTCGGTGACGGCGGGCAGGACGGCCCCGGCCCGTTCGGTCAGCAGGGCGCGGTCCAGCTTGCCGTTGGCGGTCAGCGGCATCGAGCCGACGGTGGCCAGTGACGCCGGGACCATGTACGAGGGCAGGGCGCCGCGCAGGGTCTCGCGCACGGCGGCGGTGACGCTCGCGGGCTCGGCGCCGGGTGCGAGCACCAGGAAGCCGACCAGCCGGGCGTCGCTGCCGCGGCCGTGGGCCACCACGGCCGCCTGCCGGACCTCGGGCACCCGCAGGGCGGCGGACTCGATCTCGCCGAGTTCGATCCGGTAGCCGCGGATCTTCACCTGGAGGTCGACCCGGCCCAGGAACTCCAGGCCGCCCACCGGGTGGGTGCGGACCAGGTCGCCCGAGCGGTAGAGCGGGCCGGGGCCGTCGCCGAGGTGGTCCGGGACGAAGCGCTCCGCGGTGAGTTCGGGCCGGTTGAGGTAGCCGAGGGCGAGGCCCTCGCCGCCGATGTAGAGCTCGCCGGGCTCGCCGTCCGGTACGGGCTTGCCGTCCTCGTCGAGGATCCACAGGGTGGTGTCCTCGATGGCCGGGCCGATGTAGACGGTGTCCAGGCCGGGGTCGCGCGGGGGCACCCAGGCGGTGCAGTAGATGGTGCACTCGCTCGGCCCGTAGAGGTTGGTGAGCGGCGCGGTGGACTGGGCGTGGAAGCGGCGGACCAGCTCGGGCGCGAGCGGCTCGCCGCCGGTGAGCACGCGCCGCAGGCCGTCGAAGCGCTCCTCGGGCCCGCGGGCCAGCAGGAACAGCTCCAGCAGCGAGACCACGCAGTAGAAGACGGTGATGTCGGCGGCGCGGATGGTCTCGGCGAGGTAGTCGGCGTCGCGCTGGCGGCCGGGGGCGGCGATGACGATGGTGGTGCCGGTGATCAGCGGCCAGTACACCTCGATCAGGAACATGTCGAAGCTGCACGCGGTGTGGTGCAGCATCCGGTCGTCCGGGCCGAGTCCGTGGCTGCGCTGGAGCGCCCGCAGGCGGGTGGTCACCGCGCGGTGCGGGATCAGCGAGGCCTTCGGCCGGCCGGTGGAGCCGGAGGTGTAGATGACGACCGCGGGCTGCTCGGCGAGGTCGGCCGCCGGCTCGAACGGGACGGCCGGGCGGGCGGCCGCGCACTCGTCGACGGTGGCGACCTCGGTGCCCGGCAACTCGGGGAAGCGGGAACGCAGTTCGTGGGTGGTGATCAGCAGCCGGGGCGTGCAGTCGGCCAGCATGTCGAGGGTGCGGGCGACCGGGTCGTTGACGTCGAAGGCGACCTGGGCGGCGCCGGCCAGGATCACCCCGGCCACGGCGACCACGAAGTCGGCCGAGCGCTCCAGGTAGACCGCGACCCGCTCGCCGGGGCGCACCCCCCGCTCGCGCAGCAGCGAGGCGACCCGCACGGTGCGGTCCCTGAGCTCGCCAGCGAGCAGGACCCGGTCGCCGTCGACCACGGCGGGCTGCGCCGGGTCGGCCTCCCAGCGGGAGAGCAGCAGGGTGTCGAGCCGTCGTTCGCCGTCGTCGAGAATCGTGGCCGTAGGGCTAGCCATGGAGGTTGTGTCCAATCGGTGTGGTCGGTGCAGGGGCGTCCCGGCGGCCGGGGCCGGCCGGGACGCCGGTTGGTTCACTGGTCGGCGTCGGAGCCCGGGGCGTCGGAGCCGGCCGGTGCGTCGGCGTCGGCGTCGGCGTCGGTCAGGGCGGGGCCGATGGCCGCGGTGAGGTCGCGGACCGTGGAGGAGTCGAAGAGCAGCTCGATGTCGAGCGAGCAGCCGAGTTCCGCCTCCAGCCGGGAGACCAGTCGCAGGGCGCGCAGCGAGTCGCCGCCCAGCTCGAAGAAGTCGTCGTCCAAACCGACCTCCGGCAGTGCCAGGACCTCGCGGAACAGCCGGGCCACCAGCGCCTCGTGGTCCGCCGTGCCGCCGGGCCCGCCGCTCGGCGCGGCCTCGTCCGCGAACCCGGCCGGGGTGGGTAGGGCGAGCAGGTCGGTCTTGCCGGCCGGGGTGAGCGGCAGCTCGGCGAGGACGGTGACCGCCTCGGGGACCATGTACGAGGGCAGCGAGCGCCGCAGCCCGGCCTGGACCCCGGGGGCGTCGAGCGGGGCGCCCCGGTCCGCGGGCACCACCCAGGCGACCAGGCGGCCCTCCCGGACGGCGACCGCGGCGGCCGCCACCTCGGGCAGGGCCAGCAGGACCTGCTCGATCTCGCCGGGCTCGATCCGGTAGCCGCGCAGCTTGAGCTGGCGGTCCATCCGGCCGAGCAGTTCGATCCGCCCGTCGGGCAGGCGGCGGGCGTGGTCGCCGGTGCGGTACATCCGGCCGCCCGTGAACGGGTCGGTGACGAACCGCTCGGCCGTCAGCTCGGGCCGCTGCCAGTAGCCCTGGGCCACGCCGTCGCCGCCGATGCACAGCTCGCCGACGCAGCCGACCGGCAGCAGCTCGCCGTCCACGGTGTCCAGCACGTGCAGCACGGTGTTGGCGATCGGGCGGCCGACGGTGACCCGGGTGGTGTCGGCGGTGATCCGCTCGACGCTGGAGTACACGGTGGTCTCGGTCGGCCCGTACATGTTCCACACCGACTCGCCGCGCTCGGCCAGCGGCGCCGCCAGGTCCGCGGGGAAGGCCTCGCCGCAGCTGTAGAGCCGGGGGCGGCCGGCGCCCTGCCAGTCGGAGTCCAGCAGCGCCCGGTAGCGGGACGGGGTGGCCTGGAGCGCGGTGATGCCGTGCTCGACGCTGTAGCGGTCGAGTTCGCGGCCGCTCAGCCCGAGGGCCTGGCCGCCGACGTGCACCGTCGCGCCGACGGCGAGCGGCACCAGCAGCTCGGCCAGCGAGGTGTCGAAGCCGAGCGTGGTGAGGGCGAGGAAGCGGGTGTCGCCGTCGAGGCCGGGGTGACGGCGGGCCAGGCTGTCCACCAGGTTCGCCAGCGCGCGGTGGCCGACGGCGACGCCCTTGGGGCGGCCGGTGGAGCCGGAGGTGAACATCAGGTAGGCGAGGCCGTCCGGGGCTGCGCCCGGCAGCTCGGCGGCGGCGGGGTCGGCGGCCTCCTGGAGCGTCAGGTCGAGGTCGGCCAGGTCCAGGGAGGCCAGGTCGACGGCGGTGCCGTCCCAGCCGGCCAGCGCGGGCGCGCCGGTCGCGTCGGTGAGCACCACGGCCGGGGCCGCGTCCGCCAGGACGAGGCCGATCCGCTCCACCGGGTGGGCCGGGTCGAGCGGGACGAACGCGGCCCCGGCCCGGGCGACGGCCAGCATCGCGGTCACCAGGTCGGCGCTGCGGCCCAGGCAGACGCCCACCCGGTCGCCGGGGCGCACGCCGCGCGCGGCCAGCTGCCAGGCCAGGGCGTCGGCCCGCCGGTCGAGTTCGCGGTAGCTGTACCGGGTCTGCTGGTCGACCACCGCCGGGTGGTCCGGGCGGCTGCGGACCGCGTCGTCGATCAGCCCGGACAGCAGGGCCGACGGCTCGCCGCGGTCGATCTCGCTGCCGTTCCAGGTGTCGAGCTGGCGGGCGCGGGCCGCCTCGGGGACGGCGAGCAGCTCGCGGACCGGGCGGCCGGGCTGCGCGGCGATGCGGGTCAGCACCGCGACGACGTGGTCGAGCAGCGCGCCGGTCTCCTCCGGGGTGATCCGCCCGGCGTCCACCACCGCCTGGAGCTGCATCTCGGCGGCGGCCCGCACGACCAGGGTGACCGGGTAGTTGGTCCGGGTCTCGTAGCGGACGTCGCTGACCGTGACCGCGCCGTGGGAGAGCACCGCCTCGGTGCGGTCCGGGTAGTTCTCGACCACCACGACGGTGTCGAACAGCGGCACGCCGGGCGCGGTGTCGGCCCAGCGCTGGATGTCGGTCAGCGGGGTGTGCTGGTGGTCCAGCAGCGGGTGGCGGGTCGCGGCGTGGCGGGCCAGCCACTCGTCGCCGGGCAGCTCCCGGTCGATCCGCACCCGCACCGGGACGGTGTTGATGAACATCCCGAGCATCTGGTCCGCCCGGTGCAGGTCGACGGGGCGGCCCGAGACGGTCACGCCGACCACCACGTCGTCGCGGCCGCTGTGGCGCGCGACCGTCCCCGCCCAGGCGGCCTCGACCAGGCTGCTGAGCGTGGTCGCCCTGCCGGCGGCCAGCCGCCGCAGCGCGGTGACGGTCTCGGCGGGCAGCTCGGCCCGCACCGTGCGGAAGTCGCCGGACGGCTTGGCGCCCGGGCGCACGCCCGGCAGGCTCAGCGTCGCCGGCTCGCGGTAGCCCGCCAGGTAGCCGGTCCAGAACGCGCGGTCGCGCTCGGCCTCCTGACGGCCCAGCCAGGCGATGTACTCGCGGAAGGCGGGCGGCGCGGGCGGCTCGGCGGCGTCACCGGACAGTCCGGCGGTGACCTCGGCCAGCAGCAGCGCGGCGGACCAGCCGTCCAGCAGCAGGTGGTGGTACGTCCACACCACCAGGTGCTCGTCGGGCAGGCGCAGCACCAGCAGCCGCATCAGCGGCGGCCGGGCCAGGTCGAAGCGCTCGCGGGCGCGCTGCTCCAGCTCCTCGGCGACGGCGCGCTCCCGGGCCGGCTCGTCCAGCCCGGACAGGTCGCGGAACTCGATCGGCAGGTCCGCCTTGGGCAGCACCACCTGGTGCGGGGTGCGGATCCGCTCGCGGACGAAGGCCGTGCGCAGCACCGGGTGCCGGGCGATCGCCCGCTGCCAGGCTGCTCCCAGCTCCGTCAGGTCCAGTTCGCCGCGCACCCGGAAGGTGGTCAGCTCGACGTACAGGCCGTGCTCGGGGGAGGTGGTGCTGTGGAAGAGCATCCCCTCCTGGGTCGGCGAGAGCGGGTAGATGTCCTCGATGTCGTTCACTTGGTGTCCTCTCCTGACCGGAACAGGGCGAATACCCGGGCCAGGTCGTCTTCGCTGAGGTCCGCGTCCGAGAACGCCTCGCCCGACCCCTTCGCGGGGGCCGGATCGGGCTCGGTGGGAGCGGTGGGCGGGGCGGGGGTGTCGGACGCCGGGGCGGCGGCGGGCGCGCGGTCCGCGCGCAGCCGGGCGGCGAGCTGTCCGACGGTGGGGTGGGCGAAGAGGTCGCCGGGGGAGACGGTCAGGCCTTGCCGCTGGAGTTCGGCGGTGATCTGGACGATCAGCAGGGAGTCGCCGCCGAGTTCGAAGATGCTGTCCTCGGGGCCGATCCGGGGGACGCCCAGCAGCCGGGACCAGACCGCGGCGATCTGCTCCTCCAGCCCCTCGGGGCCGGTCGCCGGTGCGGACGCCAGGGCGGCCTCCGGCGCGGCCTGCGATGCGGTCGGGACGGGCGTGGCCGGCCCGGCCGCGCGGGGGCTGACCAGCACGTGCGGGAGGTGACGGTTGGCCAGGATCCGGTCGAAGGCCAGCAGGCCCTCCCGGGTCGGGATGCCGCCCTCCGCGTCCGGGCCGGGAGCGTCCGGGCCGGGGGCGGCCGGGGCCGGGCGCAGCACGAAGCCCTCGACGAGCACGGCCGGAGCGCCGTCCGGCCCGGCGACGACCACGTCGACGACCAGCGTGTCGCCCGCCCCGGCGTCACCGGAGCGGCGGTCGACCCGCACCACGGCTTCGGGGCCGAGCGGGCCGAGCACCACCAGGCGGCGGTAGGCGACCGGCAGGTGGCTGCCGGTGCGGGCGGTGACGGCGCCGGTGGCGGTGTCCAGCAGCGCGGGGTGCAGCGGGTGCGCGGCCAGGTCGCCGTGGAACGCCTCGGGCAGGCGCAGCCGCAGCATCGCCCCGCCGCGCCCGTCCTCGCGGACCTCGGTGACGCTCTCCCAGCGCGGCCCGGTGCGCAGCCCGCTGGCGCCGCCGGGCCGCTCCCCGGCGGCGGCGGACACCGCGACCTGCGGCACCGGGGCGCAGCGGGCCGCGAGGCCGTCGAGGTCCAGGCGCCCGGGGGAGTCGCCCCCGTACGGCGCGATCCGGCCCTGGGCGTGCGGCCTGGACGGCACGGCGCTGGAGCGCACCTCCCACAGGTGCCCGCCGTCGGGCGCCGGACGCAGCCGCAGGGTGACCTCGGGCGGGGCGTCGGCGGGCATCCGCAGCGGGTGGGTGAAGACCGCGTCCAGCTCGACCGGCCCGTCCCCGACCGCCAACCGGTGCCCGGCGAAGGCGAGTTCGAGCAGCGCGGTGCCGGGCAGGACCGGGACGTCGCCGATCCGGTGCTCCTCGGCCGGCCAGGCGCTCTGCCCGGTGCGGCGCAGCCGCAGCTCCACCGTGCCGTCCGGCTCCGCCCGGCGGGCGTCGAACAGGGCGTGGTCGAGCACCTCGCCGCCGTCGAGCCAGTCGCGCCGGCCGGACCGCAGCGCCATGCCGGTCTGCGACCACCGGTCCCAGCCGATCGACACGGCGGCCCGGGAGCCGGCGGCGAAGCTGTCCAGGAAGGCGTTGGCGCCGGTGTAGTCGGCCTGGCCGACCGCGCCGGTGACCGCCAGCACCGAGGAGCAGAGCACCAGCACCGGCCGGTCCACGGCCGTCAGCCGCTCCAGCAGGACGGTGCCGAGCACCTTGGGGGCGAGCACCCGCGCCATCTCCCCGGCGCTGCGCAGGGCGGTGACGCCACCGCCGGGCACCCCGGCGGCGTGGACCACCCCGGAGATCGGGCCGTACGCGGCCCGCACCCGGTCGAGCGCGGCGCCGAGCGCGGCCTCGTCGGTGACGTCCGCCTGGACGAGGCAGAGCCGGGCGCCGTGCGCGGTCAGCCCGGCGAGGGCCTCGGCCAGCTCCGGCGGGCAGCTCGCGGCGGGCGCCGCGCCCTCGGGGCGCAGGCTCCGCCAGCCGGCGCCGTCGGGGACGGCACGGCGGGTGAGCAGGACGAGCGTCCGGTCGGCGTCCTCGGCGAGGTGGCCGGCCACGGCCAGACCGATCCCGCCCAGGCCGCCGGTGACCAGCCACACGCCGGACGGCGCGGCGGGCTGCGGCCCGGCCGGGTCGGTGAGGACGGGCCGCTCCGGGACCGGCACCAGGTGCGCCCGGCCGCGGACGGCGGTCAGCGGCGCCGCAGCGTGCCCGGCGCGCAGCTGCGCCACCACGGTCTGCGCCGCCAGGGCCAGTTCCTCGGGTTCCCGGGTCGGGCAGTCCAGGTCGAGGGCCTGGACGGTGACGCCGGGCAGCTCCTGCGGCAGCACCCGCACCGCGCCCAGCCCGGCGGCGGCCTGCGGGGTGCGGGCGGGCTGCCCGTGCACCCCGTGGGCGGCGTCGGTGACCAGCAGCATCCGCAGCGGCCGGCCGGGGAACGCCTCGCCCAGGGCCCGGGCCAGCTGGACCGGGACGGTGAGGGCGCGCAGCGCGCCGTCGGCCGCCTCGCCCGGGGTGGCCGAGCGCAGCGGCGGGGTGTCCAGGGCCCAGCAGGAGAGGACGGCGTCCGGCACGGTGCCGCGCGCGGCCAGGGCGGCGGCCAGCGCGGGGAAGGCGGCGGGGTCGTCGGCGTCGAGCGTGAACGGGGTGCCGTGCGTGAGCGCGGTGGACGCCCCGGCGCGGACCAGGCTGACCTGGGCACCGGCGGCGGCGAGCTCTCCGGCGACGGCCTCGGCGAGGCCGGACTCGTCGGCGAGCAGGAGCACCGACGAGGGGAGCGGCCCGGTGCCGGACGGCGGCAGGGCCTGCGTCCAGGACACGACGCGCAGCCAGTCGTCCACGCCGCTCGCACCGTCGGAAACCTGCGCGGGCCCGGCGGGGCCCTGGACGGTGACGGCGGCGGGCTCGGCGGCGGCGGGCTCGAACCAGTGCCGGGTGGGCTCGAACGGGTAGCCCGGCAGCGAGACGTGCCGGCGCCCGGCGCGCTCGCCGAGGGCGGACCAGTCGACCTCGGCGCCCCGCTCCCACAGCCGGGCCAGCGCGGTGAGCCGGGCCGGCGGCTGGTCCGGGGCGGGAACGGCGCCGCCGAGGGTGGGCAGCGCGGGGCGTCCGGTGCCCAGGGTCCGTACGGCGAAGCCGCTCAGCCCCCGGCCGGGGCCGAGCTCCAGCAGCGGGCCGTCGCCCGGCAGCGCGACGAGCGCGTCGGCGAAGCGGACGGTGTGCCGCAGCTGGCGCGCCCAGTACTCCGGCGACGCGGCCTCCTCGGCGGTGAGCTCACGCCCGGTCAGGCCGGAGACGAGCGGCACGGCGGGCGCCTGGACCGGGACGGTGGCGACCAGCCGGGCGAACTCCTCCAGCAGCGGTTCGGCGTCCCGGGAGTGGAAGGCGTGCCGCACGGCCAGCTGCCGGGCGGCCACACCGCGCGCGGCCAGCCGCTCGGCGAGCCGCGCGACCGCCTCGGGGGCGCCGGCCACCACGCAGCGGTCGGGCGCGTTGACGGCGGCCAGCTCCGGCCCGGCCGGGTCGTCCAGCAGGGCGCGCAGCTCCGGCTCGGGCAGCGGGACGCTGAGCATCGCGCCGGGCGCCATGGTGCCCATCAGCCGGCCGCGTTCGGCCACCAGCCGGGCGGCGCCGGGCAGGTCGAAGACCCCGGCGGCGCAGGCGGCCGCGAACTCGCCGACGCTGTGCCCGGCGAGTGCGACCGGCCGGACGCCGAGCCCCGTCCACCACGCGGTGAGCGCGTACTCCACCGCGAACAGGGCCGGCTGGGCGGTCTCGGTCCGGTCGAACAGGTCCGGGTGGGCCGGGTCGAGCAGCAGCTCGCGCAGCGGCGCCGTGGTCCACGGCCGCAGGGCGTCCAGGCAGCGGTCGAGCGCGGCGCGGAAGAGCGGCTCGGCGCGGTACGGCTCGGCCGCCATGCCGGGGTGGCCGGCCCCCTGCCCGGGGTAGAGGAAGGCCACCTTCCGGCCGGTTCCGACGGCCTGGACGGCCTGGGCGGCGGGGGGCGTCTCGCTCGAACGCCCGGTCAGGACGGCGCGCCGCCACGGGTGGTGGCGCCGCCTGGTCTGGAGGGTGAACGCGGCGTCGCCCGCGCCGGGCGCACCGGGGGCGGCCAGCGCCGCGCCGATCCGCTCGGCGGCCCGGTCGAGCGCCCGCTCGCTCCTGGCGGACAGCGGCAGCAGCTCCCACTGCGCGGGCTCGGCGGCGGGCGCCGCGGGCAGCGGCGGCGCGTCCTGGAGGATCAGGTGGGCGTTGGTGCCGCCGATGCCGAAGGAGCTGACGCCCGCGATCCGGGTGCCGTCGCGGCCGGACCACGGCTCGGCCTCGGTCAGCACCCGGAACAGGCCCGGGGCCAGTTCGGGGCTGGGGCTCTCGAAGTGCACGGTCGGCAGCAGCGTGCGGTGCTGGAGTGCGAGCACCGTCTTGATCAGCCCGGCCATCCCGGCGCAGGTGTCCAGGTGGCCGACGTTCGACTTGACCGCGCCGAGCACCCGGCGGGAGTCCGGGGCGTCCGCGAACACCCGCCCCAGCGCGGCGAGTTCGATCCGGTCGCCGAGCGCGGTGCCGGTGCCGTGCGCCTCGATGCAGGAGACCTCGCCGGGCGTGACCCCGGCCACGGACTGGGCCGCCGAGACGACCCGGACCTGTCCGTCCAGGCTCGGCGCGGTGAAGCCGACCTTGCGGTTCCCGTCGTTGTTGACCGCCGAGCCGAGCAGCACGGCCCGTACGGTGTCGCCGTCGGCGACCGCGTCGGCCAGCCGCTTCAGCACCACCACGCCGACGCCGCTGCCGAAGACCGTGCCGGTCGCGTCGGCGTCGAAGGGGCGGCAGTGCCCGTCGGCGGAGAGGATGCCGCCCTCGGCGTGCAGGTAGCCGAGCCCCTGGCCGATCCCGGCGGAGACGGCGCCGGCCAGCGCCACGTCGCACTCGCCGCTGAGCAGCGCCTCGGCGGCCAGGTGGACCGCGAGCAGGGCGGAGGAGCAGGCGCTCTGCACGCTCAGGCTCGGGCCGGTCAGGCCCAGCCGGTAGGAGGTCTGGGTGGCGAGGTAGTCCTTGTCCCCGGCGGCCAGCCACTGGACGTCGGCCCGGTCGGCCAGGTGGGCCGCGTTGGGCAGCAGGTGGTGCGTCAGGTAGGAGTTGAAGCCGGCCGAGGCGTAGACGCCCACGCCGCCCTCGACGCCGTCGGTCAGCTGCCCGGCGTCCTCCAGCGCGGTGACCGCGCACTGCAGGAACAGCCGGTGCTGGGGGTCCATCAGCTCGGCGTCGCGGGGCGGGATGCCGAAGTACTCGGCGTCGAACTCCGCGAGGCCCTCCAGCACGCCGCCCGCCCCGACGAACCGGGGGTCGGCCAGCCGTTCGGCGGGGACGCCCAGGGCCGCCAGCTCCTCGGGGCTCCGGAAGGTGACGCTCTCGCGGCCCGCGACCAGGTTGGCCCAGAAGGCCCCGGCGTCGGGAGCTCCGGGGAACCGGCAGGCGAGGCCGGTCACGGCGATCGCGTCCGGCAGGTCCGGCGGTGCGGCGGCCGGGCCCCCGGGGGCGTGGGTGGTCATCGGGCTTTCTCCTCATGGGTGGTGATGCGACGCGGCTCGCGGGGGTCCGGCGGCCGACACCCGGCACGGGGTGCGGGGTGTCGGCCGCCGGCCGTCGGGGTCAGCCGGTCGGGCCGGTGCCGGAGCCGCCTCGGCGGGCGGCGCGGCGCCGTTCGTGGTGCTGCCGGCGGTCGCCGCCGGCGGGCTGCGCGGTGTCGGATGCGGCGGTGTCGGGTCCGGCCGTGTCCGAGGCGGGCTCGGGTGCTGATGCAGCCGGTAGCGCCTGCGGCGCCGGGGCGGTGGCCGGCCGGTCCAGCAGCTCGGCCAGGTGACGGATGGTCGGCCGGTCGAACATCTCGACCACCGAGAGCTCCTGCCCGAAGTCCTCGGCGATCCGCCGCTGGACCCGGACCAGGTGGATGGAGTTGGCGCCGGCCTCGAAGAAGTTGGTGTCGACGTCGACCTCCGCCCCGTCCATCACCTCCCGCCACAGCTCGGTGAGCCGCTCCATCGCGCCGAGCGTGCTCGGCCGGTGCGCCACCGGTCGCGCCGCCGGTGCCGCCGGTGCCGCCGCGAGGGCGGGGGCGACGGGGACGGCGGAGACGACGGCGGGGGCGGGCACCGCGGCGCCCAGCCGGGCGAGCGCCGCCCGGTCGACCTTGCCGTTGGCGGACAGCGGCAGCGCCTCGACCGCCCGCACCCGCTGCGGAACCATGTAGCCGGGCAGCCGCTCGGCGAGCGCGTCGCGCAGCGCGGCCGTCCAGTCGGTGCCGGAGCCGGGCTCCTCGGCGGCCGCGTTCAGCGGCCGGCCGCCGACGAGCGTGTGCAGCACGCGCTGGCCCTCCTCCAGCCGCAGCGCCTCGCGCAGCGGCTCCGGGAAGACGTCGCCGATCGGGCAGAGCGCCACCGCGCAGTCGGCGGCGCGGTGGCGCAGCAGCTGCGCCATCGCCCCGGCCTCCAACAGGCAGAAGCGGTCGGCGAGTTCGCCGTACACCGGGGCGATCGCGGCGGTCCGGGAGACCAGGAAGACGGCGAAGCCGGCCTGGTCGAGCAGCGGCCCGTTGGCCTCGCTGTAGAGCGCCCGGTCCAGCGCCCGGGCCGAGCCCGGTGCGCCGTCGAGGGCGACCAGTGCCGGCCCGGCCGGGTCGACGTAGTAGGTGCCGGCCGGCAGGCCCGCCACCCTGCCGGGGGCGACGGCCAGGTAGGTCTGCACCGGGTACAGGCCGCCGGCCGAGCCGTAGGCGTACCGGGGCACGCCGTCCTCGTCCTGGCGGGCGAGCACGGTCAGCAGCGCGTGCAGGTCGGCCAGCCGCACGGGGGCGTCGGCGAAACCGGTGGCGGCGCCGCGCAGGGCGGCGGCCCGGCGCAGGTCCAGGGTGTCGGTCGGCAGGGCGAAGGGCAGGACCTCACGGCCCGCCAGGTCGGCGCGGCGGCCGGGCTGGCGCAGCCGCGCCTCCAGCCGGCGGACCCGTTCGGCGTCCAGGGCCGGGGCCGCCGCGGGAGCGGGGGCGGCGGGTTGCGGCCGGGCGGCCTCGCGGACCACGAAGGCCGCGAGCCGGGCGTCGAGCCCGTTGCCCTCGACCAGCGCCGCCGCCTCCCGGACGCCGTCCATCCGGACCAGCGCCGATTCGATCTCGCCCAGCTCGATGCGCATGCCGCGCACCTTGACCTGGCAGTCCTCCCGGCCGAGGAACTCCAGCTCGCCGTCGGGCAGCAGCCGGGCCAGGTCGCCGGTGCGGTACAGGCGCTCCCCGGTGACCGGGTGGGTCGGGAACGCCCGGGCGGTGAGCTCGGGGGCGTTGCGGTACCCGACGGCCAGGCCCACGCCGGTGATGAACAGGGCGCCGGCGACGCCGACCGGGCGCGGCCGGAAGGCCTCGTCCAGGACGACCATGCCCTGGTTCCGCATCGGCCGCCCGTACGGGATGCTCGGGCGGCCCGGCTCGACCGCGCCGATCGGGTGCAGCACGGACCAGATCGACGCCTCGGTGGCGCCGCCCAGGCTGATCACCTCGGCCTTGGGCGACAGCGCGCGGACGTGGCCGGGCATGCCGACGGGGATCCAGTCGCCGCTGAGCATGACCAGGCGCAGCGACTCCAGGTCGGCGGCCGGGTTGCCGCCGGCGTACGCGAGCAGCATCTCCATCAGCGCGGGGACGGAGTTCCAGACGGTGACGCCGTGCTCGGCGACCAGCCGGGACCAGCGCGCGGGGTCGCGCTCCTCCCCGGGCCCGACCAGCACCAGCGCGGCGCCGGCGGCGAGGGTGCCGAACAGGTCGTACACCGAGAGGTCGAAGCCGAGCGAGGAGAGGCCGAGGACGCGGTCGGCGGGGCCGACCCGGAACCGGTCGTTGACGTCCACCACGGTGTTGAGCGCGCCGCGGTGGTCGATCATCACGCCCTTGGGGTCACCGGTGGAGCCCGAGGTGTAGATGACGTACGCGAGGTCCGCCGGGGTGGTGGGCACCGGGGCGGGCTCGGCGCCGGCCGGGGCGGCCAGCGCCTGTTCGAAGCCCAGCAGGGTGACCCCGGCCGGCACCGCGCCGGCCGCGTCCCAGGACTCCCGGGCGAGCAGCGCGGTGGCGCCGGCGTGTTCGAGCGAGCGGGCGACGCGGGCGGCCGGCAGGCCGGCGTCCAGCGGCAGGTAGGCGCCGCCGGCCCGGATCACGCCGATCGCGGCCGCGACCTGCTCCCAGCCCCGGTCGGCGCGCACGCCGACCAGGTCGCCGGGGCCGACGCCGGCCCCGCGCAGCGCGTGGGCCACGGCGGCGGAGGCGCGCTCCAGCTCGCCGTAGGTCACGGTGCCGGTGGCGGAGACCACGGCGGTCCGCTCGGGGGCGGTGCGCGCCTGGGCGAGGAACGGCTCGTGCAGCAGCCCGTCGGGCCGCGGGCCGTCCGTGGCGTTGAGCGCGCGGTAGGCCTCGGCGTGGGCGGCGGGCAGGGCGGCCAGGTACGGGTCCGTCCAGGCGTCGGGCCGCTCGGCGAGGGCGGTGAGCAGGCCGGTGTAGGCCTCGAACATCGCGTCGAGCAGGCCCTCGGGGAAGAGCTCCTCGAAGGCGTCCCAGGTCAGCCGCAGCCGGCCCTCGTCCTCGGAGATCTGGTGGTCCAGCCAGACCTGGGGGGTCTGGGTGATGGTGTGGGCGACCTTGGCGCCGAGCTCCCGCAGCACCCGGCTGCCGCCGACCTCGCCGGCGCCGAGCTCGCTGGTGAAGACGACCGGCATGGCGGCGTCGGCCACCCCGCGCCGGCGGGCCAGGTCGCCGCCGACCCGCACGCCGCTGACCAGCTGGTGGTCCAGGTCCTCCCAGAGCCGGTCCTGGAGCCGGCGGGCCCGCTCGGCGAAGGAGCCGGCCGTCGCGCCGTCCACCTCGAAGAGGCTGAGCGCGGTGAAGTCGCCGACCATGGCGGCCAGGTCGGGGTGGTCGCCGACGCGGTTGAACAGCGTCAGGTTGAGGGTGAAGCGGTCGGCCGCCGCCCAGGTGCCGAGCACGGTGGCGTAGGCGGCCAGGGCGAGCGCCGAGGGCGTGACCCGGCCGGCGGCGGCCCGGCTCTTCAGCCGCTCCCACAGCTCGGCGGGCAGGTGCGCCTCGCGGCGGTGGAACCTGGTCTGCGTCAGCTCCTCGGGACGCCGCGCCAGCGGCAGCGCGGGGGCGGGCGGCAGGGTCTCCAGGCGGCCGTGCCAGTAGTCGAGGTCGCGTTGCAGCGCGGGGCCCTCGCGGCGGGTCCGCTCGGCCAGCACGTAGTCGCGGAACGAGAGCTCCATCGGACGCGGGTCGAGCGAGCCCTGGTAGATCGCCAGCAGCTCGCGCAGCAGGATCTGCACGCTGCCGCCGTCGGCGATCAGGGTGTCGATGCTCAGGTGCAGCCGGGCGTCGGTGCCCCCGGTCCGGCTGGCGTGCAGCTCGAACAGCGGCCAGGTGTCGGCGGGCAGCACCTGGTGCGACATCCGGGCGCGGGTCCCGGCGAGGGCGGCGGCCCGCTCGGGCTCCGGCAGCCCGCGCAGGTCCTCGACGGCCAGCTGGTACGCGGGCACCTCGGGCAGGATGCGCTGGGTGCCGTCCTCGGCGAAGACCAGGCGCAGTGCGTCGTGCCGCCGCACCAGGGCCTGCCAGGCGTCCTGGAGGCGCAGCGGGTCGACGTCGGCGACGTCCACTTCGAGGTAGAGGTGGCAGGCGACGTCGCCGCCGACGGCGCCGCTGCGGCCGATCCAGTACGCGCGCTGCACGTCCGTCAGCGGGAAGGGCTCGTGGCGGTGGGCCGGGTCGGGCAGCAGCTCGACCGGTTCGGCGGGCGCCGCGGTGGCCCCGCCGGCGCCCAGCGCGTCCACGGCCCGGGCGAGGGCGGCGACGGTCGGCGAGTCGAACAGGGTGCGCAGCGGCAGCTGGACGTCCAGGTCGCGGCGGATCCCGGCGACCATCCGGGCGGCCAGCAGGGAGTGGCCGCCGAGCTCGAAGAAGTCCTCCTCGGTGCCGACCTCGTCGAGCGTCAGGGCCTCGCGCCAGATCGCGGCGATCCGCTCCTCGGTCGGCGTGGCGGGCGCGGTGCGGTCGCGGCCGGCGGTGGGGACGGTCTCGGGGGCGGGCAGCGCCGCGCGGTCGACCTTGCCGTTGCTCGTGAGCGGCAGCGCGTCGAGCGGGATGAACCGGGACGGGATCAGGAAGCCCGGCAGCTGCCCGGCCAGGGCGGCCCGCAGCTCGGCCGGGGCGGGCGGCGCGGCCGGGTCCTCGGGCACCAGGTAGGCGGCCAGCGCGGCCCGGGCGGTGCCCAGGCCGTAGGCGGTGACCACGCACTGGCGGATGCCGGGCAGCGCGGTGAGCGCGGCCTCGACCTCGCCGGTCTCGATCCGGAAGCCGCGGATCTTGACCTGGTGGTCGTTGCGCGAGAGGTACTGGAGGCGGCCGTCGGGCAGGGTGCGGACGAGGTCGCCGGTGCGGTACAGCCGGGCGGCGGGGTCGGCCGAGCCCGGGCCGGCCGACTCGGAGCCGGCCGACCCGGGGCTTGCCGAGGCGGGGTCGGTCGCCTCGGGGTCCGCGACGAAGCGTTCGTCGGTGAGCCGGGGCAGCCCGAGGTAGCCGGCCGTCACCCCGGCGCCGCCGATCAGGAGTTCGCCCGGCACGCCGACGGGCACCCGCCGCCCGTACGGGTCGAGGACGCGCACGGTGGTGCCGGCGATCGGGCCGCCGATGGTGACCAGGCCCTCGGCCGGGTCGACCACGGCGGTGGTGGACCAGACGGTCGTCTCGGTCGGCCCGTACATGTTGCGGATCGGGCCGCCGAGGTGCTCGGCCAGCCGGCGCACCAGCTCGGCGTCGAGGGCCTCGCCGCCGAGCAGCAGCTGCCGCAGGCCGCGCAGGGCCTGCGGGTCGGCCTCGTCGAGCAGGGTGCGGGCCCGCGACGGGGTGCACTGCAGGTGGGTGACGCCGTGGGCGCGCACCAGCGCCGTCAGCTCGGTGTCGGCCGCGACCGCGAGGGCGGCCGGGGCGGGGGCCGGTGCGGCGGCCGCGGTGCGGCGCAGCTCGGCCAGCCGGGGCAGGGCGGCCAGCGCGACGTCGGTGTCGACGCCGAAGTCGACCAGGCAGCCGATCTCGTCCACGCCGGCCGCGGCCAGCCGGTGCACCAGCGGCAGGCACTCCTCGGCGGTGCCGATCAGCGAGCCGTGGCCCAGGTAGCGGGCGCAGGCGTGGTCGAGCAGGGCCTTCTGGTCCTCCGCGGTGAAGTCGCTGCTGCGCACGTCCATGCCGAGGCCGCGGGCCAGGTTCTCGATCAGGCCGACCGAGCTGCGCAGGTAGTCGCGGAACGGCTGCCAGGCGTGCGCCCGGACGTCGGCGGCGTCCGCGCCGACGTAGCTGTGCAGCATCAGGGTCACGTGCGGCTCGCCCGGGTGGCCGGCCTCGTGCCAGGCCTCCCGGTAGAGGGCGATCTTCTCGCCGAGTTCCTCGACGCTCTGGCCCAGCAGGTGGGTCAGCAGCCGGGCGCCGACCCGGCCGGCCGTCCGGCAGGTCTCGGGGTTGCCCGAGGAGGTGAGCCAGTACGGCAGCTCGGCCTGGACGGGGCGGGGCAGCACCTGGACGTCGACGGCGCGGCCGCCGGGCCCCTCGAAGGGGAGCCGCTCGCCGCGCCACAGCCGGCGCACCTGCTCGATCCCGCTGACGGTGAGCGCCTGGCGGTCCTGGTAGGCGTCCTTGGCGAGGACGAAGTCGTCCGCGTGCCAGCCCGAGGCGAAGGAGAGCCCGACCCGCCCGCCGGACAGGTTGTCGACGACCGACCACTCCTCGGCGACCCGGACGGGGTGGTGCAGCGGCAGCACCACGCTGCCGGCCCGGATCCCGATCCGCTCGGTGGCCTGGGCGATCGCGGCGGCCAGCACCGAGGGGGCCGGGAACGGCCCGCCGAAGGCGTGGAAGTGCCGCTCGGGCAGCCAGACGGCGGAGAAGCCGTTGGTGTCGGCGAAGCGGGCGCCGTCCAGCAGCAGCCGGTACTGGTCGGGGCCGGGCTCGGCGCCGGCGGTGTCGCTGGCGAAGTAGAAGAGGCTGAACTCGGGGACGGCCGGGGCGTCCTGAGAGGCCGCTGCGGCCGGGGCGGGGGCCGCCGTGCCGGGGTCGGGGTTGACCACGACGCGGTGGCCCCGGCTGAGCGTCCAGAGCAGTTCCAGGACGGAGATGTCGAAGGAGACGCTGGTGACGGCCAGCCAGGTGGCGGGCTCCCCGTCGTCCGCCAGCACGCGGTCCATCGCCGCCAGGAAGGCGGTGAGGTTGCGGCGCAGCACGACGACGCCCTTGGGGCGGCCGGTCGAGCCGGAGGTGTGGATGACGTACGCGGGGGCGTCCGGATCCACGGGTGCGGCTGTGGGCGCGGGTCCGGTGGACTCGGCCGGGGCGTCGAGGTCGAGCAGCGGGGCGCCGGCGGGCGCGGCGTCCCGGGTCGCGGCGTGCACCACGACCACGGCGGGCTCGGCGTCCTCGACCACGTGGCGCAGCCGGGCCGCCGGGTAGTCCGGGTCGAGCGGCAGGTAGGCGGCGCCGGCCCGGAGCACGGCGAGCATGGCGGCGGGCAGGTCGGTGCCGCGGCGCAGGCACAGGCCGACCCGGTCGCCGGGGCGCACCCCGGCGGCCCGGAGGCGGGCGAGCAACTCGTCGACCCGGGCGTCCAGTCGGGCGAAGGTGAGGGCCAGCTCCGGGCGGCCGCCGGGCAGCACGGCCTCGGCGTCCGGGCGGGTGCGCACGGCCTCGGCGAAGGCCGTCACGACGTCCGGCGCGTCCTCGGGCAGCGCCGGGCCGTCGCCGGCCGAGGCCAGCAGGGCCTGCTCGACGGGGGTGAGCGCGAGCAGTTCGGAGAGCCGCAGTCCGGGGTCGGCGGCGCCGCGGGCCAGCACCCGCTGAAGCGCCTCGGTCAGCGTGCGCACGGTGTCGTCGTCGAACAGGTCGCCGCTGAACTCGCAGACGCCTGAAGTGAGTTCGCCGTCACGGGCGAGTTCCAGGCTCAGGTCGGTGCGACACAGGCCGTTGTCCAGCTCGACCAGCTCGACCGTGACGCCGGGCAGGGCGATGTCGGGGGCGGGGACGTTGCGGTAGCCGAACTGGACCTGGTAGAGCGGGGCGTGGCTGAGGTCGCGGTCCGGGCGCAGCTCGCGGACCAGGCGCTCGAAGGGCACCTGGGCGTGGGCCAGCGCGCCGAGCGAGGTCTCCCGCACCCGGCCGAGCAGTTCGCCGAAGGTCGGGTCGCCGGAGAGGTCCGATCGCAGCACCAGGCTGTTGACGAACATGCCGACGAGCCCGGCGAGTTCGGGCCGGTCGCGGCCCGCGGTGGGCACGCCGACCACGACGTCCTGCTGGCCGGAGTGGCGCATCAGGACGGCTTGCCAGGCGGCCAGCGTGACCATGAACGGGGTGGCCCGGGCCGCCCGGGCCGCGCCCTCCACGGCCTCGGTGGTGGCGGCGTCCAGGGTGAAGTGCACCCGGCCGCCCCGGTGGCCGGGCACGGCCGGCCGGGGCCGGTCGGTGGTCAGCTCCAGGACGTGCGGGGCGCCCTCCAGCCGCTCGCGCCAGTAGCCGAGCGGCTCGGCCAGCGCGGTGTCGGTGAGTTCGCGGCGCTGCCACTGCGCCCAGTCGGCGTACTGCACGGCGAGCGGCTCGGGGGCCGGGCCGCCCTCGCGGAAGGCCCGGTAGCGGGCGCAGAGCTCCTCCACGAGCACCGCGCGGGACCAGGCGTCGCCGACCAGGTGGTGGTTGACCACGACCAGCAGGGCGCGCTCGGGCGCGGAGCGGATCAGCAGGGCGCGCAGCAGCGGGCCGTGCTCCAGGTCGAACGGCAGGGCCGCCTCCCGCTCGGCCAGCGCGCGCTCCTCGGCCTCGCTCCAGCCGGCCTCGCCGCCGGCCGGCTCGACCACCCGCAGCACCGGGGCGGTGCGCTCCAGCACCCGCTGCACCGGGCCGTCCTGGCCGGCGGCGATGACGGTGCGCAGCGCCTCGTGCCGCTCCACCAGGCCGTCCAGCGCGGCCTCCAGCGCGGCGACGTCCAGCGGGCCGCTCAGGCGCAGGCCCACGTACTCGTTGAACACCCCGAGCCCGGGGGTGAGCTGCTCCAGGAACCAGAGCCGCTCCTGGCCGAAGGACAGCGGCGCCGGCAGCGCCGGGTCGCGCGGCGGCACGGCGGGGGCGGTGGCGGCGGGGCCGGCCGTGGCGGCCGGGGTGGTGCCTGCGCGGCCCCGGGCGCGCGCCTCGAAGGCGGCGCGCTGCTCGGGGGTGAGCCGGGCGAGGCGGTCCTCGCGGCGGCCTGCGGGGTTGGTCACTGGTTCTCCAGGTCGGCGAGGATGCGGTCTTCGATCTCGGTGGCGAGGTCGGCGACGCGGCCGCCCTCGAAGAAGACCCGGGCGGGGACGTCGACCTCGAACTCGGCCCGCAGCCGGGCCGCGATCTGGGCGGCCAGCAGCGAGTGCCCGCCGAGCTCCAGGAAGTCGTCGTCCACCCCGACCCGGTCGAGGCCGAGCAGCTCGGCGTAGATCTCGGCCAGGCGCTCCTCGGTCGGGGTGGCCGGGGCGGTGTACGGCGTGGCGAGCTCGGGGCGGGGCAGGGCCGCCGTCCGGGGGGCCTCGGCGGCCGGGGCGGCGGAGGTGCGCAGCGTGCCGTCCGCGATCGCGGCGCCGGCCCGGGCCACCACGGCCCGTCCGGGCGGGCCCTCCAGCAGGGCGGCGAAGGCGCGGGCGCCCTGCTCGGGGGTGAGCGCGCCGGCCAGCATGTCGGCCTGGAAGGCCCGCAGGGCCTCGGGGACCTCGGCCCGGCTGGCCATGCCGACGCCGGCCCACATGTCCCAGTCGACGGCCACCGCGTGGCGCTCGCCGCGCGCGGCCTCGGCCTCCGCGACGGCGGCGAGGTAGGCGTTGGCGGCCGCGTAGTCGGCCTGGCCGTAGGTCGGGATCAGGGTGGCGAGCGAGGAGCAGAGCACCAGCACCTCGGCCTCCCCGGGCCGCAGCGCGGCGAGCAGGTGGCGCAGGCCGGCGGTCTTCGGGGCGAGGACCGTGCGCATGCTGTCGTCGGAGCGCAGCTCGATGGAGCCGCCGCCGGGCACGCCGGCCGCGTGGACGACGCCGTCGATCCGGCCGAAGGCCGAACGGGCCTGTTCCAGCGCCCGGTCCAGCGATTCGGCGTCGGTGACGTCGGCCTGGACGGCCAGCACCTCGGCGCCGCTCTCGCGCACTGTGGCGAGCGCGGCCTCGTCGGCGGCGCCGCGGCCGAGCAGGACGAGCCGGGCGGCGCCGGCCCGGGCCAGGGCCCGGGCGAGGGTCAGGCCGATCCCGCCGAGGCCGCCGGTGAGCAGCCAGGTGCTGCCGGCCCGCACCCGGGCCGGGGCGGTCGGGACGGGGCGCTCGGCGGGCTCGACGGTGCGGGTGAGCAGGGCGCCCTCGCGCAGGGCGAGCAGCCGGGCCGGGCCGGTGAGCACGGCGCGCACCACCGCGTCGGCGGCGGCCTCGTCGAGCGCGGCGCCGACGGCGAGGTCGACCTGGGTGCAGCGCAGGTTGCGGTACTCCTCGCCGAGCACCTGGACCGGGCCGCTGAGCAGGGCCGCGGCGGGCCGGGGCTGCTCGCCGGGGGCGGCCGGGAAGGCCCCGGCGGTCACGACGCCGAGCCGGACCTCGTTCAGCACGCTCTCGGCGGACATCGCCCGGGCGAGGTGGACCAGGCCGAAGTAGCCGGCGGTCTCGTCCGGCGTCTCGTCCAGGCCCCAGGCGTACAGGACGGCGGTGGGCGTGCGGACCAGGCCGCGCAGGTCGGCCAGCAGCTTCGCGTACTGGGCCGGGTCGGCGGGGTCGAGCTCGTAGACGCCGCGGCGCACCCGGCGGTAGGCCGGGCCGGGCTGGACGGTGGTGACGATCTGGCCGCGCGCGGTCAGCAGTTCCACCAGGGGCTGGGCGGCGGCGGCCCGGTCCAGCAGGACCAGCCAGGTCTGGCGGCGGCCGGACAGCGGGTCGTCCCCGGGGGCCTCGGCGAGCGGGCGCCAGTCGACGGTCGCGTGGACGGCGTCGAGGTCCGCGGCGGGCAGCGCGGTGGCGGGCGCCCGGCCGGGGACGGCGGGCTCGATCCAGTGCGGGAGCCGCTCGAAGGGGTAGCCGGGCAGGTCGGCGGGGCGGGCGTCGGCGTCGACGGGCTCCCAGTCGACGGCGGCGCCGTGCGCCCACAGGCTGCCGAGCGCGAGGACGGCGCTGCCGGGCTCGTCCTCGGCGCCGCGCCGCCCGCGGGTGGGCAGCGGCGGCAGGGCGAGCCGCGGCCCGGCGGTGCCCTCGGCGGCCGCGCGGGCCAGGTCGGTCAGCACGCTGCCGGGGCCGGTCTCCACCAGCACCATCCGCTCGTCGAGCGCCGCCAGGCGGGTGAGCCCGTCGTGGAAGCGCACCGGGGCGAGCATCTGGCGCACCCAGTAACCGGGGTCGGTGGCTTGCTCCGGGGTGATCCAGTCACCGGTGAGGTTGGACAGGAACGGCACGGTGGGCTCGTGCAGCGTGACCTTGGCGAGCTCGGCCGCGAACTGCTCGGCGGCGGGCGCGCACAGGGCGCTGTGGAACGCCCGCTCCACCGGCAGGCGCAGGGCGCGCAGGCCCCGCTCGCCCAGCTCGGCGGCGGCCCGCTCGACGGCCTCGGCGCTGCCGGACAGCACCGAGGCGCCCGGTCCGTTGACGGCGGCGAGGTCCAGGCCGTGCGCGGCGGCGAGGTCGGCCGCGGCCGCCTCGTCCAGCGGGACGGCCAGCATCGCGCCGGGCGCGGTCTGCTCCATCAGCCGGCCGCGGGCGGCGACCAGGGCGAGCGCCTCGGGCAGGTCGAGGACGCCGGACAGCAGCGCCGCGGTGTACTCGCCGAGGCTGTGGCCCAGCAGCGCCGCCGGGCGCACGCCCCAGTGCCGCCACAGCGCGGCCGTGGCGTGGCCGACCGCCAGCACGGCGGGCTGGGTGACGGAGCTGCGGCGCAGCAGGTCGGCGTCGCCGCCGCGCAGCAGCTCGACCAGGTCGAGGCCCAGGTGCGGGCGCAGCAGGGCGGCGGCCTCGTCCAGGGCGGCCCGGAACACCGGGTGCGCCCGGTGCAGGCCCAGGGCCATGCCCGGGTACTGCGCGCCCTGGCCGGGCAGCAGGAAGGCGACGGGGGCGGCGCCCTGCCCGGCGCGGGCCCGGACCGACTCCCGGCGGCCGGCGCCGCGCAGCGCGGCCACGGCGGCGGCGGTGTCGTCCGCGACCACGACGCGGCGCTGGACCAGCTGGCGGCGGCCGGTGCGCAGGGTGCGGGCGACGTCGGCCAGCGGGCGGTCCGGGTGGGCGGCGAGGTCGTCGGCCAGCCGCTCGGCGGCGGCGTCCAGCGCGGCGGCGGTGCGGGCCGACAGCGGCAGGGCGACGGGGACGGCGCCCGGTGCGGCGGCCTCGCGCGGGGCCGGCTCGGGGGCCTGCTCCAGGATCACGTGCGCGTTGGTGCCGCCGATGCCGAAGGCGCTGACGGCGGCCCGGCGCGGGCCGTCGGCGACCGGCCAGTCGGTGAGGCCGGCCGGGACGAAGAACGGGCTGTCGGCGAGGCCGAGTTCGGGGTTGACGGCCTCGGCGTGCAGGCTCGCCGGGATGCGGCCGCCGCGCACCGTCAGGATGGCCTTGATCAGGCCGGTGACGCCGGCGGCGGTGTCCAGGTGGCCGAGGTTGGACTTGACCGAGCCCAGGCCGCACCAGCCGGTGGCCGACCTGTCGTCGGCGTCCTGCTCGGCGCGGAAGGCGGCGGTGAGCGCCTCGACCTCGATCGGGTCGCCGATCGGGGTGCCGGTGCCGTGCGCCTCGACGTAGCCGATGCTGTCCGGGGCGACGCCCGCGACGGACAGCGCCTCGCGGATCACGGCGGTCTGGCCGGCGACCCCCGGGGCGGTGTAACCCGCCTTGTTCGCGCCGTCGTTGTTGACGGCCGAGCCGAGGATGACGGCGTGCACCCGGTCGCCGTCGGCGAGCGCGTCGGCGAGGCGCTTGAGCACCACGACGCCCGCGCCGTTGCCGAAGACCGTGCCGGCCGCCTCGGCGCCGAAGGGCCGGCAGTGCCCGTCCGGGGACTCGATGCCGCCGGGCACCGGCAGGTAGCCGGAGCGGTGCGGCACGGTGACGGTGACGCCGCCGGCGAGCGCGAGGTCGCACTCCTCGGACAGCAGGCTCTGCACCGCGAGGTGCACCGCGACCAGCGAGGTCGAGCAGGCGGTCTGCACGCTGACCGCCGGGCCGCGCAGGTTGAGCTTGTACGCGGCGCGGGGGGCCAGCTGGTCGGGCTGGTTGCCCTGGAAGAGCATCGGCACGCCGAGGGAGTCCCGCAGGTCGGTGCGCGGCAGCAGGTTGTGGATCAGGTAGGTGCTCAGCAGCGACCCGGCGTAGACCGCGATCGGCCCGCGCGCCCGGTCGGGGTCGCAGCCGGCGTCCTCCAGCGCCTCCCAGGCGCATTCGAGGAAGATCCGCTGCTGCGGGTCGATGACCGAGGCCTCCAGCGCGTTGTAGCCGAACAGCTGGGAGTCGAAGCCGGCGACATCCGCCAGCACGCCCTTGGCGGCCACGTACCCGGGCTTGCCGGCCTCGCCGTCCGGCACCCCGGCGGCCCGCAGCTCCTCGGGGCCGAACCGGCTGATCGCCTCGGTGCCGGAGGCCAGCAGCTCCCACAGCGCGTCGACGGAATCGGCTCCGGGGAAGCGGCCCGAGAGGCCGACGACGGCGACCCGGCCGTCGGTCTCGGCCTCGTCGGGAATGACCGGCTGTGCGTTCAAGGTGTTCTCCGTGGGTGAGGTGGGCTCCGCGCGCGGCGGGGCGGGCAGGACCGGGTACGCGGCCGGGGCTCAGACCGCCATGGGGTTCAGGGCCGCCGTGCGGCTCAGACCGCCATGAGGTAGCGCTGGAAACGGGGCATCAGGAACTCCAGGGCCCGGACCTCGACGGGCGTCAGCTCCGGGTGCCAGACGTCCCAGAGCAGGACGGCGCGCTGCTGGGTGCCCTTGTTCCAGGCCTCGTGGATGAAGCTGTCGTCGAAGAGGATCACCTTGCCCTCCTCCCAGCCCCGCTCGTCGTCGCCGACCTTGATGGCGCAGCCGGGCGGCACGATCAGCGGCAGGTGCGCGGTCAGCAGCAGGTTCACGCCGCCGGTGTGCGGGGTGATGTGCACGCCGGGGTTGAGGATGGTGAACATGCCGTCGCGCGGCCCGTGCGGGCTCGCCGAGACGGCGGCGTGGGTCTCGGGGCAGCGCTCCAGGACCTCGTCGCGCCAGCTGCCGTTGCGGTACAGCTGGTAGGTGTCCCAGCCCTGCCAGCCGAGCTCCTTGGTGTACAGGTCCTCGTACGGGGCGAAGCGGGCCTGCTCGGCGCGCAGCTCCAGGAACTCGGCCTTGATCCGGTCGTACGCCTCCTCCATCCGGGCCACCCAGGGCAGTTCGGCGGTGTCGTGCCAGGGCAGGGCGCTGATCCCGGGGAAGAACAGCCGGGTCGGCTCCTGGTCGTCGTGCAGGTACTCCGGGGCCTGCTCGCCGGTGAGGATGCGCAGGCACTCCTCGACCCGCTCCAGCCCCTCGGTGCCGAGGATGCCGTGCAGCTCCGTCATCACGCCCTGAACGTCCATGTCAGTCCCTCCCTGTCGGTGCGGTCCGGGTCGTCGGCCCGGCCGGTGTGTGCTGGTCGGCGGCCGGGCCCTCGGCCCGGTCCCGGGCCTCGCGGCGGGCCCTGGCGCGGGCCCGGACGGCGCTCTGGCGGCGTTCGCCGCGCGGCTTGGCGGTCTCGGCGGCGGCCCGGCCGTCCGGGGCGGCGCCCTCGGTGAGGCCGGCCGCGAACTCGGCGATGGTGGGCCGCCCGAAGACGTCCACCAGCCGGACCGGCCGCTCCAGGCGGCGGGCCAGCTCCAGCTGGAGCCGGGCGGCCAGCAGCGAGTCGCCGCCGGCCTCGAAGAAGTTGGTGTGCCGGCCGACCGGGCCGCCGCCCAGCAGCCGGCGCCAGGCGTCGGCGACGAGCTGCTCGACCCCGGCCAGCGGGGCGGCGTCGGCGGGCCGGGCGGCGGCCCCGGGCAGCGGCAGCCGGGCCCGGTCCCGCTTGTTGGTGCGCGTCCTGGGCAGCGCGTCCAGCAGCAGCACGGTGTCCGGCACGACCGCCGCCGGGAGCCGCTCGGCCAGGTGCGCCCGCAGCTCGGCGCCGGTGACCCCGGGCGCCGCGACGGCGTAGCCGACCAGCCGGCGGGCCCCGCCCTGGCCGTGCGCGGCGGCGGCCGCCTCACGGACCCCGGGGTGCAGCTCCAGCAGCGCCTCGATCTCCTCCAGCTCGATCCGGTTGCCGCGGATCTTCAGCTGGCTGCCGATCCGGCCGACGAACGCCAGCTCGCCGTCCGGGAGGCGGCGGCCCAGGTCCCCGGTGCGGTACAGCCGGCCCCCGGCCTGCCAGGGGTCGGCGACGTACGCCCGGGCGCTCTCCTCGGGCCTGCGGTGGTACGAGCCGGCCAGGAAGTCGCTGCGCAGGTGGATCTCGCCCACCACGCCGACCGGGCAGAGCCGGCCCCGGCGGTCCAGGACCACCGCCTCGCGGCCCGGGATCGGGCTGCCGATCGGTACCCCGGCCGGGAACTCCTCGCCCGGCGCCAGCTCGCGGTGCGTCGCCAGCACGCACTCGGTGGGCCCGTAGAGGTTGTGCAGCCGCGGCCGGTCGGGGCGGTGCGCCCAGGCGGCGGCCAGGGCCACCGGGAGCACCTCGCCGGCCATCAGCACGTGGGCGAGGTCCGGCAGGTGCGAGCCGGTGGCGTCCAGCGCCTCGGTGACCAGTTGGAAGAAGGCCGGGACGGTCTGGATCTGGGTGATCCGCTCGGCCCGCAGCCACCCGGCCACCGCGAGCGGGTCGCGGCGCAGCCCCTGCGGCGGCAGGCAGAGCACCGCGCCCGAGCAGAGCGCGGCGAACACCTCGGTGTACGCGGCGTCGTAGGTGAACGGGGCCCACTGGGCGATCCGGCTGTCCGGCCGGATGCCGAAGTGCTCGCGCTGCCAGTGGGCGAACTGGGCGAGCGCCGCGTGCGGCAGGGCGATGCCCTTGGGCGTGCCGGTGGAGCCGGAGGTGTAGACCAGGCAGAGCGGGTCGCCGGGGGCGGCGGGCGAGGCGGCCGGGGCGGGGCCCGCGGGCTCGTCGGCGGCCGGCACCCGCGGGTCGACGACCTCGACCGGGATCCCGGCGAAGTGCCCGACGCCTTCCCGCAGTTCGGGGTGCAGGGCGAGCGTGCTCCCGGCGGCCAGCAGGCACACCGGTTCGGCGTCGGCCAGCAGCGCGGTCAGGCGGGCGTCCGGGTCGGCCGGGTCGAGCACCGCGAAGGCGGCCCCGGTCTTGGCGACGCCGAGGATCGCGGCGCTCTGCACCGGGCCGGCGGGCAGCAGCACCGAGACGAACCGGCCGGGGGCGGCGCCGCGCTCCAGCAGCCGGGACGCGATCCGGTCGCTCCAGACGTCGAGCTGCCGGTAGCCGACCGTCACGTCCTCGGCCCGGATCGCGGGGGCGTCCGGGCGGGCGGTGGCCCGGGCCCGGAACAGCTCGGACACCGAGACGGCGTGCTCGGCGCGCGCCTCGCCCGCGGGGCGGGCCGGGCGCGGGGCGGGCAGAGCGGGGTCGGTGAGCTCGACGGCGTCGAGGGGGGCCTGCGGCGAGGCCAGGGCGGCGCGCAGTAGGACGTGGAAGTGTCGGGCGAAGCGGTCCGCGAACTGCGGGCCGAAGCGGTCCGTGGCGTACTCCAGGGCGCCGGCGATCCGGTCGGCGCGCTCGTCCAGGGCCAGGGTCAGGTCGTACTTGGCCGCCCCGGTGGGGACCTGGCGCAGCACGCCGGCGGCCGCGCCCAGCCGGACGTCGGCCGGCGGCGCGTCCTGGAACACCAGCGAGGCCTGGACCAGGGTCGGGCGGCCCGGGTCGCGGGGCAGGCCGAGGCCGGCCACCAGCCGGTCGAAGGCGACCAGCGGACGGCCGAGGTCGCCCGCCAGCGCCCGCCCGGTGCGGGCGGCGAGCTCGGCGAAGGACGGCGCCCCGGCCAGGTCCACGCGCACCGGCAGGGTGTTGGCCAACGAGCCGACCAGCGACTCCAGTTCGGGCCGGTCGCGGTTGGCGACGGGCACGCCCACCAGCACGTCGTCGCTGCCCGCGTAGCGGCCCAGCAGCGCCGCGTACACGGCGAGCAGCAGGGTGAAGGGCGTGGTGCGCAGCCGGGCGGCGCCCTCGCGCAGCGCGGCCGTCAGCTCCGGGGCGAGCGCCACCGGCAGGGTCTCGCCGGCTCCCGTCGGCCGCGCCCGGGTCGGTGCGTCGGCGGGCAGGTCGAGCACGCCGGGGTGCCCGTCGAGCCGCTTCAGCCAGTACTCCAGGTGTTCCTGGCGCAGCGTCAGGCCCGCCTCGTCGGCGCAGCCGGCCGCGTAGCCGGCGAAGTCCAGGTCGAGCGCGGGCGGCGGCTCGGCCAGCCCGAGACGGGCGGCGTACAGCGCGGCCAGCTCGCGCACGGCCACGCCGATCGACCAGCCGTCGACCGCGAGGTGGTGCGCGGTGCACAGCAGCACCGAGCGCTCGGGGCCGGTGCGCACCAGGGTGAGCCGCAGCGGCGGCTCACCGGCCAGGTCGAAGGGGCGCACCGCCTCCGCCCGGGCCAGCTCGGGCACCTCCTCGGGCGCCGCGTCCAGGACGGCCAGGGCCGGTGCGGCGGGCGGCGCGAGGACCAGCACCGGGCCGTCCTCGCGCAGCTCGCAGCGGGCGGCGAGCACCGGGTGCCGGGCGGTCAGGTCGGCGAGTGCCCCGGTCAGGGCCGCCTCGTCCACCGGGCCGGTCAGGTCGAGCGCGGCCGGCAGGTGGTAGGCGGGCGAGTCGGGGGCCAGGCGGTGCAGCAGCCACAGCTGGCGCTGCTGGTCGGTCATCGGGACGGCGTCCGGGGCCGGCCCGGCCGTCCGGACGGCGGGCGCCGGGGTGGCGGGCCGCACCCGCGCCAGGGCGGCGGGGGTGGGGTCGGTGTAGAACTCGGCGAGCGAGGGCGCGGCGCCGAAGCGGGCCCGGACCCGGCCGAGCAGCCGGGTCGCGGCGATGGAGTTGCCGCCGGCGGCGAAGAAGTCGTCGGTGGTGCCGACCCGCTCGGGCGGCAGGCCCAGGACCTCCGCCCAGAGCGCGACGGCGGCCCGCTCGGCCTCGGTGACCGGTGCGCTGCGCCGGGCGGCGGTGAGCTCCCCGGCGCGCAGCAGCAGCGCCGGCCGGTCCACCTTGCCGCTGGTGTTGAGCGGCAGCGCGGGCAGCGGGGCGATCACCCCGGGGACGGCGGCGGCGGGCAGCCGCTCGCGCAGGTGGCGGCGCAGGCGGTCGGGCAGCCCGTCGTCCCCGGTGCGGGCGGTCACGAAGGCGACCAGCCGGGGCCCGGCGGGCTGCCCCCGGTCCACGACCACCGCCGCCTGGCGGACCTCGGGGTGGGCGGCGAGCAGGGACTCCACCTCGCCGACCTCGATGCGGTGGCCGAGGATCTTCACCTGCTGGTCGGCCCGGCCGAGCACGACGATCCGGCCGTCCGGCAGGTGGCGGGCCAGGTCGCCGGTGCGGTAGACGGTGCCGCCGGCCGGGTCGACCGGGTCGGCCACGAAGGCGGCGGCGGTCAGCTCCGGGCGGTTGCGGTACCCGGCGCTCACGCCGGCCCCGCCGATCACCAGCTCGCCGACGGCCCCGCGCGGCACCGGCCGCAGCCGCCGGTCCAGGACGTAGCAGACGGTGCCGGCCACCGGGCGCCCCACCGTGACGCCCTCGCCGGGCAGCACCCGCCCGACGGTGGACCAGATGGTCGTCTCGGTCGGCCCGTACAGGTTCCACAGCCCGGCGCAGCGAGCCAGCAGCCGATCCGCGAGGTCGGCGTCCAGGGCCTCGCCGCCGCACAGCGCCCGCAGTCCGGGCCGGCCCGCCCAGCCGCCGTCCAGCAGCCCGCGCCAGAGCGAGGGCGTGGCCTGCATGACGGTGGCGCCGCTGCGCTCCAGCAGCGCGCCCAGCGCCTCGGCGTCGCGGACGCTCTCGCGCGGGGCGACCACGACCCGGCCGCCGGCCAGCAGCGGGGCGAACAGCTCCAGGACGGAGATGTCGAAGGTGATCGAGGTGACGGCGAGCAGGGTGTCGTCGGCCCGCAGTCCCGGCTCGGCGCGGACCACGCTGTGCAGCAGGTTGGCGACGCAGCCGTGCGGCACCGCCACGCCCTTGGGCAGCCCGGTGGAGCCCGAGGTGTACATCAGGTACGCGAGGTCCTCGGGGCCGGCGCCGGGCAGCGGCTGCCCGGTCCCGGCGTCCGGGCCCTCGTCGAGCAGCGCGGCCGGGTCGGCGGCGGGCAGCCCCTCGGCGGGGTCGCCGATCAGCAGGCGGGCGCCGCTGTCGGCGAGCACGTGCTCGGCCCGCGCGGCGGGCATGGCCTCGTCCAGCGGGACCAGGACGGCTCCGGCCCGCCAGATGCCGACGATCAGCGGCACCAGCTGCGCGCCGCGCTCGACGCGCAGGGCCACCCGGTCGCCGGGCGCCACGCCGTGCCGGGCCACCAGCCGGCGGGCGACCAGGTCGGCGGCCGCGTCGGCCGCGGCCCGGTTGAACGCGCGGCCGGGTGACTCGACGGCCGGTGCGGCGCCGTCCTGCCGGGCGAGTTCGCGCAGCGCCTCGGGCACGGTAGCCCAGGCGCGCTCGGCGTCGGGTGCCCGGTTGAAGTCCACCAGGACGCGCCGGCGCCGGCCTTCGGAGAGCACCGGAAGCTCGGCCAGCGGCCGGTCCGGGTCGGCCGCGGCGGCCTCCAGCAGGCACAGCAGCGAGTCCGCGAAGTCGGCCGCCGTCTCGGGGGCGAGCAGCGCCGTGCGGTACTCCAGCGTCGCGTCCAGCGCGCCCGAGGGGCGCGGGCGCAGGAAGAAGGTCAGGTCGTACTTGGCCGTGCCGCTGTGCGAGGGCGCCGGGGCGGTGGTGACGCCGGGCAGCTCCAGGGTGGTGGTGGGGCCGCTGTGGAAGGAGTACATCAGCTGGAACAGCGGCGTGCGCCCGCCCGCGGCCCGGCCGAGCCGCTCCAGGACCAGGTCGAAGGGGGTGTCGCGGTGGCGCAGGTCGGCCTTCAGGTGCCGGCGGGTGCGGGCCAGGGCCTGCCGGAAGCTCGGCTCGCCGCCGAGGTCGCTGCGGTGGGCGACGAGGTTGAGCAGCGGTCCGACGACGCCGGCCAGCGCGGTGCGGCCGCGGGTCGCCACCGGCATGCCGACCACCAGGTCGTCCTGGCCCGTCCAGCGGGCGGCGGTGGCGCAGAAGGCGGTGAGTAGCACGGTGGACAGGCTGGCCAGTTCGCCCCGGCCGAAGGCGCTGAGCCGGGCGGCCAGGTCGGCGGGGACGGTGAAGTGGTGCAGCGCGCCGGCCGCCGGGTCGCCGCCGGGGCCGACGTCGGACGGCAGGTCGGCGGTGGGCAGTTCGCCGCCCAGCCGGGTCTGCCAGTGGTCGATTCCGCCGGCGTGGCTGGTGTCGCTGTCGTCGCCGCGCTGCCAGGCGGCGAAGTCGCCGAAGTCGGGTCCGGCGGCCGGTTCCTGGGCCGGGTCCGGGTCCGGGGCCTCGCCGCCGAGTTCGGCGGCGTAGCAGGCGGCCAGCGACTCCAGGAAGACGCCGAAGCCCCAGGCGTCGACCACGATGTGGTGGGCGGTGAACAGCAGCAGCGAGCGGCCGCCGCCCAGCAGGAACAGCTGGGTGCGCATCAGCGGGGACCGGCCCAGGTCGAAGGGTACGGCCACGGCGCGGGCGGTGAGCTCGGCGAGCCGGTCCGCGCGCTCGCCCTCGGGGACGCCGGTCAGGTCGACGGTCTCGACGGCGGGCCGGACCAGGTCGGCGAACAGCTGCCACGGCTCGCCCGCCCCGTCGGCGGTGACGGCGCAGCGCATCACCTCGTGCCGCCGGGCGACGGCGGCCAGCGCCCGTTCCAGGGCGGCCACGTCCAGCGGGCCGCTGACGTGGAAGGCGGCGCTCTCGTTGTGCAGGGCGGTGCCGGGCAGCACCTGCTCGGCCCGCCAGATGGAGCGCTGGGCGTAGGACAGCGGTGCGCGGGCGCGGTCGCCGCGCAGCGGCAGGGAGGTGTCGCGGCTCATCGGCGGCCGCCCTCCGGCGAGGCGTCCGCGCGGCCGGCGGCGACGGCCGCGGCCAGCCCGGCGACGGTCGGGTCGCCGACGTACACCCGCAGCGGCACCTCGACGCCGAAGCGGGTGCGCAGCCCGTCCAGCAGGCGGGCGATGCCCAGCGAGTCCCCGCCGAGCAGGGCGAAGTCGTCGTGCCGGCCGACGGCGGGCACGTGCAGCAGCTCGCGCCACAGTTCGGCGATGCCGGCCTCCAGGCCGTCCAGCGGCTGTTCGCCGGTGCGCCCGGCCAGGGCGGCGGCCGGGCTGGGCAGTGCCCGCCGGTCGGCCTTTCCGCTGAGGGTGCGCGGGATCGCGGCGAGCCGCAGGTACAGGGCGGGGCGGGCGGCGGCGGGCAGGCCCTCGGCGGCGTGCGCGCGCAGCTCCTCGTCGGTGGCGCCGTCGGCGACCAGGTAGGCGCAGAGCACCGGTTCGCCGTCGGCCTCCTCGACCAGGGCGGCGCAGACGTCCGCCACCGCGGGGTGGCGGCGCAGCAGGTCCTCGATCTCGCCGAGCTCGACCCGGGCGCCGTTCACCTTGACCTGCTGGTCGCGGCGGCCCAGGACCTCCAGGGTGCCGTCGGCGCCGAGGCGGCCGAGGTCGCCGGTGCGGTACCGGTCCGGCGCGACGAAGCCGCCGGCCGCGTCGCCCAGGTAGCCGCGCAGCGGGAACGGGGTGCGGATCTCGATCTCGCCGATCGCGTCCACCACCGGGCGTCCGCCGAACAGCACCCCGATCTCGACCCCGGGCATCGGGCGGCCGGCCGGGACGGTCTCGGCCTCGGCGTCCTCGGCGGTGAGCCGGCGGAAGACCTTGGTCATGGTGGTCTCGGACGGCCCGTAGAGGTTGACCAGCTCCTTGCCGTCTCCGAACAGGCCCCGCCACCAGGCGATGTCGGCGGGGCGGACCGGCTCCCCGGCCATCAGCACGCTGCGCAGTCGCGGCAGGGAGTCGGCGGCCAGCCCGGCGGCGCGCAGGGTGCGGAACACGGTGGGCACGCAGTGCAGCAGGTCGACCTGCTGCTCGGTCAGCCAGCGGGCCAGGGCCGCGCCGACGGGGATGGCGCCGGGCGCCGGGAGCACGGCGGTGCCGCCGGCGCACAGCGGGACGAGGGCGTCGCGCAGGAAGGCGTCGAAGCCGGGGGAGGTGAGCATGGAGATCCGGGTGCCCGGGGCGATGCCGAACTCGGCGATCTCCCAGTCCAGGAAGTGCGCGACCGCCTCGAAGCTGCCCCGGATGCCCTTGGGGCGGCCGGTGGTGCCCGAGGTGAAGTAGACGTAGCCGGCGTCGGGGCCGCTGATGCCGATCCAGTCGTCGGCCGCCCAGGGCAGCGGGGTGATCGACTCCGCGGCGAGCAGCGGCAGTTCGCCCTGTCCGGCGACGGTCAGGTGCTGCCCGGCGACGGTCGGGCCCGGCCCGGCGGCGGCCAGCGCGGAGCGGCCGGCGGCGTCGGCGAGCACGGTGCCCGGCCGGAGGTCCTCCAGCAGGGCCGTCCAGCGGGCGGCGGGCTGGCGGGTGTCCACCGGGGCGAACGGGCGGCCGGTGGCGGCGCAGGCGAGGATCGCCGCGACCACCGGGACGGGGTCCGCGCAGGCGACCAGGACCGGGCCGGTGCCGGTGGCGAGGCGGTCGCGCAGGCCGGCGGCCAGCCCGGCCAGCTCCTGGTGGCTCCAGACCCGCTCGGCGGTGGCGAGGGCGGGGGCGGTGGCTCGGCGCTCGACCTGGTCGGCCCAGCGGTCGAGGATGCTCGTGTGGCTCACAACTCTCCGTTCATGATCCGGTGGGCCACGACCGTCAGCGGGTCGAGGGAGGGCAGGGCCTCGCTCAGACCGGCGTCCTCGATCGCCCTGGTGACCAGGTGCAGCTCGGTGCAGGCGGCGACGAAGGCCCGCACGCCGTAGCGGGGCAGGGTCTCGCGCAGGAAGTCGATGGTGCGGGCCGGGTCCTCGCCGCGCTTGAGGCGGTGGATCTCCCGGTGCAGCGCCTCCTGGTCCGGCGGGCGCAGCGCCACCAGCTGCCGGGCGGCCCGGGCCCCGGCGGCGCCCGAGGTGAGGATGCCGGCCCGGGCGGTGCCGGAGGAGCAGAGCAGCAGGTGCGGTTCGCCGGCCGCGGCCAGTTCCCCGTGCACCACGTCGACCAGCGAGACGCAGCGCGCCGCGAGGTCGGCCGGCAGGTCGCCGAGCACGTGGTGGGCGGTGATGCAGGCGATCACCACGCGTTCCGCGCCGGCGGCCAGCAGGCCGCGCAGCGAGGACTCCACGGCGCGGCGCAGCTCGTCGAGTTCGCCGCTGCCGATGGCCTCGGTGCGGTCCACCACGGCCGGGTCGGACCAGAGCAGCACCCGCGGGGTGTCCTGCTCGGGGTGGAGCCGGCAGGCCCGGTAGACGGTGCGCAGCAGTTCGACGGAGGCCAGCGGGCCCATGCCGCCGACCACCCCGACCAGCGGGTGGCGCGGGCGGGTGCCGGGGCCGGCGATCGGCCCGGCGGCTGTGGCGGTCATCCCAGGCACGGCAGATCGAACTCCTCGACGAAGAGGGCGAAGGTCGCGACGAGCATCAGGTAGTCGGTGTCCAGGTGGGCGTGCACCTGCTGGCCGTCGCCGCGCTGACGCCGCGTCAGGGCGGCGACGGTGTCCGGGTCGAAGTAGCCCTGGCGGCGGACGGTCGCGGGGGAGACCAGCTCCTCGAACCAGTCGGCGCCGGTGCTCAGCAGGTGGCTGCTGGTCTGGCCGCGGAATCCGTACTTCTGCCGGCTGAGCACCTCGCCGGGCACCAGCCCCTCGGCCGCCCGGCGCAGCACGGCCTTCTCCCGGCCGTGGGCGAGCATCAACTCCGGTGGCAGCGTGGTGGCGTGGTCGACCACCGCGTTCGCCAGGAAGGGGAAGCGCAGCTCGACGCCGTTGGCCAGGGCCATCCGGTCGCCGTGGTCGCCGAGCAGGTGGTCGGCGAGCCGCAGGTGGTAGTCGAGGTAGGAGCGCTGGTGCAGCGGGTGGCGCCCGGCCAGCCGCTCGGGGTCGACCAGGCGCTGGTTGGTGACGGAGAACTCGTCCAGCCCGTAAGCCAGGTCCTCGGCGTACAGCTCGCGGCGGAACTCCTGGGCGGGCAGCTGGTCCTGCTCGTAGCCGAGGTCGACGCCCCACATCCGTTCGCGGATCTCGCGCTCCAGCCGGGCGTCCAGGCCGGTGAGCCGGCTGCCGCCGAGCCCGGTGGCGTCGAAGCGGTAGCCGGGGTAGCCGCCGAACAGCTCGTCGGCGCCCTCGCCGCTGAGCGCGCCGACCGTCCCGGCGGCGCGGACGGCCTCGGACAGCGCCAGCGAGCAGACGTTGTACGACTCGCGCACGGGTGCCTCGGCGTGGCGCACCATCGCGGTGATCCGCTCGGCCACCTCGTGCTCGCCGACCGGGACTTCGTGGTGCTCGGTGCCCAGCTTGGCGGCGACCAGCCGCTGGTGCGGGCCCTCGTCGAAGTCGCGGCCGGGGAAGGTGACGGAGAAGCTGGGCCAGGCGTGGCCGGGCCGGGCCCGGGCCATCAGGGCGCCGATCAGGCTGGAGTCCAGGCCGCCGCTGAGGTACATGCCGATCGGCACGTCCGCGAGCAGCCGGCTGCGCACGGCCCCGTCGAGCAGTTCGGCGGTGCGGTGGGCGTACCGGTCCAGCTCCCGGTCCAGGGCCTCGGGGGCCACCGGGTCGAGGTCGGCGGCGAGCGGGAAGTCGAGGTCCCAGTACCGTTCGGTGCGCACGCCGGAGCGGTCGGCGATCAGCCGCTCGCCGGGGCGCAGGGCGCTGATGCCCTCGAACATGGTGCGCGGGCTGACCAGCCCGGGCAGCGTCAGCACCTGGTCGAGGCCGCGCAGGTCCACCCGGGCGCTGACGGCCGGGTGGCGCAGGATCGCCTTGATCTCGGAGGCGAAGATCAGCTGGCCGTCGGCGACGGTGTAGAAGAGCGGGACGATGCCGGCCCGGTCGCGGGCGAGCAGCAGCCGCTGCGCGGCGGCGTCGTGCAGCGCGAAGCCGAACTGGCCGTCCAGGTGGGCCGTCAGGTCCTCGCCGTACTCGCGGTACAGGTGGAGCAGCACCTCGGTGTCGCTCTCGGTGCGGAACCGGTGGCCGCGGCGGCTCAGCGCGGTGCGCAGCTCGCGGTGGTTGTAGATCTCGCCGTTGCAGACCGACACCAGGGTGCCGTCCTCGGTGCGGTGCGGCTGGTTGCCGCCGGCGAGGTCGTTCAGGGCCAGCCGGCGAAAGCCCAGGCACAGGCCGTCCGTGGCGTAGTGGCCGTCGTCGTCGGGGCCGCGGTGCACCAGGCACGCCGTCATCTCCCGGACCACGGCGGCATCGGCCGGGCGACCGCCGCCCAGGACGAATACGCCGGTTATTCCGCACATTCTGTCCGCCCTCTCCCGTCGTGCGTTCGGAACTCGTCGTCGGAACTCGCCGATCGAAATACTCTGGAAATATCCGAAAGAAACCCGGACGAGGAGCACCGTAACAGAGCTCGGTGTTCCGGGAAAGACTCAAGATCCTTATGCGCCAACCGACTATTTCAGGGCACAACTGAGCTGCGGCATCGCCCGGTTGGATCTTCTCGGGGCATGCCGGAATACGGGCTGGACCAACCCGTGAATTACCGCATAAAGTCGTGCGGGAGGCCTGTTCAGGCTTCGCGTAATTGACTGGGGAAGAAAAAGGAGCAGCGATGACCGGTTCGTCCGCCGTACAGCACGACGAGGTGGCCCGATGGACGCCGTGGCACCGGGACGCCGCGCCGAACGGGCGGTCCGGGCCCGTACGCGTCTACTGCCTGCCGCACGCCGGCGGCTCCGCGAGCGCCTACCTGCCGTGGGCCCGGTCCGGCGAGCAGCCGGGCCTGACGATCGTTCCGGTGGAACTGGCGGGCCGGGGCACCCGCCTCGCCGAGCAGCCGTCGGCCGTCATGGACGAGGTCGTCGACGGCCTGCTCGCCCTGCTGGCGAGCCGCCCGGCGGACGAACCGTTTATCCTCTTCGGCCACAGCATGGGCGCCCGGATCGCCTACGAGACGACCCGCCGGCTCGCCGCCGAGGCGCGGCCGCTGCCGCTGTCCCTCGTGGTCTCCGGCGGCCGGGCCCCCGGCACGCCGGACGTCACCCGGCTGCACGGACTCACCGACGACGAACTCCTGGAGCGCATCGTCGGCCTCGGCGGGACCCCGGCCGAGGTGCTGGAGTTCGCCGACCTGATGCAGATGATCCTGCCGGTGCTCCGGGCCGACGTCACCCTGCTGGGCGAGTACAACGACCGGATCCGGCCGACCGTGCTGCCCTGCCCGGTGCTGGCGCTCGGCGGCGCCGACGACCTGATGGCCGGACCGGAGTGGATCACCGGCTGGCGGGCCACCACGGCGGCCGGCTTCCGCCACCGCATCCTGCCGGGCGACCACTTCTTCCTGCACCAGCAGCGGGCCGAGGTGCTCGCGGAGCTCGCGGCGCAGGCCCGGGCGTGCCTGGACACCGCGGACGGCCCCCAGGAGGGCCGGGCGCCGGGCGCCTGACCCCGGCCGCCCGGTTCCGTACGACGGGGCCGGGCGGCGGGTGGCGGTCCGTCCGGAACGCTCCGGACGGACCGTCATCGCCGGCCCTCGTCGGCCCGTCGCAGGACGGCGGCGACGACCCGGGCGATCTCGTCGATCGGCCCGGCGTCGGCGAGGTCCAGGTGCCGGGCGGCGAGCGGGTGGTCGGCCACCGGCCCGGTGGCGTGGGCCGACCAGACGGCCACCGTCTGCTGCGGCCGGTGGTCGCCGGTCGCGGTGAAGGTGGTCAGTGGCGCGTCGAGCACCCCCGGGGTCCACGCCGCCATCAGCCCGGCGTGGTAGCGGCAGGAGTCGAGGAACACCGCCAGCTCGTCCTCGTCGCGCGGCGCGGCCTCGCGCAGCGCCACGGCCAGCCGGTCGAGGAGTTCCGAGGGCTTGGGCCGCCACTGCTGCGCCAGGACGGCCGCCACCTCGGCGGCGGGCGCGCCCGTCGCCGTCAGCAGCTCGGCCAGCACGGCGGTGTCGGTGACCTCCCCGGCGTCCGGCGGCGCCGGATGGCTGTCCAGCAGCGCGACCAGGTCCACCTGCTCGCCCTGCTCGCGCAGCAGCACGCCGATCTGGTGCGCGACCAGCCCGCCGAAGGACCAGCCGAGCACCCGGTAGGGGCCGTGCGGCTGGACGGCGCGCATCCGCGCCAGGTACTCCCGCGCCAGGCCGTCCACGTCGGCCGGCCGCTCCCCGCCGCCGACCGGGCCGATGCCCTGGAAGGCGTACACCGGCTGGTCCGGGTCGAGCCCGCGCAGCAGGCCGATGAAGCCGAGGCCGTCGCCCGTCACCGGGTGGACGCAGAACAGCGGTGCCCGGCCGCCCGCGGCCCGCAGCGCCAGCAGCGGTTCGAAGGGGGCGTCGGCGCGCCCGGGCCGCTGCCCGGTCAGCCGCTGCGCCAGCGCGGCCGGGGTCGGCGCCTCGAACAGCGCCTTCACGGGCAGGTCGACGCCGAACTCCGCGTGGATGCGCTCGACCAGCCGGATCAGCAGCAGCGAGTGGCCGCCGAGCAGGAAGAAGTCGTCCTCCGGGCCGACCGCGGGCACGCCCAGCAGCTCGGCGAAGACCGCGACCAGCGTGCGTTCGGCCGGCGTGCGCGGCTCCCGGGCCCGGCTCTCGACGTGGGTCTGCGGCTCGGGCAGCGCCCGGCGGTCCAGCTTGCCGTTGGCCGTCACCGGGAGCGCGCCGAGCAGCACGTAGGCGGTGGGCACCATGAACTCGGGCAGGTGGCCGCGCAGGTGGGCGCGCAGCGCGGCGGCCGTGGGCGGCTGCGCGGCGCCGTCCGGCACCACGTAGGCGACCAGCCGTACGGCGCCGGCCCGGTCCTCGCGCACGGCGACGGCGCAGGCCGTGACCGCCGGGTGCTCGCCGAGCCGGGTCTCGATCTCGCCGAGCTCGATCCGGTGGCCGCGCAGCTTCACCTGGCTGTCCACCCGGCCCAGGTACTCCACCACGCCGTCGGGGCGGTGGCGGGCCAGGTCGCCCGTGCGGTACATCCGGGTGCCCGGAGCGCCGTGCGGGTCCGCGACGAAGCGTTCGGCGGTGAGCGCCGAGCGGCCGAGGTAGCCGTACGCGAGCTGCTCGCCGGTCAGGTAGAGCTCGCCCGGCACGCCCGGCGGGACGGGGTTGAGGGCGGTGTCCAGCACGTAGCCGCCGGAGTTCCAGACCGGCCGCCCGATCGGCACCGGGTGCGCCTGCTCGTCCGCCGGGCCGCACTCCCAGGCCGTCACCTCCACGGCGGCCTCGGTGGGCCCGTAGAGGTTGTCCAGCCGGACGCCCGGGAGCACCTGCCGGAACCGGCGCACGGTGGCCGCGGGCAGCGCCTCGCCGCTGGCCACGACCAGGCGCAGCCCGGTGCACTCGGCGGCCCGCGGGTGCTGGAGGAAGACGTCCAGCATGGACGGCACGAACTGGGCGACGCTCACGCCCTCGCGCTGGATCAGCTCCGCCAGGTAGGCCGGGTCGCGGTGCCCGTCGGGCTTCGCCAGCACCAGGGTGGCGCCGGTGATCAGCGGCCAGAAGAACTCCCACAGCGAGATGTCGAAGCTGGCCGAGGTCTTCTGCAGGACGCCGTCCCGGGCGCCGAGCCGGTACTCCTCCTGGCCCCAGCGCAGCCGGTTGGCGATGGCGTGGTGCGGGACGAGCACGCCCTTCGGCCGCCCGGTCGAGCCCGAGGTGTAGATCACGTAGGCCGGGTCCCGGGGGCCGGGGGCGGTCGGCGTGACGCCCTCGGGCGCCGGCAGGTCCTCCGGCGACAGGCACGGCACGCCCTCGGCGGGGCGCAGCGCGGCGGCCTGCTCCGGGGCGGCGATCACCGCGGCCGGGCGGGCGTCCGCCAGCATGTACGCGAGCCGGTCGGCCGGGTAGTCCGGGTCCAGCGGCAGGTAGGCGCCGCCGGCGCGGTGGACGGCGCACAGCGCCACCACGAGCTCCACCGAGCGGGGCACGGCCACCGCGACCCGGCTGCCCGGGCGGACGCCGACCGCGGCGAGCCGGCGGGCCAGCGCGTCGATCCGGCGGTCCAGCTCGGCCGGGCCGAGTTCCCGGCCCTCGAACACCAGGGCGGGGGTGTCGGACGGCGCGGCGAGCCCTGCCGACACCAGGGCGGCCAGCGTGGTCGGCGCCAGCTCCCGCCGCTCGCCGGCGGAGCGCTCCAGCAGCCGCGGCCGCTCGCCCTCGGCGGACAGTTCGAGCCGGGAGATCGGCCGCTCGGGGTCGGCCGCGGCCGCGCCGAGCAGCCGCGTCAGGTAGCCGGCGATCGCCTCGACCGTGGCCCGGTCGAACAGGTCGGCGCGGTACTCGACGGCGCCGGTCAGCTCGTCGTCCGGGCCGGCGGGCGTGCCCAGGGTGACGGTGAGGTCGAACTTGGCCGGCGCCGGGCCGGCGGTGAGCAACTCGCTGTCGAGGCCGGGGATCTCCACGGCGGCGCCCGCCTGCTCCATCACCAGGGCGACCTGGAAGAGCGGGTGGCGGCCGGGGGAACGCTCCGGGTTGACCAGCTCGACGATCCGCTCGAACGGCAGGTCCTGGTGGGCGTAGGCGGCGAGGTCGGCGTCCTTGACGCGGCGCAGCAGCTCCCGGAAGCCCGGGTCCCCGCCGGTGTCGGTGCGCAGCACCAGCGTGTTGACGAAGAAGCCGACCAGGTCGTCCAGGGCCTCGTCGGTGCGCCCGGCGATCGGGGTGCCGATCGGCAGGTCGGTGCCCGCGCCGAGGCGGGTGAGCAGCGCCGCCAGACCGGCCTGGACGGCCATGAAGAGGCTGGCGCCGTCGGCCCGGGCGAGCTCCGCCAGGGCGCGGTGGTCCGCGCCGCTCAGCCGCAGCGGCACCCGGCCGGCCTCCTGGCCGGTCTCGGCGGTGCGCCGCCGGTCCACCGGCAGCGCGATCTCCTCGGGCAGGCCGGCCAGCGCCCCGCTCCAGTACTGCCACTGCCGGGCGGCGGTGCTGCCCGGGTCCTCGTCGTCCCCGAGCAGGGTGAGCTGCCACTGGGTGTAGTCGGCGTACTGGACGGGCAGGGCGGTCCACTCGGGGGCCCGGCCGGACGTCCGGGCCTGGTAGGCGGCGCCCAGGTCGCGGGCGAGCGGGCCCATCGACCAGCCGTCGCAGGCGATGTGGTGGACCGTCAGCAGCAGGACGTGCCGCTCGGGGGCGAGGGCGAAGAGGTGGGCGCGCAGCGGCGGCTCCGACGCGAGGTCGAAGGGCTGGGCGGCGGCGGTGCGCAGGGCCTCGGCCAGGCCCTCCTCGGTCACCGTGGCGGTGCCGGAGTGCCGTAGCAGCGGCGGGAGTTGCTCCGGGGCGAGGATCCGCTGGTGGGGAGCCGCGTCCTCGCCGCGGGGGAGCGGGAAGACGGTGCGCAGGGCCTCGTGGCGCGCGGCGCAGTCGTGCAGCGCGGCGGCGAGGGCGTCCCGGTCCAGGGCGCCGGTCAGGCGCAGGGCCAGCGGGATGTGGTACGCGTCGCTGTGCGGGTCCAGCTGCTGGAGGAACCAGAGCCGGCGCTGGGCGTGCGAGAGCGGGATCCGCTCGGGGCGGGCGGCGGCGGTCAGCGCCGGGCGACATCGCCCGGCGTCCACCGCGCGGGCGAGCCCGGCGGCCGTCGGGCTCTCGAAGACCGCCCGGATGGGCAGTTCGGCCCCCAGGGCGGTGCGCACCCGGCTGACCAGCCGGGTGGCGAGCAGGGAGTGGCCGCCGAGCGCGAAGAAGTCGTCGTCGGGGCCGACCTCGGCCACGCCGAGGACCTCGGCGAGCAGCGCGCACAGCGCGGCCTCGCGGGCGTCCCGGGGGGCCCGGGAGCGGCCGGTGGCGGCCCGCAGCCCGGGCTCGGGAAGAGCGGAACCGTCCAGCTTCCCGCTGGAGTTGAGCGGGAGCCGGGCCAGGACGGCGTAGGCCGCCGGGATCATGTAGTCGGGCAGCTGCCCGGCCAGCAGCTCGCGCACCTCGGCGAGGTCGGGGGCGTTCCCGTCCTCGGTCACCAGGTAGGCGGCGAGGTGGCGCTCCTCGGCGCCGGCGCCCCGGGCCAGGACGGCGGCCTGCACGATCGCGGGGTGGCGCAGCAGCACCGCCTCGATCTCGCCGGGCTCGATCCGGAAGCCGCGGATCTTGATCTGCCCGTCGGCCCGGCCGAGGTACTCCACCTGGCCGTCGCGGCGCATCCGGGCGAGGTCGCCGGTGCGGTACATCCGGGCGCCGGGCGGGCCGTACGGGTCGGCGACGAAGCGCTCGGCGGTCAGGGCGGGGCGGCGCAGGTAGCCGCGGGCCAGGTGCGGCCCGGACAGGTAGAGCTCGCCGGGCACGCCGAGCGGGACGGGGCGCAGCAGGTCGTCCAGCAGGTACGCCCGGGTGTTGTCGAGCGGGCGGCCGATGACGGGGGTGCGGCTGTCCGCCAGGGAGCAGGCGAGCGCGTCGACGGTGCACTCGGTCGGGCCGTAGTAGTTGAACACCGCGACGTCCGGCAGGGCGGAGAGTTCGGTCCACAGCGCCGGCCCGACGGCCTCGCCGCCCAGCATCAGCACGGCCGGGCGGTGGTGGCCCTCGGCGAAGAGGCCGGCGGCGGTGAGCGCCGGGACGTACGTCGGGGTGAGGTCCAGGAAGTCGAGGCGCTCCCGGCGGACGTAGCCGACCAGGGCCTGCGGGTCGAGCCGGACCTCGTCGCTCAGCAGGTGCAGCGGGTGGCCCTCCAGCAGCCAGAACAGCGGCTCCCAGGCGGTGTCGAAGGTGATCGAGGCGACCAGGCCGAGCTGGAGCCGCCGGCCCTGCGGGCCGCCGGACGGGCGGACCATGCGGGTGCGGTGGTGGTGCATCAGGCTGCTGAGGCCGCCGTGCGGGATCACCACGCCCTTGGGCACGCCGGTCGAGCCGGAGGTGTGGATGACGTAGGCCGGGTCGTCCGGGCCGGTGGGGCCGGTGCGGTCGGCGTCCGTCAGGTTCCCGCCGGGGTGGGCGGCGACGGCGGCCCGCGCCCCGGGCTCGTCCAGCACCAGGACGGGCGCGCCGTCCGGCAGCCGGCCGGCGTCGGCGGCCGTGGCGAGCACGCAGACCGGGGCGGCGTCGGCGAGGATGCCGGCCAGCCGCTCGCGCGGCATGGCGGGGCTGACCGGTATGTAGGCGGCGCCCGACTTGAGGACGGCGAGCAGCGCGACCAGCAGGTCGGTGGTGCGCGGCAGCGCCAGGACGACGTAGCGCTCGGGGCCGGCCCCGCGCCGCACGAGCTCCCGGGCGAGCCGGTTGGCGCGCTCGTTGACCTCGGCGAAGGTGAACCGGCCGTCCTCGGCGACGAGAGCCGTGACCTCGCCCTCCAGGGCGGCGCGCTCCTCGAAGGCGCCGTGGTACGTCACCGCGGGGGCGCCGTGCTGGGTCGCGGTGAGGGCGCCGTCGTGCGTCATCGTGGCGGCACCGTCGTGCGGCACCGCGAAGGCGTCGTCGTGCGGCACCGCGAGGGCGGGCAGGGCGGGCCCGTGGGCGCGCTCGAACAGGTCGAGCCGCTCCTCGGCGCCGAGCAGGTCGTACTCGCCGATCCGCTGGTCCGGGTCGGCGGCGGCCGCGGCGAGCAGCCGGCCGAGCCGGGCGGTCAGGGCCTCGGCGCCCGCGCGGGTGAACAGGTCGGTGCTGTACTCGACGAAGCAGCCGAGCCCGGCCGGGGCGCCGTCGGCGTCGTGCACCTCGCGCATGTTGAAGGACAGGTCGAACTTCGCTCCGCCCGGGCCCGCCTCGGCGATCTCGGTCTCGATGCCGGGCAGCGCGAGGGAGGCCTCGGGGGTGTTCTGGAAGGCCAGCATCACCTGGAACAGCGGGTGCCAGCCCAGCGAGCGGTGCGGGTTGAGCGCGGTGATCAGCCGCTCGAACGGGAACTCCTGGTGGGCGAAGCCCTGGAGGTCGGTGCGGCGCACCCGCTTGAGCAGCTCGCGGAAGGTCGGGTCACCGGAGGTGTCCAGGCGCAGGACCAGCGGGTTGACGAAGTAGCCGACCACGTCGTCGTAGCGCTCGTCGGTGCGGCCCGCGATCGGGCTGGCGATCGGGATGTCCGTACCGGCCCCCGACCGGGTCAGCACCGTCGCCAGCGCCGCCTGGAGCACCATGAACATGCTGACCCGGCAGGAGCGGGACAGCGCCAGCAGCTCGCGGTGCAGCTCGGCCGGGAGGTCCCACGGGAAGTACTCGCCCCGGTGCGACATCGCGGCGGGGCGGGGGTGGTCGGTGGGCAGCTCCAGGAAGTCCGGCAGGCCCGCCAACGCCTGTCGCCAGTAGGCGAGTTGCCGCCCGCCCTGGCCCTGCGGGTCGTCCAGGTCACCGAGGTTCGCGTGCTGGCGCACGGCGTACTCGGCGTACGTGCCGGGCAGCGGGGACCAGACGGGCGCCCGGCCCTGGCTGCGGGCCAGGTAGGCGGTGCTCAGGTCGCGGGCCAGCGGGGCCAGCGACCAGCCGTCGCCGGCGATGTGGTGCAGCACCATGAGCACCACGTGCTGCTGCGGGCCGAGCACGAACAGGTGCACCCGCAGCGGGGCCTCGGCCTCCAGGTCGAAGACGTGCCCGGCCCCGGCCTCGATCAGGGCGGGCAGTTCCTCCTCGGTGACGGGCGCCACGGTGAGGACCGGCGGCAGCTCGGCCATCGCCAGCACGTGCTGGCGCGGCACGCCGTCGCGCTCGGGGAAGACGGTACGCAGGGCCGCGTGCCGCTCCACCACGTCGGCGAGGGCGCACCGCAGCGCCTCGTGGTCGACCGGCCCGGTCAGCCGCAGCGCCACCGGGACGTTGTACGAGGCGTCGCCGCCTTGGAGGCGGTCGTTGAACCAGAGCGCCAACTGTGCGTACGACAGCGGTGTCTCCGCGGGCAGGCTGTGTTCGCCCAGCACGGGGCATCCCTCCAGGTGGAACCGCCCCGCCGGCCGGGTGGGTCGGGCGGGCCGGACGGTGGTTTCCGGTGGCTCTTGGCCGTTGTGGGCCCCGGCCGTGGTGAGCCGTGGTGAGTTGCGGCCACGGTGAGTCGCGGGGCGTCGTGGGCCCCGGGGCCGTCGGGGGCCGAGGCCGTGGTGAGTTCAGGCCGTGGCGAGCCCCGCCGTTGTGATGAGCGGGCCGTGGTGGTGTGTGGGCGGCCGGGGGTCCCGGGGCCGTCGCGGGCCCCCGGCCGTGGTGGCCTCCGGGGGTCCTTGTGGGCTCCGGGACCGCGGGGGCCCGCCGACGTCCCTCGGCGGGGGGGGGGCTACCGGCTACCGCGCTGTGCGGGCGGGAGTCACGCGGTCCAGCGGTAGGTCATGTCCGGCTCGTTCTCCTCGTTGCGGCTGCCGTCGTTGGTGTCCACCACGACGAAGCCGTGCCGCTCGTAGAAGGCGCGCGCCTCGGTGTTCTTCTGGAAGACGTGCAGCGAGAGCTCCTGCGGGCTGGCCGACTTGACGGCCTCCAGCAGCGCCGTCCCGATGCCGCGGCGGCGCACCTCGGGGCGCAGGTAGAGGTGGTCGAGCAGGTTGCCGTCGAGCGAGGCGAAGCCCAGCACGGCCCCGGTCCCGGCGTCCTCGGCCAGCCACACCCGGGTGTCCGGGAGCACGACGTGGGTGATCCAGCTCAGGGTGGCCTCGTCACTGTGCAGACGGGGCAGGTACGGCATGGTCGCGGTGCGGGAGGCCAGGAAGACCTCGGTGACGACACCGGCGTCCTCGGCTACCGCGGCCCGCAGGCGGACGTTCGCGGTGAGCGGTCCGTCGGACTGCATCCACATCTCCTCGGTCAGGTGTGTGAAGGGGCGGTGGTGCCGCGGGTGACGACCGAAGGAGGAATACGTGATCGGCACCCGTCGCACACCGACGCTACGGTCGCGAACTACGGGCGATGGAGCCGAATTTCCCCCCGGATGGGCCGACATAGTGCGTCCCGGCGGCATTGATCTTCGAGCAACCTAACACCTGGTCATGGACAGGGGAACCCCCGAAAGCAGGTTCCTGACAAGTCGATTCTGCGGTTAGATGATCGCGCGGGCCCGGCCCCCGGGGAGCGAGGATTTCGGCGCACCGGGCGGTGACATTCCCCGACTTCCCTTGTACCTTCCCCGACGCCGAACTTCCCCTGGCTTCGCCCGACTTCCTCCGTCTTCCCCTCGTCTTCCCCTGCACATCCCCTGCACATCCCCTGCGCTTCTCCTGCCTTCCCCGACTCCCCGAAAGGAGCGCCCGCGTGGACACTCCTGCCGTCCGAATCAGCGGCGCGGTCAAGACGTTCGGTGCCACCACCGCGGTGGGCGGCCTGGACCTGGAAGTGCCGCCCGGCATGTTCCTGGGCCTGCTCGGGCCCAACGGCGCGGGCAAGTCCACCACCATGCGGATGCTCACCGGACAGACCCGCGCGGACGCGGGCACCGTGGAGGTGTTCGGGCACCGGATGCCGGAGGACTCCCGCCGCGCCCGCTCCCTGGTCGGTGTCGTCCCGCAGCACGACAACATCGACCCCGAACTGACGGTGCGCCAGAATCTCGACGTCTTCGTCCGGTTCACGGCCCTGCCGCGCGAGCGCTACCGTGAGGCGGTCGACCAGGCGCTGGCCGCCGTCCGGCTGACCGACCGCGCGAACACCCGCGCCGACGCGCTCTCCGGCGGCATGCGCCGACGGGTCCTACTGGCCCGGGGCATCGTCAACAACCCGCGGCTGCTGCTCATGGACGAGCCCACCGTGGGCCTGGACCCGCAGATCCGGCAGGACCTGTGGGACGTCATCGACGGGATGCGCGAGAGCGGCACCACGGTGGTCATGTCGACCCACTACATCGAAGAGGCGGAACGGCTCGCCGACGAGGTGGCCGTGGTGACCGGCGGCCGGGTGATCGCCCGGGGCACCCCCGCCGAACTGCTGCGCGCGCACGCGGGCGCGCAGGCCGCCGAGTACCGGGGCGACGCGGCCCGGCGCGAACTCGTCGAGGCCGAGGCCGCCCGGGCCGGACTGCCCAGCCGGCGGACCGGGCCGGCGGTCTCCGTCCTGCGCGCCGAGACGATCTCCGCGCAGCTGCGCGAGCGTCTCGGACCGCCGGACGTGCTGCGCCCGACCTCCCTGGAGGACGTGTTCGTCGCGCTGACCGGAGAGCTGTTCGGCTGAGCCCGGGCCGGCCGCTCCCTCGCCCCCCTGGCCCACCGCCCGCCTGCCCGCCCGCCTGCTCGCCCCCACAGAGAGGACACCCGATGACCACGGCGACGCCCATGCCCCGCACCGAGGCCCAGACCGGTCCCGCCCCAGGCCTCCCGCCCGCCCTGTGGCCGACCATGCGGGCGGTGTGGCTGCGCGAACTGCTGCTCTTCCGCCGCTACTGGCCCGCCATCACCTTCGGCTCGCTGATCGAGCCGCTGGTCTACATGACCGGGTTCGGCATCGGTTTCAGCCGGCTGATCGACTCGGTCCAGGGGCACCCGTACCCGCAGTTCGTCGGCGTCGGCATGGTGGTCACCTCGGTGCTCTTCGCCTCGGCCTTCGCCGGGATGTTCGAGAGCTTCAACCGCCGCAAGTACCAGAAGATCTACGACGCCGTCCTGTGCCAGCCCGTCGACGTCTGGGAACTGGTCACGGCCGAGGCGTCCTGGATCGCCGTCAAGTCCTCCGTCTACGGCACCGCGCCGCTGCTGGTCTGCCTCGCCATCGGCCTGCCGCCGGGGCCGGAGCTGCTGCTGGTGCCGCTGGTGGCGCTGGTCTCCGGCTTCGCCTTCGCCCTGCTCGGCATGTGGGTGTCCTGCCTGGTGCCGGCGATCGACTGGCTGCGGCTCGTGGTGTCCGGCGTGCTCACACCGCTGGTGATGGCCGCGGGCGTGTTCTTCCCGCTGGACGGGCTGCCCGACTGGGTCCAGGGGGTGGCGGCCGTCAACCCGATCTACCACTGCACGCAGCTGGTGCGCCACGCCGCCTTCGGGACGCTCGGGGCTGGCGACGCCCTGCACGGGGCCGTCCTGGCCGCATTCGCCGTCCTCGCCTGGTTCCTGGCCGTCCGCGGGATGCGCCGCCGGCTCGTCGACTGAACGGCTCCCGGACTTTCCCGGACCCCCGGAGCAACACGAACACCACGCACCACGCACCACGCACCACGCAGCACGCAGCACACAGCACGCAGCACGCAGACCGAGGAGAACCACCCCGATGACAGCCCGCGTCGCAAGCCAGCGCCGTTTCCTGATGTGCCGGCCCAGCCACTTCGGCGTCAGCTACTCCATCAACCCCTGGATGCACCCGGAGAAGCCGGTCGACGGCGCACTCGCGCTCGCCCAGTGGACCAGGCTGCGCGACCTCTACCGCGACCTCGGCCACACCGTCGAGGAGATCGACCCGCTGCCCGGACTGCCCGACATGGTCTTCGCGGCCAACGGCGCGACCGTGGTCGACGGGAAGGTCCTGGGCGCGCGCTTTCGCCACGCCGAGCGCACGGCCGAGGGCCCGGCCTACCTGTCCTGGTTCCGCGAGCAGGGCTGGTCCGAACTGCTGTGGCCCGAGCACATCAACGAGGGCGAGGGCGACTACCTGCTGGCCGGCCGTCGGCTGCTGGCCGGCACGGGCTTCCGCACCGACCCGAGGTCGCACGCCGAGGCCCAGGAGTTCTTCGGCGTCCCGGTGACCAGCCTGACCCTGGTCGACCCGGAGTTCTACCACCTGGACACGGCGCTCGCCGTCCTCTCCGACGACGAGATCATGTACTACCCGAAGGCCTTCACCCCCGGCAGCCGGGCGGTACTGCGCGAACTGTTCCCGGACGCCATCCAGGCGACCGCCGAGGACGCCGCCGTCTTCGGCCTCAACGCGCTCTCCGACGGCCGCCACGTCCTGCTCCCCGAGTCGGCCACCCACCTGATCGGCGAACTGCGCCGACGCGGCTTCGAGCCGATCGGCGTGGACCTCACCGAACTCCTCAAGGCGGGCGGCAGCGTCAAGTGCTGCACCCTGGAACTGCGCGGCCGCTGACCGCACCGGCAAGCTCACCGGTTTTCACCAAGCACGAGAGGACGACGTGGTGACGAATCCCTTCGACGACCCCGACGCCGACTACCTGGTCCTGGTCAACGGAGAGGGCCAGCACTCACTCTGGCCCGCCTTCGCCGCCGTGCCCGAGGGCTGGAGGACGGTGTTCGGCGCGGCGCGTCGGCAGGCCTGCCTCGACCACATCGAGCAGACCTGGCCCGACATCCGCCCCCGAACCCTGGCCCACGACTGACCGCCGCCCCGCCCCGCTGCCCCGCCCGGTCGTGCCGCAGAAACGCAGCAACCCTCCCCGGCCCGCAGACGGCTGCCCGGGATCAGTGACCAGGGGCGGGCACGGCAAGCGCCCGGCGGCGGATTTCGGCGGCTTTGTCGGTATCGCTGCCCGTGACCGCATCGACCCCGTCGGGTGCAGGTAGTCCCTCGGCGGTCACCGCGACGAATGAAGCGTGCGGGTTGGCCTTGGCGGCGGCGTTCAGTGCCTGTCCGAAGGCGGGGCCGACGGCGACGACCAAGTCGCAATGCTGGGCCGCGAGCCCGGCGAGGTAGGGCAGCGCCTGGTCGGCGGTGGGGGCTGGGACGAGCAACTGCTGGACGTTCAACTGATGCTGCTGGCCGGCCTCCTGGAGGGCGGTCCAGATGGCGCTGGTGTCGCTTCGGGAAGCGGCCTCGGAGACGTCGCCGGTGAGGCAGGCCGTGCGGCGCCCGGCGATGTTGGAAGGGATGACCGGAGCCGGGTGGCTGTTCTCGTCGTCGTCCGTTCCGAGAGCGAGCAGGACCGTGATGGCGGCCACGGCCGCTGCCGAGGTGAGTCCGAGCAGCCAGCGCAGGTGAGGGCTGGCGGGGAACTTTATGGCGGGCTACTCCTGGCGTTCGGCCGCGGTGTGCGACGGCGCCCAGCGGGGATGGTCAAGTCTCACCCAGGACTACGATGCGGCCGGTCGCCTCGCCACCGAGCGCTACGGCACCGGCGGCGGTAGCCGCAGCTACGGCTACGACAACCTCGGCCGCCTGCGCGACGACACCGTGAAAGACCCGAGCGGCGCCACCGTCGCCTCCATCGGCTACGGCTACGACCTCAATAGCCGGATGACCAGCAAGACCACCACCGGCACCGCCGGGGCCGCCACCAACCGGTACGGCTACGACCTGGCAGGTCGGCTCACCTCCTGGAACAGCGGTACCAGCGCCGCTGCATACACCTGGGACGCGGCCGGAAACCGGACATCGGCTGGCGGCGCCACGTCGACGTTCGACGAACGCAACGAGCTGCTCAACGACGGCACCACCACATACACCTACTCGGCGCGCGGCACCCTCACCGGCAGCACTGCCCAGGGCTCCCAGCCCAAGGATGTCCAGTTCGACGGCTTCGACCGGATGGCCAAGGAGGGGCCGTCCACCTACACCTACGACTCGACCGACCGCGTCGCCCAGAGCGGGAACACCGCCTTCACCTACGACGGCGGCTCCAACAACGTGGTCACGGACGGCACCGCCAGTTACACCCGAACCCCCACCGGTAGGCTCCTCGGCACGGCGGCAGCCGCAACGCCCAACCCACGCCTGGTGATCAGCGACCAGCACACCGATGTGGTCGCCACCATCGACCCGGCCGCGAAGGGCGTCACCGGCTCCACCGCCTACGACCCCTTCGGCAAGCCCACGGCGAGCGCCGGGGCCACCAACTCGCTCGGTTACCAGAGCGGCTGGACCGACCCCGTCTCCGGCGACGTCAACATGGCCGCCCGCTGGTACCGCCCGGGCAGCGGCACCTTCGCCTCCCGCGACTCCTGGCAGCTGGGCACCAACCCGTCCGCCCAGGGGAACCGGTTCACCTACGGCAACGGCGACCCGGTCAATTCGACGGATCCGTCGGGGCATTGCCCCTTCTGCATCGTCATCCTCATCGATGTGATCGCCAGCGCTGCGGAGGTGACGGTTGACTACGTAGCCGTCGATGTGGCCGTCGACATAGTTACGGCCCCGCCGGTGAGGGACTCAGAGCGCAGGCCGTCTGGAGGGCCGACGCCGGGCGCCATTTACTGCGAGTCCCACTGGTTTACCAGCGGCTGCGGCGGTAGCGGCTTCCGCAGTAGCCCGGGCCCGACTTCTGCACCACCAGAAACCCCAATCGATTTCCTCGGCCCGATTGCCGGCCGTGGAGGCAGCTCCGGAGGTGGGCATGGCGGAGGGGGCGGAAGGGGTGGAGGCGGTACTCACCGCAACCCGGGCTCACACAAGCGCCCCATGCCGCGCACGCCCCCCGGTCCCACGATGCCCAAGCCCAAGCCGCCAGCGGACACCCGCCCGATCAACGACAACGACCGCCCGCACGCCAACCCCGACCCGATCGACTTCTTCACCGACACCATCGTCACCATCGGTACCGCGGTCGTCTCCAGCGTGGTCGTCGAAGGCGCTCCGGTCGTCGTCGGCACCGCAACCGCCGTCGGCGCCGGCATCGTCGCCGGCACCGACGCCGCGATCGATCTCGCCGGTGACCTGCTCACCGAGCCGAGGCCTACGCCAATCCCGGCCACGGACCCCCTGCCGATTCCATTTCCGCTTCCGATTGGCCGCACCGGGGGCAGGACTCGTGACGACGACGAATCCTGTGGCGAAGGCTCCAGCACCAACGTGCACGGCAACATCACCTATCTGCCGAGGGAGCGCTTCCGTCCGGGGCGGGAGGGGTGCCGTGCTACGGGCGCCCATGGTTTCTTCAACTCGACACAGGACCTGGATGACGGAACGCCGACTGCCTGGAATGGTCGAGACTTTGAAGAGATAGTCACGCCGCCAGACTTTTGGAGTTTGCCGGACTGTAAGGGCTGTCGAGCACGCGGGCATTTGATGGGCCGCCAGTTCGGTGGGTCTGGTACGGATCTGCGAAACCTCGTTCCGCTATTCGGAAAGGCGAATCTTGAAATGAGTAAGGTGGAAAACAAGATCGCCGATGAGGTCCGTTCCGGACGGCAGCGAGTCACCTACGAAGTGACCAGCGTCTATGGCGTAACCCCGTCGGGGATCCCGGCCGCAGTCCACCTGCAGGCTCAAGGGAGCAGCGGCCTCGACGTTGACTGCTACATTGTGAACATCCAGGACTACCAGAGGATTTGCTCCTCCGAGAAGTACGGAAGGTGACTGTATGGATGCCACGTTGCGGACTCTCATGGGTCCATCGCAGCGGCTGATCCCGAGTGGTGTGGCGGTGTGGTCGGAGATCGAGGACTGGGTTGGCCGCCCGCTTCCCGAGGACTATAAGGAGTTCGTCGATGAATTCGGTGACTGCCGAATCATGGAGTTCTTGGCGATCCCTCATCCCAAGGGCCGAGATCGCCTGCTCGATTCCATGAAGGGTGATCGGGAATTCATTGAAGTTATGGCGGACCAGTATCGGGACGCATCTGGGATCGTTCCCTTTGATCCGGTCGAGGCCATCGGCTGGGCGAGTCACGATTATGACGGAGATGGCTGTTTCTTCCTGCCGCGAGATGGCGGTCATTGGGCAGTGATGATCGCTTTTCGGCAGCGTCGAATGGTGCTGATTGAAGAGGGTGGGTTCACAGCTTTTATGACCGGCTTGCTGAGCAAGGAGAGAGTTCCGCGAGGGTGGCCGACTGTAGAACAAATTTGGCGGTCAATCGATGACTCGCCAGTGATCTGACGTGGAGTCTTGGTCGCGACGTTAGTAGGTAGAGCGTTGAGCAAAGTTCGGTCGGTCAAGACGTTGGCGCGGTTGGCGTGGCGGCGGAAGAAGCTGCTGCTCCTGCCGGGGAGCGCAACGGTGGCGACGATTGGGGTGGCCGGGCTGGCGATCTGGGCAGAGGTCCGGCTCGGCGGGAGCGTCGTGTTGGGCGTTGCCGCGTGGTGGCTGATGTCGTTCGTCGCCACGTTCTTCAACGCCGCGTTGCTCGTCGCGGCTGACGATGCCCAGCGGGGGCGGCCGGTGGGGATCAGCTCCAGTCTCGCGCGGGCCGCCAGGCGGCTGCGGGTGATCGCCGTGTGGGCGCCGATCGGCGCGGTGATGGTCGTCGGGGCGTTGTTGATGGTTGGCATGGCGTGGTCGCTGGCGTGTTATCTGGTGTTGCCAGCGATGGTGCTCGACGGTGCTGGAATCCGCATCTCGTTGCGGAGTTCCCGCGAGGTGTACCGACGCGACCGCTGGGCGAGCTTCCAGGGTTCCAGTTGGATGGCGATGCCCGTTCTGCTGTCGTTCCCCCTCTCCCTGGTGGTGTTCGTCCTGGGGCTCACAGCGGCCGACCAGGGGCTCGGGGTGCTGCTGATGAGCGGCGCGGCGCTGTGTCTGGGCGGTGGTGTGGCGGTGACGGCAAGTCTGTTCGGTTTGTTCCGGGTGCGGCTGTACCGGGAGGCGACGGGGTGGGAGCCGGAGAAGCGTGTAGGGCCAGTGATCCATGTCTCGGCCGTCGAGTAGCGGCACGTGCCTGTGGCGGTTCGGCGGTTCTCGGCGGCACGCCTGTGTCCATCACTCGCGGGGATCCGGGCGCCGCTGAGCACGACCCGGATTCCCCACGTCGTCGAGGACGGCGCCGGATGACGCACGCCCTCGGCCGCTGCTACCTGGAGTCGACGCGGCCGAGCGGGTCGGCTTCGGCCGCCAGCGCGTCGCATGCGGTCTGCCAGGCGGGGTCTCCGGGGTGGAGCGCGGTGCGCAGGTAGGCCCAGGTGAGCCGTTGGAGCAGCGCGACCCGTGCGGGGTTCTCGTCCGTGGTCTCGGCGACGTCGTATCCGGAGATGCCGCCGAGCCCGTGCTCCGCGTCGAACAGGGTGAGCAGCGACTTGGGGCCGGGGGAGAGGGTGTACGGATCGGTGTGCCACTCCGGCCCCCGGACCGTCAGGTGGGCGGAGGCGTCCTTGTCCCCGGCGACCACGAGCGCGGGCATCGTCATCCGGGAGAAGTCCGGGGTCGAGAGGAAGGGGTAGTTCTCGGCCACCAGCGGGGTGAGGGCGTCACCTCCCCTGCCGGGTGCGGCCAGGAGGACGCCCGCCGTGATCCGGGGTTCGGCCAGGTCCACCGTCGTCCCGTCGTCGGGGTCGGTGAGCCGGGCGCCGAGCAGCAGGCTCGCGGAGTGCCCGCCCATCGAGTGCCCGGCGACGGCGACCCTGCCGTGGTCCAGGCGTCCGAGGAGTTGGGGGACGGCGGCCTCGATCGCGTCGAGCCGGTCGAGGATGTGCGTCATGTCCTCGGCCCGGGACCGCCAGTACATGGGTGCCCCGGGGGTGTCGGGGGCGAGGTCCAGCGTCGTCGAGCTGAGATGGGTGGGCTGGATCACGGCGAAGCCGTGCGCGGCCCAGAAGTTGACGAGGGGGGCGTAGCCGTTCAGCGAGGAGAGGTTGTTCGAGTGGCCCTGGCCGTGGGAGAGGAGGACGACCGGCAGGTCGCTCCCGGTCAGCGGCGCGGAGACCCGCACCTCCAGGTCCACGGCCCGGCCGGGCACCGGCAGGACGACCGGGCTGACGGAGAGGACGGGAACGGGCGGGCCGAAGGTGTCGGCCGGGTGCGTCGATTCGCTCATGGTGCGCATGTCCCTTCAGGGGCCTCTCCCGGCCGGGCCTGAGCGGCCGGCGGCGGGCGAGGCGGTCGGGAGCGTCCGGTTTCGGCTATGCTGAAACCGGAACCTTGTTCCACTTACTATACGGAACGGCGTTCCGCTTCGTCAACGACGATCGGGAGGAGAGCGTGGTGTCCACTGCGGGCCAGTCCGGGGAGACCCGGTCCGGGGAGTCGCCGGCCAGGGGAAGGCGGGCCGACGCGCAGCGCAACCGGCAGACGCTGCTGGCCGCCGCCGCCGAGGTGTTCGTCGCCTCCGGCGTCGACGCACCGATCCGCGAGATCGCGGCCAGGGCGGGCGTCGGAACCGGGACGATCTACCGCCACTTCCCGACCCGCGCGGACCTCGTCGTCGCCGTCTACCGCCACCAGGTCGAGGCCTGCGCCGAAGCCGGCCCGGCCCTGCTGGCCGAGGCCGACTCCCCGTTCGCGGCACTTCGCCAATGGGTCGACCTCTTCGTCGACTTCCTGGTCACCAAACACGGACTCGCCAACGCGCTGCAATCGGACGGCGGCGGCTTCGACGCGCTGCACGCCTACTTCCTCGACCGCCTGGTGCCCGTCTGCGCCCAACTGCTCGCCGCCGCGGCCGAGGCCGGCGAGACCAGGCCCGGAACGCAGGCCTACGAACTGATGCGCGGCATCGGCAACCTCTGCGCCGGCCGCGACGACGACCCCCGCTACGACCCCCGCCGCCTGGTCGACCTGCTCCTCCAGGGCCTCCAGCGACCGCCGTCATCCTGACGGGCCACGGCCTTCCGCAACCGTGAGCTCTCCTCGGTTCGGCCGGTCCTGGCCGGCGTGGCGTGGATGGACCTGATCACTATGCCCCGCCCCGGCTGCGGCCGTGGTGCCCAGCTCGTGTTCGACGGCGGTGAACGCCTCGTCCACCACGGGCGGACGGATCGGTGCTGGTCACCAGGGGCGGAACTGCTGCTCGGGCCCTCTCAGGCCAACCCGCCAAAGCGGGCTGTCTCACCCAAGGCTGACAGAGAGGGCCAGTGCGGCGGGCAGGTGCACCACGAGTGTGAAGTAGAGGATGGCGGCGGTGCCCGCCAAGCGCGCGCCGCCGCAGGTCGTCCGCAGCGGCGCGCGTACCGGGTCGGTGCTACGGCGCGGTGACGCTCGGCTGGCCGCCCGCGCCGAAGGCCCAGCCCTCCACGTCGCCGGGGGCCGGCTGGTAGCTGGCGGCGCCGAGTTCGCTGTAGGAGCAGGCGCCGCCGTGGGAGGCGTGCCAGTAGGACCAGTACGCGGTGGCGGGGGCGCCGTTGCACGGGTTGGGCTGGATGTCGATCTGGCAGATGAAGCCGCGGAAGCGCGGCACGAAGGCGTAGTTGAAGCCGGCGCTGGTGAGTGCGTCCAGGCCGTTGGCCGGGGAGCCGAGGGCGCAGCCGGTCTGCACGGTGCCGCCGAGCGCGGTGAAGTCGACGACGACGGTGACGCCGCTGGTGCCGGCGCAGGCGCCGCTCTGGGCCTGGGCCTGGGACGCGGCGGCGGCCGAGGTGCCGAGCAGGGCCGCGGTCAGGGCCGCGGCACCGGCCAGCGGGGGCGGCGGGTGGGAGCTGCGGCGGGGGCGTCGGGCGCGGTTCGGGTCACGGGAGTGGCCTCCCGTCGGGTCCAGCGCGGAGGTCGGCTCGTCGAGCACCAGCACCCGCGGGTGGGCCGTCAGCACCGAGCCGATCGCCACCCGCTGCTGCTGGCCACCGGAGAGTTCGCGCAGCGCGCGGTGGCGCAGGTCGGTGAGGCCGAGCAGGTCCAGGGTCTCCTCGACCCGCTTCCGCATGGCGTCGGCCGGGACCGCCAACTGCTCCATGACGTAGGCGAGTTCCTCCTCGAAGGTGCCGGTCACCCCGTACATCGCGGCCAACACCATGACCGGTGGAACCGGCCTGCCGCCGATCCCGCTCAATCCCAACCAGACCGGTGTGGTGAACGTCCCGAAGCTCCCCACTCCGGTGTCGGCGATCTTCGCCAACATCTACGTCTCCCCGACCCGCACCGGCGGGAGCGGATGGTTCACGCCCTACCCGGACGGTGGGACCAAGCCCGACAACCAGATCGCCTTCAACGAGTCCCGCCCGGTGTCCATGGGCGCGATCATCAGCGTCAACAACCAGACCGGGAAGTTCGACCTGTACTACGGCGGCGGCACGGGCGCCGTCCAGATCAACGTGATCATCCAGGTGCTGGGCTACTTCACCCCGACGGCGACCCTCGGGGCGTTCACGCCCGCCGCCGGTTCGATCTACGACAGCAAGGGCGCCACCATCCCGGCCGGGGCCACCGTCAAGGTGCCGGTCGCGGGCATCAGCGGCGTCCCGGCGGTCGACAACAGCCTGCTGGCCGCCGCGCTGAACTTCCGGGTGAGCTCGGCGGCCTCCGGCAGCCTGACCGTCGGCGCCTCCGACCGGCCGCTGCCGCTGGGCGCCGCCGCCAACTTCAGTGGGGCGGACCAGACCTACTCCACCCTGTCGAACGTGCCGATCAGCGGTGACGGCAGCATCAACGTCAAGAACAACGGCAGCTCGCCGATCACCCTCCTGGTGGACCTCGAAGGCTGGTACACCGGGACCCGGCTGCCGATCTCGGTCGATCCGGACGGCACGATCCACTACAACAACGTCTTCGCCTACGGGCTGAACATGCCGGACCTCACCACGGTCGCGGAGTCCGGCACCATGCAGTCCGACGGCACCTGCCTCTTCGCCAGCTCCTCGGCCGCCACGGACGCCGCCAGCGCGGCCAGCCGCTCGGGAGTCGCCACCATCGGCCGGGCGCTGAGGAAACGCGGTTCATGCTCGGCCTTGGGGAACATCGGTACAGCCGTTATCGGTGAGAACGATCATGGTCGTCCAGCACAGTGGTCACCGCCATCCTTCCGGCCGCCGGCGCCCTGCGCCCGCTTCGGGACCCTGATGCGCCAGAGCTGGACGAGGATGAGGACGAGTCGGTCGGCTCGGAGTGAGCCGGGGCCGTCACTGCCTGCTTCCCTACCGACCGTCGCCCGGCGTCACAGGAGAGCGCCGCCGGAGACCTCGATGCGCTGGGCGGTGACCCAGCGCAGTCCCTCGGAGGCCAGCGTAGCGATGGCGTCGCCGATCTCCTCAGGTTCGCCGACGCGGCCGAGCGCGGTCTGTCCGGCCAGAACCTGGCGCATTCCGGCGTCGTCCCGCATCGCTCCACCGTTGAAGTCGGTGGCGGTCGGCCCCGGGGCGATGGAGTTGACCCGGATGCCGCGTGGTCCGAGTTCTGCGGCGAGGGTGCGGCTCAGAGCTTCGACGGCGGCCTTCGACGCGGAGTAGGCCGAGGTGGCGGGGCTGGTGTGGCGGGTCAGTGACGTCGAGACGTTGATGACCTGGCCGCCCTGGGCCAGCAGCGGTACGAGCGACTGGATGAGGAAGAACGTGCCCCGGACGTTGGTGCCCATCACCGTGTCGAAGTCGTCGATTGTGACAGTCTCCAGCGGCCCGAAGACTCCCACTCCCGCGTTGTTGACCAGGATGTCGAGCCTCGAAGTACCCCAGCGCTCCAACTGCGCGCCCAGTTCGGAGGTGAAGGACGCGAAGGAGGAGACGTCGCTGATGTCGAGCCGGAGAACAGCGGCAGTCCCACCCACGGCCCGCACCTGTTCCGCCGTCTTCTCAGCCCCGGCCACATCGCCGCGGTGGGTGACCACGACCCGCACTCCGCGTGTGGCCAGGGCGATGGCCGCGCTGCGCCCGAGGCCGCGATTCGCACCGGTCACCAAAGCGATCTTGTCGATTGTCATGAACTTCCTCCACCGTGCGACAACCAGGATCCGCCCAGGTGTCACAGATCAGAGGCGAGTCACTTGACTCGCCTTGTTGGTGCACCGTAAGCGGGCCCTCGAGGCGAGTCAAGTGACTCGCCTCGGGACTGCGGCATACTCTCCGCATGGCAGCAGAACTCACCGCGCATCACCGCAGGCTCGCCCAGCAGAAGCGCGAGGCGATCACCTCCGCGGCCACAGAACTGTTCTTGGACCGTGGCTACGCCGGCACTTCCCTCGCACGGATCGCCGAAGCGGCCGGGGTCTCGAAGTCCACCCTGTTCAAGCGGTTCCCCACCAAGGCGGCCCTCTTCGAGGCCATCGTCACCGAGTCCTGGCAGCGTGACGCCGGCGATACCGCCGCCCGGCCGCAGGCGGGAGATCTGCGCTCCGGGCTGACAGCCATCGGCCACCGCTACGCCGACCTGATCAGCCAGCCCCGCATGACAGGCCTGTTCCGGATCGTCATCGCCGAACTGCCTCGTTTCCCCGAGCTGGGACGGATGCAGTTCCAGCTCGGCAAACTGCCCTACTTCGCCTCCGTCCAGCACTACTTGGAATCCGAGCATGAGGCGGGCAACGCTGATGTGCCCGACGCTGAGAGCGCCGCGAACCAGTTCCTCGGCATGATCGCCAACTACGTCCTGTGGCCCCGCATGCTGCTGACCGGCTGGAACCCCGCAGCCTCCGACATCCACAACGCCGTCGAAGAGGCCGTCGAGACCATGCTCGCCAGATACACCCCCGACCCGCCGGCCTGACCCGAAGCCGGAACTTCGACACTGACGCGCAATGCCAAAGACCGCGACGCCTTCACCCGCGATACCTGTCGGCAAACGAAGGCGAGCTCAAGCGGCCAGCGCATCACCGCTGTTCAGGAGCACCCCCTCGACCTCGGCGACAGCACCCCCCGCTTCGAACCGTTCCTCGGCACGCTGCTCCGCGGCCTGCCCGCGCAGGAACCGGGCGTCGAACGGAGTGGCGAATGACGCGCCGAACGACGCGCCGAACGGCGATAGGCCCCGACGCCGCACCTCGCCTCGGGCCTGGCCGACCGCGTTGAGATGGTCCGGCGGAGTGACTATCTTCGTGAGGTGAGTGAACGTGTGATGCAAGAGCCCACCCTGATGGTGCTGACCGCCCTCGCGGACGCGCCCCGGCACGGATACGCGATCGCGCAGGAGGTCAAGACGATGACCGGCGGCCGGGTCGCGCTGCGCACGGGTGCGCTGTACGGGGCCCTGGACCGGCTGCTGGCCGACGGCCTGATCGACATCGACCGCGAGGAGATCGTCGACGGCCGGGCCCGGCGGATCTTCACCTTGTCCCCGGCGGGGCGGGAGCGGCTCGCGGTGGAGGCCGAGCGCCTGGCCGCGGCGGCGAAGGAGGCCACCCGCCGCCTGTCCGTCGCCGAGCCGCCGGCGGCCTCCGCATGATCGAGCGCGTCCTGCGGCTCTATCCCGCCGCCTACCGCCGGGCCCACGGCGGGGAGATCGTCGCGACCTTCCGCGAGATGACCGCGGGCGAGCCGCTGGGTTCGCGGCTGCGGGAGGGCGCGGGTCTGGCGGCGCACGCGATGAGGATGCGGATGGGGCTGGGCACGGCCGCTCCCGTCGCGAAGGTCCTCGCGCTGGCGTACCCCTTCGCGCTGGCCGCCGCGGCCGCCGCCTGCGGCCTGCACCTGCTGACCTGGTACGCCGACGTCGTCTCCTCGCCCGCCCCGTTGGGGGTGCGACTCGGAGCCGACCTGTCGGGGGCGTGGGGCGCGCTGCTCGTCTCGTCGCTGGTCGTGGTCGCGGGGGCGGTGGCGGCGCTGGCCGGCCGGTGGCGCTTCGGGGTGCCCTGCGCGGTGGCCGGGCTGCTCTCCTTCGCGGTGGCCGCGGTGGTCAGCGGGCCGGGGTTCGGTGACCCGGTGGTCACCCCGGCCGCGATGGTCCTGGCGGCGGCCGTGCTGCTCGCCTGCCCGCAGGACCGGCGGGCGGAGGGCGTCGCGGCGGGGCGGGCGGGCGCGGCCGCCGCCGTGGTCGCGCTCGTGGTCGTGCCGCGGGCGGCCGTCGCCGCGCACGGGGTGCCGTGGGTCAGCACCGACTACGGGTGCTGGCCGCTGGTCGTCCTCGCCGCGACCGGTGTCGCGCTGACCTGGTCCAGTGGATCGCGGGGCGGCCGCGAGCTGGCGGCGATGGCCCTGGCCTCCCCGCCGCTGCTCGCCCACGCCTACACGGTGGCGTGGGGCGAGGCGGCTGTCGTCGCGTGCCTGGTGGCCGCGTTGCCGGCCACCGCGGTGGCCGCCGGGCTCGCCGGCCGCCTGAAGCGAAGCGGTCGCATCCTCCGCTGACCGGCAGCTCGGGGACGGTGCAGCTGGGCGATGACCGGCACGCGGTTCCCGCCGGCCGAGGCCAGCAACATCATCGCCCGCCGGTAGCGCACCGAACCCGAACTCGCTCACGCAGACGACGATCCGAGTCCCGCACACGGTCGCATCTGCCGGTACGGTGACACGACCGTACTCACTGCGGTCCTGGGCGTCTCGCTCGGTCGCACACCGCGTGGCGAAGTCGTCCTCGAGGCGCGACACAAGGTCTCCGAACAGCGCGCACCGGGTGGACGTCACGTCGCCGAGGTGCCCGGCCGCGCGGCGAGGCCAGGGCACCCACCGGTACGACGCCTGGCGTACCGCCACCACCGGCGTCCTCGCAGCAGTGCGCAGCTCGTCACCCGAGGGGTGGGAGGCGAGGACGTCCGCAGCGGCCAACCGGCGGCGACTGTGAAAATCGCTGCCCGATCACCGGAGCACGGTGATAGACATCCGGCGTGGAAAAGAATCTTGAGTTCCCTGACCTGCTGCGACTGATCGATGAACGGTCGACCGCATTCCGCGCCGCGGTCGCCGCCGCGCCCAGTCTTGACGCACAGGTGCCGACCTGCCCCGGGTGGACGCTGTTCGATCTGGTGAAGCACCTGGGCGGGGGAGACCGTTTCTGGGCCGCCATCGTCGGCGCGGGGCCCGCCGACGCTCCCCCGGCCGAGGCCGTCGCCGCGCGCGCCGCGCTGGAAGTGCCGCGGGAGCGTGAGGCCCTGCTGGCCTGGCTGGCCGCGTCGACGCAGCTTCTGCTGGGCGCCCTGCGCGAGGCCGGACCGGAGAGCGGTTGCTGGACGTGGTGGCCCGCGTCGCAGTCGCCGCCAACCTCCGGCGGTGTCGCCCGGCACCGGGTCCAGGAGACCGCGGTGCACACGTACGACGCCCAGCTCGCCTGGGGCGCCCCGCAGCCGCTGCCGGTCGAGGTGGTACTCGACGGTGTGGAGGAGTTCCTGTTCACCGTCTGCGGAACGCCGAGTGCCTGGCCGCACAAGCCCACGGCCTTCGACTTCCACGCCGCCGAGGGCCGCTCCTGGCGCCTCACCGTCGACGGCGACGGCGCACGCACCACCCGCATCCCCGCGCCCACCGCCGCGACCGGCGAGGACTCGGACGCAGCCGGCGCCTCCGTCCACGGCACGGCCAGTGAGCTGGTCCTCTACCTGTACGACCGGATCCAGGCCGACTCCTTGCACGTTGACGGAGACGCAGGGCTGCTCGACCTGCTCCGCGCCTGGGAGCCGGAGGAGAAGTAGGACGTAGCGGTGCCGACGACGGCGTCGTTGCCCGGGGCCAGTACCTCGCCAGCGCGTGAGCGGGCGATGGCCCACTCGTTCCACTCCCGCTCGGCCGCGGCCAGCTCCGCCTGGAGGCGGTCGGCCTCCTCCCGCAGATCGTCGGCACGACGGCGAGCGGTGAGCTCACGCTGTTCCAGCAGTCCCATGATCGACGGCATCCTCGACCTCCACCAAAGCGAGGACACGACACGTCACCACTGCCACGAGACCGCCGACCTTATGCCTGACCAGCGAGAACGCAGTCCTCAAGCCCGGAAAGACGACAACCTCTCTGCACCGGGAAGTCGGGTTCGACCGGGTGGCGTTCGGTGCTTCCTTCCAGGGCATCGAGTTCGCGGGTGGTGAGGGTTGGCTTCTGCGAGCGGACCCGCCGCGACCGTGACGGGGAGGATGCCGGATTCCGGACGGCGTTCAGGCCCATCTGGCCTATCAGGCCTTGGGCATCGACAGCACGGTCGCCCGCCGCAGCCGGAGCCGCGAGGGATGACGCGGCGCATCCGCCAGAGGTCATTAGTCCGTTTGACGTAGCATTCCGTTCGACGGACTATTGGGGTCTGCGCGAGAGGATGCTCATGCCGTTCACCCTGGCCCACCCCGCGGCCGTACTGCCGTTGCTGCGGAGACCCTTCAGCCGGGCCGCGCTGGTCGCCGGAGCCGTCGCACCGGACCTGCCCTACTTCGTCGTCACCACGGGACTGCCCGTCAGCGCGCAGTCCTGGTACGAACCCTTCGTCAACGCCACGACCTCGCACAGCGTTCCGGGCGCCGTCACCGTCGCCCTGCCGTACGCCCTCGCCCTGTGGGGACTGCTCCGCGCCGGCGAACGCCCGCTGGCGTCCCTGCTGCCGCTGCCGCTGCCGCTGCCGGAGCCGGAGCCGGTGCCGGTGCCGCTGCCGGAGCCCAGCGCCGCGTCGTGGCTCCGCACTGCCGGCGCGCTGGCGCGGCGAGCCGGGTGGATCGTGCTGTCCGCCCTGATCGGCATCGCCACGCACCTGGTCTGGGACGCCTTCACCCACTTCGACGGCTTCGTGGTCACCCGTACGCCCTGGCTCAACTCCACACTGGTGGGCGGCCTCACCTGGGCGCGGGCGTTGCAGCACGCGAGCACGATCGGCGGCCTGGCCGCCATCGCGGTGTACGTGTGGCCGAGGCGGGCCCGCTTCCTCTCCGCTGAGGGCCGCACGAAGCCCGTCGGTGAAACCCGGCGCCCCGTCCTCCTCGCCGTGGCCCTGGTCACGCTCGTCGGAGCCGTCGCCCACGCCTGGCGGTGGCTCGCCGGCCCGGAGGCGGTGACCGACGGGCTGCCGCTGAGCGCCGTGGTCGAAGGGGTGCTGTCCGACGCGGCGAAGGGCGCGGGCGCCGGCCTGATCGGCAGCCTGACCCTGTACGTCCTCATGTGGTGGAGTCGGCGCGCCCTTGCGGCAACCCGCCTCCGCCGGGTCAGAGTTGACGCAGTACGCCCGGGCCCGCAGGGAGAACGCGGGGCCGTTCACCGACAATCGGAACACCAGGCAGAGTCCGATGGCCGGAGCGGTACCCGGCCGACCAGATGAGGGGAACACGTGCGTCCAGATCATGATCAGGATTCGCTGAGCTTCGCGTTACTCGGCGAGCTGCGGGTCCGGCGCGCCGGCACGGACCTGTACCTCGGCGGCCCGCAGCAGCGGTCGGTACTGGCCGCCCTGCTGCTGCGCCCGAACGCGGTCGTGACGGTCGACGAGCTGATCGACGGCCTGTGGGGAGACCGGCTGCCCGGTGCGCCCGACACCAGCTTGCGCACCTACGTGTGGCAGCTGCGGAACCTGCTGGAGCCCGTGCGCACGGCGCCCAGGGTGCTGGTCTCCCGAACGGGCGGCTACCGTCTGGCCGTCGAGCCGGACCGCGTGGACCTGTGGCGGGTCAAGCGCTTGCAGGAACTGGCCGGGACGTGCGCCGCCGAGCGCCCGCAGGACGCCCGGAACGCACTGGGAGAAGCCCTGGCCCAGTGGCGCGGGGAGCCGCTCGCCGGCCTGCCGGGGCCGCTCATGTGCCGCGAGCGGGAACGGCTTTCGCGGCTGCGCCTCACCCTCCTGGAGGAGCGCCTCGCCCTCGACGTGGCCCTCGACGCTCCCTCCGGCTACCTGTCGGAGCTGGAGCAGCTGGCCGGTGACCACCCGCTCCACGAGCGCCTCCAGGAACTGCTCATCCGCGCGCTGCACCGGCAAGGGCGCGCGTCCGAGGCGTGTGCGGTCTACGACGCGCTTCGACTACGGCTGGTGGAGCAGCTGGGGATCGAACCGGCGCCCGCGCTCACGGAGTTGTGTCACGATCTGGGTGTGGATGCCGCCATGCGATCGAGGGCCGCTGCACCCGGTCCGGACTTACGCCCAGACGTACCGTTATCGCCCGCGTCGGCTGACCGAGGCGCCGAACGAGACGTCGAACGAGACGTCGACCGCGGCGCCGAACGAGACGTCGACCGCAGCGCGGGCGATGCGGCCGACAGTGAAGCCCTGGACCAACTCCCTCCGGTGCTGGCACAGTTCATCGGACGGCAGGAGCACATCGCCGGAATCGGACAAGCGCTGACCGGGCAAGCACCGGCCGGACGGACCAGCCCCGCACTGCGACTGGTGACCGTGACCGGGATGGCCGGGGTGGGGAAGACGACCCTCGCGGTGCGAGCCGCCCACACCGTGCGCCCGGACTTCCCCGACGGCCGGCTGTACGCGGATCTGCGCGGCGCCGACCTGGTGCCCGCGAACGCGTCCGACATCCTGGCGGACTTCCTGACAACGCTGGGCGTCCGGGCGGCAGTTGTGCCCAAGGACCTCGAAAGCAGGTCGGCGCTGTTCCGGACCGCCAGCGCGGGACGACGGCTGCTCATCCTCCTGGACAACGCACGCGACGGGGCCCAGATCCAGCCGTTGCTGCCCGGCTCGTCGGACTGCGCCGTCATCGTCACCAGTCGCACGGTGCTCACCAGCGTGCCGTCGGTCCTGCACGTCGCGCTGGACGTGTTCAGCGAGCCCGAGGCGATCGGCCTGCTCGACTCGGTCATCGGCGCGGCACGCCGGTCCGGACAGGGCCCCCAGGCCAGGATGCTGGTCGATGCCTGCGGCCGGCTCCCCCTGGCCGTACGGATCGCCGCGGCCCGGCTCGCCGCCACCCCGGACCAGCCGATCGCCGAACTCGTCCGGAGCCTGGCCGACGACCGCGAGGGCATCGACGCCCTGCGCACGGGCGACCTGGCGATCGAGCAGGTCTTCGAGCTCAGCTACCGGCTGCTCCCACCACCCCTGGCCACGGCGTTCCGGATGCTCTCCTGGGCGGAGCCCGACCTCGGTCTGGCGTCGGCAGCCGCAGTCCTGGGCCTGGCGGAGTACCAGGCGGAGCGGCTCGCGGAGTCGCTGGTGGACCAGGCGCTGCTGGAGTCGACGGGCGCCGGGCGCTACCGCTACCACGACCTGGTGCGCGCCTTCGCCCGCCGGGCGTCGCTGCGGACCGGCGACCACGAACGGGCCGGCGCCCAGCAGCGGCTGCTGACCCATCTGCTCGGCTGCGCCCGTACGGCCTTCACCCTCGCCGTACCCGGCGACCCGGTCGCCGACGTCTTCGGCGAGCCGCTCCAGCAGTCGGCCGCCCCGGCTTCCTTGCGCCCCTCGGTATCCCCGGTATCCCCGGTATCCCCGGTCTTCGCGGATCTGGCGGACGCCCGCCGGTGGGCCCGGACCGAGACACCCGGCGCCGTGGCGCTCGCGGCCGCCGTCGCGACGGACACCCTGCGCGCCCTCGCCGACGGCAGGCCCTCGGCGATGACCGACCTGCGGGCGGCCGTCAACCTGCTGATCGCCCTCAGCCCGCTCGGCCTCGGCGCCGTCGGCGGCCGAGCGGAAGACGCCACCCGCACGCTGATCGCCGCCGCCGTCGCGGCCGGCGACCGTTGCGCGGAGGGCCGGTCGCGGTTCCTCCTCGGCACGGTCCTGCTGGCCCGGGCCCGGCTCGGCGAGGCCGGCGCACAGGCCCGGCAGGCGGCCGAAGCCTGCCGGGAGGCGGAGGACCCGGCCGTTCTCCGGCAAGCCCTCAACGACCTGGGCCTCATCGCCCAGGCCGAGGGCCGGCACGAGGAGGCGATCGCCGCCTTCGACGAGGCGGTGGCGCTCGCCCGGCAGCTCGGCCACCGGTCCGGCGAGGTGGCGAGCACCGCGAACGCGGCCCTGTCCCGCATCCGCACCGGCCACGTGGCCACGGCGGTTCAGACCTGTCGGCGGATCCTCGCCGAACCCGGGGGGACCGCCGACGTCGCGATGACCGCGTACGTGCACTACGTCCTCGGCCTCGCCTACCAGGAACTGGGCCGACTCGACGACGCCGCGGCGCAGCTGCGGTCCTGCATCTGCTGCGCGGGCGTCACCGGCGATCTCAACCGGGAGTCGGCCGCCCGAAGCCGCCTGGCCGACGTCCTGCGCCTGCTCGGACGGCTCGACGAGGCCGTTCAGCAGGCGGAGCGGGCACTGGACCTCGCAGAAGCAGGTGGGCGACAGCGCGAACGCGCTCTCGCCCACCTGGTGTTGGCCCATGCGATGACCGCCCGCAGCGACCACCACGCCGCCCGGCATCAGGAAGCGAAGGCGCGCCTACTGCTCAGCCGCCTCAGCGCCCCGGAGGCCGCCGACGTGACGTCGATGCTGGCCGCCCTGGCGACCGCCGACCGGACCCCTCACCCCCGGTAGCGGATGACGAGACCGGTGCCGTTCCACGCGATGCGCCCCGAGAGGCAGTGCACGTCGGCCGACCCGCCGCAGGCCTGCGCCGACGGCTCGGTCGGCGAGCCCTGTCGCACGGGGGCCCCCGCGCCCACGGCAACAGCGCCCACCACCGGCACCAGCACGGCCGCACCGGCAACAGCCGTACGGACAACAATCGTTCGAAACACGGATGACGCTCCCTACGTACCTATGGCAAGACGTCCGAACGCTCGCAGGGGCCGGTAGACATCAGATCAACGCAACCGTCACTCCCGTCTCTCCCGTCACTCCCGCACACGGACACGGACACGGACACGCACACCGCACCGCACCGCACCAACAGGAGGTTGGGAACCATGGCCCAGCAGTTCGGTGACTACCAGAACGAGATCTACTTCGAGGGCCTGCGCGGGGTGCAGCCCGCCCTGCCGATGACGTACGCCGGGCTGGAGGCCGGGGCGCAGGCCGCCCTCCCCCCGTCGATCTGGTCGTACGTGGCCGGCGGCGCGGGGGACGAGCACACCCAGCGCGCCAACGTCCGGGCCTTCGAGCGGTGGGGCCTCTACCCCCGGATGATGGTCGGCGCCGCCCGTCGCGACCTGACCGTCGAACTTTTCGGCCACACCCTGCCCTCGCCGCTGTTCCTGGCGCCGGTCGGCGTGATCGGCCTCTGCGCCCAGGACGGCCACGGAGACCTCGCCGCCGCCAGGGCCGCCGCCCGCACCGGCGTGCCGATGGTGGCCTCCACCCTCACCGTCGACCCGCTGGAGCAGGTCGCGGCCGAGTTCGGCGGCACGCCCGGCTTCTTCCAGCTCTACACCCCGACCGACCGCGACCTCGCCGCCAGCCTGGTGCACCGCGCGGAGGCGGCCGGCTTCCGGGGCATCGTGGTCACCCTGGACACCTGGATCACCGGCTGGCGCCCGCGCGACCTCGCCACCTCCAACTTCCCCCAGCTGCGCGGCCACTGCCTGGCGAACTACTTCACCGACCCGGTCTTCCGGGCCCGCCTGGCCAAGGCCCCCGAGGAGGATCCGGGCGCGGCGATCCTGGAGTGGGCCGGTATCTTCGGCAACCCGCTGACCTGGGACGACCTGCCGTGGCTGCGCTCGCTCACCGACCTGCCGATCATCCTCAAGGGCGTCTGTCACCCCGAGGACGTCCGCCGGGCCCGGGACGGCGGCGTCGACGGCCTCTACTGCTCCAACCACGGTGGCCGCCAGGCCAACGGAGGCCTGCCCGCCCTGGACGCGCTGCCCGCCGTGGTCGAGGCGGCGGGCGCTCTGCCGGTGCTCTTCGACTCCGGGGTGCGCAGCGGCGCCGACGTGGTCAAGGCGCTCGCCCTCGGCGCCACCGCGGTCGGCGTCGGCCGCCCGTACGCGTACGGGCTGGCGCTCGGCGGCGAGGACGGCATCGTGCACGTGCTGCGCTCACTGCTGGCGGAGGCCGACCTGCTCATGGCGGTCGACGGCTACCCGGCCCTGGCCGACCTGACCCGCGAGGCGCTGGTGCGCCTCTGAGACGCCGACGGCCGACGGCCGAAATTCACGACACGTATTCGGTGGCGATGCGGTCCGTGCTTCCCCGGACTACGTGAACCCGGTTGTGTGAAAGCGGTCCTGACCGGATCTTTGTGGTCGGCTTTGACCGTCAGGAGTTCATGTGTATGACTGGCCGTCACTTGACTGTGATCTGCGGGTTCGTGGAGCCGTCAAGACCTTGAATCAGCCATGAAGCGCACGTAGATCCATCGTTGACTGATCATTGATCAGCTGCTCGTAGGTTTTTCTCGTCGGAGGCGATCGGTTCCGCCCCAGGGTGGACGTCACCGATGACACGAGAGCCTTCGGGGAGTCGTCCCCTGAACCGGAACGGAGTATTCATTCTATGAACACCAACGACCTCGACCAGGTCATATCCGAGTTGACCCGGATCAAGAAGGAGTATGTCGAGCAGCGTTCGGCTTTCGTCCCTGGAGAGCGCATGGCCGGCTTACTGAAGGGGCTCGGTGCCACCGATGCCGACCTGGCCCAGCTCCAGCGGGTGAGCGACGACCTGCCGGACGACCCCACCCTCCCCTTCCGCCAGTCGAAGAACGGCCGCTTCCACTTCGACGTGAAGAACGGGACGATCGACCGGGGCGAATTCCAGCCGTTCGCGCTCTCGGCGGACGAGGACTTCGTACGCCATGACTCCGGACAGAAGCGTGAGTTCGCGGAGGTCGGTGACGACCTCCAGCTGAACCGGGCCTTCCAGGGGCTGCTCCTGTTCAAGGCGTTCATGGTCCAGGACGTGGAGATCGCGCACCGCCCGAAGCTGGACTACGACTACCCCGGCTGGGTGTGCACCCTGTTCAACCTGCGGACCGTCACCACGCCCGAACTCGTCGGCGAGCCCGCCCTCGAAGGGGTGCACAGCGACGGCGTGGACCACACCATGACCACCCTGCTCGGCAGTGAGAACATGACCGCCGACAGCGCGATCACCTTCCTCCACGACATGCGGCAGATCAACGCGGTCCGCTGGGACGAGGTCGAGCCGGAGCTCGTCGTGGGCCAGTACCAGCACCGCCACTTCCTCGACACCATGCTGGTCGTCGACCACGAGCGGAAGCACAGCCTCTCCCCGGTGGTCGCCGCCGACCCGCAGCAGACCTCCACCAGGGATATGCTGATCTTCTTCACGCGGAAGCCCGCCCTGGAGGGTCACATCTCCCACACGCACGACTCCCTCGCCTGCCACTCCGCCCTGCCGATGTCGGTCGGGTTGCTTCCCTCGGTGATGGTCTGATGGCGGCGGACGGGATCACGATCACCGACTTCCTGGACGTCGACATCCGTGCGGGCCGGATCGTCCGCGCCGAGGCGTTCCCGCGCGCCCGCCGGCCCGCGTACAAGCTGTGGATCGACTTCGGCGAGCTGGGCGTTCGGAAGTCCAGCGCCCAGATCACCGACCTGTACGCGCTCGATGACCTCGAAGGCCGCCTGGTGATGGCCGTGGTGAACCTCCCGCCCCGGCAGGTCGCGGACTTCATGTCCGAGGTCCTCGTCCTCGGAGTGCCGGGCGAGGGCGGCGGCGACGTGGTCCTGATCGCCCCGGACCGGGAGGTCAAGCCGGGAGCGCGGCTGCTCTGACGGCGAACCGGCAGGTCACCGGCCGGACGACCGGACCGGGCCGGGGACGCCGCGGAGGAGCGGCCTGACGTCACCCCGCGGGAGCCCGGGGGAGATTCCCCCGGGCCTCCCGACCGGCCGGCCCGGTCCCGTTCGTGGAGGGTGAACAACCTCTTCCGGCGCACCCCCGCCGGCCGGGTCCTGCACTGATCGTTCAAAACTCCGTCCGCGCATGCCGGGGAAGCCGGGGCCGGTCGGGGCGGGGGTGATCCTGGCGTCCAGGGTGGGCAGGGCGCTGACGATGTCGCGGTGGACGAGGTGTTCGGGCGTGCCGGCCGGACGCCCGGGGCAGTTGCGGGGTGGCCGGCGCGCACGCCTGCGCGTGGCCGGTGGGCCGCGCCGGTGTGCGCGCCGCTCCGCCGGGTGTCAGACGGCGGGCTGTTGCTGGGTGACGCAGTGGATGCCGCCGCCGCCGGCGCCGAGGTAGTCGATGTCGAGCTGCTCGACGGTGCGTCCGGGGAAGAGCCGGGCCAGGGTCGCCCGGGCGGCGGCGTCGGCCGTGCTGTCTCCGAACTGGGCGGAGATCACGGCGCCGTTGCACGCGTAGTAGTTGGCGTAGGAGGCGACGAAGTTCTGGTTGGTGGAGCGGATCTTGTCGTAGTCCGGGCCCTGGAGTCTGGTCACCGCGGTCGGACCGCCTGCGGCCGTCGTGGCGGCGGACAGGATCTGGTACTGCTCGCGCGCGTCGCTGGCCCACGCGTCGGTGTCGGTCGCCAGCGGCATCTGGACCAGCCCGGCGCCGGGGGCGAGGAAGCGCGAGGTGGCGTCGACGTGGTCGTCGGTGATGTCCTGGTTCCTGATGCCGGTGAACCAGATGACCTTGGACGCGCCGTAGGCCTGGCACATCGCGGTCTCGATCTGCGCCTGGCTCATCCCGGGGTTGCGGTTGTCGTTGACGATGCTGCTGCGGGTGGCCATCAGGGTGCCGGCGCCGTCCTGTTCGATGGCGCCGCCTTCGGCGATCAGGCCGGCGGCGGTGAACGGCACCCCGACGTAGGCGGCGATGCGCCGGGCGACCAGCGCGTCGTTGGCGTGGGTCTGCCGGTTTCCCCAGCCGTTGAAGTTGAGGCCGACGGCGTCGAGGGCTCCCGGCCCGTCGGTGCGGAAGACCGGGCCGGTGTCGCGCATCCAGCAGTCGTCGACGGGGATGGTGGTGATCACGGTGACCGACGAGCCGCACAGGGAGCGGGCCTTGGCGGCGCTCGCGGGGTTGGCGCACATGATGACCGGCTCGTACTTGGCGATGGTCCTGGCGATCAGCGCGATGTTCGACTGGACGCCGCCGAGCTGGCTGCGCCAGATCGCGGTGCTGTCGGGCCAGGCCATCCAGGTCCGGGTGTGCCGCGCGCCGTCGATCGGGACGGCGAACGCACCTGCCAGTGCGGTGTCCTCGTTGCGGGAGCTGCGGAGGCCGGCCGCCGTGGCGGCTGAGCCTGCCGCCGACGTCACGGCCAGGCCGGCGGCGGTGAGGCCGGCCGCGGTGAGGAACTGTCGTCTGCCCAGGCCGGGTCTGTCCAGGCCGGGCCTGCTCGGGACGTGATCGTTCATCGGGTCCTCCGGTCAACTGCCCGTCTCGGCAACGGGATTGACTCGAAAGGTAGAACTAACCGAGCGCTCGGTCAATTATCTGCGCAGGATCGGACGAGGATTCCTGGAACGGGGGCGTGGCCGGACACGCCCTAGAGTTGCGCCATGGCGACAGGCGAGAAGGAACAGGTTCAGGCGGCCCCCGTGGTTTCGCAGGGGCGCACGCGCTCGTCGGCCAAGGGGGAGCAGACCCGGTCGCGGCTCGTCTCCGCCGCCCGGACCCTGCTGGCCGGCGAGAGCGCCGGGCGCTTCACCACGCGCAACGTCGCCGCGCTGTGCGGCGTTTCGCACGGGATGTGCCACTACCACTTCCGCGACCGCACCGATCTGATCGTGGCGGTGATCGAGGACATCCGGCCGGAGTGGATCTCCCCGCTGGAGGTAGCGGTGGACGGCCCCGGCGACTTCGCCGAGCGGGCCGAGCGCGTGATCGGCCTGCTGACCCGGGGCGAGAGCCCGGACCTGTCGCACCTGCACGCGGCCCTGCACTGGCACGCCCTCAACGACGAACGCGTCCGGGGGAGTCTGGAGCAGGAGTACCTGCGCTGGCGGTCGTGCTTCGTCCGGCTCTTCCAGGTGCTCGCCGACGAGCGGGGCGGCGGCATCGACCCGCGACCCCTGGGCGAGGCGGTCGCGGCGGCGGTGGACGGCCTCGCGGCCATCCAGTCCCTCGACTCGAACGTGGACGCGGCGACGGTGCTGGGGACGCTGGTGCGCGCGCTCGCCGGAGCACCGTCCGGGACGGCACAGGCCCCGGCCGACGCCGGGACGGCATAGGCCCCGGCGTCGTCCGCCCGTCGGCCGGACGACACCGGGGCCCCGTGGAGTCCGCCGACCCCGCGGGACCCCGGCAGTCCGGGAGGGCCCGGCAGTCCGGGGGGCCCGGCTACAGGGCCCGGCGGGCGGCCGCGATGGACCGCGGGTCCCAGCCCGGCCTGGGCACGGAGTCGAGCAGCAGCCGGGTGTAGGCGTGCCGGGGCCGGGCGAGGACCTCGGCGGTGGGGCCGGACTCGACGATCCGGCCGTGCCGCATCACGACCACCTCGTCCGTGACGCACCGGACGACGCCCAGGTCGTGGGTGATGAACAGGTAGCCGATGCCGGTCTGTTCGCGGATGTCGGCGAGCAGGTTGAGGATCTGCGCCTGCACCGAGACGTCGAGGGCGGCCACCGCCTCGTCGAGGACGAGGACGGCGGGCTCGACGGCCAGCGCGCGGGCGATGGCGACGCGCTGGCGCTGGCCGCCGGAGAGCTGGCGGGGCAGGGCCTCGGCCTCGCGCTCGCCGAGGCCGACCTGGTCGAGGAGTTCGGCGATCCGGCGGGGGTGGTCCGCGTCGGGGAAGTGCAGCCTGAGCGTTTCGCGCAGCGCGGCGCCGACGCTGGTGCGGGCGTCGAGGGACAGGTACGGGTCCTGGAAGACCATCTGGACCTCGCGGGCGCGGGCCAGCCGGTGGGCCCGGCCGCGCCGGTGCTCGGTGCGGTCCCGGCCGTGCACCAGGACGCGCCCGGAGTCCGCCCGTTCGAGCCCGACGACGATCCGGGCGGTGGTGGTCTTGCCCGACCCCGACTCGCCGACGATGCCCAGCGATCCGCCTTCGGCCAGGGTGAAGGAGACGTTGTCGACCGCCTGGACGCTCCCGTAGGCGCGGTGCAGGCCGACGGCCTCCAGGACGGTCTTCGGCATCGTCGGCTCTCCTCCGGGGCTCGTCGTGACGCGGCTTGTCTTGGCGCGGCTCGTCTTGACGGGGCTGGTCTTGGCGGGGCTGGTCGTGGCGGGGCTACCGGCAGTGCTCCTAGGCATCGGCGGTCACCTCCACGACGCGGTCGCCGTGGTGGCAGGCTGCCCGCCGGGCCGGCTCGTCGGCGAGCGGCAGCAGCGCCGGCGCCCGCTCGGTGCACACCTCGGTCGCGAGCGGGCAGCGGGCGGCGAAGGGGCAACCCGTCAGGTCCTCGCGCAGGCTCGGTGGCCTGCCGCCGATGGCGGCCAGCCGGCCCCGGGGAGTGTCCAGGCGGGGGGTGGAGGCGAGCAGCGCGGCCGTGTAGGGGTGGCGCGGCCGCTCGAACAGGGCCTCGGCGGGCCCGGTTTCGGCGATCCGTCCCGCGTACATGACGTAGACGCGGTCGCTGATGGCGGCGGCGAGTCCGAGGTCGTGGGTGACGAAGACCAGTGCGGTGCCGAAGCGTTCGCGCAGGTCGCCGAGGAGGGCGACGACCTCGGCCTGGGTGGTGACGTCCAGCGCGGTGGTGGCCTCGTCGGCGAGGATCAGGGCGGGGTCGCCCATCAGCGCCCCCGCGATCATGACGCGTTGCAGCATGCCGCCGGACAGCTGCCCCGGGTACCTGCCGAGCGTGGTCTCCGGGAGCCCGACGGCGGCCAGCATCTCCGCGGCCCGTCCGGCGGCGGCGTCGGCCCCGCCGGGGCCCCGGCGGCTGGTCTCGGTGAGGAAGTCGCCGATGCGCCGGAGCGGGTTGACGGAGGCGCGCGGGTCCTGGAAGACCATGGCCGCGGTGTCGGTGCGCAGGCGGCGCAGTTGCTCCGGGCTCATGGTGAGGACGTCGTCGCCGTTGACGCGCACGACGCCCTCGGTGGTGGCGCCGCGCGGCAGCAGCCCGAGGACGCTGCGGGAGGTGAGGCTCTTGCCGGAGCCGGATTCGCCGACGAGGGCGACGGTCTCGCGGGCGTCGACGGTGAGGTCGACGCCGTCGAGGACGGGCCGGGCCGTGCCGGGCAGGCGCAGCCGCAGGCCCTGGATGTCGAGGACGTTCAACGGTCCCTCCTGGCGACCTGGTCGGCCCAGCGTTCGCCGACGACGTTGAAGGCGACGACGGTCAGCACGATGGCGACGCAGGGCAGGATCGCCGACAGCGGGTAGCCGTGCTGGATGGCGGTCTGGCCGTCGAAGACCATGCGGCCCCAGTCGGGGGTGAGCGCCGGGACGCCGAGTCCGAGGAAGGAGAGGCCGGCGAGGTCGATCAGGGCGTAGCCGAAGTTGATGGTGGACTGGGCGAGGACGACGGGGGCGATGCCGGGGATGATGTGGCGCAGGCAGATCTGGAGCCCGGAATGGCCCTGGACGCGGTAGGCCTCGACGTAGGGGCGGGAGCGTTCGGCGAGGACGAGTGAGCGGCTGAGGCGGCTGACGTAGGGCAGGTAGGCGATGGCGAGGGCGATCACCGGGGCGATCAGGCCCTCGCCGTAGACCGCGACGATCAGGATCGCCAGCAGCATGCCGGGGAAGGCGAAGACCAGCTCGGTGGAGCGGGACAGGACGGAGTCGAGCCAGCCGCCCCGCCAGGCCGCGGTGACGCCGATGGCGACGCCGGCCAGGGTGGAGAAGGCGACCACTCCGAGCGGGCCGAGCAGCGAGGTGCGGGCGCCGAGCATCAGCCGGGACAGGGTGTCCCGGCCGGCGGCGTCGACGCCGAGCAGGTGGTCGCCGGAGGGGCCGGCGAGGGCGTTGCCCAGGTCGACGGCGTTCGGGTCGTACGGGGCGAGCCAGGAGGCGAGCGCGGCGACCAGGACGACCACGGCGACGAGGCCGAGGCAGAGGTGGTACAGGGGTGCCCGGGCGGTGCGCAGGCGGGCGAGGCCGGGGCGGCGCAGGACGGTGGTGCTCATGCGGCGGACCTCTTCGGCGCGAGGGTGACCCTGGGGTCGACCAGCGGGTGCAGCAGGTCGACGACGAGGTTCACCGCCATGAACAGCCCCACCATGAGCAGGGAGATCGCCTGCACGGTGGGGAAGTCCTTGGTGGTGGTGGACAGTTCGAGGAGCTGGCCGATGCCGCCGACGCTGAACGCGGACTCGACCAGGACGGTGCACACCAGCAGGGTGGAGACGATCAGGCCTCCCGTGGTCAGGACGGTGCCCAGGGCGTTGCGGAACACGTGCCGGCGGATCACCTCGTGCTCGGCGACGCCCCGGCTGCGGGCCACGGTGACGTGCTCCTGGCCGAGGACCTCCTGCATCGCGGCGCGGGTGACCCGGGCGAGCATGCCGATCAGGTAGAGCGCCAGCGCGACGGCGGGCAGGGCCAGGTGCCACAGCATCTGGCCGGGTCCGTCGCCGGTGCCGCCGGTCGGGAACCAGCCCAGCTTCACCGCGAACAGGCCCTGCAGCAGGACGGCCGCGACGAAGGACGGGGTGCCGACGGCCACGGTGGTGGCGACCAGGACGGTCGAGTCCACGGCGCCGCCGCGGACGGCCCCGATCCAGCCGAGGAGCAGTCCGACGGCGACGACCAGGAGCAGGGCCATGGTGACGAGCAGGAGGGTGGCGGGCAGCCGGTCGGCCAGCAGCCGCGACACGTCGGTGCGGTAGGTGATGGAGCGGCCGAAGTCGCCGTGGACGATCTGGCCGAGCCAGCGCAGGTACTGCAGCAGGAACGGTTCGTCCAGGTGGTACTGGTCGTTGATCGCCTTGAGTGCCTCGGGTGAGGCGGAGCGGCCCGAGAGCAGGAAGCTGGCCGGGTTGCCGGGCGCCAGGTACATCGCGCCGAAGATCACGAAGGAGGCGCCGAGCAGGGTGGCCGCCATCTCGGCCAGCCGTCGTGCGGTGAAGCGCAGGAAGCTCACGTGGAGGCCCTCACGTCCGGGGGCGGGGCGGCGGCCGGGAGGACCGGCCGCCGCACGGTGGATCCGGGAGACGTCACTGGGCCGATCCCACGTCGGCCGCCCACGGGTAGTACATGTAGGAGATGGTGGTCGGGGCGCCGGTGATCCTCTTGTTGAGGAACACGGCGGTGGGCCACTCGGCGACCGGGATCCACAGCAGCTGGTCGGACGCGGTCTTCTGGAGCTGCGCTTCGAGGGTGAAGCGCTCCGCCGGGTCGGCGGCGGCGGTCGCCTTGTCGACCAGGTCGTCGTAGGCCCGGTCGCTGTAGCCGGCGAAGTTCTGGTAGGCGCCGGTCTTGAAGTTGGCCAGCAGGTCCAGCGGATCGGTGATGGAGTCGTAGTACGTCTCCGGGAACAGGTCGATGCCCTCGCGCGCCTTCGCGTCCGTGAACAGCGCGGTGAACGCGTTGGGCGCGATCGTCTTGAGCTGGACGTCGAGACCGATCCTGGCGCCGGCCGACTGGACGGCGGTGGCCAGCAGCGAGACGTCCTGGCCGATGGAGCTGGTCGCGACCGTGACGGTCTTTCCGGTGGCGCCGGCCTCCTTGACCAGGGCCTTGGCCCGGTCGATGTCCGGGGCGGTCGGGGTGAGCCCCTCGAACGCCTCCTTCCTGACGTCCGGCGGCGCCGCGGCCCAGGCCGCGCGGGAGGTGAGGGAGCCGGTGGCGCTGCCGGCGCCGGCGAGCCCGGTGCGCACGAAGCCGGAGCGGTCGAGGGCCAGTGACAGCGCCTTGCGGACACGGACGTCGCCGAGCACGCCCTTCATGTCGGTGACGTTGACGTTGACCGTGCTGAGGCCCTCGCCGAAGTAGAGGGTGCCCACGCCGCTCCTGCTCAGGCGGTCGTAGCTCTCGGTCGGGATCAGGTAGCCGCCGTCCGCCTCACCGCTGATCATGGCGTTGACGCGCGCCGAGGGGTCGGTCAGGAAGCGGAAGTCGACCTTCGCGGACTTGGCCTTGGTGCCCCAGTAGCCGTCGAAGCGCCGCAGCTGGATGGACTGGCCCTTGTTCCAGGAGCCGAGCTGGTAGGGGCCGGTGCAGTCCAGGCTGCCGGAGGTGCCGTAGTCCTTGCCGGCCGCCTCGATGCCGACCTTGGACGCGACGACGCCCGCGGCCGTGGCCATGTACTGGTTGAACTGCGAGTCGGGCTGCTTGAGTTTGACGGTGACCTGGAGCGGGCCGCTCTTGGTGACGGTGCTGACGTTCTGGAACTGCTGGGCCCAGGCCGCCGCGTTGTCGGGGTTCATCTGCCGGCCGAGGCTGTACACCACGTCGTCGGCGGTCATCACGCCGCCGTCGTGGAAGTGCACGTCGGGCCGCAGGTCGTAGACCCAGGTGGTGGGGTCGGGGCTGGTCGTCCTCGCTGCGAGCCCGGGGGCCAGGGTCAGCTGCGGGGTCCACCGCATCAGGCTCTCGCACACGTTGGACAGGATGGTGTTCTGCGGGTAGTCGAACGCCGAGATGTAGTCGAGGGTCGGCGGCTCGGCGTACACGGCCCAGCTGAACGAGTCGAGCCGGCCCTTGGCGGCCGGGGTGTCGGCGGACAGCTTGTACGCCTGGTCGCCGCTGCCTCCGTCACCGGTCTTCGGCGGCCCGGCGCAGGCGGCGACCAGGGCGAAGGCTGCCAGGGCGGCGGCCGGCAGGGCGTGGCGGCGGTGCGGGGATCTGTGCTCCGGGCGCTGGCTTCGTGGCATCGAGGGTTCTTTCTTCCAGGCTCAACGGGGGTCCGGCGGGCGGGGGGAGGGGGTGGCCCCGGCAGCACGGGTTCGCTGCCCGGGCCGCGGCGACGGGCGCGGCGAGGGGTGGGGCGAGGGGCGGGTGGCTGGGCGGGCGGGCGGCTCAGGCGGTGGGCACCTGCTGGGTGATGCAGTGGACACCGCCGCCGCCGTAGGCGATCACCCGGGAGCGGACCCCGACGACCTTGCGCCCGGGCAGGGCGGCCGCAATGGCGGCGAGGGCCCCCTCGTCCTCCGGGACGTCGGCGACCGGGACGACGACGCCGCCGTTGGCGATGTAGAAGTTGAGGTAGCCGACCTCGACGTCGGTGCCGTTGACCTCGACGAAGGCGCTCTGCGGGACTTCGAGGATCTCCAGCTTGCGGCCCCGGGCGTCGGTGGCGGCGGCCAGGACGGCGTGGTTGGCGCGCATGCGCTCGTGGTCGGGGTGGTCGGGGTCGGCGGGGAGCTGGACGATCACCTTGCCGGGGGCGACGAACGCGCAGACGCCGTCCACGTGGCCGTCGGTCTCGGTGTCCAGCAGACCGCCGTACGGCAGCCAGATGATCGTGCTGACGCCGAGCTTCGCGATCAGTTCGGCCTCGATCTCCTCCTTGCTCATCCCCGGGTTGCGGTTCGGGTTGAGCAGGCACTGCTCGGTGGTGATCAGCGTGCCCTCGCCGTCGACCGTGATCGCCCCGCCTTCGAGGATCATCCGGGAGTCGACGCGCTCGACGCCCAGGCGCTCCAGCAGCCGCCCGGCGATCAGGTCGTCGGTGTCGTACGGGTGGTGCTTGCCGCCCCAGGCGTTGAAGCGGAAGTCCACACCGGCCCGCCGGCCGTCCTCGCCGAGGACGAAGATCGGCCCGGAGTCGCGGAACCACGAGTCGTCGATGGGGAGTTCCACGACCTCGACGCCCTGCCCGCACAGCTCCTGCGCCTCGGCGCCCCGGCCTGGCAGCGCGACCATCGTGACCGGCTCGAACTCGGCGATCGCCCGGGCGACCTGGGAGTACTCCCGCTTGGCCTCCTCGAAGGTCTCCCCCCAGAGGTCCGACCTGGTCGGCCAGGCCATCAGGCACCCGTCGTGGGGGGTCCACTCGGCCGGCATCTGGAACGTCATGACGGATCCTTCTCTCTTGTTTTAATTTTCAGTCAGGATGGGGTCGAGAGTGGCCGACCGAGGTGGTCGGCGGGGGCTCGGCCGCGCTCAGCCGGCGGGCGGTACGGCGGGCTGCGACTGGGTGGAGCAGTGGATGTCGCCGCCGCTCGCGATGTCGTCGATGTCGGGCTGGACCACGGTGCGGTCGGGGTACTTGGCCTGGAGGATCGCGTAGGCGACCCCGTCCGCGTAGCGCCGAATCCGAGCAGGCCGCGGCGGGTGGGAACGGGCGTGTCCAAGAGGACTCCCTTGAGGGCGGGAGGTGTGGGGTGACGCACATCTTGGCTGCAACTAAAAATTCAGTCAATACCCGATACATACGGTATCGCGGGTTTCCTTGCCGCACCGGCCTGCCGTGAGCCCGCCGCGAGCTTGCCGTGAGTCCGCCGCGAGCCACGGGCTGGGGCCATCCGCCTGGCCGTACGGGAGTTGGGCCCTAAAACTTTGATCAGGAATTCCTCCGCGCGAGGCCCCGGCCGGGTAGGATGATCGCTCGTGTCGGATCGTCGAACAGAGATACTCGTCGCCGCCACCCGCGTCATCGCGCGGCGTGGTGTGCGCGGGCTGCGCGTGGGCGAACTGGCCGCCGAGGCGGGGGTGTCCACCTCGCTGCTGTACTACCACTTCACCGACCGGGCCGGGCTGCTCCGCAAGACCCTGGAGTTCATCAGCGACCGGGCGGACCGCTACACCGCGGAGGGGGACTCGGCGGGGTACTCGGACGATCCCCGGCGTGATCTCGAACAGGTCCTGCTCCTGGAACTCCAGGACACCCCGGACGTGCGGGAGAACAGCACGGCCTGGGGGGAGTTGAGGGCCAGCGCGGTCTTCGAGCCCGATCTCCGGGAGGAACTGGCACGGGCCACCCACGCCTGGGTGCACGACGTCGCGGACCTGCTCGGCCGCGCCCGCCCCGAGGCCACGGCGCCGGCCCACACGGCCTCCGCCGAACGCCTCACCGTCCTGATCGAGGGCCTCAGCGCCCGCTGGCTGACCGGTTCGATGCCGCTGGAGCACGCGCGACGCTTGCTCCGGGAGGCGATCGAGGTGGAGTTGGAGGCGCTGCCGGCCGTCGTGCGGTGCCGCTGCTGACCGATCCTCCACCTGCCCGAGGTCCGGGGCAGGCCGCCGCCGGCGCCCGTGCACCCCGCCGTCGCGGAGACTCCGTAAAAACCCGTTTGGCGGACGAGGTGACCGCTGCTATGTTTCCGGAGGCCGTGCGAGAGAACGAGGAGGTGGTACCCGTGAACGCAGTATTCACATGGGTGCTCTCCTCCGGGGTCACGGTCGGGCGATAGGTCGTCCGGGAGCGCCGTATCCGAGCCCTCCCGAAAGGCACGACCATGCACTTCACTTCTGAACAGCGCCTCGACGACGGTGTCCTCGAGCGCGAGTTCACCCTCGGCGAGATCCCCGGCATCCTGTGGACGCCCGGAGCCGCATCCGCACCGGCGCCGCTGATCCTGCTCGGCCACCCTCCCCTCGGACTGCGCAGGATGTACCCGCGACTGGTGGCCCGGGCCCGGCACGCCGCGGCGGACGGCTTCGCCACGGCGACCATCGAGCTCCCCGGAAGCGGCGACCGGCCTCGTTGGCCCGCCGTGGAGCAGGCCCGCGCCGACCTGCGCCGGGCGCTGGAGGCCGGCGAGCCGGTCGGCGACGAGATCGTCGACGCCCTCATCCTCCCGCTGGTCGACAAGGCGGTCCCGGAATGGCGGGCCGCCCTGGACGCCCTCCTCGCGCTGCCCGAGATCGGCGGCCCGGTCGCGTACTCGGGGGGAGTGATCTCCATCGGGATCCGGCTGGCGGTGGTCGAGCCGCGCATCTCGGCCGCCGTTCTGTTCGCCGGCAGTTTCGTGCCTCGCTCCATGTTCGAGGAGGCCCGGCAGGTCACCATTCCGCTGCATGTCCTGCTGCAGTGGGACGACGAGGGGAACGACCGGCAGGCGGCCCTGGACCTGTTCGACGCCTTCGGCTCGAAGGAGAAGTCCCTGCACGCCAACATGGGCGGGCACACCGGCGTCCCGCAGTTCGCCGGGGACGCCGCGGCCCAGTTCTTCACCCGACACCTGAGGTGAGGCCGGGCCGTCGGACCGGCGGCAGACGATAGCTGATGCCGACGGCCTGCCACTCGCCGAGGGCAGGCCCCGGCCGTCCACAGCTCTCTGCACCGTGGGCCCCTGCTGAACTCTCGGCAGGGGCCCGTGCTGCCTGAAGTCATCAGCGGTTCGATTTCTGTGGAGCGTTCGAGGAGACCGCACGCCCCGGCGGGTGTCAGACGAACCGGGCGTTCACCCGACGGCCGGGATGTCGTGGGTGGCGCAGTGGATGCCGCCACCTCCGGCGGCGATGTTGTCGATCTTGACGGGGACGATCTCGCGGTCGGGGAAGTGCTGCTTGAGGATCTGCTGGGCGCGGACGTCGGCGCGGTCGTCGCCGAACTTCGGGAGGTAGACGCCCTTGGAGCCGACGTAGAAGTTCGTGTAGGAGGAGACGAAGGCGTCGCCGCGGCCGGTGATCCTGTCGGGGTCGGGCTGCTGGAGCTCGATGACGTCGAGCTTCCTGCCGCGGGCGTCGACGGCGTCCTTGAAGACGCCGCGGGCCTGGTCGGCGGAGCGGGACCAGACGTCGGCGGGTGAACCGGGGAAGGCCTGGTCGAGCAGGACGACTCCGGGGGCGGCGAAGCGGGTGAGGCAGTCGACGTGGGCGTCGGTGATGTCCTTGCCCCTGACGCCGGCCAGCCAGATCACGGTGGTGACGCCGAGGGCCTTCTTGAGCTCGGCCTCGACCTGGTCGCGGGACATGCCGGGGTTGCGGTTGCCGTTGACGACGGAGCTCTCGGTGACCAGCAGGGTGCCCTGGCCGTCGGTCTCGAAGGAGCCGCCCTCGGCGACCAGCTTCGTCTCGATGCGTTCGACGCCGTACTTGGCCAGGACGGTGCGGGCGATCTTGCCGTCGTTGGCGTGCTGCTGCTTGTCGCCCCAGCCGTTGAAGTTGAAGTCGACGCCCTTGACCTTGCCGCCCTCCTCGACGAACACCGGCAGGGTGTCGCGGGCCCACAGGTCGTCGACGGCGATGGGGACGACCTCGACCGCGGAGCCGCACGCGCTCTGCGCGGCGTCCTTCTGCTCGGGGCGGGCCATCAGGACGACCGGTTCGCGGGCGGCGATGGCCCGGGCCAGGCCGGCGATGTCCTTCCGGACGTCGGGGAGCTGGTCGCCCCAGACGCTCTCCGAGGCGGGCCAGGACATCACGGTGCGGACGTGCTTCTCCCATTCGGCGCCGAAGCGGCGCGCACCGGGAGCCGCCGAGGACCCGGACGGCTGCGAGGACCCGGACGGCTGCGGGGCCTGCGTGGCGTCCTCGACGGGTTCGTCGAGGTCCGAACAGGCGGTCAGGCCGAGGGCGAGGACGCCCGCGCCGCCGAGGGAGCGCAGGATGGTGCGGCGGGACAGATCAGGGTAGGGCACGGGGATTCTCCGGTCAGGGGTAGCGCCGACTGCGAGCTCGCCGTCAACACTTTCATTGACTGAAAAGTCAGTCAAGCCCGAGGTCGCCCCGTCCACTGATGACGGGCGCCGCCAGCGTCGCGAACGCGAGGCCGCCGCAGACCAGTCATGAGGGCCGAGCGCGGCGCGGCCGGAGAATGGCCGGAAAGTGCCGCAACTGCCTTGCGCAGCAGGATTGTTGGAGGTCCCTGACGCGCCCATGCTGAATTCGCCCGGCCTGCGCCGGGCCGCCGGGTGGGCGGGCGGCTCAGGTACCCCACGCCCCGACGCTCGCGCGCCCCACCCTCACCCCCCACCTCAGGCTTCGCGGGAGAACCCTCATGGGAATGACCTCTGCTCTGCGACGTGCCTCGGTCGTGCTCGCCGGCGGCGTGGCCGCGGTCGGGCTGTTCGCGCCGACCGCCGCGGCCGCGGACACCCCGGTCGTCCTGGCCTGCCAGGCGACCCCGCCGATCGGGTCGGCACAGACCTTCAACCTCAACGCCGGTGTCAACGCCGCCGCGCCCGCCACCGTCACGGCCGGCAGCCAGTTCACCGTCACCCTGGCCCCCGACGCGCTCACCGTGCCCACCACGGTGGGTGGTTACAGCATCCAGTCGATCAGCAACATCGTGCTCACCGTGCCGGTCCCCGCGAACGCCACGCTGACCGGCGAGTCGCTGACCGGCGGCTCCGGCTACTCGGGCAGCGCCAGCGTCGCGGTGAACAACGGCAACGTCGTGCTCACGGTGAACGGGTCGGTCGGCGGCGGCGGCACCTTCACGCTCCCCGCGCTGACCCTGAACCTGGCCGCCGGGGCCTCCGGCAGCGTCATCAGCACCTCGGTGGCTGGTACGAGCTACGCGGACCCGGGGCTGACCTTCACGGCGACCGTGCCCGTCTCGTTCTTCACCGTCGACGTGCCCACCGCCTGCTACCCGGCCACCGCACAGGCGCTCAGCACCACGACGGTGAGCTGACCGGGGGCTCGCGCCGAAGGCGACCGAGGGAGAACAGCACCGGGGCCGGCGCACAGTGTGCGCCGGCCCCGGTGTCGGAAGTAGCGGGGACAGGATTTGAACCTGCGACCTCTGGGTTATGAGCCCAGCGAGCTACCGAGCTGCTCCACCCCGCGTCGGTAGTACCGACCGTACGGCACCGGCCGGCGATCACCTAATCGGACAGGGCGGCCAAGTGCAGGGGCGCCGGCCGCTGCACCCGGCCGCCCGGTGTCCGAGCCTGCCGCTTCCTACGGGTGACGGCCGCTCCGGGACCAGGAGGGGGCTGCGCCCTGTTCCTCCTGCGGCGCGTACGGCTGGGGGTACGGGTAGGTGTGGTGATCCGGCGGCGTGGGCGACTGCGACCAGGGCTGGGACTGCGGCGACTGCGGCGACTGCGGCGCCTCTGCGCGGGGGTGCCCGGGGGCGGTGCGGGCGGTCGTACGGCCTGGACGCAGGGGCCACCACACGCTGCGGCCGAGGAGCGCGGCCAGGGCGGGCACCAGGACGACGGACAGCAGGAACGCGGAGAGCAGGATGCCGAGCGCGGTCGCGAAGCCGATCTGCTGGGTCGAGGGCTGCGGGGTCACGGCGAGGCTGGCGAAGGAGCCGGCCAGGACCAGGCCCGCCGTCGCGATGGCCGGGGCGGTGTGCCGGAGGGCGCGCGCGACCGCGGCCCGGGGCGGCCCGGGGTGTTCCATCTCCTCCCGGATCCGGTCACTGATCAGGATGTTGTAGTCGGTGCCGAGCGCGACCACGAACAGGAACAGGACCAGCGGCAGCGTGAAGTTGACGCCCGGCTTGCCCATCGCGTGCTGGAACAGCAGGGCGGCCGCGCCGAGGGTGGCCGCGAAGCCGAGGCCGACGGAGAGCATCAGGACGACCGGTGCGAGCAGGCTGCGCAGCAGCAGGAGGAGGATGACCCCGATCAGTGCCGCCGCGACCGGGAAGACCAGCCGCAGGTCGCGGTCGACGGCGGTGGAGACGTCGGCGAAGACGGCGGGGGTACCGCCGACGTGTGCGCTCAGGCCAGCCGGTGTGCTCTGCGCGACGGCGGCGCGGATCGGTCCGGAGACCAGGTCACGGGCCTGCTGGGACTGCGAGTCCGCGGTGAGGAACAGGTCGATTCTGGCGGCCTGCCGGTCCTCGCTCAGGACCGGCTTGGCGACCTGGCCGACGCCGGTGACCCGGGTGAGGCCCTGGGCGAGGCCGTCCAACGCGCCGGGGGAGAGCGCGCCGGGGGAGAGCGGGCCGGCGTCCTTGGCCTCGACGTAGACACTGGTCGGGTCCGCCACGCCGGCGGGCAGGACGCGGGAGATCTCGGCGGCGGTGGTCTGGGAGGCGGTCCGCGGTCCGCCGCCCAGACCGTAGTCCATCCTGATCCCGGCGAGCCCGCCGGCCAGGGCGCCCAGGAGGGCGAGCGAGGCGAGGACCATGACCACGGGCCGGCGGGCCACCAGGTCGGCGAAGCGGGCGGTGGCGCCGTCGCGGGGCACGGTCTTGAGGGCGCGTGAGGGCCAGAACAGTGCGCGTCCGCAGGCCGCGAGCACGGCGGGCATCAGGGTGAGGCTGGCCAGCAGCATGACCAGGACCGAGACCGCGACGGCCGGGCCGAGCACCCGGAACTGCCCGAAGCTGGCGACCCCGAGGGTGGCGAAGGCGGCGACGATGGTCAGCGCGGCCGAGGTGACCGCGGTGCCGACCTTGTGGCCGACCTCGGCGGCGGTGGCGCGGTGGTGGCGCTCGGGGTGGGCCCGCAGCTGCTCGCGGAAGCGGAACATCAGGAACAGGAAGTAGTCGATGCCGATGCCCAGCAGCACCACGCCGATCAGGCCCGGCACGGACGGGTCGAGCTTTACGCCGGTGAGCAGCGCGGTGCCCACGACCGCGCCGCCGGCCACGCCGCTGACGAGGGCCACCGCGATCAGCGGCAGCAGCGCGGCCAGGGCGCTGCGGAACACGAGGATGTGGAGCAGGATGATCAGGCCGACGGCGCAGGCGGACGCGACGGTCGCGAGGGTCTTGCCGTCGTCGGCGGAGTCGACCTGGTCGGCGAGGGCGCCGGTGAAGCCGGTCCGCAGTCCCTGGGCGGCGAACTCCGCCCGGGTGCCGTCCCGGAACGCCCGGTAGGTGTTCTCCAGGCCCGGATCGGCGGGGTTTCCGGTGAGGTTGGCGGAGAGCAGCTCGAAGGTCCCGTCCGGCGCGGTCATGGCCGGGTCGACCTGGGGGACCTGCGAGTAGTCCCGCTGAAGGGGCGCGGCGTCCTTGGGCGTGGGCATGGTGACCTTGACGCGGCTCAGCCGCTTCGCCCCGTCGCCGATCTGCTGCCGGTCCGCGGCGGTCAGCGCCCCGCCGTCGGCCCGCGCGACCAGGACGGTCACCGGGTTGGCGTCGGGCTTCGTCCCGAAGTGGTCCTGGGCGATCTTCATGGCGGCGGCCGAGTCGTAGCTCTTCGGCAGGAAGTCGGCCGTCTGCGTCTGGGTCACCCGGTAGATCAATGTCTGGCTCAGGACGGTCAGGAGTATTCCCAGGACCGCCCATACGGCGATCACCTTCCACGGATTCCTGGTGGAGAATCCGGTCAGGGCGCGGATCACGATGTCCTCCGGCGGTGGTGCTGTCGCCGGGGATTTCCGGCACGTCTCCAGACCATCACGGCGTACCGGGCGTTCTCGTCCGAGCGCGGGAGGAGAACGCCGTCAGGACCTGAGCCCGCCACCAGGCCCGGACCAGGACCAGGGGCCTGGTCCGGGATCGGTCCCGGGTGCCGGCCCGGGGCCGGGGGCCACAGGGAGAATGGACCGCAGGCCCCCCCAGGGCTCCGCGGGAACGGCTCACGGCTCGCGGCTCACGGACGACGGCACCCGGCCGACCGGCCACGGAAAGGACCACCACCAGCATGTCGACGCACCACCGGCCGCTGCTGCTGCCGCAGCCGCAGCAGCCGCCGCCGAGAGCCGACGGTCTGCCCTGGACGGCCAGTGACGCGCTGGTGGCCGTCGGGGCTGCCGCCCTGGACCTCCTCGGCTACTCGATCGGCGGCCCGGACGGAAGCCAGCCGATCGCCCTGACGGCGCTGGTCCTGCTCGTACTGGCGGCCATGCCGCTGCTCACCAGGCGCCGCTACCCGCTGGCGTCGCTGACGGCTGTGCTGGCCCTCGGCCTGGCCCTGAACCTGAGCGGGCCGGTGCCGCAACACTTCAACTGCACGCTCTGCATCGCGCTGTTCGCGGTCGCCCGCTCGCGCGGCCTCGTGGTGGCGGTGACGGCCGCCCTCGCGGCGGCCGCCGTACCGCTGCTGGGCCGGGGGCATCCGCTGCCGCCTCCGCTCTCGGGAGTGGTGGCCAACGTGCTCGCCGCGGCGCTGGTCATTGTCGCGGCCGAGGCGCTGAAGCGCTGGCAGCACGAGGTGGAGGTCAGGCGCAGGCTGCTGGCCGACCGCGCGGTCGCGCAGGAACGGCGCCGCATCGCACGGGAGTTGCACGACATCGTCGCCCACCACATCACCACCATGCAGCTGATGGCCGGCGGTGCCAGAGCGAACCTCGGGGGTGACATCGAGGTGGTGCGCGACGCCCTGGTCACGCTGGAGGGCTCCGGGCGGATGGCGCTGCGCGAGATGCGCCAACTGCTCGACGTGCTCCGGGCCGGCGACGAGCCGGAGGAGTCGCCGTCCGAGCCGCAGCCCGGTGTCGGGCACCTCGGTCGGCTCGTCGAGGAGTCCCGCAGGGCCGGCCTTCCCACCGAGTTCGCCGTCCTGGGGGAGGAGCGCCCGCTGTCGTCGAGCACCGGCCTGGCGGTGTTCCGGATCGTCCAGGAGTCCCTCACCAACACCCGCAAGCACGCCGGCCGGGCCCAGGCGCGGGTCCGGCTGACGTACCACCCGGACCGGATCACCGTCGAGGTGTCCGACAACGGCACCGCCGCGCCGGCCGACACCCTGGTGGGCGCCCTGGCGGGAGCGGGCGGTGCGGCCGGACCGAGGGCGGGCCGCACCGGGTACGGTCTGATCGGCATGCGCGAACGTGTCGCGCTGCAGGGCGGCAGCATGGTGGCCGGCGCCGTGGACGGTGGTGGCTTCCGGGTGATGGCCAGCCTGCCGGTGGCGCCGGCCGACGGAGAGGAACGGCTCGGATGACGGGAACCCCGGAGCGGATCAGGGTGCTGATCGCCGACGACCAGCCGCTGGTACGACGGGGCCTGGCCCTGATCCTGGCACCCGACCCGGCGTTCGAGGTGGTGGCCGAGGCGGACGACGGCCAGCAGGCGGTCGACCTCGCGCACCGGCACCGGCCCCACGTCGTGGTGATGGACATCCGGATGCCGGTTCTCGACGGCGTCCAGGCGACCGAGCGGCTCACGCGGGAACTGCCGGACTGCCGGGTCCTGGCGCTGAGCACCTTCGACATGGACGAGTACGTGGTCGCCGCCCTGCGCGCCGGCGCCTCCGGGTTCCTGCCCAAGGACGTCTCCCCGGAGGAGCTCTCGGCGGCCGTGCGCACCGTGCACACCGGGGAGGCGGCGGTGGCGCCGCGCCTGCTCACCCGGCTGATCTCCACGTACGTCACCGCGCCCCGCCTGCCACCGGCACCGGTGCCGTTGCCGGTGTCCAGCCTGGGTGAACTGACGCCCCGCGAGATCGAGGTGTGGCACCTGCTGGCCACCGGCCTGGACAACGCCGAGATCGCGTCGGCGATGGGCATCAGCGTCTCCACGGTCAAGAACTACATCACCAGCATCTTCGCCAAGCTGAGTGTCCGCGACCGTGCCCAGGCGGTGATCGCGGCCTACGAGTCCGGCCTGGTCGAGGCCCGGCCCGCGAACCCGGCGGGCTGAGGCGGGCCAAGGCGGGCTGAGGCGGGCCGAGCGTGCCCGAGTCGGACTGATCCCGGCAGCGGTACTCCACAGACGGCCTCGCGGCCCCCGCCCACGGGAGCCGCGAGGCCGTCTGTCCGGTGTCCGCCCCCCCCGCGCAGGCAGGGGGCGCCCCGAGGGGTGGGGAGGTCAGCGGCAGAGGGCCGCGTCCAGGGCGTCCGCCATGTGCTGCGCGCCGGCCTCGCCCGGGATGGCGGTGACGGTGATGGCGGCGGCGCGGCCGTCGTCGGTGACCCCGTTGCGGGAGCGGTAGCCCGCGGTGGTCCCGCCGTGGCCCCAGGAGAGGCCGCCGCAGGAGAGCGGCTTGCTCTGCAGGCCCAGCCCGTAGCGGACCCCCGGGCCCAGGAGCTCGGCGGGGACGGTGGTGCGCATCTCGGCGAGCTGCGCCGCGGGCAGGAGCCGGCCGCCGAGGAGCGCGGCGTAGAAGGAGTTGAGGTCGGTGTTGGTGGAGACGATCGCCCCCGCCGCCCAGGCCGCCGAGGAGTCCATCTCGGTGTAGTCGATCGTCCGCGCGTCCGGCGAGCTGCGGTAGTAGCCGTGAGGGTGGGCCTCGTGGATGCCGGTGTCCCCGGGGGTGGGGAAGTAGGTGTGGCGCAGGCCGATGCGGTCGATGACGCGCTTGGTGATCTCCTCGCCGACGGGCCGTCCGGTGACCTTCTGGACGAGGAGTCCGGCGACGATGTAGTTGGTGTTGCTGTACTCCCAGCTGGTACCCGCGGGGAAGCGGGCCTGTTGGGCGAGGGCCGCGTCGAGGAGGTCGCGGGGCTCGAAGTAGCGGTACTGGATCGTGGTGAAGTCCGGGAGTGCGGGGGTTTCCATGTAGTCGGGCAGGCCGCTGGTGTGCTGGAGCAGCTGGCGGACGGTGATGTTGCGTCCGTCGATGCCGTCGCCGCGCAGCAGGCCGGGCAGGTAGGTCTCGACGGGGGAGTCCAGGCCGACCTTTCCCTCGGCGACGAGCTGGAGGACGACGACGGCGGTGAAGGTCTTGGTGTTGCTGCCGGCGCGTATCTGTCCGTCGGCGGGGACCTTGGCGCCGGTGGCGAGGTCGCCGACGCCGGCGGTGTAGGTGCGGGTGCGGCCGTCGCGGCCCTTGACGGCGGCCAGTGCGGCGGGCAGGCCGTCGTCCTTCACCAGCGCGTTCAGGCTCGACTGGACGTTGTCCGGCTTGCCGCCCGCGAACGCCGCGGTCGGTGCCAGCACTCCGGCCGCCACGACGCCGGCGGCCACGGCTGCCGCCACCATGTGCCGACCACGGCGGATCCGGCGGGACGGGTTGTGCGGGACGTGCTCGTTCACGGAAGAACTCCTCTACGGGAAAGGGGAATCGGCGGGGTACGCGAGCGCGCGGGTTCCGCGCGCGCCGAGGCGCGCAGAACCCGCGGGTCGTACTGGTGCGGAAGCTCAGGCCGGATCGGGGAGGGTCAGCGGCACAGGGCCGCGTCCACCGCGGCCTCAGCGTGCTGCTCGGCCTCATCACCTGGGATCATGGTCACCGCGATGCTGGTGGCGCGGCCGTCATCGGTGGCGCCCCCGACGGTCCGGTAGCCCGGAATGGTCCCGCCGTGGCCCCAGTACAGGCCACCGCACGACAGCGGCCGGCTCATCAGGCCCAGCCCGTACCGGACGCCCGGGCCCACCCCGTCGGCGGGGACGGTGGTGCGCATCTCGGCGAGCTGGGCCGCCGGGAGGAGGCGACCGCCGAGGAGCGCGGCGAAGAACGAGTTGAGATCGGTGGTGGTGGAGACGACGGCGCCCGCCGCCCAGCCCCAGGACGGGTCCAGTTCGGTGTAGTCGCGGAACGAGCCGTCGGCGTCCCGGTTGTAGCCCTTGGGGTGGGCCTCGCGGATGCCCGTGTCCCCGGGGGTGGGGAAGTAGGTGTGGCGCAGGCCGATGCGGTCGACGATGCGCCGGTTGATCTCCTCGCCGAGCGGCCGCCCGGTGACCTTCTGGATGATCAGGCCGGCCAGCAGGTAGTTGGTGTTGCTGTACTCCCAGCTCGTGCCCGGGGCGAAGTGGGCCTTCTGGGCCAGGGCCGCGTCGAGGAGTTCGCGCGGTTCGTAGTAGCGCATCGGACCGGCGAGGATGGAGCCCTTGTCCACGTACTCGGGCAGGCCGCTGGTGTGCTGGAGCAGCTGGCGGACGGTGATGTTGCGTCCGTCGATGCCGTCGCCGCGCAGCAGGCCGGGCAGGTAGGTCTCGACGGGGGAGTCCAGGCCGACCTTTCCCTCGGCGACGAGCTGGAGGACGACGACGGCGGTGAAGGGCTTGGTGTTGCTGCCGATCCGTATCTGCCCGTCGGCGGGGACCTTGGCTCCGGTGGCGAGGTCGCCGACGCCGGCGGTGTAGGTGCGGGTGCGGCCGTCGCGGCCCTTGACGGCGGCCAGTGCGGCGGGCAGGCCGTCGTCCTTCACCAGCGCGTTCAGGCTCGACTGGACGCTGTCCGGCTTGCCGCCCGCGAACGCCGCGGTCGGTGCCAGCGCTCCGACCGTCATCACGCCGGCGGCCACGGCGGTCACGACCGCCACCGCCCGGTGCCGGCCGCCCCGGCGGGAGCGCGGGAGGCGGCTGTGCGGTGCATGCTCGTTCACGAAGGAACCCCTCTGAGGAATGGCGCCGGTGATTCCCGGCCTTGATCAAGAGGACCATTCAGGGGCAGGGGAGTTCGTCCGTACCCAGGACGAGACCGCACCCGGGAGCCGGCTCCCGGAGCCGCCCCCAGCCAGGACCGTGCTCCCGGCAGTGCTCCCGGCAGTGCTCTTGTCGACCTTCCGGTGGAGCGGCGCTTCGAACCGTGGGGGTGTGTTGTACTGCTGCGGTGAGCGCTGAATACGGGCTTGGCCAGGTCATCGCCAATCGTGAGCTGGCCTTTACCGCTCCGGACGGGACGCAGAGTCCGGTGCTGCTGGAAATCGGGCTGCCCCGCCGCGACCCGGAGGGGCCGGACTGGTACTGCCCGTACCGGATCACCGGACACCCGGGCGTCGTCGACCGCGTGACGGCGATCTTCGGCGTGGACTCGTTGCAGGCCCTGCAACTCGCCCTGACCCGCCTTCCCGGCGAGTTGAGGGAGTTGAGCGAGTTGAGCGAGTCGAACGACGCCGCCGGGCTGACCTTCCTGGGCGGGACGGACTTGATGCTGGGGGGCGAGGGTTCCTGAGGGCGCAGAGCGGATGAGGCGTGACGGCGGTGACGGGGGCGGCCGCCTCGGACGGGGCGGGTGCCGGACAGGGCGCGTCCGCAGGTGGGCGCGCCCTGTCCGGCACCTGTCCGGTGTGCTGTTTCAGTCGCGCTTGGCGATGGTGAGGAGCACGGCCGAATCCTCGATCGCTTCGACGCTGTGGCGAGCCTCGGGGATGGGGATCAGGTCACCGGCGCGGCCCTCCCAGCTGGTGTCGCCCTCGACGAGCCGCACGTGTCCGCGCAGTACCAGGAGGGTCGCGTCGCCGGGGTTGTCGTGCTCGGCGAGGCCCGAGCCGGCGGTCAGGGCGAGGACGGTCTGACGCAGTCCGCGCTCGTGGCCGGTGTAGACGGTCGCCGCGCTGCGTCCCGAGGAGGCTGCCGCCGCACGCTCCAGGTGCTCACGGGCCTGTGCGTCCAGAGAAATCGTCTGCATGCTCCCCAGTATCTCGGACCGGAAGGCCGATGGGGCAGCATGGGTGACGGACCACCACCGGGATCCGTGGCACCTCCGCGCCTGCGCGGGCGCGCATCCCCGCCCGAACGGAAGACATCTTCGTGACCGATACCGCCGCCGTCCCCTCCGAGCAGATCCGGGCCCGTCTCGCCGGGTACGAGCGCCGGTTCAGCACGCTGTCCGAGCAGTACTTCCAGGACCTGGCCGCCGCCTTCGACGCTCCGTCGTTCAGCCGGTTCACCCCGGACTGCCTGGCCCTGCTGCGGGACCTGTCGCTGCGCGGCGGCAAGCGGATGCGGGTGGCCCTGCTCTTCGAGGCCGCCCGGCTGGTGACCGCCGAGCCCGTGGCGGGGTTGGACGACGCCGCGCTGAGCATCGAACTGCTCCAGACCCACGGGCTGGTCCACGACGACATCATCGACGACAGCCCCACCCGCCGGGGCGGGCCCTCCACCTACTACGCCTACCGGGGGCGGTTCCCCGACCGGCCGCAGGCCGCGCTCGGGCTCGCCCTCCTCGCCGGCGACCTCGCACTCGCGCTGTCCCTCCAGGTCCTCCTCGATTCCCGGGCCCCGCTCCCGGTCCGACAGGCCATGGTCGAGGTGCAGACGCGAGCGGCAACGGCCACGTTCGTCGGTCAGATCATCGACCTGGAGCGGGACTTCACCGCGGACCCGGACGAGGAGGTGCTGCACGACGTGGCCGACTACAAGACCGCCCGCTACTCGGTCCTCGCCCCGCTCCAGCTGGGACTGCTCGCCGCAGGCGTCCAGCCCGCCCGCCACGACGGGGAACTGCGCCGCTACGCCCGGCTGGTGGGGATCTGCGGGCAGCTGCGCGACGACTACCTGGACCTCTTCGGCGACGCGGGGACCATGGGCAAGCCCACCGGAACGGACCTCCGGGAGGGACGGCGCAACTACACCGTCCGCGCCGTCCTCGCGGCGGCCACCGACGCCGAGCGGGCCGTGGTGGAGTCCGCACTCGGCGACGGAGCCTGCACCGAGGAGACCGTCGCCGCCATCCGCGACATCGCCCACCGCCACGGCGTCCCGGAGCGGATGCGGGCGGACATGCGGCGCTTCGCGCACGCGGCCGCCACGGAAGCCGCGGCCTGGCGCCCCAGGTGGCGGGAGGAAGCCGTCGCGTTCTTCGAGTACCTGCCGAGGTGGAGCGTCGAGCGAGTCCGGTGAGGTGAGGTGAGGTGAGCCCGCGACAGGGAGGGCGGAGGACGGGGGAGGGGCGAGCGGGGAATCCCGTCCGTTCCTGATCGGCGGTCAGTTGGCTCCGGGCCCGACCCCGGTGGTGAGGACGAGCTTGCCGCGGGTGCGGCCCGCCTCGCCGCGGGCATGAGCGGCCCCGGCCTGCTCCAGCGGGAAGGCCCGCTCCACCTCGACGGCGACCTCGCCGGCGTCGATCAGCGCGGCGATCGTCGTCAGCGCGGCGCCGTCCGGCTCGACCAGGAACGGGGTGACCCGCACGCCGGCCGCCTCGGCGGCCGCGGCCAGCTCGGGGGAGACGCCGGCCGGGACGGCGACCAGCAGGCCGCCGGGGCGCAGGACCTTCAGGGAACGGGTGCTGGTCAGGTCGTGGTCGTCGCCCACCAGGTCGATGACGACGTCGATGCCGGCGGTGGCGTCCTCGAAGCGGGTGCTGGTGTAGTCGATCACCTCGTCGGCGCCGAGCTCCTTGAGCCAGGGGTGCCGGGCGGCGCTGGCGGTGGCGACCACGTGGGCGCCCAGGTGGCGGGCGAACTGGACCGCGAAGTGGCCCACCCCGCCGGCGGCTGCGGTGACCAGCACCCGCTGGCCGGCCCGCACCCGGGCCGTGTCGACGACGGCCTGCCAGGCGGTCAGTGCCGCCAGTGGCACGGCGGCGGCGTGCACGTGGTCGAGCATGGCCGGCTTGCGGGCGAACTGCCGGGCCGGGGCGGTCACGTACTCGGCGTAGGCGTTCGCGGCGCGCGGGAACCACGGCATGCCGTACACCTCGTCACCGGCCTTCAGCGTGGTCACGCCGAAGCCGACCTCCTCGACCACGCCGGACACGTCCCAGCCGAGCGTGAACGGCGGCTCACCCAGCAGGCCGGCCATGCCGGAGCCGCCGCGGGTCTTCCAGTCCACCGGGTTGATCCCGGCCGCGTGCACCCGTACCAGCACCTCCGTCGGCAGCGGCACCGGGCGCGTCACCTCGGCGACCCGCAGCGCCTCCGGCCCGCCGAACGTGTCCTGGACCACCGCGCGCATCGTGTCTGCGGACATGCGTCATCTCCCGAAGCATCAGAGTGTGGAAGGCCGTTCAGCGGCCGTTCCTCGATGCCGGCGACGCTATCCCCGCAGGTATGGTTACCTTCAAGGACTAGTACTTCCCATCGGGAAGTGTCCTGGTGAGGAGAGTGAGCATGACGACCACCTGCCCCAGCGGCGAGCACTCGCAGCACGACGTCTACGCCGCCCAGTGCCCCTGCCGCATCCTGCTCGACCTGCTCGCCAACAAGTGGGCCGCCCTCGCCATCGGCGCGCTCGAGGACGGTCCCCAGCGGTTCGGCGAACTCCAGCGCCGCCTCCAGGGCGTCAGCCCCAAGGTGCTGACCCAGACCCTGCGCCGCCTGGAGGACTTCGGCATCCTCGACCGCACCGTGTACCCCGTCGTCCCCCTGCACGTCGAATACTCCCTCACCCGCCTCGGCCAGAGCGCCGCGGTGCCGTTGAACGCGCTCCGCTCCTGGGTCGAGGAGAACATCGACCAGGCCTTCCGGCCGGAGCCGGTCGCGGGGTAGCCCGGCAGCGGCCACGACCGGCTGGGCGTGGACGGCGGACTGGGACGGGTGGCCGGCAGCCACTCCTCCGCCCGCGCGGCGCCCTCGGCGACGGTAGTTTCGGCGTCCGATTGGACCCGATGTGAGAGCCCGCCGCCGTGCGGGGGTTAGCCCATTCGGGTTATGTCGATGATCGTTTCTGTCGTCACCTGATCGGCTCGTGAAAGCGTCGCGCTGACGACGGTCGATCAGAACAAGCCGATCCGGGGCTGGTTCACGCCCTCGGGCAGGTTCTGGCGCCCCGCCAAGCCGGACGCCGCGGGTGCCGTCCTCAAGACGTTCTACCGTGCGACCGCCAAGCGGCGCGCCCGCTACGTCGACGCGGACATGCTGGTGGAGCTCGTCGCCAACGCCGACTTCGACTTCGCGGACCGGCACCTCCGCGAACTGCCGGAGGACGCCGTCATCGTCCGCGTCCGATTTCATTGACGTCCGACGGCCACTGCCGATCCTCCCCGTCCGGGGCGCTGCTTCGCAGAAGCGCCTCAGTTCCTCAGCGGCCGCAAGCGCAGCTGCGGCGAGTCCGCACGACTCGGTCTGTGTCCGCGTGCTACTGGGTACGGAGGAGATCGACGGGGGAGCGGGTCGCGAGTGGCGAGAGGTCGGAGCCGGGGCGTGAGTGGTGAACTGCGGCATGACGATCTGGTGAGGCCGCTGCCGGAGCTGCTGAAGAGGCACGCCGAACGGTCGGGGGACCGGGTCGCGTTCCACGACTTCTCACGTGGTGTCAGCTACGCGGAGTTGGAGCGGCGGACCGGGCGGCTGGCCGGGTCGCTCGCGCGGGCGGGGGTCCGGCGCGGCGATCGGGTGGCGCTCTGCCTGGGCAACTGCGTGGAGCTGGTGGAGGGTTGCCTCGCCGTGCTGCGGGCGGGGGCGGTCGGTGTCCTGCTCAATCCCCGGTCCTCCGACGACGAACTCGACTACTACCTGCGGGACAGCGGCGCCTCGGCCGTCATCACCGACCCCGCGCACCTCACACAGCTCCACCGCCTCGGCGCCGCGTACCGCGGCCTGCACACCGTGCTCACCGGGGCGGGCCCGGTCCCCTCGAACGCCCCCGACGGCACCGTCCTCTTCGAGGCTGCGGCCTCGACCGGGGACGGGCCCGCGGCCCCCGACGACCTGGGGCTCGACGATCCGGCCTGGCTGCTCTACACCTCCGGGACCACCCACCGCCCCAAGGGCGTGCTCTCCACGCAGCGCGGCGCGCTGTGGTCGGTGGCGGCCTGCTACGCGCCGGTCTTCGGGCTCTCTCCCGAGGACCGGCTGCTGTGGCCGCTGCCGCTGTTCCACAGCTTCGGGCACTCCCTCGCGATCCTGGGCACCACGGCCGTCGGCGCGAGCACCGCGATCGCCGGCGAACTGCCGACGTCCGGCGAGGTCCTGACACCGGGCGACCTCTGGCGCACGCTGCGCACCCCGAGCGCCGTCCTCGGCGGGCCGTTCACCCTCCTGGCCGGCGTCCCCACGACGTACCACCGGTTGATGGCGTCGGCGAGGGACACCCCGCTCCCCGCGCCGCGGCCCGGGCTGCGGCTCTGCGTCACGGCGGGCGCGCCGTGTCCGCCCGAGCTGCGCGGGGCGGTGGAGGAGACGCTCGGCGCGCCGCTGCTCGACGTCTACGGCAGTACCGAGACCTGCGGCGCGATCGCGGTGACCCGCCCGAACGGCCCCCGGATCGACGGGTCCTGCGGACTGCCGGTACCCGGCGTCGAGGTCCGGGTCGTCGATCCGGACAGCGGCGCCGACGTCCTCGCGGGCGACGAGGGCGAGATCTGGGTCAGCGGTCCGAATCTCATGACGGGCTACCACGACCAGCCGGAAGCGACGGCCGCCGCGCTGCGCGAGGGCTGGTACCGGACCGGGGACCTCGGCCGGCACGCCGAACACGGCCACCTCGTCCTCACCGGCCGGGTCAGCGAACTGATCATCCGGGGCGGCGAGAACATCCACCCCACGGAGGTCGAGCACGTCCTGCGGGGCTGTCCCGGGGTACGGGACGCCGTGGTCCTGGGCCTGCCGCACGCCGTCCTCGGCGAGGTCCCGGTCGCCTTCGTGGTGCCCGGCCCGGAGGGCCTGGACCCGCGGCTGGTGCTCGACGTCTGCCGCTCGCAGCTCGCGGACCACAAGGTCCCCGTCGAGGTCCGCGAGATCGCGGCCGTCCCGCGCACGCCGTCGGGCAAGATCGTCCGCCATGCGGTGCTCAGCGACCCGGTTGCGGCGCCGGCGCCGGCCGGCGGCTCCCTGGACCGCGGGCTGCTGTCGCTGCCCCGGGAGGAGCAGGAACGCGCGCTGTGCGCGAGGGTGTGCGCCGAGACGGTCCGGGTCCGCGGCCGCGCGCCGGAGAGCGGGCTCGACGCGGACGGCTCGTTTGCGGACCGCTCGTTCGTGGACGGCTCGTTCGTGGACAGTTCCTTCGCGGACCTCGGGCTGACCTCGCTCGGCGCCATCGAGCTGATCGACCGGCTCGCGGCGTCGACCGGGCTGAGCCTGCCGACGACGCTGGTCTTCGACCACCCCACCCCGGCCGCCGTCGCCCGCCACCTGCACACCGAACTGATCGCCGCCGTACCCGCCGTACCCGCCGTACCCGCCGTACCCGCCGTACCCGCCGTACCCGCCGTACCCGCGCCCGCCACCGCACCGCGGACCGCCGAGCCGGAGGAGCCGTACGACCGGGACCCGGTGGTGATCGTCGCCATGGCCTGCCGCTACCCCGGCGACGTGGAATCCCCCGAAGGGCTCTGGGAGTTGGTGTCGCAGGGCACGGACGCGATCTCGGACCTGCCGACCGACCGGGGCTGGGACCTGGCCACCCTCTACGACCCCGACCCGGACCGGATCGGCACCTGCTACACGCGCAGTGGCGGATTCCTGCACAGCGCCGCGGAGTTCGACGCGGGCCTGTTCGGCATCTCGCCGCGCGAGGCGCTCGCCATGGACCCGCAGCAGCGGCTGCTGCTGGAAGTCACCTGGGAGGCGTGGGAGCGGGCCGGGATCGACCCGGCGTCCGTCCGGGACAGCGACACGGGCGTCTTCCTCGGCGTGATGTACGGCGATTACGCCTCCCGCTTCACCGAGCACGAACTGGAGGCCCACCTCGCCCTGGGCTCGGCCGGCAGCGTGGCCTCCGGCCGGCTCTCCTACGTGTTCGGTCTGCGCGGGCCCGCGATCACCGTCGACACGGCGTGCTCGTCCTCGCTGGTCGCCGTGCACCAGGCGGCCCAGGCGCTGCGCTCGGGCGCGTGCTCGCTGGCGCTGGCCGGCGGCGTCACGGTGATGGCGACGCCCAACCCGCTGGTCGCGTTCAGCCGCCAGCGCGCCCTCGCGCCCGACGGCCGGTGCAAGTCGTTCTCGGCGACGGCGGACGGCACCGCCTGGGCCGAGGGCGCCGGGGTGCTGCTGCTGGAGAGGCTGTCCGACGCGCGCCGCAACGGACACCCGGTGCTGGCCGTGGTGCGCGGCAGCGCCGTCAACTCCGACGGCGCGTCCAACGGCCTGACCGCGCCCAACGGCCGCGCCCAGCAGCGCCTGATCCAGCTGGCGCTGGCGGACGCCGGGCTGCGCGCGCACGAGGTGGACGCCGTGGAGGCGCACGGGACGGGCACCGCGCTCGGTGATCCCGTCGAGGCGCGGGCGCTGCTCGCCGGCTACGGCCGGGGCCGGGGGCCGGAGGACCCCCCGCTGTGGCTGGGCAGCGTCAAGTCCAACCTCGGACACACCCAGGCCGCCGCCGGAGTCGCCGGGATCATCAAGATGGCCCAGGCCATGCGGCACGGCGAGTTGCCCAGGACCCTGCACGTGGCAGCTCCCACCCCGCACGTCGACTGGTCCGCGGGCCGGGTCGAGCTGCTGACCGCCGCCCGGCCGTGGCCCGCGCCCGTCGGCCGGCCGCGCCGCGCCGGCGTGTCGGCCTTCGGGATCGGCGGCACCAACGCGCACGTGATCATCGAGGAGCCGGCCGCCGCCGACCGCGCCCCGAGCCAGCAACCCGCGCCGCCGCCGGGGCCGGTGTCGCCAGCGGCAGTGCCGTGGCTGGTCGGCGGGGCCGGTGTCGCCAGCGGCAGTGCCGTGGCTGGTCGGCGGGGCCGGTGTCGCCAGCGGCAGTGCCGTGGCTGGTCGGCGGGGCTGACGAGGCGGCCCTGCGGGCCCAGGCGCGACGGCTGGCCGACTACGTCGCGGCCCGGCCGGGCCTCTCGCCGGCGGACGTGGGCTTCTCGCTGGCGGTGTCGCGGTCGGCGCTCACGCACCGGGCGATGGTGCCGGCCGGGGACCGCGAGCGCATGCTGGCCGGACTCCGGGCGATCGCCGACGGCACGCCCGCCGACGGCACGTCCGGCAACGGCACGTCCGGCAACGGCACGCCCGGCGCCGGGGCGTTGACGCGCCTGGCCGACCCGCGCACCCGTACCGCCTTCCTGTTCACCGGGCAGGGCGCGCAGCGCACGCGGATGGGCGAGGAGCTACGGGAGGCGTTCCCCGCGTTCGCCGAGGCCTTCGACGAGGTCTGCCACGCGCTGGACGGCGAACTCGACCGGCCGCTGCGCACGGTGATCCGCGCCGAGCCGGACTCGCCGGACGCCCTGCTCGACCGCACGGACTTCACCCAGGCCGCCCTGTTCGCCTACGAGGTGGCGCTCTTCCGGCTGGTGGAGTCCTGGGGCGTGCGGGCCGACTTCCTGGCCGGGCACTCCGTGGGCGAGTTGGCGGCCGCGCACGTCGCCGGAGTGCTGGACCTCGCCGACGCCGTACGCCTGGTCGCGGCGCGCGGGCGGCTGATGCGGGCGCTGCCCGAGGGCGGGGCGATGGTGGCCCTCGACGCGGCGGAGCACGAGGTCCTGCCCGAACTCGCGGACGTGGCCGACCGCGTGGCGATCGCCGCGGTCAACGGACCGCGTGCGGTGGTGCTCTCCGGCGCGCGGGACGCGGTCCTCGCCGTCGCGGCGCGGTTCGAGGCCCGCGGCCGCCGCAGCACGCGGCTCAAGGTCGGCCACGGTTTCCACTCGCCGCTCGTGGACCCGGTGCTCGACGAGTTCCGCCGCGTCGCCGAGACGCTGGAGTTCCGGCCGCCGCGGATCCCGGTGGTCTCCACCGTAACGGGATCTCGGGCGGCGCCCGGAGAACTGGGCTCCGCGGACTACTGGGTGCGGCACGCGCGGCTTCCCGTCCGGTTCGCCGAGGCCGTGGAGTGGCTGGGCGCCAACGGTGTCGGGGGCTTCCTGGAACTCGGCCCGCGGCCCGTGCTCACCGCGTACGCGCAGGAGTGCCCGGCCGTCCAGGACGGCGGCCCGGCCCCGCAGAGCGGCGGCGGCCCGGTGTTCGCCTTCGCGGCCCGCGACGGCGAGCGGGAGCCGGACACGCTGCTGGCGGCCGTGGCCCGGCTCCACGTGCGCGGCGCCGCCGTCGACTGGCCCGCGGTGTTCGCGGAGCGCGGGCTGCGACGCGGGCTGCGACGCGTGGAGCTGCCGACCTACGCCTTCCAGCGCCGGAGGTACTGGCTGGACCCGCAGCGCCCGGCCGGGGCGGGGGCCCGCCCGGGCCCCGGCGAGCATCCGCTGCTCGGCCCGCCGTTCGAGGTGCCGGGCACCGGGCACACGGTGCTCTCCGGCCGGCTGTCGGCGAGTGCCCAGCCGTGGCTCGCCGACCACGTCGTCGGTGGGGCGCCGCTCGTGCCGGGGGCGGCGTTCGTCGAGATGGCCGTGCGCGCGGGCGACGCGGTCGGCTGCGGCACGCTGGAGGAGCTCGTGATGCTGCGGCCGCTGGCCCTGCCCGCCTCGGGGGTGCGGGTCCAGGTCGTGGTGGGGGCGGTGGACGACTCGGGCCGACGGCCCGTCGAGATCCACGCGCGACCGGTGGAGCCCGCCGAGCCCGCCGAGCCCGCCGAGCCAGCCTGGACGCCGCACGCCACCGGCCTGCTCACCCGCACGCCCGAGCCGGGGACGGCACCGGAGGGGTACGGCCTGACGCAGTGGCCGCCGCCCGGGGCCGCGGAGATCGAACCCGCCGGCGCCTACGAGGCCGCGGCGGAGCGCGGTCTGGCCTACGGGCCCGCCTTCCGCGGCGTGCGCGCGCTGTGGCGGCGGGGTGCGGAGGTGTTCGCGGAGGTCCGGTTGCCCGAGCCGTGGACGGCCGAGGCAGGCCGGTACGGCATCCACCCCGCGCTCCTGGACGCCGCCGCGCACGCCTCGATGCTCGCCGTGTCCGCTCAGGGAAGCGGCCCGGATGCGGACGCGGGCACGGACGCGGGCGGCGCCCGGGTGCCGTTCCAGTGGAGCGGCGTGTGCCTGCACGCCGCCGAGGCGTCGACGGTCCGGGTGCGGATCGCGCCGGTCGGCGAGGCAGGCGCCGCCTCGGAGGACGGCGCGTTCTCGATCACGCTCACCGACCCGGCGGGCCGCCTGGTGGCTCGCGTCAACTCCCTCTCCACCAGGGAACTTCCGGTCGGGCACCGCGATCCCGGGCAGGACATCGCCCAGCGCGCTCTGCTGCGCCCCGACTGGTTCCCCGTCGCACTGCCCGGCCGGGCACCGCAGTCGGCGGGCTGGACGGTCCTCGGGCCGGACCAGCTGAACCTCGGGGCCTTCGTCCCCCTCGCCGCCGGCCCGTCCTCACCCACGAACGGCCCCTCCTCACCCACGGACGGCGCGGCCCCGCCCCGCCACCTGGCGGTCACCGCCGTCGGCTCGGAATCGGAAACGGACCGCGACCCGCTCGCCGACGTCCACCTGCTGACCATGCGGGTGCTCAAGGTCCTCCAGGACTGGCAGGACGATCCGGCCACCGCAGGCTCGCGGCTCGTGGTGGTGACGCGGAACGCCACCGCACGCACGCCGGACCTGGCGGGAGCCGCGGTCTGGGGGCTGGTGCGCACCGCGCAGTCGGAGCTGCCGGGGTGCGTGGTCCTGATCGACGTGGACGAGGATCCCGCCTCCCTGCGCCTGCTGCCCGCGGCGGCCGCCAGCGGCGAGCCCCAACTCTCCCTGCGCGCCGGGCGGGCGACGGTGCCACGGCTGGTCGCCGCCCAGGCGGCGGCCCACCTGCCCGAGCCCTGGCCGGCCGAGAGCGCCCCGCCCCGCCGCTCCGGCGCCTTCGACCCGGACGGCACGGTGCTGATCACCGGCGGCACCGGAGCGCTGGGCGCGGACCTGGCCGGGCGCCTGGTCGACGCGTACGGGGTCCGCCACCTGCTGCTGACCGGGCGGCGCGGCCCGCACGCACCGGGCGCCGACGCCCTGCGCGCGAGTCTGTCGGAGCGGGGCGCGCAGATCAGGATCGTCGCGTGCGACGTGGCCGACCGGGCCCGGCTCGCCGAGCTGATCGAGCAGTGCGACCCCCCGCTGACCGCCGTCGTGCACGCCGCCGGGGTCCTCGACGACGGAGCACTGGCCGCGCTGTCCCCCGAGCGGCTGGCGGCGGTCCTGCGGCCGAAGGCGGACGCGGCCTGGCACCTGCACGAGTTGACCCGCGACCGGAGCCTGTCGGCCTTCGTCCTGTTCTCCTCGGTCTCGGGCGTGCTGGGCCGGGCGGGCCAGGGCAACTACGCCGCGGCGAACTCGTTCCTGGACGCGCTCGCCCAGCACCGGGCCGCCGCCGGTCTGCCCGCCGTCTCGCTGGCGTGGGGCTTGTGGGGCCACGACGCGGGCATGGCAGCCCAGTTGACCGAGGGAGTGGGGCACCCGAGGCCCGACGACGTGGTTCGGGCGTTCACCCCCGCCCAAGGACTGGCCCTGTTCGACGCGGCACTGCGGACGGGAGCCCCCGTACTCGCGCCGGTCCTGCTGGACCGGGCCGCGCTGCGCGCCGCCGCAGGGCAACTACCGTCGCCGCTGCGCGACCTGGCGCGCCACGGCCGGCCCGCCGCCGAGGCGCAGAGCGGCGCGACCGAACCTTCCCCGGGCCCCCGGGACCGGGAGGGCTCGGAGCCCGGAGCGTGGCGCACGCTGCTGGCCGGGCTGCCCGCCGAGGAGCGCGGGGCCGCGCTCACGGAACTGCTGCGCGGCGACGTGGCCGCGGTACTCGGCTACTCCGGCGCGCAGGACCTCCCCGCCGGCAGGACCCTGGCCGAGCTCGGCTTCGACTCCCTGACGGCCGTCCAGTTCCGCAGCCGGCTGAGCACGGCCCTGCGCCTGCGGCTGCCCGCGGCCGTCGTGTTCGAGCACCCGGCGATCGAGGACCTCGCCCGTCACGTACTCGACCTGCTCGACGACCTGCCCGACGGACTGCCCGACGACCTGCCCGATGGCCTGCTCAAGGACCTGCCCGACGGCACACCGCGTGAGCGGCCCAGCAGCCGGCCCGCACCGCCCACCGGCCGCCCCGCGCAGACGCTCGCGGCGTTGTACCGCGCTCTCTGCGAGCAGGGCCGGCCGGCGGCCGCGATGCACCTGGTGGTCGCGGCGTCCTCGGCCGCCGCTACGTTCGGCGCCGACGACGCCGCGGAGCACGCCGTGCCGCCGCTGCGCCGGGCCCGGGGCCGCGCCGGTTCCCCGGTCGTGGCCTTCTTCCCCGACCACCGCCCGTTCCCCGCCCTCCCGGGCGGCGGGTTCGCGGCCCTGCACGCCTGCTTCGACGGCGAGTTGGAGGTCCTGGAGTTCCCGCACCCGGGCATCGGCGCGGGGCACGCCGTTCCGGCCGACCGGGAGACACTCGCCCGCCTCCACGCCGAGACGGTGCTGCGGCACGTCGGCGACCGGCCCGTCGTCCTGGTCGGTGCTTCCGCCGGGGGCGCCGTCGCGCACGCCGTGACCCGACGTCTCGAACTCGGGGGATCCGCTCCCCTGGGACAGGTGCTGATCGACACGTATCTCGTCCACCAGGGCAACCACTCCACGGACTGGCTGACCGCCCTGGCCGCCCCGCCGGCCCCGTGCCTCGGCGCGGACGGGTCCACCGGCGACGAGGACGCCGCCGTCGCGGCCATGGGCGCCTACACCGGGCTCTTCCTGGACTGGCGCCCGGAGCCCGTGGACACCCCGACCCTCCTCGTCGGCGCCGCGCGGCCGACCCCGCTGATGGCGGCGCGCGCGGACGGCGACTCCTGGCGCACGACCTGGCCGCTGCCGCACGAGCGCGTCGAGGTGCCCGGCGACCACCTCTCCCTGGCGCGGGAGGACGCCGCCACCACGGCGGCCGCGATCCGCGCCTGGATCGACTCCCTCGCCCACCCCGGTTAAGTCCTGCCTTTCGGATCAGCGTGTGCAGCCGGGGGAGCGGGAAGTCGGCCCGTCCGACTTCCCGCTCCCCCGGCACCGGTCGCCGGGTGCGCGGGCGAACCCCGTTCGGGTGAAGCGCCGGACGGCCCGGTGGAGGCAGTGCCGGGGCGGGGTAACGGGTGATCGGGAGTCACGGGAAGCCGAGCGACGCGGGGTTCCCGGGCTCCCGTCGATGCCCTGACGAACCCAGCACGGGAGTCCCCTCATGCACCTGCGTTTCAGCCCGCGCGCAGCGGTCGTGGTCACCGCCGGCGTCCTCGCCCTGTCCCTGGTCAGCCCCTCCACGGCCTCGGCGGCCCCCGGCGTCGTGATCATGGATCGCGGGGGTGAACGGGAGGAGGTCACGGACCCGGTGCCCGGCCAGTGCCACCGCGGCCTCGGCCCCGACACCACGATCGTGAACTTCACCAGCGGCCCCATCCGGCTGTTCACCGACCGCAACTGCCGGTCGAGGATCTCTTCCCTGCTGGACCCGGACGGGGCCCGGGAGGACGTGAACGTCGGCAGTTTCATGGCCATCACCTGACCACCGCCCCACCCGGTCACCTGCCGCCGGACCGGCTGCAAGGCGGTCCGGCGGCCGTACCCGAGTCCCCCGGGCCGGCGGCCCCCACGGTGCCGTGCAGATGCGACAACGAGGCTTTTCCGCCCACCCCGAGTGGTCGCGTCACCAGGCCATTCCGGGTGTCATCATCCAGAGGGCCGGCCAAGCCAGTACCAGTCGGCTGCGGACAGGCCGCCCCGTCGATCGGGCGCCGCGACACGATCGCCATGACCGGACCCGGCCAGTTCCTCGACACGGCAGCGGACCGCATCCACGCCTTCGCCCACGCGGGCAGCGACCTCGCCGGCGCCGCACACCACGGAGGACTCACCCGCGGGCTGCGCGCCGTCCTCGCGCACATGGTCGTCTTCCACTGGAACCGCGCCGGAATACCCACGGCAGACCAAGCGCTCCTCGCCCGTGGGGCCCGCAGCCACATCCTCGGCGCCCCCCGCGCACATCCCGCCCGACCCCACCCGTGGACCAGCCGAGCAGCCGTTCCCAGCACAAGTGAGCCGATGAACACTGTGCGCAGGGCAGGGGGATCGGCTATCGAACTCCCGTCCCGGGCTGTTGATTGAGGTCCATCCCGCCCGGGGCGGGGTACTACCCCTGCCGCACGGCAGGTTCCCGCTGCGCCCTCGGGTGCAGCGGGAACAGCACCGCCCCTACAAGCCGAACCGAGAAGGGACGCTGACCATGGGAGACGAGAACAAGGGTGGACCGAACGACGGCAGGGGCGGCGGGCACGCCAAGCCCGGCTCGCCGGCCATCGGCCCGAACCCCTCGAAGGACGGCCAGCAGCGGACCCCGGCGCCGAAGCACAAGAAGAGTTGACCCCCGAACAGCAGCGGGCCGCACTGGTGGCGGCGCTCACCGACGCCGGTTCCCTGCCCGCCGAATGGGCTCCGGCCGTGGCGGCCGTGCCGCGACACGAGTTCCTCCCCGACACCATCTGGGCGGACGAGGACGGCGGCGACACCGAGTGCAGCCGGACCAAGGAACCCGAGCGGTGGATGCGGCTCGCCTACAGCGACCTGCCGATCGTCACGCAGTGGGACGACGGTGCCGGGGACGGCGACCACCGTACTCCCACGTCGTCGGCATCCATGCCCACCATGGTGGCCGAGATGCTGTCCGACCTGGACGCGGTCCCCGGGCATCGGGTGCTCGAAATCGGGACGGGCACCGGCTACAACGCGGCGTTGCTGGCGCATCGCCTGGGCGCCGAAACGGTGTCCACCGTCGAGGTGGACGCGCAGGTCACCGCGCGAGCCCGCACCGCACTTCGCCGGACCGGCTACACCCCCGAAGTCGTGTGCGGGGACGGCGCGCTCGGGTGGGGCGTACGCGCCCCGTACGACCGGATCATCTCCACCGTGTCACTGCGGGACATCCCGCCCGCCTGGGTAGCTCAGACCCGGCCGGGCGGGGTGATCGTCAGCCCCGTCTCACCGTTGCTGGGCGGCGGGGCGGTTGCGCGGCTCACGGTGGGCGGCGACGGGACGGCAAGCGGTCCGTTCACCCGATCGGCGGCGTTCATGATGCTGCGGCAGCAGCGCTACCAGGGCACTCCGGTGGACGACTACCTGCCGGGTGAATGGCCGGGCGACTCCGGGCAGTCCTGGACGAGCCTCGACCCCGAAGCCATCGGGGGCGACTGGCTCGCGCAATTCGCCTGCGCCCTCGCCCTGCCGGACGTGTACTACCGGCGGAACGAGTTCGGTGACGGCGGCTGGACGTGGTGGCTGTTCGACACGGCCGTCACGTCCTGGGCAACGGTCGACTCCGTGCCCGGGGAATCCCGGTTCGAGGTCCGCCAGTCCGGGCCCCGGCAACTGTGGGACGAGACGGAGGCCGCCTACACCCGGTGGACGGCCGCCGGACGCCCCGGCTACGAGCGATACGGGCTCACGGTGTCACCTGCCGGACAGGCGGCTTGGTTGGACGAGCCCGGCAATCCCCTCCCGGGGCACCGCAAGTAGAGCGGTAGCTGGGGGCGTGGGGTTCCAAGCGATTGGCACCGCTTGTTCTCCCCGCGCCCCCGCTCGCACAGAGCGGGGATCGGCTCCGGGCCGGGTCAGCAGTTCGGAACGGGGTCGGTCTCGCTGGCGGCCTCCGCCGGGCCCCGCGAAGGATTGGCCGGCGAGGGCGGCCCTGCGGAAGTGGCTGCCGGGAAGCCGATTAGGTGATCGCCGCCGGGTGCCGTACGGTCGGTACTACCGACGCGGGGTGGAGCAGCTCGGTAGCTCGCTGGGCTCATAACCCAGAGGTCGCAGGTTCAAATCCTGTCCCCGCTACCACGAACGCCGAAGGGGCGGACGCGCAGTGCGCGTCCGCCCCTTCGGCGTTCTTCGCATCGCCGACTCGGCCGCCCACCAACGGCGAAGTCGGGCCGGGGGCGGCGGTGTCCGGGCGGCGTCGGGTCAGCGGCCGATCAGGGACTCGGGGCGGATGGGTAGTTCGCGGACCCGGACGCCGGTGGCGTGGTGCACGGCGTTGCTGATCGCCGCCGCCGTGCCCACGATGCCGAGTTCGCCGATCCCCTTGGAGCCCATCGGATTGAGGTGGGGGTCGGGGTCGTCGATCCAGTGCGCGTCGACGGCGGTGACGTCGGCGTGTGCGGCGACGTGGTAGGCGGCCAGGTCGCGCTCGACGTGCCCGCCGAAGGACGGATCGGTGGTGCTGTGCTCCAGCAGGGCCATCGACAGCCCCATGATCATCGCGCCGGTCAGCTGGCTCCGCGCGGCCAGCGGGTTGATGACGCGTCCGGCCGCGAACACCCCGAGCAGGCGGCGCACCCGTACCTCGGCGGTGTCCTGGTCGACCTGGACCTCGGCGAACTGCGCGCCGAAGGCGTGCCGCGCGTACTCCTGGCCGGTGCTCCCCACCTCCTCGGCGGTGTCGGCGTGTCGGGTCAGCCCGTCGGAGGGTGGCCGCCCGCCGTGCTCGGCCAGTGCCGTGCGCAGTTCCTCGCAGGCCCGGTGCACGGCCCATCCCCAGGAGGCGGTGCCGGAGGAGCCGCCCGCCAGCGGCGCCTTCGGCAGGTCGCTGCGGCCGATCCGCAGCTCGACGCGCCCGGGTGCGACCCGCAGGGCGTCGGCGGCGATCCGCACCAGCGCGGTGCGCGCCCCGGTGCCGATGTCGGTGGCATTGACCCGCAGCAGGAAGCTTCCGTCGGGGCGGGCGTGCGCCTCCGCGGTCGCGGGACCGACCAGCACGGGGTAGGTCGAGGCCGCCACACCCGTGCCGAGCAGCAGCCGGCCGTCCCGCCGGACACCGGGGCGGGGGTCGCGGTCGGCCCAGCCGAAGCGCCGGGCGCCCTCGCGCAGACACTCGACCAGGCGGCGGCTGCTGAACGGCTTCCCGCTGTCCGGCTCGAACGCGGGTTCGTTGCGGATCCGCAGCTCGACGGGGTCGAGGTCGCAGGCCAGGGCCAGTTCGTCCATGGCGGACTCGAGCGCGAACATGCCGGGGCACTCACCGGGCGCCCGCATCCAGGAGGGGGTGGGCACGTCGAGCCGGGCGACCCGGTGGACGGTGCGGCTGTGCGGTGCGGCGTACATCATCCGGGCGGGGACGGCGGCCTGCTCGACGAATTCGCGCAGCGTGGAGCTGCGGGTGGCCACCTCGTGGGCGAGCGCCGAGATCCGGCCGGTGGTGTCGGCGCCGATCCGGACCCGTTGGACGGTGGGGGAGCGGTGCCCGACCAGGTCGGCGAGCTGGGCGCGGGCCAGGCAGAGCTGGACCGGCCGTCCGACCGCACGGGAGGCCAGCGCGGCCAGCACCGTGGGCGCCCGGGTGGTGCCCTTGGAACCGAAGCCGCCGCCGACGTGCTCACTGACCACCAGGACGTCCTCGGCGCGCAGGCCGAAGAGCTTCGCCAGGTTCTCCTGGCTGTTGCCGGAGCCCTGGCTGGCGTCGTGGACGGTGAGCCGGCCGCCGTCCCAGGCGGCCGTCGCGGCGTGCGGCTCCATGGGGTGGTTGTGCAGCGGCGGCAGGTGGTAGGTGGCGTCCACCTGGTGCGGGGCCGTCCGGTACGCGTTGTCGAAGTCGCCTCTGGCGCGCTCCGCGGGGTAGCCGCCGTTCGCCTCCTCGGGGGTGTAGAGGCCCGGGTGGTCGGCGGTCAGCAGGACGTCGTGGGGCTCCCGGGTGCAGCTGATCCGCAGCGCGCGGGCGCCGGCCCGGGCGGCCTCCGGGGTCTCGGCGACCACCAGCGCGACCGGCTGCCCGTGATGGGCGATCCGCGCGGACTGGAGCACGGCCAGCGTCGGGTCGTCGGTCGGGGCCAGCCGCTCGGCGTTGCGGTGGGTGATCACCGCGAGGACGGCCGGGTCGGCGAGGGCGTCGGCGTCCTCGACGGCGTCCACCACGCCGCGCGCGAGCGAGGCGGTGACGAGCCAGGCGTAGGCGGTGCCGGCCGGGTGGTGGTCGGTCGCGTACCGGGCGCGGCCGGTGACCTTGTCGGGCCCCTCCACCCGGGTGAGCGAGGTGCCCCCGTGCTCCTGCTGCTCCTGGCGACCCTGGTGTTCCTGGCGGTCCTGGCGGTCCTGGTGAGCCGTCATCCGAGGTCCTCCTGCTGCGGTGTGAGGTCGGCGAGGACCCGTACGGCGACCTCGCGTGCCAGCGGCACCTTGAACGCGTTGTCCCGCAGCGGCCGGGCGGCCGCCAGTTCGGCGTCCAGCGCGGCCCTGAAGACCTCCTCGGTGGCGGGCTGCCCGAGCATCGCCCGCTCGGCGACCGTCGCCCGCCAGGGCTTCGCCGCCACGGCGCCGAGTGCCAGTGCGACCCGTGCCACCCTCCCCTCGCGCGCCACGAGTACGGCGGCGACCGAGACGGTGGCGAAGGCGAACGAGGCCCGCTCGCGCACCTTGCGGTAGGCCGAGCGGGTGCCCGACCACGGCGGTGGCAGGTCGACCGCGGTGATCAGCTCGCCGGGGCGCAGCCCGGTCTCGCGGGCGGGGGTGTCCCCGGGCAGCCGGTAGAACTCGGTGAGCGGGCAGCAGCGGGACCCGGTCGGACCGGTCATCCGCACCTCGGCGTCCAGCGCCGTCAGTGCCACCGCGAGGTCGGACGGGTGGGTGGCCACGCAGTCCGCGGAGGCCCCCAGCACGGCCAGATCCCGGTGCACGCCCTCGCGCGCGGGGCAGCCGGAGCCGGCGACGCGCTTGTTGCACGGCTTGGTGACGTCCTGGAAGTACGGGCAGCGGGTGCGTTGGAGCAGGTTGCCGGCGGTGGTGGCGAGGTTGCGCAGTTGCCCGGACGCCCCCGACAGCAGGGCCTGGGACAGCGCGGGATAGTGCAGCCGGACCAGCGGGTGCGCGGCCAGCTCGCTGTTGGGCACCGTCGCGCCGATCCGCAGACCGCCGCCGGAGACCGGTTCCACCAGGCCGAGCGGCAGCCGGCTCACGTCCACCAGCAGCTCCGGTGCCTCCACACCGAGCTTGAGCAGGTCGACCAGGTTGGTGCCGCCGGCGAGGAACCTGGCTCCTGGGACCTGCGCGGCCAGCGCCACGGCCGAGGCGACGTCGGCGGGCCGGTGGTAGCCGAAGGGCTTCACGGGGCGACCTCCCGGACGGCGCGGACGATGCCGGGGTAGGCGCCGCACCGGCAGAGGTTGCCGCTGAGGCGTTCGCGGATCTCCGCCTCGTCCAGCGGCGACGGCGCCTGCGGGTCGGGGTCCGTCACGGCGCTCGGCCAGCCCTTCGCCGCCTCCGCGAGCATCCCGACCGCCGAGCAGAGCTGCCCGGGCGTGCAGAAGCCGCACTGGAACGCGTCGTACTCGATGAACGCCTGCTGGAGGGGGTGCGGCCGGTCGCCGCCGGCCAGGCCCTCGACCGTGGTGACGGCGGCCCCGTCCTGGGCGACCGCGAGCACCAGGCAGCTGTTCACCCGCCGCCCGTCCAGCAGCACCGTGCACGCCCCGCACTGTCCGTGGTCGCATCCCTTCTTCGCCCCCGTCAGCGCCAACCGCTCGCGCAGCAGGTCGAGCAGCGTGCGGCGGTGATCCACCTCAACGGTGTGCTGGTCACCGTTGACGGAGAGCGTGACGGTACTGGCCACATCCATGGCTTCCTCGGGGGGTCGGTCGGCAGCCGACCGCGCCGGCCGGCACCGTGATGCCTTCCACCGCCGGGGCGGAGCCCGCATCCGGGGGGCCTGGAACCACCGGTTCGGTCCCGTGCGGTGGCCGCGCGGTCCTTACTTGTCTTGGGCGCCGACCAGGGGTAGTGTTCCCTAGTCGCTCGGCAGGGAGCACCGGACACGCATCGGCGCGGACGGTCCCGGGGCGGCCAATCCTCTTGAAATGCCATGTCCTGGTTCGGGCTGGGTCGCGCTTTGTCGCGGCTTGGTTCCTATTCGGCGTGTTCGTTTTATTGGATTGCGGTCGATTCGCTTTTTGGAGTGGAGATCGGCTAGAGTTTGAAACGTCGGACGGGGCGTCAAGCCGCAGAAGACGCCAGCGACTTGGATGAACGAAGCGCCGGAAACGGAGCGGAAAACATCTGGTAAGCTGGGAACACGAAAGAACGAAGCGCCCGGAGGGCCCGCTGGAAGGCGGTCCGAAGGAAGTGTCCGTTCCTTGAGAACTCAACAGCGTGCCAAAAGTCAAC
>NZ_JBIUYQ010000013.1:0-213774 GCF_044744605.1 Kitasatospora sp. NPDC087271
GGTTACATTCCGAACCCGGAAGCTAAGCCTTACAGCGCCGATGGTACTGCAGGGGGGACCCTGTGGGAGAGTAGGACGCCGCCGAACAATTATTCCGAAAAGACCCCCTCCCGTCCGGGAGGGGGTCTTTTTGCATTTCCCGGAGACAGGGCAGAAGGCTTTCACGCCGGCCCGGCCGAGGGGGCGGGCGCCATCAATATGTCGCTAAAACCGCATGATCAGTCCACTGATCAGCGGAAAATCGCCGCTCACGCCGTAGTCTCGAAGGGAAGGGGAACAGGTGTCCGGGGGTGGCCCCGGGGCAGAGCCGGATCAAGAATGGTGCTCATGGGACGAGGCAGGCTGCGCATCTACCTTGGGGCGGCCCCCGGGGTCGGCAAGACGTACGCCATGCTCGCCGAGGCGCACCGGCGACAGCAGCGTGGTACGGACGTCGTGGTGGCGTTCGTGGAGGATCACGGCCGGCGGCTCACCGCGGAGCTCGTCGACGGGCTGGAGGTCGTGCCGCGCCGGCAGCTGGTGCACCGGGAGGCCGCGTTCACCGAGATGGACGTGGACGCCGTCCTCGCCCGCCGCCCGCAGGTGGCGCTGGTGGACGAGCTGCCGCACACCAACATCCCCGGCTGCCGCAACGCCAAGCGCTGGCAGGACGTCGAGGAGCTGCTGGCGGCCGGGATCGACGTGATCTCCACCGTCAACATCCAGCACCTGGAGTCGCTCGGCGACGCCGTCGAGGGCATCACGGGGGTGCGCCAGCGCGAGACCGTGCCGGACGCGGTGGTGCGCCGGGCCGACCAGATCGAGCTGGTCGACATGTCGCCGCAGGCGCTGCGGCGGCGGCTGGCGCACGGCAACGTGTACGCGCCGGAGAAGATAGACGCGGCCCTGGCCAACTACTTCCGCCCGGGCAACCTGACCGCGCTGCGCGAGCTGGCGCTGTTGTGGACCGCCGACCGGGTCGACGAGTACCTGCAGAAGTACCGGGCCGAGCAGGGCATCGAGGGCACCTGGCAGGCCCGGGAGCGGATCGTGGTGGGCCTGACCGGCGGCCCCGAGGGGGCGACGCTGATCCGGCGGGCGGCCCGGATCGCGGCCCGTGTCTCGGGCGGCGAGCTCCTCGCCGTCCACATCTCCCGTTCGGACGGGCTCTCGGGCACCGGCTCCCCGCAGACGCTGATCGAGCAGCGGGCCCTGGTGGAGAGCCTCGGCGGCTCCTTCCACGCCGTCCTCGGCGACGACCCGGCCGCCGGGCTGCTGGACTTCGCCCGGGGCGTGAACGCGACCCAGATCGTGCTGGGCACCAGCCGCCGGCCGGCCTGGCAGTACCTCTACGGGCCGGGCGTCGGTACCACGGTGACCCGGGAGGCCGGCGACATCGACATCCACATGGTCACCCACGAGCACGCCGGGCACGGGCGCGGGCGGGTGCCGGTGCGCCGGATCACCGACCTGGGCCGCCCCCGCACCATCGCGGGCTGGCTGATCGGGATGGCGGGTCCGCCGGTGCTGGCGCTGGTGCTGACCGCGATCGGCGGGCTGGGCCTGTCCACCGACATGCTGCTGTTCCTGTCGCTGACGGTGTGCGCGGCGCTGGTCGGCGGGCTGCTGCCGGCGATCGGGTCGGCGCTGGTCGCCTCGTCGGTGCTGAACTACTACTTCACGCCGCCGATCCACACCTTCACGATCAACGAGCCGCAGAACATCATGGCGGTGGCGATATTCACCGTGGTCGGCATCTCGGTCGCCTCCGTGGTCGACCTGGCGGCCCGGCGCACCCACCAGGCGGCCCGCAGCCAGACGGAGGCGCAGACGCTCAGCGCGCTGGCCGGCACCGTGCTGCGCGGCGCGCCGAACGGAGACGGGGTGCTGACCGCGCTGATGGAGCAGGTCCGGGAGACCTTCGGGCAGGAGAGCGCCGCGCTGCTGGAGCGTCCGGAGCCGCTCGGTGCCTGGGTGCCGGTCGCCACCGCCGGGCCGCGCCCGCCGGAGCGGCCGGAGGAGGCCGACGTGGACGTCCCGGTCGGCGACAGCCTGGCGCTGGTGCTGCGCGGCCGGGTGCTGCCGGGGGCGGACCGGCGCCTGCTCGGGGCGTTCGCCGCGCAGGCGGCCGTGGTGCTGGAGCGCCGCCGGCTGGCCCGGGAGGCCGCGGCGGCCCGCCGGGAGGCGGAGGGCAACCGGATCCGCACCGCGCTGCTGGCGGCGGTCTCGCACGACCTGCGCACCCCGCTGGCGGGGATCAAGGCGTCCGTCACCTCGTTGCGGGCGGCCGACGTCGAGTGGGCGCCGGAGGACGAGGCGGAGCTGCTGGCCGGCATCGAGGCCGGGGCCGACCGGCTCGACCACCTGATCAACAACCTGCTGGACATGAGCCGGTTGCAGACCGGTACCGTCACCCCGCTGATCCAGGAGACCGACCTGGACGAGGTGGTGCCGTTCGCCCTCGGCGGGGTGCCGCCGGAGTCGGTGCGCCTCGACGTCCCGGAGACGCTGCCGATGATCCGGGCCGACGGCGGTCTGCTGGAGCGTTCGCTGGCCAACCTGGTCGAGAACGCCGTCAAGTACAGCCCGGACGGCGTCAAGGTGCTGGTCAAGGCCGACGCGCTGCGTCAGCCGGGCGGTTCCGGGCGGGTCGAGCTGCGGATCGTGGACCGCGGCCCGGGCGTGCCCGAGGACGCCAAGGAGCGGATCTTCGCGCCGTTCCAGCGCTACGGGGACGCGCCGCGCGGCGCCGGGGTGGGGCTCGGGCTCGCGGTGGCGCGCGGCTTCGTCGAGGCGATGGACGGTACCGTCACGGCCGAGGACACCCCCGGTGGCGGCCTCACCATGGTCGTCAGCCTGCCCGCCGCCGAGCGGCCGCCGGAACCGGGGGAGGCGGCCGGCGACGGGCACGATCCGCTGTCGAGGCTGATCACGTGACGGCCGGTGGCCTGCCGCTCCGGCCTGTCGTTCCCCGCTTCCGCACGTCGTATGTTCAGCAAGTCCCACAGTCCGTAAGTCCGACAGCCCTGAAAGGCGGAGCCCGTAAATGACCCGGGTCCTCGTCGTGGACGACGAACCGCAGATCGTCCGCGCGCTGGTGATCAACCTCAAGGCCCGCAAGTACGAGGTCGACGCGGCCCATGACGGCGCGAGCGCCCTGGAACTGGCCGCCGCCCGCCATCCCGACGTCGTCGTCCTCGACCTGGGCCTGCCCGACATGGACGGCGTCGAGGTGATCCGCGGCCTGCGCGGCTGGACCAGGGTGCCGATCATCGTGCTGTCGGCCCGGCACGCCTCCGACGAGAAGGTCGAGGCCCTGGACGCCGGTGCCGACGACTACGTCACCAAGCCGTTCGGCATGGACGAGCTGCTCGCCCGGATGCGCGCCGCCGTACGCCGCGCCGAGCCGGTCGCGGGCGAGGACGACTCGCTGGTCGTCACCGAGAGCTTCACCGTCGACCTCGCCGCCAAGAAGGTCAACCGGGACGGCACCGACGTCCGCCTCACCCCGACCGAGTGGCACCTGCTGGAAGTGCTGGTCCGCAACGCCGGCCGACTGGTCAGCCAGACCCAGTTGCTCCAGGAGGTGTGGGGCCCCGCCTACCGCACCGAGACCAACTACCTGCGGGTCTACCTCGCCCAACTGCGCCGCAAGCTGGAGCGTGACCCCTCGCACCCGCGCCACTTCATCACCGAACCGGGCATGGGCTACCGCTTCGAGAGCTGACCCCCGGGGCGCCCCCGGTGGCCGTACGGCCTGCCGCCGGGGGTGCGGAAACCGGTACCCTTCCGGCATGAGTGGTGACAACAGCAGCGACCAGCCGCAGGGGCGATTCCGCCGCATGCTCAGCCGGCTGACCTCCTCGGCCGAGGAGCTGCAGGCCGAGGAGCTGCGCCAGGAGAGCGCGGCGGAGTCGGGCTGCACGCCGATCGCCGGCTGCGCGGACCGCGAGCTGGTCACCGTCGCGGGCACGCTGCGCACGGTGACGCTCCGCCCGCGGGCCGGGGTGCCGGCCCTGGAGGCCGAACTCTTCGACGGCACCGAGGCGCTGGACGTGGTCTGGCTCGGCCGCCGCTCGATCGCGGGCATAGAGCCGGGCCGCCGGCTCGTCGCCAGCGGCCGGATCAGCCACGCACGCGGGCGCCGCGTGTTGTTCAACCCCCGCTATGAGCTGCGTCCGGTCGGACACGGGAGCGAATGAGCGTGAGCAACCAGCCCGGCGGCGAGTCCGCCGCCCAGCTTGACCTGGCCGCGAACCACCACGCGCCGCCCGGCCCGCACGGACCCGGGGCCGCGGCCGACGCGGCCGTCCGCGAGGCCGTCGTCGCCAAGGAGGCCGCCGACAGCGCGGCCGAGGAGGCAGCCCGCAAGGCCGCCGCCTCCAAGGAAGCGGCCGACACCATTCTGCAGGCCTTCGGCGGCGTGCGCGGCATGATCGACATGACGCTGCCCGGCCTGGTCTTCATCGTCACCTTCAACATCACCCACCAGGTCAGCTCCGCCGCCTGGGCCGCGCTGGGCCTGTGCGCGGTGTTCGTGGTGACCAGGCTGGCCCGGCGGGAGACCGTCCAGCACGCCTTCAGCGGGGTGTTCGGCGTCGCCCTCGGCGCCTGGATCTCGATGAAGAGCGGCCGCGCCGAGGACTTCTACCTGCCCGGCCTGCTGTGGAACGTCGGCTACTGCATCGCCCTGGCGGTCTCCGCCCTGGTGCGCTGGCCGATGATCGGCGTGATGCTCGGCCCGGTCACCGGCGAGATGTTCACCTGGCGCAAGGAGAACCCGGGCCGGTTCGCCGCCTACACCAAGGCGACCTGGGCCTGGGTGGTGATCATGGGCCTCAAGCCGGTGATCCTCTTCCCGCTCTACTTCACCCACAACGTCAACCTGCTCGGCTGGCTCAAGGTCGCCCTCGGCATCCCGCCGATGCTGCTGGCGATGTACGTCACCTGGCAGATCCTGCTCAAGGCGCCGCCACCGATCAAGGCGCAGTTCGACGACGACGAGGAGCCGGCCCGCTAGCCGGAGCCCCGGCAGGCCGGTCCGAACGCGACGGGCGAGGGCCCGCACCCACCAGGGGTGCGGGCCCTCGCCCGTGTCCGGTCCGCGCCTTCGGCCCTACTGGGCGCCGGAGGACGCCGACAGCAGGTCCTCCAGCTCCTCCTCGCGCTCCTGCGCGGCCACGAAGAGCAGCTCGTCGCCGCCCTCCAGGGTGTCGTCCTTGCCCGGCACCAGCACCCGGCCCTCGCGGATGATCGTCACCAGCGCGGTGTCCTGCGGCCAGGCCACGTCGCCCACCCGGGTGCCGACCAGCTCGGTGTCGGCGGCCAGGGTCAGCTCGACCAGGTTGGCGTTGCCCTGGCTGAAGCGCATCAGCCGGACCAGGTCGCCGACGCTGACCGCCTCCTCGACCAGGGCGGACATCAGACGCGGGGTGGACACGGCCACGTCCACGCCCCAGGACTCGTTGAAGAGCCACTCGTTCTTCGGGTTGTTCACCCGGGCGACCACCCGCGGCACCGCGTACTCGGTCTTGGCGAGCAGCGAGACGACCAGGTTCACCTTGTCGTCGCCGGTCGCGGCGATCACCACGTGGCAGCGCTGCAGGGCCGCCTCGTCCAGCGAGGTGATCTCGCAGGCGTCGGCCAGCAGCCACTCCGCCATGGGCACCCGCTCCACCGAGATGGAGTTGGGGTTCTTGTCTATCAGCAGGACCTCGTGCCCGTTCTCCAGCAGCTCGCCCGCGATCGAGCGACCCACGGCACCGGCCCCGGCAATGGCGACCCGCATCAGTGACCCTCCTCCTTCGGCCCCTGCGCGAACGCGGCCTCGACCGCCGTCAGGTCGCCCCGGCGCAGCATCACGTGCACCAGGTCGCCCTCCTGCACCACCATCTGGGGCGAGGGCAGCACGCCCTCGCCGAGCCGGGTGACGAACGCCACCCGGGCGCCGGAGGACTCCTCCAGCACGCTGATGCGGTGGCCGACCCAGCCCGGGGCGTAGGCGACCTCGGCCAGCTGGACGCCGCCGCTCGGGTCCTGCCACAGCGGCTCGGCGCCGCTCGGCAGCAGCCGGCGCAGCATCTGGTCGGCGGTCCACCGGACCGTCGCCACGGTCGGGATGCCCAGGCGCTGGTAGACCTCGGCGCGGCGGGGGTCGTAGATCCGGGCCGCGACGTTCTCCACGCCGAAGTTCTCCCGGGCCACCCGCGCGGCGATGATGTTGGAGTTGTCGCCGCTGGAGACCGCGGCGAACGCGCCGGCCTCCTCGATGCCCGCCTCGCGCAGGGTGTCCTGGTCGAAGCCGACGCCGGTCACCCGGCGCCCGTTGAACCCGGCGCCCAGCCGACGGAACGCGGTCGGGTCCTGGTCGACCACGGCCACCGAGTGGCCCTGTTTCTCCAGGGCTCTGGCGAGGGCCGAGCCCACGCGGCCGCAGCCCATGATGACGATGTGCACCGGCGCTACCTCACCCGTCCCGTAGGGTTCTTGACCTGCGCAAACACCGTTCATCTCCCTTTCCCACCCGGCTTCCCTGGGCGAGCGTTCTCGTGGGGCGCCGACTCACAACGTGAGTGTTGCCCGCCGACTCGTATCCGACACGCTAGCCGGTCCATAGAACGCAGTCGCGACGAAGGGGGGGACAAACGGCGGAGCCCGGCCCGGGAAGCCCCTACGATTCCTTAACGTGCCTATGCCGACTGACCTACCGAAACGCATCCTGATCGGGCGCGCCCTGCGCAGCGACAAATTGGGCGAAACACTTCTGCCCAAGCGGATCGCGCTGCCCGTCTTCGCCTCGGACGCGCTCTCCTCGGTCGCGTACGCCCCCGAGGAAATCCTGCTGACGCTCTCCGTGGCGGGTGCCTCGGCGATCCACTTCTCCTGGCAGATCGGCGTCGTCGTCGCGATCGTGATGCTCGCGGTGGTCGCCTCCTACCGGCAGAACGTGCACGCCTACCCGAGCGGCGGCGGCGACTACGAGGTCGCGACCGTCAACCACGGGCCCAAGTCGGGGCTCGTCGTCGCCAGCGCCCTGATGGTCGACTACGTGCTCACCGTGGCCGTCTCGACGACCTCGGGCGTCGCCAACGTCGTCTCCGCCGTCCCCGCGCTGCGCGGCCACGAACTGACCCTGTCGGTCATCGTCGTGGTGGTGCTGATGGGCATGAACCTGCGCGGCGTCCGCGAATCCGGCACCGCTTTCGCCGTCCCGACGTACGCCTTCATGATCGGCGTCATCGGCATGGTCGGCTACGGCTTCGTCCGGCACTTCCTGCTCGGCCAGGACATGCCCGCCGAGAGCTCCGGATTCCACCTCGCCGCCACCCCCGGCAACGAATCGCTGGCCGGGTTCGCCATGGTGTTCCTGCTGCTCAAGTCGTTCTCCTCCGGCTGCGCCGCGCTCACCGGCGTGGAGGCCATCTCCAACGGCGTGCCGGCCTTCCGCAAGCCCAAGAGCAAGAACGCCGCCACCACCCTGCTGATGATGGCCAGCATCGCCGTGGTGATGTTCATGGGCATCATCTGGCTGGCCCGCCTCACCGGCGTGCAGATGGCCGAGAACCCGGCCGAGCAGCTCGTCGGCTCCTCGCCCGGCTACCACCAGAAGACCGCGCTCGCCCAGATCAGCGAAGCCGTCTTCAACAACTTCACGCCCGGCTTCTACTTCGTCGCCGCCGTCACCGGCCTGATCCTGGTGCTCGCCGCGAACACCGCCTTCAACGGCTTCCCGGTGCTCGGCTCGATCCTCGCCCAGGACCGCTACCTGCCGCGCCAGCTGCACACCCGCGGCGACCGGCTGGCCTTCTCCAACGGCATCATCCTGCTGGCGATCGCCGCGATCCTGTTCGTCATCGCCTTCGACGCGGACCCCAACCGGCTGATCCAGCTCTACATCGTCGGCGTCTTCGTCTCCTTCAACATGAGCCAGTCCGGCATGATCCGGCACTGGACCCGGCTGCTGCGCACCGAGACCGACCCGGCCAAGCGCCGCCACATGCAGCGCAGCCGGGCGATCAACACCTTCGGCCTGGTGATGACCATGGCCGTGCTGATCGTCGTCCTGGTCACCAAGATCAGCCACGCCTGGATCGCGATCGCCGCGATGGTCGTGCTCTTCGTGATGATGAAGGGCATCCGCCGCCACTACGACCGGGTCTCCGAGGAGCTCACCGCCGCCGAGGAGCCGGACGACGTGGTGCTGCCCACCCGGGTGCACGCCATCGTGCTGGTCTCCAAGCTGCACAAGCCCGCGCTGCGCGCCCTCGCCTACGCCAGGCTCGCCCGCGCCCACACCCTGGAGGCCGTGACCGTCAACGTCGACCCGGCCGACACGGCGGCGCTGCGCCGGGAATGGGACGAGCGCGGCATCGAGGTGCCGCTCAAGGTGCTGGACTCGCCGTTCCGCGAGATCACCGGGCCCGTCCTCGACTACGTGAAGAACCTGCGCCGCAGCAGCCCGCGCGAGGTGGTGTCGGTCTACATCCCCGAGTACGTGGTCGGCCACTGGTACGAGCACCTGCTGCACAACCAGAGCGCGCTGCGGCTCAAGGGGCGGCTGCTGTTCAAGCCCGGGGTGATGGTCACCTCGGTGCCGTGGCAGCTGGAGTCCTCCGAGCGGCGCAAGCCGCAGAAGGCCTGGTCGGCGCCGGGTGCCGTCCGGCGTGGCGAGCCTCGGGCGCCGAAGGCCGTAAAGTCGAAGGTCCCCGTTATGCCAGACGCCACCGCTGACAGCAGCAAGGACTCCGCCCAGTGACCCGCAACACCCCGTCCCGCTCCTCCGGATCCTCGGGCAAGGGCGCCCGCAAGGGCGCCGCCAAGCCCGGCAAGGTCGCCCGGCCGCGCTGGGGCAAGCCCGTGCGCCCGGCCGCCACCGACCGCGACGGCTTCACCGCGCAGACCGCGCCGCTCGCGCCGGGCGAGCCTGCTCCCGCGCGTCCGGCGGAAGCCGACACGGGGAAGCCGAAGGCCGCCCGTACGCAGAAGACCGACGGTGCGCAGAAGGCCGAGCGCACGCAGAAGGCCGAGCGCTCCAAGGACGGTGCGCCGAAGGGCGACCGTGCGCAGGGATCCCGCGCGCAGGCGTCCCGCACGCCGGGGGAGCGGCCGCGCAAGCAGGCGGTGCGGCCGCCGAAGGCGCTGCGCACCGCGCCGCGGGCCGCGCGGCCCGAGACGCCGTCCGGCGATCCGCTGGCCGGCCAGCGCTACGAGGTCGAGGTCGGCCCGGTCGCGCACGGCGGCGGGCACTGCGTGGCCCGGCACGAGGGCCGGGTGCTGTTCGTCCGGCACGCGCTGCCCGGCGAGAAGGTGGTCGCACTGGTCACCGAGGGCACCTCCACCTCCCGGTTCCTGCGGGCCGACGCGGTCGAGATCCTGGAGCCCGCCAAGGAGCGGATCGCGCCGCCGTGCCCGTTCTCCGGGCCCGGCAAGTGCGGCGGCTGCGACTGGCAGCACGTCACCCCGGGCGGGCAGCGCAAGCTCAAGGGGCAGGTGCTGACCGAGCAACTGGCCAAGCTGGCCGGTCTCACCCCGGCCGAGGCGGGCTGGGACGGCAGCGTCGAGCCGGTCGGCGGCAAGCTGCCGGCCGGGCAGGTGCCGACCTGGCGCACCCGCGTGCAGTACGCCGTGGACCAGGAGACCGGGAAGGTCGGTCTGCGCAAGCACCGCTCGCACGAGGTGCAGCCGGTGGACCGTTGCCTGATCGCCGCCGAGGGCGTCACCGAACTCGGCATCGAGGCCCGCGACTGGCCGGGCATCGCCTCGGTCGAGGTGATCGCCGCGAGCGGATCCTCGGACCGCCAGGTGGTGCTCACCCCGCGCCCCGGCGCCCAGCTGCCGCTGGTCGAGCTGGACAAGCCGGTGTCGATCGCCAGGGTGGACGACCAGGGCGACATCCACCGCGTGCACGGCCGCAGCTTCGTGCGCGAGCGGGCGACCGGGCGGACCTGGCGGGTCAGCAACGGCGGCTTCTGGCAGATCCACCCCGAGGCGCCGGACACCCTGGTGGACGCCGTCCTGGACGGCCTGGACCCGCAGTGGGGTGAGAACGCGCTCGACCTGTACTGCGGCGTCGGCCTGTTCGCGGGCGCGCTGGCCGACCGGGTCGGCGAGGAGGGCGCGGTGCTCGGCATCGAGTCCTCCAAGCAGGCCGTGGCCGACGCCCGGCACAACCTGGCCGCGCTGGACAACGTGCGGATCGAGTGCGACCGCGTCGAGACGCTGCTGCCGCGCACCGGCATCACCGCCACCGACCTGATCGTCCTGGACCCGCCGCGCTCGGGCGCCGGGCGCGAGACCGTCGCGCACCTGGTCGGCCTGGAGGCGCGCCGGATCGCGTACGTCGCCTGCGACCCGGCGGCGCTCGCCCGGGACCTGGCGTTCTTCCGGGAGGGCGGCTACCGGCCGGTCTCGCTGCGGGCCTTCGACCTGTTCCCGATGACGCACCACTTCGAGTGCGTGGCGGTCCTGGAGCCGATCGGGAAGTGACCCGGCGGCCCTCCGGGGTGCCGGCCGGCTTCGACGGGCGCTGATCGCGTTCGAGGCGGTCCGGGGGCTCCGGGGACTCCGGGGACTCCGGGGACTCCGGGGGCTCCGGGTAGTTCGGCGGAGGAGACGGCAGAGGAGGCGGCACCCGTTCACGCGGGTGCCGCCTCCTCGCCGTTCCGGTGCGGGACGGTCAGGGCCGGTTGTGCTCCTCTTCGTCGGCGCTGTGCGGAAGGTCGATCCCGTGCTGGGCGGCGAGCCGGAGCAGTCCGGCGATCCGGCCCTCGTACGCCTGGACGCCGTCGGCGTCCCCTTCGGCCCGGGCCGCTGCGAGGTCCCGGCGGGCCTGGGTGAGCTGCTCGCGCAGCTCCTGGTCGAACATGGCTGTCATTGCCGGCCTCCAGACCGGTCGGTGCCGCTCCGCGGAACGCTCAGGAGAGTTCAGAGTCCCGGAAGGTGAAGAACTCTTCAAGTCTCGCTCGCCCCGGCGGGGCGGCGTCGGGCGGGGTGGCCGCGGAGGGGCCACGGAGGATCCTCGGAGGATCTTCGGAGGGGCTTCGCGGGGGCCGGCGTCGGGCGGGGTGGCGGGTGCCGGGCCGGACGGTCGCCGGGGTGCGGGTCAGGGAGCGGTCAGGGGGACGCAATGCGCCGGTAAAGGCCGCTGCCGGCGCCGCCGTTCGGCTCCCGGAGGGGGCTTGACGAGGTGATTCGCGCGGGGCGAAGGTGAGCGGCCGACATGTCATGTGTGCTGTTGCACAGCCACCGCCGGGGCCGCACCCTCCCGCCCGGAGCGGTCGGCCGGGAGGGTGCGGCCCTTGCGTGAGGGGGAGGGTCATGGAGCTGGAACTGCGGCACCTTCGCGTGCTGTGCGCCATCGCCGACACCGGGAGCGTCGGCAGGGCCGCCGTCCTGCTCGGCGCCTCGCAGCCCGCGACCAGTACGCAACTGCGCCGGATCGAACGCCACCTGGGCGCGCCGCTGTTCGAGCGCACGGCCGTGGGCGTCGCGCCGACCTGCTTCGGCGTCGAGGTGGTGGCCGCCGCGCGCGACCTCCTCACCCGCGCCGACTGCCTCGGCCGCCGCCCGGCGGCCCCCGGCGAGCCGGTCCGCCAGGAGCTGCGCCTGGCCGCGACCATCTCGCCGATCCTGCCCGGACTGGTCACCAGGGCCCGGCACCAGCGGCCCGACCAGCGCTTCACGGTGACCTCCGTCTACCGCTCGTCGGACATCGTCGACCTGCTGGAGCAGGGTGACGCGGAGGCCGCCGTGGCCGTCGACTACCCGGGCCGGGAACTGCGCCACTCGCCGGCCGTCGCGCACCGCGGCATCGTCACCGAGCCCGCCTTCGTCGCACTCCCGGCGGGCCACCGGCTCCGGCACCGCACCGAGATCGCCCTGGTGGACCTGGCCGAGGAGGACTGGTTCCTCACCCCCGACGACGGGGCCGGCTGGCACGGCGTGTTCTACGGGGCCTGCGCCGCGGCGGGCTTCACCCCGGCGACCGTCCACGAGTTCCTCGGCGGGCGGCTGGAGTTGCAGGAGATGATCTCCGCCGGGCTCGGGATCTCCGTCGTCCAGGCGACCACCAGGCCGCTGGCCGAAGTGGTGGTCAAGCCGCTCGCCGGGACGCCGATCTGGGTCCGCCACCTGCTGGCCTGGCAGGCCGCCGGGGTGAGCGGCGAGGTGGTGGAGACGCTGTTCGGCGCGGCGGCCGCGGCCTACCGGGACCTGATCGCCAGTTCGCCGACCTTCCAGGCGTGGGCGGCGCGGACGTACCGGCCGGTCCGGCCGTAGGGAGGCCGGGTCCGGAGGTGGGGAGGCCGGGTCCGGCCGCGGGGCCGGAGCGGGCGGCCGGTCCCGGTGGGGCGGTGTTATGCCCGCCGCAGTCGATGTCATATGACCTGTGACATTGTTCTGATGGGTCGCCCGATGGCAGGATCACGTCGACTTCCCCCAAGCCTCGGCAGTCGTCCAGTCACCTCCCCCACAGGAGAAGGACCCCGTAGTGCGCCTTCGCATACCCCTCCCCACGCTCATGGCCGGCGTCGTCGCCGGCTGTGCCACCGCCGCCACCCTGCTGCCCGTCCCCGCGCTCGCCGCGTCCGGGCCGGCCGCCCAGCCGCCGGCCGGCGCCCGGTCGTCCGCCGCCGCCCCGGCGACGGCCGACGCCGCGTCGGCCGTCCCGAAGCCGCTGGGGGCCTTCCTCGCGGCCGATCCCTCCGAGGCCGCCGCCCCCGCCGCCAAGCCGCTGCCGCCGGCGCTGCTGGGCCAGGTCGTGATGGGCCAGCCGGCCGGCACCGCCGTGCAGACCGCGCCCCGTCCGGCCCAGCCGCACGCGCCCGCGGCCAAGCCGGGCAACTCCGCGGCCAAGCCGGGCAGTTCGGCCCGTGCCGTCGCCGGTGCGGCCGGTGCCGCCGCTGGTACGGCCGGTGCCGCCGCGCCGAGCTGCACCCCCGCCGACTTCGGCGGGCGCAGCGGCGCCGACCTGGTCTCCTTCCTCGAAGGCTCGACCACGGACTGCGTGACCACGCTGTTCAACGTCACCGGCACCGACGCGGGCAGGATCTTCAAGGAATCCCAGATGCTCACCGTCGCCAACGCCTACCAGGGCCTGGCGGCGAACTACACCGGGGACAACTCCACCGGCATCCTGCAGCTCGTGCTCTTCCTGCGGGCCGGGTACTACGTCCAGTCCAACAACGCGGACGCGGTCGGCCCCTACGACGCGGCGCTCACCACTGCCTCCAAGGCCGGCCTCGACGCCTTCTTCGCCGGCCGGCACTGGACCGACGTCACCGACAACAACGGCACCGTGCTCAACGAGGTGCTGGTCCTGACCGACAGCGCCAACGTGCAGGGCAGCTACCTGGGCGTCTACAAGCAGGTGCTGACCAGCTACAACAACTCGTACAACGCCTTCCCGAAGATGCTCAAGGCGGTCAACGCCGTGCTGTCCGCGCCGCTGTGGCGGGGCAACTGGAACAGCGACTTCGTCAGCGCGGTCGGCGCCGACCCGAGCATCGGCACCGTCCTGGGCGACTTCGCGCTCAACCACAAGGACCTGCTCGGCACCGCCAACGCCTACCTCGACGTCAACGCGGGCAATGACCTCGGCCGGATGGCCGGCGACGGCCCCGTCGTCGAGGCCGCGGTCAAGGGGAAGGTCAAGGCGGTGCTCGACGGCGCCCAGATCACCGGCGTCACCGGCCCGTTGTACGTCCACACCGCCTACCAGGCCAACGCCTTCGACCCCGGCCAGTGCTCGTACTACGGCACCTGCGACCTGCCGGCGAAGCTGACCGCGGCGGTGCTGCCGAACCAGCTGGTCTGCGACAACCGCACCATCCAGACCGAGTCGCTGTCGCCCGCCGACCTGGCGGCCGTCTGCACCAGCCTGCGCGGCGAGGACACCTTCTTCCACAACCTGGTGAAGGACAACGGCCCGGTCAACCCGTACGACAAGAACATGACCCTCGCGGTCTTCGCCAACCAGGCCGACTACCTGAACTACTCCTGGGCGATCTTCGGGAACTCCACCGACAACGGCGGCCAGACCGTCATGGACCCGACCGACCCGAACAACCGTGCCGTGTGCGTGATGTACCAGAAGTCGTGGAACGACGGCTTCACCGCCAACGTGTGGAACCTCAACCACGAGTACACGCACTACCTCGACGGCATCTACGACATGAAGGGCAACTTCTCCACCGAGATCTCCGTGCCCGACATCTGGTGGATCGAGGGCGTCGCCGAGTACGAGTCCTACGCCTACCGCGGGACCACCGACACCCAGGCGATGGCCGAGGCCGCCAAGCACACCTACAAGCTCAGCACCGTCTTCCAGAACACGTACGGCAACTCGGACTCGGTGCGCACCTACCCGTGGGGCTATCTCGCCGTCCGGTACATGTTCGAGAAGCACCCGGCCGACGTCTACGCCATGCTCGGCCACTTCCGCACCGGTGACTACCAGGGCGGCTACGCGGTCTACAACGGCATCGGCACCGGCTACGACGCCGACTTCGACGCCTGGCTCGACGGCTGCGCCGGCGGCGCCTGCTACGCGGACGGCCCGACCGCGCTGTTCGCCCAGGCCGTCAACGGCGCCACCGTCACGCTGACCGACAAGTCCGTCCAGACCGGCCCCGGCCAGATCACCGCCTGGCACTGGACCTTCGGCGACGGGACCTCCTCCGACCAGCGGAACCCGAGCCACGGCTACGCCGCCGCGGGCACGTACACCGTCGCCCTGACCGTCACCGACGCCACCGGCAGGACCGCCAGCACCCCGGCCTCGGTCACCGTCACCACCGGCACCGGCGGCGGCACCACCCTGCCGACCTGCACCGACCCGCGCACCGACGCGCTCGGCCAGAACTGCTCCCGGTCCAACCTCACCGCCACCGCCGGCAACCTCGACTACCTGTACGTCTACCTGCCGGCCGGCGTCAGCACCCTGAAGATCAGCACCTCCGGCGGCACCGGCACCGCGTACCTGTACTACAACGCGGACACCTGGGCCTCGCCGAACGCCTTCACCGCCTCCTCCACCAACGCCGGCAGCACGCAGAGCATCACCGTCACCAACCCGACGGCCGGCTACCGCTACATCAGCCTCTACGCCAACACCGACTTCAGCGGGGTGACGGTCAGCACCCAGTTCTGATCCGGTCCCACGTTCGCTCCCGGGCGGCCAGGCCCGCGGCACCCTGCCGCGGGCCTGGCCGCCCGGCGTCCGTGGGGGCGTCCGCCCGGTGTGCGCGCGCCCGGCGTGCGTGCGCCCTTGTTGTGCTAGCACTTCAGCGCTAGCTTGAGATTCATGGGTAAGAAACAGCTGAACGTCCGGGTGGACGCCACGACCGCGGAGATGGCCCGGGAACGGGCGGAGCAGCAGGGGATCAGCATGAACCAGTACATCGAGCGCCTGGTCCAGCAGGACATGGGCGAGGCGGGGCGGGCCTTCGTCGACGCCGCCGCCCAGTTCATGAAGGAGTACGAGACGGCCTTCCTGGCCGAGTTCGCGGAGCCGGGCGACCTGAAGGACGTGCGCCGTTGAAGCTGGAGGTCGACCTCTCGTGGCTGCTCATGACCGCCGAGCAGTACACGCCCGGTGACCCGCAGGTCACCGACTACGGGTCGTTGCTCGCGGCCGTCTCCCGGCACCAGGCCGAGATCTTCGACATCGACGTCTACCCCGAACCGCAGGACCGCGCCGCCGCCCTGATGCACCAGCTGATCCGGGTGCCGGCCCTGGAGAAGACCAACGAGCTCTACGCCACCGCCGTCGCCTACGCCTACCTCGTCGCCAGCGGCTGCACCGTCGCCACCACCGCCCGCGAGGTGCGCAGCCTCGCCCGGGCCATCCGGGAGGGGCGGCTCGGCGTGTCCGGGGTCGCCGAACGGCTGGCGGGGTGGGTCGTCGACGAGGCCGAGGGGGAGGGCGTCAGCGGGGCGGAGGACGAGGACGACGACTGACCGGGTGGGCCCCTGCCCGGTCGCGTCGTCCTCGTCGTCCGTTCCGCAGAGCTCTGGTCGGTGCGCCCGGCGGGTCAGTCGCCGGGCCGGTCCGGGGCCGGCTCGGCGATCAGGGCCGTCGCGAACGGGCGGAAGCCCGCCCGGCGGTAGATCCGGGCGACCTCCTCGTCGGCGGCGGACAGGAACACCGTCCGCACGCCGTTCGCCCGCGCGTGCGCGACCAGGGCCGCGGTGACCGCCAGGCCCAGCCCGCGCCGCCGCGCGGCCGGCAGCGTCCCGACCCCGGCCACCTCGGTGACCGCGCCCACCGGATTGTGCTGGCCCGCGCACAGCGCGGAACCGTCCTCCAGCGCGGCGGCCAGCACGGTGGCGCCGTCGGTGATCCGCCGGGCGATCCGCTCCACCGCGCCCTCCGCCACCAACCGCCCTGCGGCCTCGGCCAGTTCGGCCGCACCCACGGCGCCCACGCCGGTGCCGGGCTCGGCGAACGCCAGGTGCGGAACGGCGACCGCCGACGCCAGCTCCGGCGCGTCCGCGCCCAGCACCTCCACCCGCACCTCCTCCGGCAGCTCGGGCGCCGGCTCGTCCTGCGGGCCCAGCACCAGCAGCGGGTGCTCGTGCACCGCGAGCCCGGCCGCCTCCACCGCGGCCCGCAGCTCCGGACTCCGCTCGGCCACCCACTCGAAGGCCTCCGGCTCGCCCAGCTCCCGCTGGCGGGCCAGCACCCGCAGGACGTCCTCGGCGGTGGTGGCGGGGCCGTCGTGGTCGAGCGTGGGGCGGGCGTAGTAGGGCCAGCCCGCGCTCTCGCGGACGAACAGGGTCAGCGGGCCGAAGTCCTCGGCCCGTGCGGCGTTGCGCGGCACCGCGTCGTAGTAGCGCTCGATCGCGTCGAGGAGGGAAGGGTCGGGAGCATGATCAACAGAAGTCACGGCGTGCATCCAAGCAGGGGCGTCGGCGGCCCGCCACCGCTTTGTTCCCGGGCTTCGCGCCGGGGGTGCCAGGGGCGGTGACGGGCGGCGCGGCGCGGGCGCGGGCGCCTGATTGTTGCTGAACGCTTACCGGCTCGCAGTGATCTTGTGCGTATACCGCGTGGCATGCTGATGCCTTGACAGCTCTGCCGAAGGGGGACGGCGGACGTCCGCACTCGGCTCGGCAAGGGGGGAAGACAGGCCCATGAGGCTCTGCTTTCTGGTGGAGGAGCACTACCGGCACGACGGCATGCCGCTCGACGTGGCACGCCGGCTCACCGCGTGGGGGCACCGGGTGGACGTGCTGCGCCCCGGGGACTCGCTGATGGCGATCTCCGAGGCGATCCGGGCCGGCAGCCACGACGCCTGGGTGCTCAAGACCGTCTCCGGCGGGCCCGGACTCACCCTGCTGGACGCTGCCGCCGCCGTCGGCCTCACCACCGTCAACGACGTCCGCTCCATCCGCGGCGTCCGCGACAAGGCGCTCGCCTCCGTCATCGCCAGCACCCGCGGCCTGCCCGTCCCCGTCACCTACGCCACCGCCCGCTGGGAACGGCTCGCCGAGATCCCGGCCGCCGAGTACCCGCTCGTCGTCAAGCCCGCCGACGGCAGCTCCGGACGCGCCGTCCGGCTCGTGCCCAGCCCCGACCACCTCCTCGACCTCGGCGCCGAACTCGCCGACGAGGGGCTGTTGATCGCCCAGCCCTACGTGCCCAACTCCGGCACCGACCTCAAGGTGTACTGCGTCGACGGCGAGCTCTTCGCGACGGAACGTTCCTCCCCGCTCCACCCCGGGCAGGGCGTGCGCGAACGGCAGGTCCCGTTGCCCGGGGAGGTCGCGCGGATCGCGGCGCAGGTCGGTGAGGTGTTCGGGCTCGACCTGTACGGCGTCGACGTGCTGTTCGGGCCGGACGGGCCGGTGGTCGTCGACATCAACGACTTCCCGAGCTTCCGCCAGGTGCCGGACGCGGTCGCCAGGGTCGCCCGGGCGGTGCTGCGGCTCGCGCGCAGCGGGACGGCCGTGTCGGCGCCCGCGCCCGCACTGGTGCCGGCGGGTGGTGGCGCGGGGTACGGGCAACTGGGCTTCGGTCGTGGAGAGTTCGACGGATCCGGCCTTGACGGGGGCGGCTTGGGTGGGGCCGGCTTTGGCGGAGCCGGCTTGGGTGGGGCGATATGAGGATCGGCCTGATCACCGCCGACCCCGGACACCCGGTGCTCGCGGCGACCGCCGCCCTGCTGGCGGACCGGCACGAGGTGACGATCGTCGACCCTGCCGGCCCGGCGGGGCCGGCGCTCGCCGACGTCTATCTGCTCAAGGCCCACACCCGTCGATCCCTTTCACTCGCACGAGAGTTGGAGCGGGGCGGGGCGCCTGTCATCAACTCGGCCGCGGCCACCGAACTCTGTCAGGACCGGGTGCGGATGGCCGAACTCGCGCGCGCGGCCGACCTGCCCTTCGCGGCCACCCGCGACGCCGGGCGGATCGCCGAACTCGCCGATCCCGACTACCCGTTCGTCGTCAAGAGTCGGCACAGTCGGCGCCACGACCTGGTCGCCCGGGTCGACGGCCCGGCCCGGTTGCGCGAACTCGTCGCGCGCTGGCCCGACGAGCCCGTCGTCACCCAGCCGTTCGTCCCGGGGACCGGCTGGGACCAGAAGCTGTGGGTGATCGACCGGCAGGTGTTCGCCGCCCGGCGGCGGTCCGAACTCGCCGACGGCCAGGGGGAATCGGGGCAGGGGCAGAACTGGGAGCCGCCTGCCGAACGGGCTGCGCTGGCTCTGCGCGTCGGCGAGGTGTTCGGGCTCGACGTCTACGGCGTCGACCTGCTCGACGGGCCCGCCGAACCCGTCATCGTCGACGTCAACGCCTTCCCCGGCATCCGTGGCCGGCTGGGCGCGCCCGAGGCGCTCGCCGCCCTCGCCCTGCGCGTCGCGGCGGAGCGCGGGCGCGGGCACGTCGCGCAGGGGCGGGGCCGGTAGGCCGGGCAGCGGGGCCGTCGGACCGGGGCGGATTCGGCGGGCCGTCGGGGGCGAGCGGGGTCGTTAGGCTGGTCACTCAGGGCCACCGGGCACCCGGGCCGAACGGCGAGAGAAGACGGAACGTTGCTGCAGGACATCGAGCGCTACCTGGCCTGCCCCCACTGCGCGCAGGCCCTCACCCGGCACGAGCGCGCCCTGCGCTGCCCCGCCGGCCACAGCTTCGACCTCGCCAAGCAGGGCTACGTCAGCCTCCTCGCCGGCGACGCCCACACCGGCACCGGCGACACCGCCGAGATGGTCGCCGCCCGTGCCGGCTTCCTCGCCGCCGGCCACTACCGGCCCATCGCCGACGCCCTCGCCGAGGCCGCCGCGGACGCCGACCCCGAAGGCCTCGTCGCCGACCTCGGCGCCGGCACCGGCCACTACCTGGCCCATGTCCTCGATGCCCTGCCCGGCCGCGCCGGGGCCGCCCTCGACATCTCCAAGTTCGCGCTGCGCCGCGCCGCCAAGGCCCACCCCCGGATCGGCGCCGTGGTCTGCGACGCCTGGCGGCCGCTGCCGCTGCGCGACGCCTCCGCCGGGCTGATGCTCAACGTCTTCGCCCCGCGCAACGGGCCCGAGATCCGCCGCGTGCTGCGCCCCGGCGCCACCCTGCTGCTGGTCTCGCCCACCGCCCGCCACCTGCGTGAACTCGTCGGCGCACTGGGCCTGTTGTCGGTCGACGAGGAGAAGCAGCGGCGGATCGACGAGAAGCTCGGACCCTACCTGACCTCCGCCGGCCGGCGGCAGGTCGAGTTCACCCTGCGGCTCGGCCCGGACGACGTGCGCACCGTCGTCGGCATGGGCCCCAGTGCCTGGCACACCGACCCGGACCGCCTGGCCGCCGCGCTCGCGGACCTGCCGGACCCGGTCGAGGTGACCGCCTCCGTGACGGTGGCCGCCTACCGGCGCTGAACGTCGGGCGCGCGCGGGGTGCGGCCGCCACGTTGGGATGAATCTGCTGAGCAGGCACGTTTCTGCCGACCGGCCTGCGGCTAACGTCCGATGGGTGAACCGCGACGCCACCCGGCCCGCCGCGCCGGCCCACCCCCGACCGAGCGCCCCGGGGCCCGATCGGCCATCCGTAACACGTCCCACCGTCGAGGAGCTCCGGCTCACCTCGTTCAAGTCCTACCGGCGCGCGGTCCTGCCGCTCGCGCCCCTCACCGTCCTGCACGGGCCCGCCGGCGTCGGCAAGTCCAACGCCCTCGACGCACTGGCCGTGCTCTCCCGGCTGGCCCTCGGGGAGGAGATCGCCGACTCCTTCGACGGGCTGCCCGACCGCACCGGCCCCCTGGCCAAACCCGTCCGCGGCGGCCTGACCGGGTGCGTCCCGCACGGGCGCGACGCCGTCATCCTCGGCTGCACCGTCCGCTCCCCGCACGGCCGCATCCGGCTCGACGTCGTCGTCCGCACCGACGGCCCGGTGCGGATCGCCCGCGAATCGCTCACCCTGGACGGCCGCACCCTCGTCGACACCGGCGAACAGGACGTCCGCAAGCGGCGCGTCAACGTCTGCTGGCACAACGACACCCGCCAGGGAGACATCCGGGCGCCCTTCCCCAGCGGCACCATGATCACCGCGCAACTGCCGCTCCGGGTGGCCGGCTCCTCCCGGGGCGAACGGCAGGTCCTCGCCGCCACCGAGGACCTGCTCACCGCCCTGCGCGAGGTCTTCCCCGTCCACCCCGTCCCCGCCCTCATGCGCGGCTGGGCCCGACCCGACCCGCAGGCCCGGCTGCGCAGCAACGCCGCCAACATCTCCGCCGTCCTCGCCCGGCTCGGCAACGAGTGCCCGCGCCGCTACGGACAGCTCCTGCGTGCCGTCCAGTCCGCCGCCCCGCACCCGCTGCTCGGACTCTCCCTCGCCCACCGCGGCAGCGGGCCCGACCAGCGCGTCCTCGCGGTCTTCGACGAAGGCGTCCTCGGACGCACCGGGGCCGACCAGGCCTCCGACGGCATGCTGCGCCACCTCGCGTTCGCCGCGGTGCTGCTCACCGGGGCCGGGGTGCTCGACCTCGACGTGGCCGCCGAGGTGCCGTGGGCGCACCGGCAGCTCACCGTGCTCGCCGAGGACCTCGGCGCCGGGCTCGCCACCGAACAGACCGCCTCACTGCTACGGCTGGCCCGGGACATGTCCGGGCGCAACCAGCTGCGCGTCCTCGCCGCGCTTCAGGAGCCCGCCGCGGCGCGGGAGGCGCTCGGCGCGGCCGAACCGCGGTCGGGCGCGGCCGTGCTGGTCGAGTGCCGGCGCGACCCGGACTCGGGGCACACCGTGCTGCGGCCCGAGACGACCCGGGTGCCGGCCCAGTGCGGGCGCGGGGACGGCGCCGACCCGGGGGCGGACGACGTGGACGGGTGAGGTAGACCTGGACGGGTGAACGAACGAGTGACGAGGCCGGGGGAACCGGCCGGGCCCACCGGGCCGACCTTGGAGGCCCTGCGGCAGCGGCTGGCGGACTTCGCGGCGGCCCGGCGCTGGGAGCCCTTCCACACGCCGAAGAACCTGGCGGCCGCGCTGAGCGTGGAGGCCGGCGAACTGCTGGAGATCTTCCAGTGGTCGACGCCCGAGCAGGCGGCCGCGGTGATGTCCGATCCGGAGCGGGCCCACCGGGTGCGGGACGAGGTCGCGGACGTCCTCGCGTACCTGGTGCAGTTCTGCACGGTGGTCGGGGTGGATCCGCTGGAGGCCCTCGCGGCCAAGATCGAGCGGAACGAGCTCCGCTTCCCGGTGCCGGACGGACCGGCGGACGCCGACCAGGGCGGGGCGGGTGTCAACCCGGACGTGGACGAATAATCCTTGTGAGGGACGGGAGTTATCCACAGCCCCGGACTTGTCCACAGCTTTCCCGATGACGGATGCGGCCTCGCCGACTTCGCCGCACGCTTTCGCCGTGACCACCTGACCGCCCCACCGGCGGTGGTGGTCCCACGGCGACAGCGAGCGAAAGGAGTGGCGGCCATGGAGGCGCTGCGACTGATCAAGAGGGCCCGGCACGCTCTGGCCGAGGCCAGACACGTACCGGATGTGCTGGCCGAGGCTCGGCAGGCCGCGCTGCTCACCGAGGCGGTGGGGGCCAGGCTGGCGGAGCTGGACGACGACGAGCTCGCCGGGCTGGGGCAGCAACTGGCCGAGGCCGCGGCGCACGCGGCGGTCTGCCTGGAACGCTCGGTCGTCAGGGCCGCCGTGCTGAGCGGCGGCCGGGCCGGGCGGCTCACCGAACTCGGAGAGCTGGCACCGGCCTTGGGCGCGCTGGACGGGCTGCTGCGGGACGTCGGGGAGACGCTGGTGGTGCTGGCCTGCGGGGCCGACACCGAGAGCCTCTACTGGACGTGCATCGACGGTGTGGACGCGGTGTCGGAGTGCAAGGACCTGGCCGGGCGGCTGCGGAAGGCGGCGGGCAGGCTGGAGGGAGAGGAAGGCGCGGTGCTCGGCGGGGCGCCGGCCGAGCGGGGCTCGCCCTTACTCGTGGTCCGGCTCGACCCGCCGGACGAGGGCGGGCCGACGGGGGAGGAGCAGGCGCCGGACTATCGGGTGTCTGGCGTGGCCGGAGCGTCGGAGGAGGCGGTGTCCGTACCGGTGGGATAGGTGGCAGGGCCGTCCTCCCGGATGCCGGGGGACTGCAACTCGGCGAGATCCGCGGACACCGAGGCGAGCAGTTCGTGCAGCTGTTCCAGCAGGCTCTTCTGCGCGGCGGGCCCGGACGAGGTACCGGCGGCCGAGCCCGCCGGGCTGCTCGGGAGCTGCGGCGTGGCAGTTGGTTCGGTCATGACGGGACCTCTTCGGATCGGTAGTGCGGCGTGAAGCGGCCGGCGGTGGCTCGGCCCGCGCAGCGGGGGTGCCTGATGCCTGGCCACCGAGGTACACGCCCCCGCCGCAGCAACCAACGAACCGCTCCGGCGGCCGGTCACCTCGCGCCACCCGATGTGGTCCAACTCCGTTACGCCGTAAGCCTCCCGGGTGATCCCGGCTTGCCGCCGCGAAGCGGCCTGGGCTAGGCGCGCGACGAGACACTCCCGGCTTGCTCGGCGCCGAGCAAGCCGGGTGCCCGAGCAAGCCGGGTGCCCGACCAAGCCGGGACCGGGCCAAGGCTTCGGGCGAGGGGAAGGAGGAGAGGGCGGAGGGGAGGGAGGGGGAGGGGGAGGGGGAGGGGGAGGGGGCCCGCACGCCCGCCGAAAGCCGCAGAACGCACTCGGGGTTCGGAGCCCGAGTCGGCTCCGAACCCCGATGGTGTGGTCCCGCAGGTCAGTTGTGGGCGTGCAGGTCGGCGTTGAGGCCGCCCCAGGAGCCGGAGCGGGCGATGACCTCGACGGCGCCGGTCTGCGAGTTGCGGCGGAACAGCAGGTTGTCCTGGCCGGACAGCTCGACGGCCTTGGCCACGGTGCCGTCCGGGGTGGTGACCCGGGTGCCGGCGGTGACGTAGAGGCCGGCCTCGATGACGCAGTCGCTGCCGAGCGAGATGCCGATGCCGGCGTTGGCACCGAGCAGGCAGCGCTCGCCGACCGAGACGACCTGCTTGCCGCCGCCGGAGAGGGTGCCCATGATCGAGGCGCCGCCGCCGATGTCGCTGTGGTCGCCGACGACGACGCCCGCGCTGATCCGGCCCTCGACCATGGAGGTGCCGAGGGTGCCGGCGTTGAAGTTGACGAAGCCCTCGTGCATCACGGTGGTGCCGGCGGCCAGGTGGGCGCCGAGGCGGACGCGGTCGGCGTGGGCGATGCGCACACCGGACGGGGCGACGTAGTCGGTCATCCGCGGGAACTTGTCGATGCCGTACACGGCGAGCTGGCCGCCCTGGGCGCGGACCGCGAGGCGGGCCTGCTCGACCGCGTCCACCGGGACGGGGCCGATGCTGGTCCACGCGACATTGGCGAGCAGCCCGAAGACGCCGTCCAGGTTCTGGCCGTGCGGCTTGACCAGGCGGTGGCTGAGCAGGTGCAGGCGCAGGTACACGTCGTGGGTGTCGAGCGGCTTCTCGTCGAGCGAGGCGATGGTGGTGCGCACGGCGACCACCTCGACGCCGCGGCGCGGGTCGGCGCGCAGCGCCTCGGCCGCGCCTGCGCCGAGTTCGGCCTCGGCCTGCTCGGCGGTCAGGCGGACGGTGCCGGCCGGGCCAGGCTCGGCGGCCAGGGCGGGGGCGGGGAACCAGGTGTCGAGGACGGTGCCGTCGGCGGCGATGGTGGCCAGGCCGGCGGCCACGGCCCCGTTCGGGAGGGAGGTCGATTCAGCAGTCACACCGTGCACGGTAACCAATGCGGGGCCCTGCTGCCGAACACGCCCGTCGTACGGACGCGGCCGCCGCTCGGCACGCCCCCGCCGTGCGTACACGGTCACCGGCGGGCTGCGGCGGACGGCCGCCGAGCCGGAAAACCCGGTGTTCAGCGAAGGTTTGCTCGGCGATACTCGGGCGGGTGTTCATGTCGATCTCCACCACCGGCAGCGTCGAGGGCCCGGCCACCGATCTCGGCTTCCTGCTGCACAAGCACCCGGGCAAGGTCCAGCGGTTCGCGACGTCGCACGGCGAGGCGCACGTCTTCTACCCCGAGGCGGGCGACGACGTCTGCACGGCGGCGCTGCTGCTGGACGTCGACCCGATCGCGCTGGTCCGCAAGGGCCGGGGCAAGGGGCGCGGCGGTTCGCCGGACTTCGCGCTCGCCCAGTACGTCAACGACCGCCCGTACGCGGCGTCCTCGCTGCTCGCGGTGGCGCTGCGGACGGTGTTCCGGTCCGCGATGAAGGGCGCCTGCCCGGCCCGGCCCGGGCTGGCGGACCGGCCGCGCCCGCTGCGGATCACGCTGCCCGCGGTGCCCGCGAACGGCGCGGGCGAGGGCGGTGGCCCGGCGATGGCGGTCCGGCTGTTCGAGCCGCTGGGCTGGCGGGTCGAGGCGGTGGCGCTCCCGTTGGACGAGGTGTTCCCGGAGTGGGGCGAGTCCCGGTACGTGCGGCTCACGCTGGTCTCGGACGCCGTGCGGCTCGCCGACGCGCTCCAGCAGCTGTACGTGCTGCTGCCGGTGCTGGACGGTGCCAAGCACTACTGGGTCGCCCCGGACGAGGTGGACAAGCTGCTCGCCGCCGGCGAGGGCTGGCTGGCCGCCCACCCGGAGCGCGCCCTGATCACCCGCCGCTACCTGTCCCGGAGCCGGGCGCTGACCCGGGTGGCGATGGAGCGTCTGGAGCTGGCCCGGCTGGCGGAGGCGGACGACCGGGAGCCCGAGGAGGTCGACAACGCGGTCGACGAGCGGCCGGACGAGCCGGAGGAGGCCGCCGGGGCGGCATCGGAGCCCAGGCCGCCGTCCCTCGCCGGGCAGCGCCGCGCCGCGATCCTCGCCGCCCTGCGGGAGGTGGGCGCGGCCCGCGTCGCCGATCTCGGCTGCGGCCGGGGCGAGTTGATCGGCGAACTGCTGAAGGACGCCCGGTTCACCGAGGTGCTCGGCGTGGACGTGTCGGCGCGGGCCTTGCAGGCGGCGGCCCGCGGACTGCGCCTGGACCGGATGCCGGAGCGGCAGGCGGCCCGGGTGACGCTGGCGCAGGGCGCGCTGACGTACACGGAGGCCCGGTTGAAGGGCTTCGACGCGGCGGTGCTGTGCGAGGTGGTCGAGCACCTGGACCTGCCCAGGCTGCCCGCCCTGGAGTACGCGGTGTTCGGCGCGGCCCGGCCGGGGGCGGTGGTCGCCACCACGCCGAACGCCGAGTACAACGTCCGCTGGGAGAGCCTGCCGGCGGGCGCTGTCCGGCACGCCGACCACCGCTTCGAGTGGTCGCGCGCCGAGTTCCGCGCGTGGGCCGAGCGGGTCGCGGCGGTGTTCGGTTACACGGTGGTGCTGCGCCCGGTGGGGCCGGAGGACGGGGAGGTCGGCGCGCCGACCCAGCTGGCCCTGTTCCGCCTCGGCACCAGCCCTGCCGAGCAGACCCCGACCGAGCAGACCCCGACCGAGCAGACCCCTGCCGAGCGGACCCCGACCGGCACCACCCGGACCGACCCGGCCGCGACCGAGCAGGCCCCGACCGAGCACACCCCGGCCGACCCGGCGCCCGAAGGAGGCGAATCCCGATGACCGACGAAGCGACCCCGACGTCCGAGCAGCACCAGCACCAGCACCAGGAGCACGACCAGGGTCAGCCCCAGGACCACCCCGCCCCCCGCCGTCTCCCCGTCACCGACGTCTCCCTCGTCGTCCTGATCGGCACCAGCGGCGCCGGCAAGTCGACCTTCGCCCGCCGCCACTTCCTGCCCACCCAGGTCGTCTCCTCCGACTTCTGCCGCGGCCTGGTCGCCGACGACGAGAACGACCAGTCGGCCTCCGCCGAGGCCTTCGACGTCCTGCACTACATCGTCGGCAAGCGCCTCGCGGCCGGCCGGCTGACCGTCGTGGACGCCACCAACGTCCAGCCCGAGGCACGCCGCCAGCTGGTGCGGATCGCCCGCGAGCACGACGTGCTGCCGATCGCGATCGTGCTGGACGTCCCGCCGGGCGTGTGCGCCGAGCGCAACCGCTCCCGCCCGGACCGCCAGCTGCCGGCCCACGTCGTCCCGCGCCAGCACCGCGAGCTGCGCCGTTCCCTGCGCGGCCTGGAGCGCGAGGGCTTCCGCAAGGTGCACGTGCTGCGCGGCGCGGCCGAGGTGGCGGCGGCCGAGGTGGAGCTGGAGAAGCGCTACAACGACCTGCGTCACCTGACCGGCCCGTTCGACATCGTCGGCGACATCCACGGCTGCCGCTCCGAGCTGGAGACCCTGCTGACCCGCCTCGGCTACACGCTGACCCGGGACGCCGGGGGCCGGCCGGTGGACGCGGTGCCGCCGGCGGGCCGTACCGCCGTGTTCGTCGGGGACCTGGTCGACCGCGGCCCGGACACACCGGGCGTGCTGCGCCTGGTGATGGGCATGGTCGCGGCCGGGCACGCGCTGTGCGTGCCGGGCAACCACGAGAACAAGCTGGGCCGGGCGCTGGACGGCAAGAAGGTCAACGTCGCCTACGGTCTGCAGGAGTCGCTGGATCAGCTGGCCGGCGAGTCCGAGGAGTTCCGGGCCGAGGCGCGGGAGTTCATGCGCGGCCTGGTGAGCCACTACCTGCTGGACGGCGGCGCGCTGGTGGTCTGCCACGCCGGTCTGCCGGAGCGGTACCACGGCCGCAACTCGGGCCGGGTGCGCTCGCACGCGCTGTACGGGGAGACCACCGGCGAGACCGACGAGTACGGCCTGCCGGTGCGCTACCCGTGGGCGGAGGAGTACCGGGGCAAGGCGCTGGTGGTGTACGGCCACACGCCGGTGCCGTCGGCGAGCTTCGTCAACAACACCGTCTGCCTGGACACCGGTTGCGTGTTCGGCGGCACCCTGACGGCGCTGCGCTACCCGGAGCGGGAGCTGGTGAGCGTGCCGGCCGAGCGGGAGTGGTACGCGCCGGTTCGCCCGCTGTCCACGGACGCGCCGGGCGCCCGCGAGGGCCGTCCGCTGGATCTCGCCGACGTGGCGGGCCGCCGGGTCGTCGAGACCGGGCTGCACGGGCGGGTCGCCGTCCGGGAGGAGAACGCGGCGGCGGCGCTGGAGGTGATGAGCCGCTTCGCGCTGGACCCGCGGCTGCTGGCGTACCTGCCGCCGACGATGGCGCCGAGCGCCGCCTCCCGCCGGGACGGCTTCCTGGAGCACCCGCAGGAGGCGTTCGCCGCCTACCGCGCGGACGGCGTGCGGCACCTGGTGTGCGAGGAGAAGCACATGGGGTCCCGCGCGGTGGTGCTGGTCGCCCGGGACGACGCGGCGCTGGAGCGGCGCTTCGGCGTGGCCGGTCCGGGCGCGATCTGGACCAGGACGGGCCGGGCGTTCCTCGCCGACGACGGCCTGACCGCGGCCGTGCTGGGCCGGGTGCGGGCGGCCGCCGAGCGCTCGGGGCTGTTCGACGAGCTGGGCACCGGCTGGCTGCTGCTGGACGCCGAGCTGATGCCCTGGTCGCTGAAGGCCGTGGAACTGCTGCGCCGCCAGTACGCGGCGGTCGGCGCGGCGGCGGGCGCCGCCCTGCCGGAGGCGCTGGCGGCCCTGGAGCGGGCGGCCGGTCGCGGGCTGGACCTGGCGGAGCTGACCGCCAAGCAGCGGCGGCGCGCGGCCGACGCGCAGGCGTTCACCGAGGCGTACCGGCGGTACTGCTGGCCGACCGAGGGGCTGTCGGGCGTGCGGCTGGCGCCGTTCCAGGTGCTGGCCGCCGAGGGGGCGAACCTCGCCGTACGCCCGCACGACGAGCACCTGGCCTGGATCGACCGCCTGGTCGCGGCGGCCGAAGCGGCGGCCGAAGCGGCGGCCGAAGCGCGGGCCGAAGCCGCGCTCGCAACGGCGTCCGTGACGGCGTCCGAGGCGGCGTCCGAAACGGACGGTGACCGGGCACCGGTCCTGCACCGCACCGGCCGTCTCCTGGTGGACACCGAGGACGAGGCCTCGGTGGCGGCCGCCACGGCCTGGTGGGAGGAGCTGACGGCGGCGGGCGGCGAGGGCATGGTGGTCAAACCGCTGGCCTCGGTGGTGCGCACGAAGCGGGGCGGGGGCCGTCCGGGCGGGCTGGTGCAGCCGGGGGTGAAGGTGCGCGGCCGGGAGTACCTGCGGATCGTCTACGGCCCGGACTACACCGAGTACCTGGACCGGCTGCGCGAGCGGTCGTTGGGCCACAAGCGCTCGCTGGCGCTGCGCGAGTACGCGTTGGGCCTGGAGGCGCTGGACCGGCTGGCGGCCGGCGAGCCGCTGTGGCGGGTGCACGAGCCGGTGTTCGCGGTGCTCGCGCTGGAGTCCGAGCCGGTCGATCCGCGCCTGTAGGCCGACCGGGCGTCCAGGAGGCCCGCGCCTGTAGGCCGATCGGGCGCCGAGGGGGCCCACGGCTGTGGGCCGACCGGGCGTTGAGGGGGAGTCCGCGGCGGGGCTCCCCCTCTCCCACCCCCGGCGTGTATAGAAATTCCGAGCATCGTATAGACTTGCTACTTTCCCGTACGTCCCGTCATCCCAGGAGCCCGGTATGGCCTTCAACCTCCGGAACAGGCACTTCCTCAAGGAGCTCGACTTCACGCCCCAGGAGTTCCGCTTCCTGGTGGACCTCGCCGCCGGGCTCAAGGCGGCCAAGTATGCGGGCACCGAGCAGCCCCGGCTGCGCGGGAAGAACATCGCGCTGATCTTCGAGAAGACCTCCACCCGTACCCGCTGCGCCTTCGAGGTCGCTGCCCACGACCAGGGCGCCACCACCACCTACCTGGACTCGTCCGGTTCGCAGATCGGCCACAAGGAGTCCATCCGGGACACCGCCCGGGTGCTCGGCCGGATGTTCGACGGCATCGAGTACCGCGGCCACGGCCAGGAGATCGTCGAGGAACTGGCCGCGAATGCCGGCGTCCCGGTCTGGAACGGTCTCACCGACGAGTGGCACCCCACCCAGATGCTGGCCGACGTGCTCACCATGACCGAGCACGGCACCAAGCCGCTGACCGGGACCGCCCTCGCCTACCTCGGCGACGCCCGCTCCAACATGGGCAACTCGCTGCTGGTCACCGGCGCCCTGCTCGGCATGGACGTCCGGATCGTCGCCCCGCGCTCCCTCTGGCCGGCCGAGGAGGTCCGGAAGGCGGCCGAGACGCTGGCCGAGGCGACCGGCGCCCGGATCACCCTCACCGAGGACGTGGCCGAGGGCGTGGCCGACGTGGACTTCCTCTACACCGACGTCTGGGTCTCGATGGGCGAGCCCAAGGAGGTCTGGGCCGAGCGGATCGAGTTGCTCAAGCCCTACCAGGTGTCGATGGACACCGTCCGGGCCACCGGCAACCCGGCCGTGAAGTTCCTGCACTGCCTGCCCGCGTTCCACGACCTCGGCACGGTGGTCGGGCGGCAGATGTACGAGGCGACCGGCATGACCGAGCTGGAGTGCACCGACGAGCTGTTCGAGTCGGCGCACTCCGTCGTGTTCGACCAGGCCGAGAACCGTCTGCACACCATCAAGGCGGTCCTGGTCGCCACCCTCGGCTCCTGAAGCAGGAGCTCACTTCTCCAGCTTGACGCAGGCCGCCCGGTCGCCCGCCGCGTGCGGGCCGGCCGGGGTGCCCGCGTGCATCACCAGCGAGCGGGCCTCGCCCGGCCGGGGCTGCCAGGGCACCGAGGCCGTCGCGGTGCCCTCGCCGTGCTCGTCGGTGCGCAGCGCCAGCCGCAGTTCGTTGCGCCCGTTGGCGTACGCGGGGTCGGTGGACGGCTGCACCGGGTCCACGGCGTCCTGGTAGTGCGGTCCGGACGAGGCCGGGTCGGCCCCGCAGGAGCCGGTGTGCAGGTGCACCGGGAACTCGTGGTCGGGGGCGAGCCCGGTGACGGTCATGGTGAGCACCGTCCGCCCCGCGGTGGAGCGGTCGGTGACGATCCGGGTACGCGCGCCGTACGGCACGAGGTCGTCCGCGTAGCTGACGGCGGTCGGCGGGACGAAGGCCGTCGCGGGGTCGAAGGCGGCCTCGACGACGGAGACGGGCGAGGCGATGGGGGCCCGCGGGGTGACGGGGGCCGGGGAGGCGGCGGCGGGGGCGAGCAGGGCCAGCGGCAGCAGCGCGGCGGCGAGCGGAGTGGACATCAACGGGCCTTCCACGGGCGGGGTGACGGACACCGTGCTCAACGGCGCCGGGCGCCGGCGGACACCCTCGAACGGGCTCGGAGGCGAGCGGGCCGCGCGGGTGCGCCCCGCTCGTCCCGTCGCCGACCGGCGGTTCCGGTGGTGAGCTGGTGTGAGCCGGTGCCGAGTCGACACTGAGCCGGTGGTGGGCCGGTGGTGGGCCGGCAGCGGTGCGGTTGTCGGCCTCCGTCGCCGGAATGGCCGCTGACCTGCGCTTTTATCGACCCAGGCATGCCTGCGGTGGTGAAGGCGACGGCATGCACTATGGTTTATCTCGACATCGAGATAACTGCCCCATAGGATATATCTCGACATCAAGATACTTGCCGAGCGGAGCTCGCCGGCGATGCGGGCAAGGTAAGCCTAAGTAAGGCTGACCTTACCACCGTGGCGGCCGGATACCGCACGAAGCACCCAGAAGGAGTCAGTCGTGTCCGCGAACAGCTTCGACGCCCGCAGCTCGCTGCAGGTGGGCGACGAGTCGTACGAGATCTTCAAGCTCTCCGCCGTCGAGGGTTCCGAGCGGCTGCCGTACAGCCTCAAGGTGCTGCTGGAGAACCTGCTCCGCACGGAGGACGGCGCGAACATCACCGCCGACCACATCCGCGCGCTCGGCAACTGGGACGCCAGCGCCCAGCCGAGCCAGGAGATCCAGTTCACGCCGGCCCGCGTGATCATGCAGGACTTCACCGGCGTGCCGTGCGTGGTCGACCTCGCCACCATGCGTGAGGCCGTCAAGGAGCTGGGCGGCGACCCGGCCAAGATCAACCCGCTGGCCCCGGCCGAGCTGGTCATCGACCACTCCGTCATCGCCGACAAGTTCGGCACCCCGGACGCCTTCGTCCAGAACGTCGAGATCGAGTACGGCCGTAACAAGGAGCGCTACCAGTTCCTGCGCTGGGGCCAGACCGCCTTCGACGAGTTCAAGGTCGTCCCGCCCGGCACCGGCATCGTCCACCAGGTGAACATCGAGCACCTGGCCCGCACCATCATGGTCCGCGGCGGCCAGGCCTACCCGGACACCTGCGTCGGCACCGACTCGCACACCACCATGGTCAACGGCCTGGGCGTGCTGGGTTGGGGCGTCGGCGGCATCGAGGCCGAGGCCGCCATGCTGGGCCAGCCGGTCTCCATGCTGATCCCGCGCGTGGTCGGCTTCAAGCTCAACGGCCAGCTGCCGGCCGGCACCACCGCCACCGACCTGGTGCTCACCATCACCGAGATGCTGCGCAAGCACGGTGTGGTCGGCAAGTTCGTCGAGTTCTACGGCGAGGGCGTCTCCGCGATCCCGCTGGCCAACCGCGCCACCATCGGCAACATGTCGCCGGAGTTCGGCTCGACCTGCGCGATCTTCCCGATCGACGCCGAGACCATCAACTACCTCAAGCTCACCGGCCGCGACGAGCAGCAGCTCGCCCTGGTCGAGGCGTACGCCAAGGAGCAGGGCCTCTGGCACGACCCGTCGGTCGAGCCGGTCTTCTCCGAGTACCTGGAGCTGGACGTCTCCACCGTCGTCCCGTCGATCTCCGGCCCGAAGCGTCCGCAGGACCGCGTCGTCCTGGCCGAGGCCGCCACCCGGTTCGCCGAGGCGCTGCCGACCTACTCCGCCGAGGCCTCGAAGCCGACCGTCGTCACCGCCCCCGACGGGTCGAAGTACGAGATCGACAACGGCGCGGTCGTGATCGCCTCGATCACCTCCTGCACCAACACCTCCAACCCCTCCGTCATGCTGGGCGCCGCCCTGCTGGCGAAGAAGGCCGTGGAGAAGGGCCTCACGGTCAAGCCGTGGGTCAAGACCACCCTGGCCCCCGGGTCCAAGGTCGTCATGGACTACTACGAGAAGGCCGGCCTGCTCCCGTACATGGAGAAGCTGGGCTTCAACCTGGTCGGCTACGGCTGCGTCACCTGCATCGGCAACTCGGGCCCGCTGCCCGAGGAGGTCTCGGCCGCCGTCAACGAGGCCGACCTGGCGGTCGTCTCGGTGCTCTCCGGCAACCGCAACTTCGAGGGCCGGATCAACCCGGACGTGAAGATGAACTACCTGGCCTCCCCGCCGCTGGTGGTCGCCTACGCCCTGGCCGGCAACATGAACATCGACATCACCCGCGACGCCCTGGGCCAGGACGCCGACGGCAACGACGTCTTCCTCGCCGACATCTGGCCGTCGGAGCAGGAGGTGGCGGACACCGTCGCCGGCTCCATCGACGAGGCGATGTTCGACAAGGGCTACCAGGACGTCTTCGCCGGTGACCACCGCTGGCAGTCGCTCCCGGTCCCGACCGGCAACACCTTCGAGTGGGACGCCGAGTCCACCTACGTGCGCAAGCCCCCGTACTTCGAGGGCATGGCCAAGACCCCGAGCCCGGTGACCGACATCGCCGGCGCCCGCGTCCTGGCCAAGCTGGGCGACTCGGTCACCACCGACCACATCTCCCCGGCCGGCAACATCAAGCCGGGCACCCCGGCGGCGCAGTACCTGACCGCCAACGGTGTCGAGAAGCGCGACTTCAACTCCTACGGCTCGCGCCGCGGCAACCACGAGGTGATGATCCGCGGCACCTTCGCCAACATCCGTCTGCGCAACCAGATCGCGCCGGGCACCGAGGGCGGCTACACCCGCGACTTCACCCAGGCCGACGGCCCGGTGTCGTTCATCTACGACGCCTCGCAGAACTACCAGGCCGCCGGCACCCCGCTGGTCGTCCTGGCCGGCAAGGAGTACGGCTCCGGCTCGTCCCGCGACTGGGCCGCCAAGGGCACCGCGCTGCTGGGCGTCAAGGCCGTCATCGCCGAGTCGTACGAGCGCATCCACCGCTCGAACCTGATCGGCATGGGCGTCCTGCCGCTGCAGTTCCCGGAGGGCCAGACCGCCGAGTCCCTCGGCCTGACCGGCGAGGAGACCTTCTCCTTCACCGGCGTGACCGAGCTCAACGAGGGCCGCACCCCGAAGACCGTCAAGGTCAAGGCCGGTGACAAGGAGTTCGACGCGGTCGTCCGCATCGACACCCCCGGTGAGGCGGACTACTACCGCAACGGCGGCATCCTGCAGTACGTGCTGCGCTCGCTCATCGGCTGAACCGAGTTCTAGTTCCGGGGGCTGAGCGCCCCGGTGGCTGAGAGGCCGGACCGCATCGCGCGGTCCGGCCTCTTTTGCATGCTGCCTCTCCTGAGCCCTGCCCCTTGTGCGGTGTGCCGCGATGGACTAAACCTCTATCCCATCTGGTCCAGACCAATTGACGCTCATTCAGAGAACAGGTCCGGTATGCCCACTCGCGCCTCAGCCCTGCTCGCCGCCGCCACCGTCGCCGCGCTGCTCGCCGCCCCCGCCACCGCCAACGCCGCCGACGGCGGGCACGGCTCGAAGCTGAAGGGCCAGCGGGTCGGCTACTTCACCCAGTGGGGCGCCGACAGCTCCGCCAAGCGCGTCCAGGACTCCGGCCAGGCCGGGAAGCTCACCGTCGTCAACTACGCCTTCGGCAACGTCTCCGCCGACGGCACCTGCTTCGAGAGCAACGACGCCGGCCAGGGCGACGCCCACAACGACTACCAGCGCGCCTTCTCCGCCGCCGACGCGGTCGACGGCGTGGCCGACGCCCCGGGCCAGAAGCTGAAGGGCCACTTCAACCAGCTGCGCAAGCTCAAGGCGAAGAACCCGCAGCTGCGCACGGTCATCTCGCTCGGCGGCTGGAGCTGGTCCAAGTACTTCTCCGACGCGGCCGCCACCGACGCCGCGCGCAAGAAGTTCGTCTCCTCCTGCATCGACCTCTACCTCAAGGGCGACGTGCCGGTCCTGCCCGGCTCCCCGGAGGGCGGCGCCGGCGCGGCCGCGGGCGTCTTCGACGGCATCGACATCGACTGGGAGTACCCGGGCGGCGGCGGGGACCCGGGCAACGTGGTCCGCCCCGAGGACGGGCGCAACTTCACCCTGCTGATGCAGGAGTTCCGCCGCCAGCTCGACGACTTCGGCAAGAAGGGCGGCAAGGATGGCGGCAAGAAGGGCGACAAGGGCAGGCACTACCTGCTGACCGCCGCCGTCGCCGCCAACGAGACCGTCGCCGACCGGCTCGAACTGCCCGAGCTGAGCGAGTCGGTGGACTGGCTCAACCTGATGACCTACGACCTGCACGGCCCCTGGGAGGGCAAGGGCCCGGCCAACCACCAGGCCAACCTCTACTCCGACCCGGCCGACCCCGACGCCCGCCGGCGCAGCGCCGACACGGCCGTCGACCACTACCAGGAGCGCGGCCTGCCAGCCGAGCAGATCGTGCTCGGCGCCCCGCTGTACGGCCACGGCTGGACGGGCGTCGCGCCCGGCAAGCGCGGCGGCCTCTACCAGAGCGCCACCGCCGCCGCCCCCGACCTCTCCTACCGGGAGGTCAACGCGCTGCCCGGCAAGGTGTACGTGGACCGCGACCACGGCGCGTCCTGGAAGTACGACGGCACCACCTTCTACAGCTACGACACCGCCGAGGTGCTCACCCAGAAGGCGCGGTACGCGCGCTGGAACGACCTGGGCGGCGTGATGGTCTGGTCGCTGGACGGCGACGACGCCCAGGGCAGCGCGATCGCCGCCCTGGACCGCGGCCTGCGCCGCGACTGACGCCCCGACGCGAAGGGGCCCGCCGTGTCCGCACGGCGGGCCCCTTCACGCCTGGGTCAGGCCCGGTCGCAGGCCTGCGCCCGCAGCGCGCGGGCCAGGTCGTCGCGGCACTCCAGGACCAGGCGGCGCAGCGCCGGCGCGGCCTGCGGGTGGCCGTCCAGCCAGGCGTCGGCCTCGGCCAGGGTCTGCTCGCTGGTCTGCGCGCGAGGGAAGAACCCGCTGACGATCCGCATCGCGATCTCGATGGTCCGCTCGGCCCAGACCCGCTCCAGCAGCTTGAAGTAGGGCGCCGCGTAGAGCGCGGTCAGGTCGCGGTGGGCGGGCAGCGCGAAGCCCGCGATCTCGGCCTCGACCAGGGCGTTCGGCAGTTCGTCGGAGTCGACCACGGCCGACCAGGCGGCGGCCTTGGCCTCCGCGGTGGGCCGGGCGGCCAGGCACTGGGTGTACTGGCGCTTGCCGCTGGCGGTGTTGTCGGCGGCCAACTCTCCGGCCAGTTCCTCGTCGCCGGCCTGGCCGGCGGCGGCCAGTGCCAGCCACAGCGACCAGCGCAGCTCCTGGTCGACCTCCAGGCCGTCGATCCGGGCGCTGCCGGCCAGCAGGCCGCGGACCAGGCCGAGGTGCTCGGCGCCGCCCGCGGTCTGGGCGAGGAAGCGGGCCCAGGCCAGCTGGTGGTCGCTGCCGGGGACGGCCTCGCGCAGTTCGCGCAGGGCGCCGTCGGCCAGCTGCCGGCCGCCCTCGCCGCGCCAGGCCGGGTCGGCGTACAGGTCGACGGCGGTCTTGGCCTGGGCGTGCAGCGACTGCAGCACGCCGATGTTGCCCTCCTGGCCGGCGAAGCGCAGCACCAGGGCGACGTAGTCGCGGGCCGGCATCAGGCCGTCCCGGGTGAGGTTCCAGACGGCGGACCAGGCGAGTGCCCGGGCCAGCTCGTCGTGGATGTCGCCGAGGCCGGTGCGCAGGGTCTCCAGGGACTCGGAGTCGAAGCGGATCTTGCAGTAGGTGAGGTCGTCGTCGTTGAGCAGCACCAGCGCGGGGCGGGGGCGGCCGGCGGCCTCGGCGACGACGGTGCGGTTGCCGGTGACGTCGAGCTCGATCCGCTCGGTGCGCACCAGGGAGCCGTCGGCGTCCCGGTCGTAGAGGCCGATCGCGATCCGGTGCGGGCGCAGCACCGCCCCGTCCTGGAGGACGGCGAGTTCGGTGATCCGGCCCTCGGCGTCGGTGGTCACCTGCGGGGTGAGCGAGTCGACCCCTGCGGTCTGCAGCCAGGCGGCGGCCCAGGCCTTGAGGTCGCGGCCGCTGGTCTCCTCCAGGACGCCCAGCAGGTCGCCGAGTTCGGTGTTGCCGAAGGCGTGGCGCTTGAAGTAGCGGCGGGCGCCCTCGAAGAAGGCCTCGGAGCCGACGTACGCGACCAGCTGCTTGAGGACGGCGGCGCCCTTGGCGTAGGTGATGCCGTCGAAGTTGAGCTTGGCGTCCTCGAGGTCGCGGATGTCGGCGGTGATCGGGTGGGTGGTGGGGAGCTGGTCCTGCCGGTAGGCCCAGGCCTTGCGCTGGTTGGCGAAGGTGACCCAGGCGGAGGAGTACCGGGTGCGGGCGCCGATCAGGCCGTAGGAGCCCATGAAGTCGGCGAAGGACTCCTTCAGCCACAGGTCGTCCCACCAGCGCATGGTGACCAGGTCGCCGAACCACATGTGCGCCATCTCGTGCAGGATGACGTTGGCGCGGCCCTCGTAGGCGGCGTCGGTGACCTTCGAGCGGAAGACGAACTCCTCGCGGAAGGTGACGCAGCCGGGGTTCTCCATGGCGCCGATGTTGTACTCGGGGACGAACGCCTGGTCGTACTTGCCGAAGGGGTACGGGTAGTCGAACTCCTCGTGGAAGAAGTCGAGTCCGAGCTTGGTGACGCCGAGGATCTCGTCCGCGTCGAAGTACTGGGCGAGGGACTTGCGGCACATCGCGGAGAGTGGGATCTCCAGGGTGGTGCCGTCGGCGAGTTCGCGGCTGTAGTGGTCGCGGGCGACGTGGTAGGGGCCGGCCACGACGGCGGTGAGGTAGCTGGAGATCGGCTGGGTCGGCGCGAACTCCCAGGTGCGGGCGGCGCCTTCCTCGGTGACCTTGTCGTGGACGGCGTTGGACCAGACGTCCCAGGCGGCGGGGGCGGTGACGGTGAAGCCGAACGGGGCCTTCAGGTCGGGCTGTTCGAAGGTCGCGAAGACCCGGCGGGCGTCGGCCGGCTCGTAGTGGGTGTAGAGGTACGTCTCGCCGTCCACCGGGTCGGTGAAGCGGTGCAGGCCCTCGCCGGTGCGGCTGTAGGCGCAGTCCGCCTCGACGGTGAGGACGTTCTCGGCGGCGAGGCCGTCGACGTGCACCCGGGCGCCGTCGTAGGCGGTGGCCGGGTCGATCGCGCGGCCGTTGAGGGTGACGGCGTGGACGGCGGGGGCGAGCAGGTCGAGGAAGGTGTCGGCGCCGGGCCGGGAGCAGCGGAACGTGACGGTGGTGGTGGAGCGGAAGGTGGCGGCCTTCGGATCGGGGGCGGAGGTCACGTCCAGCCGGACCTGGTAGCCCTCCACGGCCAGGATGCTGGCCCGCTGCTGCGCTTCGTCGCGGCTCAGGTTCTTGCCCGGCACGGCGGTACTCCTTTGTCCGGCTCGCACGGTGGTGCGTCTGTGGGTGGTGCGGTCTCGGCGCGCGGTGTGCCGCGCCCCGCAGGGGCATCCTTTCACGCCCTCCCTCGCCGGTACCATTGCACAGGCCGTCCCGGCGGGGCCGGAATCAGCGGCGGCGGGCGGGTGTTGACGAGTCGGGGTGGCACGCCTGCCTGCCTCGTCATCACCTCACGAAGGACGACAGCCGTGACGACTGCCGCTGAGCGCAAGACCGCCGACTTCTGGTTCGACCCGGCCTGCCCGTGGGCGTGGATGACGTCCCGCTGGCTGATCGAGGTGCAGCAGTTGCGTCCGGTGGACGTGAACTGGCACGTGATGAGCCTGTCGGTGCTGAACGAGGACCGCGACCTCCCGGAGAACTACCGCGAGCTGCTGGACAACGCCTGGGGCGCGGTGCGGGTGTGCATCGCGGCCGCCCGGGAGCACGGCGACGAGGTGCTGGGCCGGCTCTACACCGAGCTGGGCCTGCGCTTCCACAACCAGGGCCTGCCGCAGAACCGGGAGACGGTCGAGGCGGCGCTGGTGGCCGCCGGGCTTCCCGTGGGGCTGGCGGACGCGGCCGGCACGGACGCGTACGACGAGGCCCTGCGCGCCTCGCACAAGGAGGGCATCACCCTGGTCGGCGAGGACGTCGGCACCCCGGTGATCGCGGTGGAGGGCGTGGACGGCGAGCGGGTCGCCTTCTTCGGCCCGGTGGTCACCCCGGCCCCGAAGGGCGAGGCCGCGGCCCGGCTCTGGGACGGCACCCTGCTGGTGGCCTCCACCCCGGGCTTCTACGAGATCAAGCGGACCCGTACGGCGGGCCCGTCCTTCGAGTAGCGCGGGGCGCGCGAAGGGCCCGGTACCGCAGCAGGCGGTACCGGGCCCTGCGTGCCGGGGTCAGCGGGCGGCGGCCGCGTCCCGCCGCTGCTTGACCAGGCCGGCGGCGCTCAGCAGCGCGACCAGTACCCCGGCCGCGTACAGCTGCTGCCGGTTGCCCTCGGTGGTGGTCATCAGGGCGAGGATGCCGGTCACGGCGGCCATCGCGATCCAGGTCAGGTACGGGTAGCCCCACATCTTCACGGTGAGCAGTTCGGGCGCCTCGCGCTCCAGCCGGCGGCGCATCCGCAGCTGGACCAGGCAGATGAACAGCCAGACGACCAGGATGGCCACGCCGGTGGTGTTCATCAGCCAGGTGAAGACGGTCTCCGGCCAGAACTTGGCGGCCAGCACGGCGCCGAAGCCGAACAGGCAGGAGGCCAGCACGGCCCGGCGCGGCACCCCGCCGGAGACCTTGGCCAGCGCCCGGGGGCCCTGACCGCGGCCGACCAGCGAGTACGCCATCCGGGAGGCGCCGTAGATGTTGGCGTTCATCGCGGAGAGCAGCGCGATCAGCACCACCACCTCCATGATCGTCCCGGCGCCGGTCACCCCGAGGTGCCGCAGCACGGTGACGTACGGGCCGTCGGTGACCACCGCCGGGTCCTTCCAGGAGACCAGGGTGACGACCAGGGCCATCGAGCCGATGTAGAAGATCGCGATCCGCCACACCGCCGTGCGCACCGCGTTGGCGACGTTCTTGCGGGGGTCGTCGGACTCGGCGGCGGCGATGGTGACGGTCTCCAGCCCGCCGTAGGCGAAGACCGAGGCGAGCAGGCCGACGATCAGCCCGCTGACCCCGGTGGGCAGGAAGCCGCCCTGGCCGGTCAGGTTGGTCGCGCCGGGGGCGCCGGGGCCGATCACCCCGGCGATGCCGAGCCCGCCGAGGACCAGGAAGGCGACGATCGCGGCGACCTTGATGGCGGCGAACCAGAACTCGAACTCGCCGAAGTTCTTCACCGCGGTCAGGTTGCTGGCGCAGAAGAAGACCATGAACAGGCCGACCCAGACCCAGGAGGAGACGCCCGGCACCCAGCCGTTGACGATCTTCCCGGCGGCGGTGGCCTCGGCGGCGACGCCGCAGCACAGCATCACCCAGTACATCCAGCCGGCCGTGATCCCGGCCCAGGGGCCGATCTCCTTCTCGGCGTGCACCGAGAACGACCCGGAGGCGGGGCGGGCGGCCGACATCTCGCCGAGCATCCGCATGATCAGCATGACCAGCAGGCCGGAGAGGGTGAACGCCAGGATGATCGCCGGACCGGCGGCGGCGATGCCGGCGCCGGAGCCGACGAACAGGCCCGCGCCGATCACCCCGCCCAGCGCGATCATCGACAGGTGGCGCTGCTTGAGGCCGTGCGCGAGCTGCTGGCCGGTGGCCGGGGCGCCGTCGGCGTCGGTGGTCCCGGACGCCTTGGGCGCGGAGGTGGGGGCCATAGGGCTGGATCCAGACTGTGCGGAATGCGGCATGAGCTGTCCAATATCCGGTGACACCTCTGTTCATGCCAAGAACGGGGACCCCGGGCCCACCATGCGGACCACGCGGTGACGGAGCGGGTCCGACCGGTGACACGGCGTCGGCGCGGGCCGGAATGGGCCGGTTCCGACAACGGTCGAGGGCGGGGCTTTGTCCGAAACCGTGGCGGTGGCGTAGTGGATCACCACGTAGGTTCACAGGTGTTCACTCACCTGAGCACCCCACAGGAGACCCCCGATGGCCACTGCCACCACCCCGATACCGCGCCGCGCCGTCCTCGCCGACCTGCTGCCCGCCGCCACCACCCGCCTCGGCGCCCAGGCCCGCGACCTGGCCCTGGTGGCCGGCGGCGCCGCCCTGACCGGCGTGGCCGCCCAGCTGTCGGTGAACATCCCCGGCTCGCCGGTGCCCGTCACCGGCCAGACCTTCGCCGCCCTGCTGGTCGGCACCGCGCTCGGCGCCCGCCGCGGCGTCGCCTCGCTCGCCCTCTACCTGCTGGCCGGCCTGGCGGGGATGCCCTGGTTCGCCGAGGGCACCTCCGGCTGGACGATGCCCTCGCTCGGCTACGTGCTCGGCTTCGTCCTGGCGGCCGGCCTGACCGGCGAGCTGGCCCGCCGCGGCGCCGACCGGACCCCGGTGAACACCGCCGTCACCATGGTCCTCGGCAGCCTCGCCATCTACGCGGTCGGCGTCCCGTACCTGGCCCTGTCGCTGCACGTCCCGCTCGCCCGGGCTGCCGAGCTCGGCCTCTACCCGTACCTGGTCGGCGACGCGCTGAAGGCCGTCCTCGCCGCCGGGGCCCTGCCGCTGGTCTGGAAGCTCGCCGCGAAGCGGTGAGCCCCCTGCCGGGCCCGGGCGCACGCGCATGCCACACTCATGGCATGCGCGTGTACCTGGGCTCAGACCATGCCGGATACGAACTGAAGAACCACCTCGTGGAGTGGCTCAAGGAGGCCGGCCACGAGCCGGTCGACTGCGGGCCGCACATCTACGACGCCGAGGACGACTACCCGCCGTTCTGCCTGCGCGCCGCCGAGCGCACCGCCGCCGACCCGGAGGCGCTGGGCGTCGTCATCGGCGGCTCGGGCAACGGTGAGGCGATCGCCGCCAACAAGGTCAAGGGCGTGCGGGCGGCGCTGGCCTGGAGCGAGCAGACCGCCGGGCTCGGCCGCGAGCACAACAACGCCAACGTGGTCTCCGTCGGCGGCCGCATGCACACGCTGGAGGAGGCCACCAAGTTCGTCGAGGTCTTCCTCAACACCCCCTACAGCGGCGAGCCGCGGCACACCCGCCGGATCGAGATGCTGAGCGAGTACGAGACCACCGGCGAGCTCCCGCCGATCCCGGCCCACCACCCGCAGGGCTGATCCCTCCCCCCGTCCACCCTCCGTCGGCCGGCCGCGCGCTCCACGCGGCCGGCCGCCGCCGTTCCCGGGCCCGTACGGCTGTGTCATCGGCCACAGGGCCGGGCGCGCCGGCGCTGGTACGCGCGGGGCGCGTGCGCCGCCCGCGTGGTTCGTACGCCCAACCGGCGCACGCCTCCTGACGCCGCGCCCGCCGTCGCGGCGATCGGCCGAAACCGGCTGACGGACCCGCGCCACGGCACACCCGCTCGCGTCCGGCCCGTCGACGCCGGGCGGTGCCCGTGGATAGGGTCGGGCCCCATGGCTGGCAGACCGCCGGGCGCACCGCCCCAGACGACTGCGACGAGGCCCGGCGCCGCCACGGCGTCCGGACCCGTGACGGCCCGGTTGCGCAGGAGGCTCCGCCGGGTCCGCCGAAGGCTGCGCACGGCCGGTGTGGACTACTTCCGCGGCGGCGCCGCCGACTGGCCGGTGCTCTGCGCGCTCGCCCTGCTCGTCCCGCTGCTGATCCTGCTCAACATCTGGATCCCCGCCTGGGCCCCGCCCACCGCGCTGGTCCTGCCGATCCTGGCCGGCGCGCTGCTGCTGCGCCCCGGCAGCCTGGTGGTGCTGTACGCGCTGGCGGCGCTCGGCCTGTCCGCCGAGTCGGTGATCCACACCGGCCAGCGGGTGGCCAGCGAGAACCCCGAGGCCTACATCTACGGCGTCACCCCGGGCGCGGCCCTGGTGGTCGGCGCCGCCGGGGTGGGCGGCCTGCTGCTGGCCCAGTTCCGGGCCCGGGTCGGCGTGCCCTGGTGGGGCGGCTCGACCATGCTGTTCGACCTACGCGAGCGGTTGCGGGTGCAGAGCCGGGTGCCGGAGCTGCCGGACGGCTGGCACGCCGACATGGCGCTGCGCCCGGCCGGCGGGCAGTCCTTCTCCGGGGACTTCGTGGTCGCCGCCCGCACCGGCCCGGGCCAGCGGCTGCTGGAGGTGGTCCTCGCGGACGTCTCCGGCAAGGGCATGGACGCCGGCTCCCGCGCGCTGCTGCTCTCCGGCGCCTTCGGCGGCCTGGTGGGCTCGCTGCCCGCGCACGACTTCCTGCCCGCCGCCAACGGCTACCTGCTGCGCCAGTCCTGGGAGGAGGGCTTCGCGACCGCCGTGCACCTGGTGCTGGACCTGGACACCGGCGAGTACGAGCTGCTGTCGGCCGGGCACCTGCCGGGGATGCAGCGGCTGGCGGGCGCCGGGCGCTGGGAGGTCAAGGAGGCCGAGGGCCCGCTGCTCGGGATCTACGACGGCGCGAAGTTCGACGGCGTGCGCGGTCGGCTGAACCGCGGCGACGTGCTGATGCTGTGCACCGACGGCATGGTCGAGGAGCCGGGCCGGGACCTCTCGGAGGGGATGGACCGGCTGATGGGGGAGGCGGACCGGCTGGTGCCCGGCAGCGGTCCGGGCGCGGGGGCCGGCGCGGCGGCCGCGCTGATCGAGACGGTGGCCCGGGACATCAACGACGACCGCGCGGTCCTGCTGCTCTGGCGCGACTGACGCCCCCTCGGCCCGGCCGTCCGTCACCGGACGGACCGGCACATGCCGCGGGCACGTGCTGTCAAGCCGGGCAGCCGATCTTCGGCCAAATCGGCCGCCCCTTCGGCTGACCGGACCTGCGGCTTCCGTTACCCGCCCCCGGCCGCCTTCCGGCCGCTCAGCGCCGCCCCGGCGACGATTCGTCAGAACGGCTCCGCTATCGTCCCGGTCGGCGGAAACTCGTCTCGCATCGCAGGATATCGGCGTTGGGCTGACTGTCAGACCTTTACGCAATCGGCACGGTCGACCACACTGAGTCCGGGCGGGACTGTTCAGGATTCGGGGGATGGGGGGCGTCACGTGCGGCACGGCAGACAACGTTCGACCGCGCCGGGCTCCCTCGCCGGTGGTGTGCCGGTCGATCCGCGATTCCGCCTCGGGACCGTCGGACAGGCCGGGGTCCGGCTTCGCAGGTGCCGCCGGGCGGCGGCACCACGCTATGAAACGAGGAAGTGAGTCCGGGTGGCACTCTCCGTCTCCGCGCTGGTCCTGTTCGCAATCCTGTGCATCATCTTCATCCGCAACAAGCAGCTGAAGATCGCGCACGGCATCATCGCCGCCCTGTTCGGCTTCATGCTGCACGAGACCACGGTCGCGGGCTCGATCAACTCCCTGCTGGCGAACCTCGCCCACAGCATCTCGGGCATCACCGGCGGCTGACCCGGCCGGGCCGTCCGCGACCCCCGCGAGGGGATCACCGGCCGGCCCGTCTGGCCTCCCGCCAGCGGGCGAACAGTCCCCGGGGGCGGGCCGCCGCCTGGGCGGGGGCGCGCATCGGCGCGGGTGCCGCGGCACCCGCCGCGGCGGCCTGCCCCGGCACCGCCGAATCGGCCGTCAACAGCACGAACAGCCGCGCCCAGCACAGCCGTTCGCCCCGCGGCCAGTCCATCGCGCGCAGCGCCGCCGACGCGGCCTCCGACACCTCGCCGTCGACCCGGACCTCGGCGACGTCGTCGCCCGCCTTCCCGCCCAGGAAGAGCTTCACCCCGACCGGCCCCGGCCCGGCCAGCTGCGGCCGCAGCGCGGGCGCGAGCGCCGGCAGCACCCGGTGCTCGGCGAGCCAGCCCGCCAGGTGCTCGTTGCCGAAGCCGAACACCGCCGCCGGCCCCTGGACGGCGTGCCAGCCCTGGAGTTCGGCGTGGTCCGCGTGGTCGGCGTGCACGCCGCGCCGGTCCGTCAGCTCGACCAGCACCGAGGCGGTGGTGGTCGCCCACATCTTCACCGCGTTGGCGAGCTTCTCCTCCTCGGTCTTGCCGAGGCCGGCCGCGCAGTCCCACACCACCGGGGCGTCCGCCCGGCCCAGGTGCAGCACGTAGCCGAGGTCGACGTGGCCGGCGCCGTCGTCCCCGGGGTGCTCGCGCACCGCCACCGCCGTCGTCCCCGGGCCGCGCACCACCTCGCCGTCGGCGGTGAACTCCTGCCCGAGGCGTGCCATCTCCCGGACGACACAGCGCTGTATGACGGCCAGCCGCTCCTGGGGACGCACCGGGACTCCTCCACCTCGGAGCGCGGCGGGTGAGCTCCCGCTCGAACTGCGCTCGAACGCCGCCGAGGCTATCGGCCCGGCAGCCAGGCGGGAAACCGTCCGGCCTCCCCGGTTCTCCGGTCGCGGAAATGTCCGGAATGCACCACTTTGGGAAGCGGAACCGCCCTGTGGCCGCCGGCCGGGGCCCTGCCGCCCGCCTGGAGAGCCCGCATGACCCGCACCGCCCCGACGAGGCCGTCGTCGCTCCCGACGGCCCCTCCGGCACCCCTTCCGCCCCTTCTGGCGGGACCGGACGGCTCCGGCCTGGCCGCCGAGATCGAGGCCTACCTCGCCTCGCTGCCCGCCCCCGCGCGCCACCCGGTGCCGTACGTCTGCCCCCACGGCACCACCGTGCGGCCGTGGTGCGCCGGCCACCCGGCGCCCCGGGCCACCCTGCTCGACCGGGCGCTGCGCCGCCCGGCCCGCCCGGTGCCGGTCAGCGCCGCCGACCACCTGCGGCTCGCCTCCCGCTACATCGGCGCCCACGGCTGGCTGCAGGGCGCGATGTGGGACGCGCGCGGACGGGTCTGCCTGCTCGGCGCCCAGGCCGCCGTCCTCGCGCACGGCTACGGCACCCCGGCCACCGTGCGCACCGCCCGGGTCCAGCTGATGGAGGTGCTGCACGCGACCGGCCGCCCGGCGCGCTCCCCGGACGAGTACAACGACCGCCCCGCCACCCGGGAGGCCGACGTCCACCGGCTGCTCGACCGGGCCGCCGCCCGGGCCGCCCGGCTCGGACTCTGAACCGGCCCTCCCGGCCTCCGCCCCCGGACGCCGGGCTCGCGGGGCCGCCCGGAAACGCCAACGGCCCCGGTGCGTGGAGACGCACCGGGGCCGGGCCGATGAGCGGGCGACGAGAATCGAACTCGCGTGACTAGTTTGGAAGACTAGGGCTCTACCATTGAGCTACGCCCGCGTGATCCCCCGGTCGTTGCCGGCCGGAAGTTCGGGGGACAGCGTACCCGGTCCGGGCGCTTCCGCGCACACCGGATTCTGCGCGCGCTCCCTCGGACCGCCCCCGAATATGTCGGCGAGCCGCCAGGGCCCGACGTGTACGCTTCCTCTCGGCACCACGGGGTGTGGCGCAGTTTGGTAGCGCGTCCGCTTTGGGAGCGGAAGGCCGTCGGTTCGAATCCGGTCACCCCGACAGTGCGGCAGGGTCTCGTCCACCGTGGCGGGGCCCTGTTCTGTTCGGGCCCGATGGTGGCGCCTGGCGTCCGCCTTTCGTGGTACCGGTAGGATGGGGCGCTGGCGGTAGTCCCTGCGGTCTCAACCCAGGTCAACCGCACGAGGGCGAGGAGTCACTCTCACCGTCCACCCCCCACGGGAGATGCAGCTCCAACCCTTCATCGCCCGTCTCGCCCGACCCACTCGTACGGCCTCGGCCGGCGGCCGGGAACGGCGGAGGCAACCTGACCGCAAGCCCATAGGAGACCTAACCGTGAAGAGCGCCGTCGAGACTCTGAACCCGACCCGGGTTCGACTCACCGTCGAGGTGCCCTTCGAGGAGCTCAAGCCCAGCCTCGACGCGGCGTACAAGAAGATCAACCAGCAGGTCACGGTTCCGGGCTTCCGCAAGGGCAAGATCCCGGCTCGCGTCATCGACCAGCGTTTCGGCCGCGGTGCCGTGCTGGAGGAGGCCGTCAACGACGCCCTGCCGCGCTTCTACACGCAGGCCGTCGACGAGGGCAAGATCGAGGTCCTCGGCCAGCCCGACATCACCAACATCGAGGGTGTCGAGAAGATCGCCGATGGCGGTGACCTGAAGTTCACCGCAGAGGTGGACATCCGTCCGGAGATCACCCTTCCGGACTTCGCCTCCATCGAGGTGACCGTCGACCCGATCGTCGTCTCCGACGAGGACATCGAGAAGTCCCTGGAGCAGCTGCGCGAGCGCTTCTCCTCGGTCAAGGACGTCGAGCGCGCCGCGGCCGCCGGCGACATCGTGGTCGTGGACCTGATCGCCAAGGTCGACGGCGAGGTGCCGGAGGACGGCACCGCCAACGGCGTCAGCTACGAGATCGGCTCGGGCCGCCTGATCGACGGCATCGACGACGCCGTGACCGGCCTGGAGGCCGGTGGCACCGCCACCTTCTCCACCGAGCTCAAGGGTGGCACCCAGGCGGGCCAGACCTCCGAGGTCACCGTCACCGTCACCGCCGTCCAGGAGAAGGAGCTGCCCGAGCTGGACGACGAGTTCGCCCAGCTGGCCAGCGAGTTCGACACCCTGGAGGCCCTGCGCGACGACTCCCGCAAGCGCCTGGAGCGCATGAAGGAGTACGACCAGGCCACCCAGGCCCAGGAGAAGGTGCTGGACGCCCTGCTCGGCCTGGTCGAGATCGAGTTCCCGGAGAAGCTCCTCAAGGACGAGGTCGAGACCCGCAAGCACAACCTGGAGCACCACCAGCTCCAGCCGATGGGCCTCGACATCGACAGCTACCTGGAGACCCAGGGCAAGACCCGCGAGGAGTGGGACGCCGAGATCGAGGAGCAGGCGAAGAAGGGCATCAAGACCCAGTTCGTCCTGGACCAGATCGTCGCCGACGAAGAGCTGGGTGTTAACCAGGAGGAGCTGACCGAGCACCTCATCCGCCGCGCCGCCGGCTCGGGTCTCACCCCGGACCAGTTCGCGCAGCAGGTCGTCCAGGGTGGCCAGGTGCCGCTGCTGGTCGGCGAGGTCGCCCGCGGCAAGGCGCTGGCCACCGTGGTCGAGGCCGCCAAGGTCGTCGACACCGAGGGCAACGAGGTCAACTTCGACGACGAGGACGAGACGGCCGAGACCGTCGAGGCCCCGGCCGCCGAGGAGGCCGCCGCCGAGGAGAAGACCGAGGCCTGAGTGCCCCGGTAGCCCCTGAGGTCTGCGACGGGCCCGGACGCCGTACGGTGTCCGGGCCCGTCGTCGTCCCCCGGGGCGGGCCCGACCCTGCGCTCACAGCGAACAGTTCTGCGTGAGGGATTCTGCGGCCCGGCCTGCGCGTTAGGGTCCTTGGACAGCACCAATCACACCGTGATACCCGGAAGCTGTGCGACACCGTGACGGCCGTGGAGCGACCGTCCAAATCGACTGAGCAGGTGGCTAAGTGACGTTCCCGCAGATGCAGATGCCTGGCCCGATGGCGCCGCACGCCGCCTCTGGTGACGTGCTCGGCGGCCTGGGAGACCAGGTGTACAACCGGCTGCTCAACGAGCGGATCATCTTCCTCGGCCAGCAGGTCGACGACGACATCGCCAACAAGATCACCGCCCAGCTGCTGCTGCTGGCCGCGGACCCGGAAAAGGACATCTTCCTTTACATCAACTCCCCGGGCGGTTCGATCTCGGCGGGCATGGCGATCTACGACACCATGCAGTACATCAAGAACGACGTCGTCACCATCGCGATGGGCATGGCGGCCTCGATGGGCCAGTTCCTGCTGACCGCCGGCGCCAAGGGCAAGCGCTTCTCGCTGCCGAACGCCAACATCCTGATGCACCAGCCCTCCGCCGGCCTCGGCGGCTCCGCCACCGACATCCGCATCCAGGCCGAGCAGCTGCTGCGCACCAAGAAGCGGATGTCCGAGCTGATCGCCTTCCACAGCGGCCAGTCCTTCGAGCAGATCACCAGGGACTCCGACCGCGACCGTTGGTTCACGCCGGAGGAGGCCCTGGAGTACGGCCTGATCGACGCGATCATGCACAGCGCCGCGGACGTCCCCGGCGGCGGCGGCACGGGCGCCTGAGCCTCGGCCCGGCCCACGAGACCACAGCCACAACGCCCCGGAGGACAAGAACCCCCATGAACATCCCCAGCCTGTCGGCCGCCCAGGCCCGCGTCGAGGACATGCGCGCCGAGGGTCGCTACATCGTCCCGCGCTTCGTCGAGCGCACCACGCAGGGCATCCGCGAGTACGACCCGTACGCCAAGCTGTTCGAGGAGCGCATCATCTTCCTCGGCTCGCAGGTCGACGACGTCTCGGCGAACGACATCATGGCGCAGCTGCTGTGCCTGGAGTCGATGGACCCGGACCGCGAGATCCAGATGTACATCAACTCGCCCGGCGGCTCGTTCACGGCCCTGACGGCCATCTACGACACCATGCAGTACGTGAAGCCGGACATCACCACGGTCTGCATGGGCCAGGCGGCCTCCGCCGCGGCCGTGCTGCTCGCGGCCGGCACCCCCGGCAAGCGGATGGCGCTGCCGAACGCCCGCATCCTGATCCACCAGCCGTACACCGAGACGGGCCGCGGCCAGGTGTCCGACCTGGAGATCCAGGCCAAGGAGATCTTCCGGATGCGCGAGCAGCTGGAGCAGATGCTCTCCAAGCACTCCAACAAGCCGGTGGAGCAGGTGCGCGAGGACATCGAGCGCGACAAGATCCTCACCGCCGAGGAGGCCCTGGAGTACGGCCTCGTCGACCAGATCATCTCCACCCGCAAGACCTCGCTGACCTCCTGAGGCCGGCACCCTCCGAGGCGGGGCGCGCATCCTGCGTGCGCGCCCCGCTCCGGTTCGTCGGCGGCCTCCGCAACGGCATCTGTTCGGTATCAATTCGCCCAGGGCGTAGGGCAGACCCGGCGAAGAGGACGGAATCAGGGGCCCGGCAGAGTACCGTCGGATAGCGAGACCGATCGCCGTCGGCGTTGACGGTCCACAGCACCAGGCCCCGGAACCCCTGCGGGGCCCCTGGCGAAGGGGAAGCACCTCGTGGCACGCATCGGAGACGGTGGCGACCTGCTCAAGTGCTCGTTCTGCGGCAAGTCGCAGAAGCAGGTGAAGAAGCTGATCGCCGGCCCAGGCGTGTACATCTGCGACGAGTGCATCGACCTGTGCAACGAGATCATCGAGGAGGAACTCGCCGAGACCTCCGAGGTGCGCTTCGAGGAGCTGCCGAAGCCGCGGGAGATCTACGAGTTCCTGGACCAGTACGTGGTCGGCCAGGACCTCGCCAAGAAGGCGCTGTCGGTGGCGGTCTACAACCACTACAAGCGCGTCCAGGCCGGCGAGGCGGGCCGCAGCGGCGGCAACGGCCGCGAGGACGCCATCGAGCTGGCCAAGTCCAACATCCTGCTGCTGGGTCCCACCGGCTCCGGCAAGACGCTGCTGGCGCAGACCCTGGCCCGGATGCTCAACGTGCCGTTCGCGATCGCGGACGCCACCGCGCTGACCGAGGCCGGGTACGTCGGCGAGGACGTCGAGAACATCCTGCTCAAGCTGATCCAGGCGGCCGACTACGACGTCAAGAAGGCCGAGACCGGGATCATCTACATCGACGAGATCGACAAGGTCGCGCGCAAGAGCGAGAACCCGTCGATCACCCGGGACGTCTCCGGCGAGGGCGTGCAGCAGGCGCTGCTGAAGATCCTGGAGGGCACCACCGCCTCGGTGCCGCCGCAGGGCGGGCGCAAGCACCCGCACCAGGAGTTCATCCAGATCGACACCACCAACGTGCTGTTCATCGTCGGCGGCGCGTTCGCCGGCCTGGAGCGGATCATCGAGGGCCGGGCCGGCGCCAAGGGCATCGGCTTCGGCGCCAACATCCGCTCCAAGCGGGAGTCGGACGCCAGCGACCACTTCCGCCAGGTGATGCCCGAGGACCTGGTGAAGTTCGGCATGATCCCCGAGTTCATCGGCCGGCTGCCGGTGATCACCAGCGTGCACAACCTGGACCGCGAGGCGCTCCTGCAGATCCTCACCGAGCCGAAGAACGCGCTGGTCAAGCAGTACCGCAAGCTCTTCGAACTGGACGGCGTGGAGCTGGAGTTCTCCCGGGACGCGCTGGAGGCGATCGCCGACCAGGCGATCCTGCGCGGCACCGGCGCGCGCGGCCTGCGGGCCATCATGGAGGAGGTGCTGATGTCCGTGATGTACGAGGTGCCCTCGCGTCAGGACGTCGCCCGCGTGGTGGTCACCGGGGACGTGGTCTCCAAGCACGCCATCCCCACCCTCGTCCCGCGCGACATGATCAAGCGCGAGCGGCGCGAGAAGAGCGCCTGACCCGCGCCCGCCATGTCCGAAAGGGCCCCGCACCGACCGGTGCGGGGCCCTTCGGCGTTTCCCGGTGCCCGGAGGGTCACCGGCGGTTCCCGGTGGACTACTTGGGGACCTCGGCGACCGCGCGCAGGTCGCGGGTGTCGGCGGCGAGCTTGTCCAGGTCCGGCTTGGCGCTCGGGTCGGCCACCGTCATGACCATCACCAGGCCGCTGCTGTCGGCCCAGGAGCAGATGCCCATCGTGGTCCCGGCCTCGCTCTCGCCGCCGACGACCGCGGCGCACTCCATCGCGCCGCCCTTGGGGCCGGCGTCCACCACGTGCCGGTCGCTGAGCTTGCGACCGGTGGAGGCCATGCCCTGGAACGCCTGGTCCAGTTCCTGCTTCGGCGCCAGGACCTTGCCGTAGCCCCCGAACACGACCAGCTGAGGCTCCGACTGCGCGTTCTGGTAGAGGGCGCCCACCCCGGTGGGGTTCCAGTTGCCGTCGCCCTTGCCGAAGCTGGAGGTGAGCCCCTTCTCCAGGGTGTCGGCGACCTGGGGGTCGTCGCTCTGGCGCAGGTCCTTGAACGTGGCCGGCAGGACGATCTTCTGGGTGCCCGCGTTGCTGGCGACGTCGTAGACGAAGTAGGCGAGCGTGCCGCCGCCCAGCAGGACGAAGGCGCCGACGACGCCGAGCACGGTCCAGAGCGTCTTGCGGGACTTGCGCGGCGGCGGCACCGGCGGGTAGGCGCCGTACCCCGGGTAGGCACCCGGCTCGCCGACCGGCGGGTAGCCGGGCGGCGGGCTCTGCGGCGGGATGCCGCCGTAGCCCGGCGGGGCCGGCGGGGGCGGCGGTGCGTCGTGTCCCGGCTGCGGCGGGGGGCCGTAGGGGTTCTGCTCGGTCACGCGAGGCCTCTCTGATGGCGATGCCCGGGTGCCGCCCGGCGCGGCCGGTGGCGGCGGGGACGTGGTGCTGACGTGGTGGTGACGTGTGGTGGCGCGGCGGGGCGGTGCCCGGGTTACTTGGCGACGACCATGGCGTCGCGGATCGCCCGGGTCCTGTCCGCGGCCTGGGCCGGGGTGAGGCCCTGGACGCCGCCGGTCAGGCTGATCTTGCTGAAGGTGATCCGGCCGGTGGTGGACTTGTCCGCCCACACGCAGACCGTGGGCCCGGCCTTGCCCGCGATGACGCCGGCCACGCCGCAGGCGAGCTTCGCCGAGGAGCTGTGACCGTCCTGCGCCGGGAAGTCCGTCAGCGGCGTGGTCCAGGTCAGCCCGCCGGTGTCCTTCTTCGAGTCGTCGATGATCTGGCCGGGGTCGTTGAGCTCCCCGTAGACGCCGACCACGGAGAGCGTGTCGAGCGCGTCGGAGCCCTTGCTGTAGCTGGCCGCCAGCACGGTGAGGTTCTTGCCGAACTTCGCCGCCTCGGGCTTGGCCGGGTCGACGGCCTCCTCCTTGGCCGACTTCTGGGTGTAGCCGTCGGGCAGCGACTGCGGCGCGGAGATCTTGTACTGGCCGCCCTGGTCGTCGCCGAGGAACTTCCACGCGGCGAAGCCGCCGCCGCCCAGCACCAGCGCGCCCACGACCAGGCCGACCACCAGGCCGGTCCGGCCCTTCTTCGGCGGCGGCGGGTAGCCCGGCTGGCCGTACGGGGCCTGCGGCGGGTAGCCGTACGGGGGCTGCGGGGCGCCGTACGGCTGCTGCGGGGCACCGTGGGGCGGTTGGGGAGCGCCGTAGGGCTGGCCGTCCTGCGGCGGGTAGCCGTACTGGGACGGCTGCTGCGGGGCGCCGTAGGGCGGCGGTGGCTGCGGCGGGCCGTACGGGGGCTGGCCCCCGTACGGCTGAGGCTGTCCCTGCGGTTGTCCCTGCGGATACTGCTGGCCCTGGCCGTACATCTGCGTCCGTGCTCCCCCGCCGCACCCGCGGCCTGTCGTCGTGTCGTCCCGGGGTCCGTGCGGACGCCGGACGAGTGCCCGGGAACGGTACCGTACGGTGTCCGCCACCGAGCCGATCGGGCGGGTCGCGTCCGCGCGGAGAAAGCGGTTCGTAACACGTGCCCGCGGTTACGTAAACTGTGCGTCGTGACCGACACGACGAACCAGCACCCCGTGAGCACCTTTGCCGGGGACGAAGCAGCAACTCTCCCGACGACCTACACCCCCGCGGACGTAGAGGGCGAGCTGTACGAGCGCTGGGTAGAGCGTGGCTACTTCACCGCGGACGCCAAGAGCGACAAGCCCCCGTTCACCATCGTCATCCCCCCGCCGAACGTGACCGGCAGCCTGCACCTGGGCCACGCCTTCGAGCACACGCTGATCGACGCGCTGGTCCGCCGCAAGCGGATGCAGGGCTACGAGGCGCTGTGGCAGCCCGGAATGGACCACGCCGGCATCGCCACCCAGAACGTGGTCGAGCGCGAGCTCGCCAAGGAGGGCAAGTCCCGCCACGACCTGGGCCGGGAGGCCTTCGTCGAGCGCGTCTGGAAGTGGAAGGCGGAGTCCGGCGGCCAGATCTCCGGCCAGATGCGCCGCCTGGGCGACGGTGTGGACTGGTCCCGCGAGCGATTCACCATGGACGAGGGCCTGTCCCAGGCCGTCCAGACCATCTTCAAGAAGCTCTTCGACGACGAGCTGATCTACCGGGCCGAGCGCATCATCAACTGGTGCCCGCGCTGCCTGACCGCCATCTCGGACATCGAGGTGGAGTACCAGGACGACGACGGCGAGCTGGTCTCGATCCGCTACGGCGAGGGCGACGCCTCGATCGTCGTCGCCACCACCCGCGCCGAGACGATGCTGGGCGATACCGCGGTCGCCGTCCACCCGGACGACGAGCGCTACCGCCACCTGGTCGGCACCGAGATCGAGCTGCCGTTGACCGGCCGTCGGATCCCCGTGGTCGCCGACGCCCACGTCGACCCGGAGTTCGGCACCGGCGCCGTCAAGGTGACGCCCGCGCACGACCCGAACGACTTCGAGATCGGCCAGCGGCACGGCCTGCCCTCGGTCGCCGTCATGGACGAGCACGCGGTCATCACCGTGCACGGTCCGTTCCTCGGCCTGGACCGGCTGGAGGCCCGCTCGGCGATCGTCGCCGCGCTGCGCGCCGACGGCCGGATCGTCGCCGAGAAGCGCCCGTACGTCCACTCGGTCGGCCACTGCTCGCGCTGCAAGACCACCATCGAGCCGCGGCTGTCCATGCAGTGGTGGGTCAAGGTCGGCCCGCTCGCGAAGGCCGCCGGCGACGCGGTCCGCGACGGCAAGGTCAAGATCCACCCGCAGGAGATGGAGAAGCGCTACTTCGACTGGGTCGACAACCTGCACGACTGGTGCATCTCGCGCCAGCTGTGGTGGGGCCACCGCATCCCGGTCTGGTACGGCCCGAACGGCGAGGTCGTGTGCGTCGGCCCGGACGAGCAGCCGCCCACCGGCGAGGGCTGGCACCAGGACAACGACGTCCTGGACACCTGGTTCTCCTCCGGACTGTGGCCGTTCTCCACGCTCGGCTGGCCGGAGCAGACCGAGAGCCTGGCGAAGTTCTACCCGAACTCCGTCCTGGTCACCGGCTACGACATCCTGTTCTTCTGGGTCGCCCGGATGATGATGTTCGGCCTCTACGCGATGGACGGCACCCCGCCGTTCCACACCATCGCGCTGCACGGCATGGTCCGTGACCAGAACGGCAAGAAGATGTCGAAGTCCTTCGGCAACGTGGTCAACCCGCTGGACTGGATGGACAAGTACGGTTCGGACGCGCTGCGCTTCACGCTGGCGCGCGGTGCCAACCCGGGCGTCGACGTGCCGATCGGCGAGGACTGGGTCCAGGCGGCCCGCAACTTCGCCAACAAGATCTGGAACGCCACCCGCTTCGCGCTGATGAACGGCGCCACCGTCGAGGGCCCGCTGCCCGCGCCGGAGGAGCTGACCGCGACCGACCGCTGGATCCTGTCGCGCCTGAACAGCACCGTCGCCGAGGTGGACGCGCTGTACGAGGACTACCAGTTCTCCAAGCTGTCCGAGGCGCTGTACCACTTCGCCTGGGACGAGGTCTTCGACTGGTACGTCGAGCTGTCCAAGACCACCCTGGCCAAGGGCGGCCCGCAGGCCGACGCCGCGCGCCGGGTGCTCGGCGAGGTCCTGGACGTCACGCTGCGGCTGCTGCACCCGATCGTGCCCTTCGTCACCGACACCCTGTGGACCACGCTCACCGGCGCCGAGTCGCTGGTCATCGCCGACTGGCCGACGGACAGCGGTTACCGCGACGCCGAGGCCGAGGCCGAGATCGCCACGCTGCAGCAGGTGGTCACCGAGGTCCGCCGGTTCCGCTCGGACCAGGGCCTCAAGCCGGGCCAGCGCGTCCCGGCGGAGCTGGAGCTGGACGGCACCGTGCTGGCCGTCCACGAGGACGCGATCCGCTCGCTGCTGCGGCTGACCGTCCCCGAGGAGGGCTTCGCGGCCACCGCCTCGCTCCCGGTCGCCGGCGCCACCGTCGCGCTCGACCTCTCCGGCACCATCGACGTCGCGGCGGAGCGCAAGCGCCTCGCCAAGGACCTCGCGGCCGCCGAGAAGGAGAAGGCGCAGACCACGGCCAAGCTCGGCAACGAGGCGTTCCTCGCCAAGGCGCCGGACGAGGTGGTCGCCAAGATCCGGGGCCGCCAGGAGGCCGCCGAGGCCGACATCGCCCGGATCACCGCCCAGCTCGCGGCGCTGCCGCAGGGCTGAGCCCGTACCGGTCCGTGAGGGGCCGCACTCCGCGACGCGCGGGGTGCGGCCCCTCCGGCGTTTCCGGGCGGCTCGGCCGGGCACGGCGGCGGTGTTCTTTTTGCTACGCCTAATAGCCCAGCAACATTGCTCCCTTCCGGCGAATATTCATCCTGGACCGGGTGAGGTCCTATTCCTTCCGAATTCATTCCGGTCTTGCCCGCGCGGGTTCGCGGAAGTTTGCAGGTCGGATGTGTACGGTGTGCACGGAGTTTCTGACGGGTGTTTCTGCTGAGCGTTCCTGCTGAGCCGACGGACGGGAGGGCATGGCGTGGTGGTGACCGAGGAATTGGCCGACGAACTTCCTGCCGAGGCGGTGGAGGAGGCCAAGGCCAGGGCGGCGACCCTGCTGCTGGCGTTCCGCCACGGCAACCAGCTCGCCTTCGACCACGAGCTGGACCTGCTCCTCGCCGAGCGCGCCGAGCGCGAGGTGACCACCCTGCTCGCCTGGATCGCCGCCGAGGCCGTCCGCAAGGCGTACGCGCCCGAGGTCGGCGACCGGGTGCTGCGGGCGATGGCCCGGCGCGCCCCGGCCGACAACGGCGCGGTCGCGGTGGACGAGGAGAGCGCGGACGCCGCCCGGCTGATCGAGGCGGTGGCCGCCGGTGAGGTGGCCGAGGTGCGCGGCCTGGTCGCCTCGACCGCCGACACCACCTTCCTGCTCGGCGGTCTGCTCCAGGGCGTCGCGATGATGCTGCCGCTGCTGCCCGAGGGCGAACTGGCCGAGATCACGGCCGAGTTGCGCCGCCGGCACGGCGGGCCCGCGGCACACGTCCCGGAGGCCCGGGCCGGGGTCTGAACCCCGGTCCGGGCAGGGGGCGTCACGGCATGGCGTGCAGGTGCGCGCCGATGGTGCCCGCGACCGGGTTGCCCGCCTTGGCGTCCCAGTTGGTCGACCAGGTCATCGCCCCGCCGATGCCCGGCCAGGTGGTGTCGGGCTTGTAGCTGCCGCAGTTGGTGCCGGTGGCCAGGCAGTCCAGCGCGTTGTCGACCACGCTCGGGCTGACGTACCCGCCGCCCGCCGCGCTGGTGGAGGCCGGCACGCCGAGCCCCACCTGGTCGGGCCGCAGCCCGCCCTTGAGCTGGATGCAGGCCAGCCCGGTGAGGAAGTCCTCGGTGCCCTGCGAGTAGACGTTGCCGTCGCAGCCGTTCATCGCACCGGAGTTGTAGTACTGCATGTTGACGATGGTGAGGATGTCCTTCACGTTCAGCGCCAGCTTGAAGTACTCCATGCCGGTCGACTGCATGTCGATGGTCTGCGGCGCCATGGTGAGGACGAACCCGCTGCTGCTCTTCGCCGCCAGCGAGTGCAGCGCCTGGCCCAGGTAGGCGGCGTTGACGCCGTTCTCCAGGTCGATGTCGATCCCGTCGAAGCCGTAGCCCTGCATCAGCGCCCACGCGGTGCTCGCGAAGTTGGCCGCCGAGGTCGGGTCGCTCACCGACACCGTGCCGTTCTGCCCGCCGACCGAGAGCACCACCTTCTTGCCGGCCGCCCGCTTGGCCGCGATGTCGGCCTTGAACTGGGCGTCGGTGTAGCCGCCGAGGCGGGAGGAGAGGGCGGGGTCCAGGGTGAAGCCCAGCCCGCCCGGTGTGGTGGTGGCGTCGGCGAAGGAGACCGCGATGATGTCGTAGGCGGCCGGGACGTCGCTGATCCGCTGGACGGTGGCGCCGTTGTCGAAGTTCTGCCAGTAGCCGGTCAGGATGTGTTTGGGCAGGCCGGGAGGCTTGCCGGTCGAGGTGGCGGTCGGGCTTGCGGTGCCGGTGTCCGTGGGGGAGGGGCTGCCGGTGGGGCTCGGGGACGTGGTGGAGGTCGGGCTCTGGGAGGGCTGCGGGCCGCCCGGGCCGATCAGCGAGACGTCGTCGGCGAGGAAGGCGGGCTGCCCGTACCAGCCGTGCAGGTAGACGGTGACGCTGGTGGTGCCCGGGCCGGTGGTGAAGCCGGTGCTCAGCTGGGCCCAGCCGGTGGAGTTCGTCCAGGTGCCGGGGTCGGTGCCGCCGGTGCCGCGGGCGCCCAGGTAGACGTACGAGCCCTGGACCCAGGAGCTCAGCGTGTACGTCGAGGAGGGCTGTACGGCGACGGTCTGGGTGCACTCGCCGGTGTCGCCCGAGCCCGGGGTGGACTGCAGGGCGTAGCGGCCGGAGTGCGCGGTCGCGCTCTGGACGGCGCCGTTGCCGCAGGACCAGCCGGACAGGGTGCCGGTCTCGAAGCCGCCGTTGGTGATCAGGTCGGGGTCGGCGGCCTGGGCGCCGGTGCCGGTGGCGAGGGCGAGTCCGCTCAGGCCGAGGGCGACGGCGCAGGCCCCGGCGAGCAGGGTGTGGACGGCGCGCGGGCGCCGGTGTCGGGCAGGTGGCATGACTCCATCTCCTGTGGGGGAGGCCCGGCGGCGCGCCTGGGTGGTGGGGGTGGAGCGCCGTCCGGGGTGTCGATGGTGCGCGTGCGGGAGCTACCGACAACTCAAGTCCCTGTCGGGGGAGGAGACTTGACTCACAAGGTGGAGTAGACCAATCCGGCTGTCAAGAGGGCGCTAGGCGGCCGACGGCCGTGCCCTGGAGTCGGTTGCTCCGGGCTCGGCCGGCTCGGCGACCGCGGCGGTGAGCGCGGCGATCCGCGCCGAGGCCAGGCCGTCGCCGTACGGGCTCGGGGTGGCCGCGAGCCGGGCGAGCCGCTCGGGGGTGTCGGCCAGCCAGGCCCGGGCCAGCGCGCCCAGGTCCTCGTCGGGGCCCACCAGCGCGGCGAAGCCCGCCGCCACTGCCTCCGGACGCTCGGTGGAGCGGCGCACCACCAGGAGCGGGCGGCCGAGCACGGTGCACTCCTCCTGCACGCCGCCGGAGTCGGAGACCAGCAGCGCGGCGTGGCTCGCCAGGCCCAGGAAGTCGGCGTACCCGACCGGCCCGGTGACGGCCAGGCGCTCCAGCAGGGCGTCCAGCGCGAAGCGCTCGACGGCGGCCCGGGTACGCGGATGCATCGGGAACAGCACCGGGGTGCCCGCCCGGGCGATCCGGTCCAGTTCGGCCAGCACGGCGCCCAGTGCCTCGGCGGTGTCGGTGTTCTCCGGGCGGTGCACGGTGGCCAGCACGTAGCCGTCCGGGCGCAGCCCGTGCGCGGCGAGCAGCGCGGCGCGGTCGGCCGCGGCCGGCAGCTGGCGGCGGACCACCTCGACGACGGTGTTGCCGGTGAGCGCGATCCGCTCCTCGGCGAGGGCCTCGGCGCGCAGGTTGGCGACGTTGTCCCCGGTGGCGGCGCAGAGCAGGTCGGAGACGTGGTCGACCATCACCCGGTTGTGCTCCTCGGGCATCGCCCGGTCGAAGCTGCGCAGCCCGGCCTCGACGTGCACCAGCGGGATCTCCCGGGCGTTGGCGGCCAGCGCCCCGGCGAGGGTGGCGTTGGTGTCGCCCTGGACGACCACGGCGGCGGGGCGGTCCTCGGCGAAGGCGGCGTCCAGCTGGCCGAGGGACTGGGCGATCTGGCCGGCCCGGGGGCGCCCGCCGACGCCGGTGAGCAGCTCGGGGCGGGGAAGGTCGAGGTCGCGCAGGAAGCGGCCGGACATCGCCTCGTCCCAGTGCTGGCCGGTGTGCACCAGGCGGGTGGCGCCGCCGAGTTCGTGGATCAGCGGGGCGAGCTTGACCAGTTCGGGGCGGGTGCCGAGGACGACGGCGACGCTGGCGGGGGGAAGGCACATGCTCATGGGGAGGCTCCGAGGGGGTGGGGCTGCTCAGGACTCAGGCGCGGGGCTCGGGCGCGGGGCGCAGGACCGGGGCTCAGGACTCGAGGGCGGTGGGGGCGCCGAGGGCGACCTTCTCGGCGTTGCGCCGGGTCTTGGCCCAGCCGTTGCGGCCGAGCAGCATCCGGGCGGCGGCCCGGGTGGCGACCACGAAGAGGTGGTAGGCGTAGAGCCAGATCAGGACGCCCCAGAGCAGCCCGGTGAGCCGGCCGCGGTCGGGGTGGACGAGCCGGCGGTAGGCGAAGCCCCAGAGCATCATCGGCAGGGCGGCGACCGCGAAGGCGAGCAGCATCCACGGGCCGAACCTGACGTGGAAGTCGGCGGTTTCGGCGGGGAAGAGCACCAGCCCGGCCGCGGTGATCCCGAGCGAGAGCGGGAACAGCAGGACCAGCAGGACGCAGACGACGGGCTGGAGGAAGGTGTACAGCACCTCGGCCTTGCCGGACCAGGTGTAGAAGGGGGAGCGCAGCACCCGGCCGGTGTAGCGCAGGCACTGCATGTTGCCCTGGGCCCAGCGGGTGCGCTGGGTGAGGAAGCGGCGCAGCGAGATCAGGCCCTCCTGGGAGACCTGGGTCTCGGTGACGTGGGTGAGGCGCCAGCCGGCCAGGCGCAGGTCGAGGCCGGACTCGTAGTCCTCCAGCAGGGCGCGCTCGGGCCAGGGGCGGCCGGCCCGGCCCTCCTCGGCGGTGAGCGAGTCGAGGGCGGTGAGGCGGACGAACTGGCCGTTCCCGCCGAGGCCGACGCTGCCGGTGCGGCGGCGCAGTAGCTGCATGCCGGCGTTGTTGGCCTGGAACTCGACGTCCTGCATCCGGACCAGGGCGCGGGCGAACGCGTTGGCGGCGCGGCCGCGGCCGGGCAGCGGGAATTCGTCGTCGGCGTTGCGCATCCGCACGCCGATCTGGACGGCGCCGGTGTCGGGGCGGCCGAGTGCCTTGTCGTTGCAGACCTGGGGGAGGGTGTCGGGGTCGAGCCGTCCGTCGGCGTCGACGACGCCGATCACCACGCGGGAGCGGTCGGTGCCCTCGGGCAGCCAGGCGGTGATCTCGCGGTAGGCGGCGTTGAGGGCGGCGCCCTTGCCGATCCGGGCGTGCGGGCGGCGGCGCTGGACGAGGTGGACGCGGTCGTCGTGGGCCGCGGCGGCGAGGACGAGGTCGCGGGTGGCGTCCTCGCTGTCGTCGTCGATCACCCACAGGTGGGCCTCGGGTGCGTTCTCGCGCAAGCCGGCCAGGGTCTGGGTGACCACGGCCTCCTCGTCGCGGCAGGGGATCACCAGGTGCCACTGGAAGGCGGCCGGGTCGCCGGGCTCGGCGGGCCGGTTGTGCCGGAAGGCGTGCCGGGAGCCGGCCCAGTACAGGAGGAAGCGTCCGAAGACGAAGGCCATGTAGCCGACGAGCGCCAGTGAGACCAGTCCGGCGAACCAGACGACGGCGTCCTGGCGGAGCACGATCCAGTCGTGCAGAGCGTCGGGCATGGCGTGGTACTCCTCATGATCAAAGGCGGTGCGGCTCCAGGGGGTGCGAATCGATGCTTCATTGCGGTTCAAACTCGCCAAAGAGATAGTAAAGGGGGCAAATTGGAAACCCCGACCAAAGTGGTCGTTCTCACCCCGTGAGGACGGCCCGCCAACCCTCCGTAGACTGTGGTCGTGAGTGACAAGGCCGACCCGAACCCGTACACCCTCCGTCCCGCCGACGGCGACACCGACGACACCCTGCGCGATGTCGAGGTGGAGCTCTCCAAGCGCTGGCCGGAGAACAAGCTGGAGCCCTCGCTCGACCGGATCGAGGCGTTGATGGACATCCTGGGCCAGCCCCAGCGGTCCTTCCCCTCCATCCACATCACCGGGACCAACGGCAAGACCTCCACCGCCCGGATGATCGAGCAACTGCTCAACACCTTCGAACTGCGCACGGGCCGCTACACCAGCCCGCACGTGGAGAGCGTCACCGAGCGGATCAGCCTGGACGGCGCCCCGATCACCCCCGAGCGCTTCGTCGAGGTCTACCGCGACATCGAGCCGTACGTGCAGATGGTCGACGCGGCGCAGCCGGTGCCGATGTCCTTCTTCGAGGTGCTGACCGGCATGGCCTACGCCGCCTTCGCCGACGCTCCCGTGGACGTCGCCGTGGTCGAGGTCGGCATGGGCGGCTCCTGGGACGCCACCAACGTCATCGACGCCGCCGTCGCCGTGATCACCCCGATCGGGCTGGACCACACCGACAAGCTCGGCGAGACCACCGGCGAGATCGCGGTCGAGAAGTCCGGGATCGTCAAGTCCGGAGCCGTCGCCGTCGTCGCCCAGCAGCAGCTGGACGCCGCCCAGAACATCCTGCGGCGCGCCGTCGAGGTCGACGCCACGGTGGCCCGCGAGGGCATGGAGTTCGGCGTGATCCGCCGTGAGCTCGGCGTCGGCGGCCAGCTGGTGACGCTGCGCGGGCTCGGCGGCGAGGAGTACGAGGACGTCTTCATCCCGCTGCACGGCGAGCACCAGGCGCACAACGCGGTGCTGGCGCTGGCCGCGGTCGAGGCCTTCTTCGGCGTCGGCGGCGCCCGAGGCGGGCAGCTCGACGTGGACAAGGTCCGCCAGGCCTTCTCCGGCGTCTCCTCGCCCGGCCGCCTGGAGGTCGTCCGCCGCAGCCCCACGATCATCCTGGACGCCGCGCACAACCCGCACGGCGCCCGCGCCACCGTCGCCGCCCTGGGCGAGTCCTTCGGCTTCACCCGGCTCGTCGGCGTGATCGGCACTTCCGGGGACAAGGACGTGGCCGGCGTGCTGGAGGCCTTCGAGCCGATCCTCGCCGAGGTCGTCATCACCCAGAACTCCACCCACCGCGCGATGGACGTCGACGAGTTGGCGGCGCTGGCCGTCGACATCTTCGGCGAGGACCGCGTCCAGGTCGAGCCCCGGCTCGACGACGCCATCGCGGCCGCCGTCACCCTCGCCGAGGAGGAGGGCGACCTCGGCGGCGCCGGGGTGCTGGTCACCGGTTCGGTCATCACGGTGGGCGAGGCCCGCCTGCTGCTCGGGAGGAAGTGACATGAGGACCCTCTGCTCCTCGACCCTGATCGGCGAGGCGCTCCTGGCCATGTTCGCCGCGCTGGTCGCGATGCAGCTGTCCAGCGTCTCCACGGCCACGATCTGGATCGTCACCGGGATCGTCATGGCGCTCTGCATCGCGCTCTGCGGCATGATCAACCGCCCGGGTGCGGTGGCCGTCGGCTGGGCGCTGCAGATCGGACTGATCGCCAGCGGCTTCATCCTGCCGACCATGTTCGGCCTCGGCGCGGTCTTCGCCGGCCTGTGGTGGTGCTCGGTGCACTACGGCCGCAAGGTGGACGAGTTCAAGGCCGCCCGGGCCGCCGCCGAGGCGGCCGCCGTACCGGTCTAGGGCCCGGACCGGCGGGCCGACACGCCGCACACGCAAGGTAATCTCTGCCGTGTCGGCTCCCGCCCGTCGGCCCGACTGCCTTGCCGTACCGAATCCCCAGGAGACGCACCGTGTCCCAGCGCACTCTCGTCCTGCTCAAGCCCGACGCCGTCCAGCGTGGCCTGGCCGGCGAGATCATCAGCCGCATCGAGCGCAAGGCCGGCTGGCGGCTCACCGCCGTCGAGCTGCGCACCTTCGACCGGGCGACGCTGGAGCAGCACTACGCGGAGCACGTCGGCCGCCCGTTCTACGAGCCGCTGCTGGAGTTCATGACCTCCGGCCCGTCGATCGCGCTGATCGTCGAGGGCGAGGAGGTCGTCCGCGGCATCCGGATGCTGGCCGGTGCGACCAACCCGCTGGAGGCCGGGGCCGGCACCATCCGCGGCGACTACGCGACGATCACCCGCGAGAACCTGATCCACGCCTCGGACTCCCCGGAGTCGGCCGAGCGCGAGATCAAGATCTTCTTCCCGGCGCACGCCTGAGTCCAGCCGGGCGACACGCCCGAGGGACCTTGGCACTGCCCCGGTCGGGACCATTGGCCCGGCCGGGGCACTTTTATCGTGAAATAAGCAACCAGTGGCGCCGACACGGCGTCCCAATGCCCGGAGAAGCGAACACGCTCCGGACAATGGACGGTATGCCCCGCATCGACGTCCGTACCGCGCCGCGTGACTACGATGGACGCGACTCAAGGGCCCGGTAAGGCAGCTCAGCTGGCTCCGCCCGAGCGTGGGCGCGCTCTCGTCCCACCCCCATGAACTCCGAGCCCGGGAAGGCAACCACACCCCATGGCGAGCAACCTGTCGTTCATCGGCCGCGACTTGGCGATCGACCTTGGAACTGCCAACACGCTGGTGTACGTCAGGGGCAAGGGGATCGTCCTCAACGAGCCGTCCGTCGTCGCGGTGAACACCAACACCGGCGGCATCCTGGCGGTCGGTGCCGAGGCGAAGAAGATGATCGGCCGGACGCCGGGCAACATCGTCGCCATCCGCCCGCTCAAGGACGGCGTGATCGCCGACTTCGAGATCACCGAGCGGATGCTCCGCTACTTCATCCTCAAGATCCACCGCCGCCGCTACCTCGCCCGTCCCCGGGTCGTGGTCTGCGTGCCCTCCGGCATCACCGGGGTAGAGCGCCGCGCCGTGATCGAGGCCTCCTCGCAGGCCGGCGCCCGCCAGGTGCACATCATCGAGGAGCCGATGGCCGCCGCCATCGGCGCCGGGCTGCCCGTCCACGAGGCCACCGGCAACATGGTCGTCGACATCGGCGGCGGCACCACCGAGGTCGCGGTCATCTCCCTCGGCGGCATCGTCACCGCCCAGTCCATCCGGGTCGCCGGCGACGAGCTGGACAACGCGATCGTCCAGCACATCAAGAAGGAGTACTCGCTGCTCCTCGGCGAGCGCAGCGCCGAGCAGATCAAGATGAGCATCGGCAGCGCCTTCGGCCTGGAGGGCGAGAAGGACGAGCACGCCGAGATCCGCGGCCGCGACCTGGTCAGCGGCCTGCCCAAGACCGTGGTCATCTCCGCCGCCGAGGTCCGCGAGGCCATCGACGAGCCGGTCAACTCGATCATCGACGCCGTGAAGACCACCCTCGACCAGTGCCCGCCCGAGCTGGCCGGCGACGTGATGGACCGCGGCATCGTGCTCACCGGCGGCGGCGCCCTGCTGCGCGGCCTCGACGAGCGGCTGCGCCGCGAGACCGGCATGCCGATCCACATCGCCGAGAACCCGCTCGACTCGGTCGCGCTCGGCTCCGGAAAGTGCGTCGAGGAGTTCGAGGCGCTCCAGCAGGTACTGGACGCCTCCCCGCGCCGTTAGCACCACCGAGAGACATCCGACACTCAACTGAACGGGCTGCCGCCCGGGCCCCACAGCCCGGGCGGCCGACCAGGTACGAAGGGGCAGTACCAGCACCGTGAGGGACACACGAGAGAGCCGGCTACTGCTCATCCTGCTGGTGGCCGTCGCCTTCGCACTCGTCACCGTGGACATCAAGGGCGGTGAGAGCTCCCCCCTCGGCGGTGCCCGACACGCCGCCGCCAGCGTCCTCGGTCCGGTCGAGCGCGGCGCCGCCACCGTCGTCGACCCGGTCGCCGACACCGTCCGGGCCTTCCGCGACGCCGCGTCCAACAACGGCCGCACCGACCAGCTCGCCCGCGAGAACACCGAACTGCGGCAGAAGCTCGCCTCCTCCGACATGGCCACCGGGCGCACCAAGCAGCTCGACGACCTGCTGCGCACCGCCGGCGCCGGCGGCTACACCGTCAAGGCCGCCCAGGTCATCGCGATCGGCCCGGCCCAGGGCTTCTCCTGGACCATCACCATCGACGCCGGCAGCGACGACGGCCTCACCCGCGACATGACGGTGATCAACGGTCAGGGCCTGGTCGGCCGGATCACCACCGTCGCCCCGACCACCGCCACCGTGCTGCTCGCCTCCGACCCCGGCTTCTCGGCCGGCACCCGGCTGGAGGCCAGCGGCGAGATCGGCTTCGCCTCCGGCGGCGGCACCAGCCCGATGAAGGTCTCGCTGCTCAACGGCAAGGCCCAGGTCAAGGCCGGCGACCGGCTGGTCACCTTCGGCTCGCAGAGCGGCCGCCCGTTCGTGCCCGGCGTGCCGGTCGGCAAGGTCGTCGAGGTCGAGGCCACCCCGGGCCAGCTGACCAAGACCATCCTGGTCGAGCCCTTCGTCCAGTTCACCCGGCTGGACCTGGTCGGCGTGGTGGTCGTGCCGCCGCGCGCCGACCCGCGCGACGCCGTCCTGCCGCCGGCCCCCGCCCAGGGACAGGCCGCCCCGGCCCCGGCCGCGCCCGCCGCCCCGCCCGCCAAGCCCACTGGGGGGAACTGAGCCATGCGCCTCGCCCGCATCCCCGTCTCCGCCGGCCTGATCCTGCTCGGCCTGATCCTCCAGGTCAGCGTCTTCGGCCGGCTCCAGCTCCCGGGGGCCACCCCGGACATACTGCTGCTCGTCGTGGTCGGCCTGGCCCTGGTCTACGGGCCGTCCGGCGGCTGCGTGGTCGGCTTCTCGGCCGGCCTGCTCGCCGACCTCGCGCCGCCCTCGGACCACGCGATCGGCCGCTACGCGCTGGTGCTGTGCCTGATGGGCTACGCCGCCGGGCTGCTGCGCCCGGACCACGGCCGCCAGCGGTCGGTGTCCAGCGCGCTGATGGTGGTGGCCGCCGCGGCGGTCGCCTCCACCCTGCTGTACGCGATGGTCGGAGCCCTGGTCGGCGACACCGCGGCCCGGCACGTCGGCCTCGGCGGCCTGGTGGTCAGCGCCCTGCTGTACGACGTGCTGCTGGCGCCGTTCGTGGTGCCGCTGGTGATGCTGGTCGGCCGCCGCTTCGGGCGCGACCCGGTGACCGCGGCCACCGATGACGACGAGGGCGGCTCCGGTCTGGGCACGCTGGCCCGCTACCGCACCACGCGCGAGGCCTCGGCCGGCCCGTCCTACAAGAAGCGGCGCATGCCCGGCTTCGCCCGGCGCCCGTAACCGGCCCGGCCCCCGACCTCCCGACTTCCCGCATCCTGGAGCGCACGAGACGTGAGCAACATCCCCGAGACCGGCCGTACCCGGCGGGTGACGATCCGTCTGGTGGTGCTGCAGATCCTGGTCCTGTCGCTGCTCGCCACCCTCGGCGGGCGGCTGTGGTACCTGCAGATCCGCAACGCCAGCGTCTACACCGCCAAAGCGACCGGCAACCACATCCGTGAGGTGGTCGAACCGGCCGTCCGCGGCGAGATCCTGGACGCCTCCGGGCGGATCCTGGCCGGCAACGAGGCCCGGCTGGTGGTCTCGGTCAGCCGCACCTCGCTGTTGCAGCAGAAGGACGGCGGCAAGGCGGTGCTCGGCCGGCTGGCCGAGGTGCTGGGGATGCCCGCCAAGGACGTGCAGGAGAAGACCCGGCTCTGCGACGCCAAGACCCCGCAGCCCTGCTGGAACGGCTCGCCCTACCAGCCGATCCCGGTCACCAAGGAGGCGACCACCCAGCAGGCGATGCAGATAATGGAACGCCGCGAGGACTTCCCCGGGGTCACCGCGCAGCCCACCGCCGTGCGCCGCTACACCGGCGCCGAGGGCGCCAACATGGCCCAGGTGCTCGGCTACCTCTCGCCGGTCACCGACGAGGAGGTCAGCAAGACCGCCTCCAAGTCCGGCCTGGACCGCTACCTGCCGGCCGACCAGATCGGCCGGGCCGGCCTGGAGTCGGTGTACGACCGCGACCTGCGCGGCACCGCCGGCATCACCCAGCTGGAGGTGGACAACCTCGGCCGGGTGATCGGCACCGCCGGCACCGCCGCCCCGCAGACCGGCAACAACCTGGTCACCAGCATCGACGCCCGGGTGCAGAAGGTGGTCGAGGACAACCTGGCGCAGGCCATGGCCGACGCCCGGAAGACCTTCGACAAGGTCACCAACCGCAACTACGAGGCCGACTCCGGCGCCGCCGTGGTGATGGACGTCCACACCGGTCGGATCGTCGCGATGGCCAGCGCGCCGACCTACGACCCCAACCTCTGGGTGGGCGGCATCACCGGCAAGGACTACCAGTCGCTGACCAGCAAGGACTCCAACTTCCCGCTGCTGAACCGGGCCATACAGGGTCAGTCCGCCCCCGGCTCGACCTTCAAGGTCGTCTCCACCACCGCCGCCGTGGAGGCCGGCTACTCGCTGGACGGGACGTACGCGTGCCCGAAGAGCATGACCATCGGCGGCCGCGAGTTCAAGAACTTCGAGAGCGAGAACTTCGGCTCCATCTCCCTGGAGAAGGCGCTGGAGGTCTCCTGCGACACCGTCTTCTACGGCCTGGCGTACGACCAGTGGATGAAGGACGGCGGCATCAAGCCGAAGAAGGAGCCGGGCGACTGGTTCTTCAAGACCGCCCACCAGTTCGGCCTCGGCGCCAAGACCGGCATCGACCTGCCCAGCGAGGTCACCGGCCGGGTGCCGGACCGGCAGTGGAAGCAGTCCTTCTACGACAACAACAAGGACGCCTGGTGCGCGCAGGCGCAGAAGGGCGGCACCAGCTTCTCCGACCAGATCGCCAAGGAGAACTGCGTCGACGGCTACCAGATGCGCGCCGGTGACGCCGTCAACTTCGCGATCGGCCAGGGCGACACGCTCGTCACCCCGGTCCAGATGGCCCGGATCTACTCGGCGCTGGCCAACGGCGGCACCTTCTACCGGCCGACCGTCGCCAAGGCGGTGATAAGCCCGAGCGGGGACCTCGTCCGCGAGATCGCCCCGCACGAGGACGGCAAGTTCCCCGGCTCCCAGAAGCTGCTGAGCTACATCGACCAGGCCACCGCGGGCGTCATCACCGGCGGTACCGCCGCCTGGAAGTTCTCCGGCGCCGGCTGGCCGCAGAACAAGATCGAGCTGCACGCCAAGACCGGCACCGCCGAGGTCGAGGGCAAGCAGACCACCTCCTGGCTGACCACGTACAGCAAGGACTACGCGGTCGTCATGACGATAAGCCAGGGCGGCACCGGCTCCGGCGGCTCCGGCGACGCCGTCCGCCGGATCTACCAGGCGCTGTACGGCGTCGACGACAAGGGCAACATCGACAACGGCAAGGCGCTGCTGCCCGCGCCGCAGGCCGAACTGCCGAAGTTCAACCCGGACGGCACCGCGATCGTCAAGCCGGCGGCCTACACCGGCAACACCGCCAACACCGGCAACACCGCCAACACCGGCAACACCGGCAACACCGTCGACCCGGCGCAGGCCGTCGCGGGCCCGGGCCTCCTGGCGTCGCCGGACCAGGCGCAGGGTGTGCCCGGACCGGCGCCGGCCTTCCTGGAACAGGTGCCGGGCGAGCCCGCCCCGGCCTCGGCCTTCCTGGACCCGGCGCAGCCGAACGACCTGCCCGCCCCGGGCACCGCGGCCGAGGCCGCACTCGAACCGAACCGCGGCCCGGGAAGGGGGCGGGCATGACCTCCTACGGCTCCTACCGGCAGCTGCGGCTGAGCCCGCAGCGCAGCGGGGTCTCCAAGGCCCTGGCCAAGGACTCGCCGCTGTGGCGGCTGGACTGGATACTGCTGCTCGCCGCGCTGGCCCTGTCGCTCGGCAGCTCCCTGCTGGTCTGGTCGGCCACCCGCGGCCGGGACTCGCTCACCCACGGCGACCCGCAGTACTTCCTGTACCGGCACCTGACCAACCTGGTCGTCGGGCTGGTGCTGTGCTCGGTGGTGATAGGGATAGGGAGCCGGCGCTTCCGCACCCTCGTGCCGTTCCTGTACATCGGCGTGATCCTGATGCTGCTCGCCACGCTCAGCCCGCTGGGCTCGACCATCAACGGCGCGCACTCCTGGATCCAGCTGGGCGGCGGCTTCTCCATCCAGCCCGCCGAGTTCGCGAAGCTGGCGATCGTGCTGGCGATGGCGGTCGTGCTGTCCGACCAGGTGGACGCGGGGGAGCGGGAGTACCCCTCGCACCGGGCGGTGTTCCGCGGCCTGGTCTGGGCCTTCCTGCCGATGTGCGTCGTGCTGCTGATGCCGGACGCTGGCTCGGTGATGGTGATGGCCGCGATCGTGCTGGGCATCCTGCTCGGCTCGGGGGCGGCCAACCGCTGGGTGCTCGGGCTGCTGGTGGCGGGCACCGGCGGGTGCGTGGCGATCTGGAAGCTCGGGGTGCTGAGCAAGTACCAGATCGACCGCTTCGCGGCCTTCGCCAACCCGCAGCTGGACCCCTCCGGCGTCGGCTACAACACCGCGCAGGCCCGGATCGCGATCGGCTCGGGCGGGCTGACCGGCAAGGGGCTGTTCCACGGGACGCAGACCACCGGGCAGTTCGTGCCGGAGCAGCAGACCGACTTCGTGTTCACGGTGGCCGGTGAGGAGCTGGGCTTCGTCGGGGCGCTGGCGATCATCCTGCTGGTCGGCGTGGTGCTGTGGCGGGCCTGCCGGATCGCCCGGCAGGCGACCGACCTGTACGGGACGATCGTGGCCGCGGGGATCATCGCCTGGTTCTCCTTCCAGGCCTTCGAGAACATCGGGATGTGCCTGGGCATTATGCCGGTGGCGGGCATCCCGCTGCCGTTCGTCTCCTACGGGGGGTCGTCGATGTTCGCGGTCTGGATCGCGATCGGGCTGCTCCAGGCGGTCCGCAGCCAGCGGCCGATAGCGGCCTGAGCCGACTGTCCGTCCGCGCGTCCGTCTGCGCGTCCGTCCGTCGAGGGTCGGCCCGGGAATCTCTCGGGTCGGCCCTCGGTGGTTTCCAACTGGACTCTGTGGGTGGGTAGTTGCTGCCCGGTTGTGGCGGACCTCGGCCCCGGTCAGAGCAGGCGGTCGGCGGCGGTGAGTGCCGCGCGGACCTGGTGGGCCAGCTGCTCCTGGACCGGCACCCAGCGGGCGCCGAAGCGGTGGTGAAGCAGGCCCAGGCCCTCGGTGACGATGTCGCGGGCCCGGCCCCGGGCCGCCTCCACGGTCGGACCGCCGGTGTCCGCCAGCAGCCGCAGCACCGTCGACGCCACCCGCAGCGGGATCCGGGCCGCGACGATCTCGGCGGTGGTCACCCGGGACACCGTGAGCGGCTCGGCGCACCAGCGGGCCAGCCACTCCTCCGCCACCGACGGGCAGAACTCCAGGGTGAACCCGGCCGCGCGCACCAGCGCGCCGTGCGCCGCCCGGGTGTGCGCGGGCACGTGGGCCAGCAGCCCGGAGAGCTCCTCGGCGCGCTCGCGCAGCGTCCGGGCCGCGGCGCCGACCGCCCGGTCCGCCGCCGGGTGCGGATGGCCGTCGCCGACCGCGTCCACGGCCCACATCGGCACCTCCAGCACGGCCGTCACCCCGCCGTGACGGCCGGCGTACGACCAGGTGGACAGCTCCGGCTCGTCCGGCAGCGCCCGTGACCGGCCCGCGCCGTCCGCCGAGGGCATCAGATAGGTGCCGGGGAAGGGGCTGGCCCAGCCGACCGCGTCGAAGGGGTCGACGTCCAGCGGGATGCCGGCCCGGCGCACCGAGGCGGCGAAGAGCTCGGGCAGCCCGGGCACCGGAGCGGTCAGCTGGATGAAGGCGCCGCCGAAGTCCACCCCGTGCATCGAGCACTGCAGGAACGGGCGCAGCTCGTCGATCAGGCCGGTCAGCGCCAGGCTCTCCGGCATCGGGGGCCGGCCCGCGTCGGCGGCCGGCAGCAGTTCGGGCTGCTCCTCGAACGAGGGGCGGAAGAAGTGCTCGTAGTGCCGGCGCACGGTGAGCGGCCCGTCCAGCCAGCCCGCGTTGAGCGCGGCGCCGTCCGGGTCCAGGCAGAGCAGCAGGTGCCAGGACAGGCCGGGCCGGGTGGGGCGCGCCAGCAGCACCTCGGCCAGCCGCAGGGCGCCGGCCGTGCCGATCGGCTCGTTGGGGTGCGGGCCGCCGACGACCAGCACCGCGCGCGGGCCCCGGTCGACGGACAGCAGCAGCAGCGGGCGCCCGGCCCGCGAGCGGCCCACCTCGCGCAGCCGGCACCGCTCCGGGTGGCGCAGCGCGAGCCGCCGGGCCGCGGCCTCGGCCTGGGCCGGCGCGGGGTAGCGGGCGGCCCGGCTGCCGAGGGGCCGGGGCGGGCGGACCCGCCGGTCGGTGTCGGTCATGGCTCTCCTAGGGCGTGGCCGCGTGGCCGCGCGGCCGCCTGGCTTGTCGGGCCGCCGGGGCGCCGGGCCGCCGGGGCGCGCGGGGGCGCCGACGGACGCGGCCTGCGGGGCCGGGGCCGGGGCCCTGCGCGCCGGGGACGGGTCGCCGGGGGAGTCGGCGAGGGTTGAGCGTACGGCCCAACTCCCCTGTCCGGAAGGGGTGCAGAGGTCTCTGGCGAGGCCCTGTCAGTACCGCATGGGTGGTCCGAGCATGTCAACGGCGGACGGCGCCGGGCGGCGGGCGCGCACTGCGCGTGCCGGGGCGGGCCGGGGAGGGGCGGCCGCGCCGGAGCGCGGGCGGGTGCCCGGGCCGGGCGTCGGTGAGCCCGGGGGTGAGCCAGCGGGCCTTTCCCCGGATTGGGCTACCCTTGAGGGTCACCCCTCCCCGCCGTCGCCTGCCGATGCGCGCGGCACCGAATCACGTCGTAAGGGTTCCTAGTACATGACTGTCGAATCGGTCTTCCCACGCCTGGAGGCCCTCCTCCCGCACGTCCAGAAGCCGATCCAGTACGTCGGCGGCGAGCTCAACTCGACCGTCAAGGACTGGGACGCCTGCGACGTCCGCTGGGCGCTGATGTACCCCGACGCCTACGAGGTCGGCCTGCCCAACCAGGGCGTCATGATCCTCTACGAGGTGCTCAACGAGCGCGAGGGCGTGCTCGCCGAGCGCACCTACAGCGTCTGGCCGGACCTCGAAGCGCTGATGCGCGAGCACGACGTCCCGCAGTTCACCGTGGACGCGCACCGCCCGGTGAAGGCCTTCGACGTGTTCGGCCTGTCGTTCTCCACCGAGCTCGGCTACACCAACATGCTGACCGCGCTCGACCTGGCCGGCATCCCGCTGGAGGCCAAGGACCGCACCGACGAGGACCCGATCGTCCTGGCCGGCGGCCACGCCGCGTTCAACCCCGAGCCGATCGCGGACTTCATCGACTGCGCGGTGGTCGGCGACGGCGAGCAGGCCGTGCTCGACATCACCGAGCTCGTCCGCGGCTGGAAGGCCGAGGGCCGCCCGGGCGGCCGCGACGAGCTGCTGCTGCGCCTCGCCCGTACCGGCGGGGTGTACGTGCCGAAGTTCTACGACGTGGAGTACCTGGCCGACGGCCGGATCGGGCGCGTCGTGCCGAACGCCCCGGGCGTGCCGTGGCGGGTGTCCAAGCACACCGTGATGGACCTCGACGAGTGGCCCTACCCGAAGCAGCCGCTCGTCCCGCTCGCGGAGACCGTGCACGAGCGGATGTCCGTGGAGATCTTCCGCGGCTGCACCCGCGGCTGCCGCTTCTGCCAGGCCGGCATGATCACGCGCCCCGTGCGGGAGCGAAGCATCACCGGCATCGGCGAGATGGTGGAGCGCGGGCTGAAGGCGACCGGTTTCGAGGAGGTGGGCCTGCTGTCGCTGTCCAGCGCCGACCACACCGAGATCGGGGACATCGCCAAGGGCCTGGCCGACCGCTACAGCGACGACAAGATCGGCCTGTCGCTGCCGTCCACCCGCGTCGACGCCTTCAACATCGACCTCGCCAACGAGCTGTCCCGCAACGGCCGCCGCTCGGGCCTCACCTTCGCCCCCGAGGGCGGCAGCGAGCGCATGCGCAAGGTGATCAACAAGATGGTGTCGGAGGAGGACCTGATCCGCACCGTCGCCACCGCCTACGGCAACGGCTGGCGCCAGGTGAAGCTGTACTTCATGTGCGGCCTGCCCACCGAGACCGACGAGGACGTGCTCCAGATCGGCGCGATGGCGAAGAACGTCATCCAGAAGGGCCGCGAGGTCACCGGCCAGAACGACATCCGCTGCACCGTCTCCATCGGCGGGTTCGTGCCCAAGCCGCACACCCCGTTCCAGTGGGCCCCGCAGCTGTCCGCCGAGGCCACCGACGCCCGGCTGGCCAAGCTGCGCGACTCGATCCGCGGCGACCGCAAGTACGGCAAGAACATCGGCTACCGCTACCACGACGGCAAGCCCGGCATCGTCGAGGGCCTGCTGTCCCGCGGTGACCGCCGCATCGGCGCCGTCATCCGCGCCGTCTACGAGGACGGCGGCCGCTTCGACGGCTGGCGCGAGCACTTCTCCTACGACCGCTGGATGGCCTCCGCCGAGAAGGGCCTGGCCGGCACCGGCGTCGACGTCGACTGGTACACCACCCGCGAGCGCACCTACGAGGAGGTGCTGCCCTGGGACCACCTGGACAGCGGCCTCGACAAGGACTGGCTCTGGGAGGACTGGCAGGACGCCCTGGAGGAGGTCGAGGTCGACGACTGCCGTTGGACCCCGTGCTTCGATTGCGGCGTGTGCCCGCAGATGGACCTCAAGATCCAGATCGGTCCCACCGGGAAGAAGCTGCTGCCGCTGGCCGTGGTCAACGGGGCTGACCCGCAGGGCTAGTTGATGGCGCGGGTGGCGCGGATCGGGTGGGTCCGGGCCGCGTGACGTGCTCGAAGTGACGGATGGAGCCCTCCCCGGGAATCGGGGAGGGCTCCATGCGTTCGCCGAGCGGACGACGGCCGGTGCGGGATCAGCAGGCCCAGTTGGTCGAGGTGCTGATGGAGTCCAGCTTGGCCCAGGTCTGCGCGCCGACCTGACCGTCCTGGGAGAGGCCGGTACAGGCCTGGAACCGCAGCACCCTGCTCAGGGTGTCCTGTCCGAACGCGCCGTCGACGTTCAGGGGGGTGGTGTTCAGTGAGGAGTTGAGCTCGCACTGCAGGGCCTTGACGGCGTCGTTGTGCTCGCCGCCGCGCAGCAGCGGCTCCCAGGTCGTGTAGGTGGTCCCGCAGTAGCTGCCGGCCTGCGCCGCGGACGCGCTGCCCGCCGTGGCGACGCCGCCCGCGAACAGGAGGCCGGTCACTGCGAGGCCGGCGAGGATCTTGCGCATGGAGGTTCCCTTCCTCATGCCGCACACCCCAGGTGTGCGGTCGGTGGGTCCGGGTGAGCCGCACTCGGACGGCTCGAATCCTGCCTAGCGGGCGGGCGTCCCAACACGGAGGAACGGCATCAGGGATGTTCCGGGAATTTCCCCGCCGCCGGACGAGGGCCTCAGAACGGCCCGCCACCTGCGGGGACGTGCTCGCCGTGGGTGGCCGGGGGGTTGCGGGCGCCGCCCCCTCGGCCGGAGCGTCCCGGCCGGGGGCGTCGGGGTGCGGCTGACCAGGGGCGGGACGAGGGGGGTGGCGGGGCGCGTACCCTTTGAGGTGACAGAGTCCGGACAGCGGCGGCAGCCGTCGCGCCGGACGGGGACAACTGACTAAGGACTGAGCGACCCTGGCACGCCGTACGCCCGACGGTCCTCCGCCCGCGCCGACGGTGCAGCGGATCCGTCTCCGCTACACCAAGCGCGGCCGGCTCCGCTTCACCAGCCACCGCGACTTCCAGCGCGCTTTCGAGCGCGCCCTGCGCCGGTCCGCCGTGCCGATGGCCTATTCGGCCGGCTTCACCCCGCACCCGAAGGTGTCCTACGCCAACGCGGCCCCGACCGGGGTGGCGAGCGAGGCGGAGTACCTGGAGATCGGCCTGGCCGCCCTCCGTGACCCGGAGGAACTGCGGGCACAACTGGACGAGTCGCTGCCGACCGGACTGGACGTGATCGACGCGGTCGAGGTCCGGACGCCGAACTTCGTGGAGCGCCTGGAGGCCTCCGAGTGGCTGCTCCGGCTGGACGGCGTCGAGCCGCAGGAGGCCGCCCGCGCGGTCGCGGTGTTCCTCGCCGCGGAGCGGGTCGAGGTCGAACGCGTGACCAAGAACGGCGTGCGGGTCTTCGACGCGCGCGGTCCGGTGGCGGCGCTCGAGATCGCCGCGCCGCAGGTCGTCGACGGTGCGGACACGGCGGCCGAAGCGGACCGCAATGTTCGGACCGGCCGTCCCTGTGCGATACTGCGGCTGGTAGTACGACACGCCACACCCGCCGTACGACCCGACGACGTATTGTCCGGTCTCCGTGTGACGGCCGACCTGGCGCCGCCGGTCCCCGCAGAGGTGACCAGGCTGGCGCAGGGGCCGCTCGACGAGGAGTCCGGCACGGTGACCGACCCGCTGGCGCTCGACCGCGCCGCGGCTCCGGCCGGCTGACAGCCGCCGGGGTTCGCGGGGCCGCGTCCGCCTGACGGGCGGAGGCCGGGCCCAGTGCCTCACTGGGCCCGACGGTCCTCCAGGTTCCCGCGGCTCCCCAGGGGAGCGAGCGTCGTCGCAGCACAGGCCGGCCACCTGAGGCCCGCCGACCAGGAAGGTCGGTGGGCCCGGGAACCCCGTCCGGGAGCCACCCGGGGTTGGGGAACGGCGCAGCTTGGGAAAACCTCAGAAGACTGGTCAGACCAGAAGACTTTCGACACCCCGCCGAGCGGCGGGGCGCCGAGCGAGACTACGAGCCCCTGTGCGGCCTCGCGTCCGCGCGGCGGCACCGTGAAAGGGTCCGGCCCGAGCATCGTCACGATGCCGGCCGGCCGCGGGTGCCGTGCCGTGCCCGGATGTGGAGCCCGGGGGCCTGACGGGAGATCCACCCGCATGCTCGATAACACCGATCCGCAGCAGAACGCGGCGACGGAACAGAACGAGACCGCCGCGCCCGGCGGCGAGGGCACCTCCGCGGCGCCGCCGCGCCGCCGTCGCCGTGCGGTGTCCCGCCCGGCGGGCACCCCGCAGGGTGCGGCCACCGAGACGGCCGAGACGGTCATCCCGGCCGAGGCGCCCGTCGCCGAGGCGCAGGCCGCACCGGCCGCCGAGCCGGTGGCCGAGAAGCCGGTCCGGGCCCGCCGGACCCGCAAGCGCGCCGAGGCTCCGGCCGGGACGCCGGAGACGACCCCGGTCGTGGCCACCGAGCCGGCCGCCGCCGAGAAGACGACCGCGAAGGCGAGCGCGAAGGCGACCGCGAAGCCGGTCGAGAACGCCGCTGAGCCGGCCGCCGAGCCGGTGGCCGAGAAGCCGGTCCGGGCCCGCCGCACCCGCAAGCGCGCCGAGGCGCCCGCCGGGACGCCGGCCGCCGCCGAGACCCCGGCCGAGGAGCCCGCTGCCGCCGCCCCGGTGGCCGAGGCCCCCGCCGCCGAGCCGGCCGCCGAGGAGGCCCCCGCCGCTCCGGCCCGCCGGGCCCGTCGCCGCCGCGTGGTCGAGGCCGCGCCGGTCGTCGAGACCCCCGTCGAGGAGCCCGCCGCCGCGGAGGAGCCCGTCGAGGAGGAGCCGGTCGAGGAGCCCGTGGCCGTCCAGCCCGCGCCGGTCGCCGAGCCGACCCACCGGGTGCGCCGCCGTGCGGTCCGCCCGTCCACCGCGATCTTCCAGGCTCCGGTGTTCCAGGAGCCCGCCGCCGGCCCGGCCCCCGCCGCGCAGCCGCAGGCGCCGCAGCAGCCCGCCGCCGCTCCGGCGCCGGTGGAGGCTCCGGTCGCCGCGCAGCGCGAGGAGGACGAGTTCGAGTACAGCGGCGTCGGCCGCCGCCGCCGGGTGCGCACTTCGGTGCGGGTGCAGCCGCCGAGCCGTTCGAAGGCCGCCGAGAGGAAGGCCGCCGAGAAGGCTGAGAAGGCCGAGAAGGCCAAGGTCATCGAGCGGGCGAAGGCCGCCGAGAAGGCGAAGCCGGTCGAGCGGGCCGTCGAGGTGCCGGTCGAGGCGCCCGTCGTCGAGGCCCCCGTCGCCGGTCCGGAGACCGAGGGCGAGTGGGAGGACGACCGTCCGTCGCGCCGTCGCCGTCGGGGCGGCCGCCGCCGTCGCCGTGGCGAGGCCGAGGAGTTCGAGGTCGAGGCCGTCGAGACCGGGCAGTCCGCCGTCGAGGAGCCGGCCGCGGACGTCGAGGAGGACGTCGAGGACGACGACGACCTGGCCGCCGGCCTGTCCTCGTCCCGCCGTCGTCGCCGTCGTCGCCGCCGCAGCGGTGAGGCCGGTGCCGTCGAGACCGCGGAGACCACCGAGGACGGGGTCCGCACGGTGGTGAAGGTGCGCGAGCCGCGCCGCCGTTCCACCGAGCCGTCCTTCGACCCGGACGAGGTGCAGTCCATCAAGGGCTCGACCCGGCTGGAGGCGAAGAAGCAGCGCCGCCGCGAGGGCCGCGAGCTGGGCCGCCGCCGGGTGCCGATCATCACCGAGGCCGAGTTCCTGGCCCGCCGCGAGTCGGTCGAGCGCGTCATGGTCGTGCGCCAGAACGGCCAGCGGACCCAGATCGGCGTCCTCGAGGACGGCGTGCTGGTCGAGCACTACGTCAACAAGGAGCAGGCCACCTCGTACGTCGGCAACGTCTACCTGGGCAAGGTCCAGAACGTGCTGCCGTCGATGGAGGCCGCCTTCGTCGACATCGGCAAGGGCCGCAACGCCGTGCTGTACGCCGGCGAGGTCAACTTCGGTGCGCTGGGCCACGGTGGCCCGCGCCGGATCGAGTCGGTGCTGAAGTCCGGCCAGTCCGTGCTGGTGCAGGTCTCCAAGGACCCGATCGGCCACAAGGGCGCCCGCCTGACCAGCCAGATCTCGCTGCCCGGCCGTTACCTGGTCTACGTGCCCGAGGGCTCGATGACCGGCATCTCGCGCAAGCTCCCCGAGAACGAGCGCGCCCGGCTGAAGCAGATCCTCAAGAAGATCGTCCCGGACGACGCGGGCGTCATCGTGCGCACCGCCGCCGAGGGCGCCTCCGAGGACGAGCTGACCCGCGACGTCCAGCGGCTGCAGCAGCAGTGGGAGGACATCCAGAAGAAGGCCGCGACCGGCAACGCCCCCGCGCTGCTGTACGGCGAGCCGGACATGACCGTCCGGGTCGTCCGCGACATCTTCAACGAGGACTTCACCAAGGTCATCGTCTCCGGCGACGAGGCGTGGAGCACCATCCACGACTACGTCTCCAACGTGGCCCCGGACCTCGCCGAGCGGCTCCAGCGGTGGACCTCCGAGGTGGACGTGTTCGCCACCTACCGGATCGACGAGCAGCTGATGAAGGCGCTGGACCGCAAGGTCTGGCTGCCCAGCGGCGGTTCGCTGGTGATCGACCGCACCGAGGCCATGGTCGTCATCGACGTCAACACCGGGAAGTTCGTCGGCCAGGGCGGCAACCTGGAGGAGACGGTCACCCGCAACAACATCGAGGCGGCCGAGGAGATCGTGCGCCAGCTGCGGCTGCGCGACCTCGGCGGCATCATCGTGATCGACTTCATCGACATGGTGCTGGAGTCCAACCGGGACCTGGTGCTGCGCCGCCTGCTGGAGTGCCTGGGCCGGGACCGGACCAAGCACCAGGTGGCCGAGGTCACCTCGCTGGGCCTGGTCCAGATGACCCGCAAGCGGGTCGGCCAGGGCCTGCTGGAGTCCTTCTCCGAGCCGTGCGTGCACTGCAACGGCCGCGGCGTGATCGTTCACATGGAGCAGCCGAGCGCCCACGTCCACACCCCGGCCGTGTCGGCCGAGGCGGCCGCGGGCAGCAGCAAGCGCCGTCGCCGGGGCAAGGGCGGGGCGGCCGCCGAGGAGCCGCAGGCCGTCGAGGCCGCGGTGGCCGAGGTGGTCGTCGAGGGCGAGCCGGTGCGCGAGGAGATCGAGGGCCAGCTGGCCCTGGAGGTCCCGGGCGTCGAGGCGGAGGCCGTCGAGGAGGCCCCGGCCGCCCAGCCGGACCTGGTCGAGATCCCTGCGGCCCCGGCGGCTCCGGCCGGCCGTACCCGCCGCCGCGCGGTCCGCAAGGCGACGGCTCCGGCCGGGGCGCCGGGCGAGGCCGAGATCGTGGTGCTCCAGGCGCGGGCCGACGCGGCGCTGGAGGCGGCCCTGGAGGCCGCCACCCCGGTCGCCCCGGCCGTGGTGACGCCCGAGGCCGTCGAGGCCGTGGAGGCCGTCGTCGAGGCTCCCGCGGAGGAGGCCCAGGCCGTCGAGACCGTGGAGGCCGTCGTCGAGGCTCCGGCGGAGGAGGCCCCGGCCACCGGGGCCGAGGCCGAGGAGCCGCCCGCGGAGGAGGCCCCGGCGCCCAAGAAGCGGGCCGCCCGCAAGACCGCCGCGAAGAAGACCGCCGCCAAGAAGACGACCACGGCGGCCAAGAAGACCACCGCCCGCAAGACCGCGACCAAGCGGACGAGCGCGGCGGCCAAGAAGGCGGCGGCCGCCGAAGGTGATACGGCGGCCGAGTAGTGCCCACGCGCCCGGGGCGGGACCTTTCCCGCCCCGGGCCGTACGGGCCGGTTTGCCCCCCGGGCGGCCGGTCCGTATTCTTGACCCTCGGCGTGTCTACGCCACACGCTCCCGAGCACATCACCTTCCCGAAGCGCCGCGTTCGCGCGGCAGCGGGCGGGGAGAGGCCCCTGTGTCCGTACCCAGGCGGCTGGCGTCGGGAGTTCCGACCGAGTAAGGAAAGCAGGTACCGCATGTACGCGATCGTTCGCGCAGGCGGCCGCCAGCACAAGGTCGCCGTCGGCGACGTGCTGGAGATCGACCGTATCGAGGCCAAGCCGGGTGACTCGGTCGAGCTCTCGACCATCCTGATCGTCGACGGCGAAGCCGTCACGTCCGACCCGTGGGTCCTGGCCGGTGTGAAGGCCCACGCCGAGGTCGTCGACCAGACCAAGGGCGACAAGATCGTCATCCTGCGCTACAAGAACAAGACCGGCTACCGCCGTCGCCAGGGTCACCGTCAGAAGCACACCGCGGTGCGCATCACCAGCATCGACTCGGTCAGCAAGTAAGGGGATAGCGAGATATGGCACACAAGAAGGGCGCAAGCTCTACCCGCAACGGCCGTGACTCGAACGCCCAGCGCCTCGGCGTGAAGCGCTTCGGCGGCCAGGTCGTCTCCGCCGGCGAGATCCTCGTGCGCCAGCGCGGCACCCACTTCCACCCGGGTGCGGGCGTCGGTCGCGGTGGCGACGACACCCTGTTCGCGCTGACCGCCGGTGCCGTGCAGTTCGGCACCCGCCGCGGCCGCAAGGTCGTCAACATCGTGGCCTCCGAGGCCTGAGTCACACCAGACTCACAGTGAAGGGTGGGCCGGAATGTTCCGGTCCACCCTTCATGCTTTACGCAGGTAGCAGCAGACTTTCGCACACTGGAGGCACACCATGACCACCTTCGTGGACCGCGTCGAACTTCACGTCGCCGCGGGTAACGGGGGCCACGGCTGCGCCTCCGTGCACCGGGAGAAGTTCAAGCCGCTCGGCGGCCCCGACGGCGGAAACGGCGGCGAGGGCGGCAGCGTCATCCTCACCGTCGACGCGCAGATCACCACCCTGCTGGAGTACCACCACTCGCCCAAGCGCAAGGCCACCAACGGCAAGCCCGGCGCGGGCGGCCACCGCACCGGCGCGGACGGCGGCGACCTCGTCCTGCTGGTGCCGGACGGCACCGTGGTGCTGGACCGCAACGGCGAGGTGCTGGCCGACCTGGTCGGGCACGGCACCAGCTTCGTCGCCGCCCAGGGCGGCCGTGGCGGCCTCGGCAACGCCGCGCTGTCCTCGGCCCGCCGCAAGGCGCCCGGCTTCGCGCTGCTCGGCGAGCCCGGCGAGGCCCGCGACATCGTGATGGAGCTCAAGTCCGTCGCCGACGTGGCCCTGGTCGGCTACCCGAGCGCCGGCAAGTCCTCGCTGATCTCGGTGCTCTCGGCGGCCAAGCCGAAGATCGCGGACTACCCGTTCACCACCCTGATCCCCAACCTCGGCGTGGTCACCGCCGGCGACACCGTCTACACCATCGCCGACGTGCCCGGCCTGATCCCCGGTGCCAGCCAGGGCCGCGGCCTGGGCCTGGAGTTCCTGCGGCACGTCGAGCGCTGCTCGGTGCTGGTGCACGTGCTGGACTGCGCCACCCTGGAGCCCGGCCGCGACCCGCTGACCGACCTGGAGACCATCGAGGCCGAGCTGGCCGAGTACGGCGGTCTGGAGGAGCGCCCGCGCCTGGTCGCGCTCAACAAGGTGGACGTGCCGGACGGCCAGGACATCGCCGACCTCACCCGGGAGTCCCTGGAGGAGCGCGGCTACCGGGTGTTCGAGGTCTCCGCCGCCTCCCGCAAGGGCCTGCGCGAGCTGAACTTCGCGCTGGCGCAGATCGTCGCCGAGGCGCGCGCCGCCAAGCCGGTCGAGGAGTCGACCCGGATCGTGCTGCGGCCCAAGGCCGTTGACGACGAGGGCTTCACCATCACCGAGGAGGACGGCGCCTACCGCATCCGCGGCACCAAGCCGGAGCGCTGGGTCCGCCAGACCGACTTCTCCAACGACGAGGCCGTCGGCTACCTCGCCGACCGGCTGGCCCGCCTCGGCGTCGAGGACAAGCTGTGGAAGGTCGGGGCGCACGAGGGCGACACCGTCATCATCGGCCCGGACGAGAACGCCGTCGTCTTCGACTGGGAGCCGACCATGGCCGCCGGCGCCGAGATGCTCGGCCGCCGCGGTGAGGACCACCGCCTGGAGAGCCCGCGCCCGGCGGTCGACCGCCGCCGCGAGAAGCAGAAGGGCCGGGACGCGGCCGAGGCCGAGTTCCTCGCCTTCGAGGCGCTCTCCAGCACCCGCCCGGCTGCCATCGACGAGGGCGACGAAGAGGAGTGACCCGGCCGGCGGGACGCGTCCCGAGCCGGCCTGGGCGAACGGCCCCCACCACCCTCCGGGGCGGTGGGGGCCGTTCGCGTGTCCGGCCCCCGTTCGGAACCGACGGGGCGTCACTTTCGTCGGGCCCGCGGTCGGGGACCGTACCGGCCCCGGCCCGCCGGCCGTCCGGACCGGCGGTCCGGCCGTCGCGGCGCCGTGTCCGGGGCGGGTCCGGACGGTGAAACACCCTGCGGGCGACCTGCGCGGATCGCGTAGATTTCGGGGGTGACGGCCGGGCCCGGCCCGCCGCACCCGCACCACACCGGAAGGGCGTACAGCGAGATGAGCGAGGACTCACTGCGCGAGGAGGTGCTGACCGCCCGGCGGATCGTCGTCAAGGTCGGCTCCTCCTCCCTCACCACGGCGGCCGGCGGCCTGGACGCCGACCGGGTCGACGCCCTGGTCGACGCGCTCGCCAAGGTGCGCAGCCGCCCGGACGCGCCCGAGGTCGTCCTCGTCTCCTCCGGCGCCATCGCCGCCGGCCTGGCCCCGCTCGGCCTGGACAAGCGGCCCAAGGACCTGGCCCGCCAGCAGGCCGCCGCCAGCGTCGGCCAGGGCCTGCTGGTCGCCCGTTACACCGCCTCCTTCGCCCGGTACGGCATCCGGGTCGGCCAGGTGCTGCTCACCGCCGAGGACGCCAGCCGGCGCGCCCACTACCGCAACGCCTACCGCACCCTCGACCAGCTGCTGGCGATGGGCGCGATGCCGATCGTCAACGAGAACGACACCGTCGCCACCGCCGAAATCAAGTTCGGGGACAACGACCGGTTGGCCGCGCTGGTCGCCCACCTGGTCCGGGCCGACCTGCTCGTGCTGCTCTCCGACGTGGACGGCCTCTACGACGGCGACCCGGCCCGGCCCGGCACCAGCCGGATCGACCAGGTGAGCGGCCCGCACGACCTCGACGGCGTCGAGATCGGCAGCGCGGGCAAGGCCGGCGTCGGCACCGGCGGCATGGTCACCAAGGTCGAGGCGGCCCGGATCGCCACCGGCGCGGGCATCCCGGTGGTGCTCACCGCCGCCAGCCAGGCCGCCGACGCGCTGGCCGGACGGCGCACCGGCACCCTGTTCCTGCGCACCGGCAGCCGCACCTCCGACCGGATGCTCTGGCTGGCCCACGCGAGCAGCCCGCGCGGCGCCCTGCACCTCGACGCGGGCGCCGTCACGGCCGTCGTCTCCGGCGGCGCCTCGCTGCTGCCCGCCGGGGTCACCAAGGTGGACGGGGAGTTCACGGCGGGTGATCCGGTGGACCTTCTTGCCGAAAACGGCCACATCGTGGCTCGCGGACTGGTCAACTTTGATGCGAGGGAGTTGCCCCGCCTGCTCGGCCGGTCCACCCGCGACCTGGCCCAGGAGTTCGGCGCCGCGTACGAGCGTGAGGTCGTCCACCGCGACGACCTGGTCGTTCTGCGCGGCTGACCGGCCGGTGCGCCGGTACCGGCCGATCGGCAGAGCGCGGTGGGCGGGCCGCTCCGCACGGGGAGTGGCCCGGCCGCGGGCGAGGAGCGGTGCAGCCGTACCGGTCGGCCGCGGGCCGGCGGGTCCGGTGCGGGGGACGACACGACATCGCCGAACAGGAGGCCGCCGGTGGAACGCAGAAGCGAGGCAACGCTGACCGCAGGGACGGCGGGCCGGCGGCTGACCAGCATCGACGGCGGACGCGGGGACGGACCCGCCGAGCCGGCCGGTCCGCCGCCGCAGGGGCCCGGCGGGATGCGCAGGCCGCGGTCGCAGCACGCGGACCCGGGGGAGCCGCCCACCGTGCCCGAGCAGGCCCGGCTCTGGCACGTGGTGCTGAGCGTGTCCGGGCAGGTCACCCCGCTGTCCTCGCTGCGGGCCTCGCTGGAGCGGCTGGCGCACGACCACTCGTTCTTCCTCACCGCCCGCTACGCCGCCGACCACGCCGAGATCCGGTACTGGGAGCAGGCCCGGGACCTGCACGACGCGGCGGCGATAGCGCTGCGGCTGTGGGGCGAGCACAAGGTCACCGCGAACCTGCCGCCGTGGGAGATCGTCGGCCTGGAGGTGGTCGACCGGGCGACGTACCACAAGCGGGTGGCGGAGGGCTTCGGCGATCCGCCGCCGCACCTGGGCGGGGTGCACCCGTACTGAGGGGCACGCCCCCCGGCGCGGCCCCCGGGATGAGGCCCGGAGAGGGGTGAGCCACAGGGGAGAACCGTCCCGCCAGGCCGTCTCACCGGGCGAAATGGCCGCTCGGCGGGCCCTGCGCAGTCGCTACCCTTGGCGCATGAGCAGCGACCTCGCCACCGCCGACAGCCCCGTCCTCGCCGTAGCGCGCCGAGCCCGGGAGGCCGCCGCCGCGCTCGCCCCGCTGCCGCGCAGCGCGAAGGACGCCGCGCTGCTGGCGATCGCGGACGCCCTGGTGGCCCGCAGCGCCGAGATCACCGCCGCCAACGCCGAGGACGTGGCCCGCGCCCGCGCGGCCGGCACCGCCGAGTCGGTGATCGACCGGCTGAGCCTCGACCACGAGCGGATCGCCGCGATCGCCTCCGACGTGCGCGACGTCGTCGGCCTGCCCGACCCGGTCGGCGAGGTGCTGCGCGGCTACACCCTGCCCAACGGCCTGGACGTGCGCCAGGTGCGGGTGCCGCTCGGCGTGGTCGGCATCATCTACGAGGCCCGGCCGAACGTCACGGTGGACGCCGCCGCGCTCTGCCTCAAGTCCGGCAACGCCGTGCTGCTGCGCGGCTCGGCCTCCGCCTACCGCTCCAACACCGCGCTGGTCGCCGTCCTGCGGGACGCGGTCGCCGCGGCCGGGCTGCCCGCCGACGCCGTCCAGCTCGTCCCGGGCGAGAGCCGGGACTCCGTCCAGGAGCTGATGCGGGCCCGCGGCCTGGTCGACGTGCTGATCCCGCGCGGCGGGGCCTCGCTGATCCGCACGGTGGTCGAGGGCTCGACCGTGCCCGTGATCGAGACCGGCACCGGCAACTGCCACGTCTACGTGGACGCGCAGACCGACCTGGCGATGGCCGTCGGCATCCTGCTGAACTCCAAGGCGCAGCGGGTCAGCGTCTGCAACGCGGCCGAGACGCTGCTCGTCCACCAGGACGTCGCGGACGCCTTCCTGCCGCTCGCGCTGGCCGCCCTCGCCGAGGCCGGGGTGACCGTGCACGGCGACGACGCGGTGCTCAAGGCCGCCGAGGGCGGCGCCGCCACCGTGGTGCCCGCCACCGACGAGGACTGGGGCGCCGAGTACCTGTCCTACGACCTGGCCGCGGCCGTGGTGCCCTCGCTGGACGCCGCCGTCGAGCACATCCGCCGCTGGTCCTCCGGCCACACCGAGGCGATCGTCACCACCTCGCAGGCCGCCGCCCGGCGCTTCACCCGGCTGGTCGACTCGACCACGGTGGCCGTCAACGCCTCCACCCGCTTCACCGACGGCGCCGAGTTCGGCTTCGGCGCGGAGATCGGCATCTCCACCCAGAAGCTGCACGCCCGCGGCCCGATGGGCCTGCCCGAGCTGACCAGCACCAAGTACATCGTCACTGGTGACGGGCACGTGCGCGGCGAGGCGACGCAGACCGTGGGCGGGGACGCGGACGTGCGCTGAGCGCGGCCCGGCCGGCCCGCGCGGCGGGCCGGCCGGGCCCCGGGGCGGTCCGCGGCGGCCCGCGTCACACGTGTGACGGACCAACTGCGATGAGCCACAGACAAATCGGCCGCCCGGTAATACGCTGAAGCCGTGGCTGACGATGTGGGGGGCTCGCCGTACCCCGACGGCGCCGACCACGGTGGTGCGGACGACGAGTTCGCCACCGTGGTCTTCGATGAGGCCTTCGTCCGGTCCGCCGCCGTGCACGAGCCGACGGCCAAGGAGCGGCAGCTCGCCGCCGCCGAGGCCCGGTTCGAGCCGGACACCGCGGGCCCGGTCTGGGGCTATGACGTCACCGCCGGGGACGGGCTGCCGCTGGAGCTGCGCCCGCACCCGAGCGGACTCGACGACGACCACCTGTATCCCGATCCCTGGTCGGGCCCCGGCCGGGCGACCGGCCGCCCGGGCCGCCGCCGGCGCGGCTACGACCCGGCGCGCGGGCGCGGGCGGTACGTGGCCCAGCAGCGCTGGCACCGGCCGGTGGCCTGGGTGCTCGCCGTGATCATGGGCGTGAGCCTGGTGGCCGTCGCGGTCGCGGCGATCTACCAGGGCGTGGGCGGCTCCTCCGGCGCGCCCCGGCGCCCGGAGTCCGGCAGCAGCAGTCCCGGGACCGACCCGAGGCCCGCGCCCGCCGAGCCGTCGCTCGTGGTCACGGCACCTGCGGGGTGACGTCGTAGGGCGTGGCGCAGGGGTGGTGCGCGCCGGGGCGGGCGGTTGCGGGGCGTTCCCGGGAATCTGCGGTCGCACCCTCGTGGAGGGGCGACGGCGCGCCTTACCCTGGTGTCATGGGTGACCCGCGAGAGCCTCCTGAGGGTGCGCCCGACGGTGGTTCCGGCAATGAGGACGAGTACCGGTCCGTCGTCTTCGACGAGTCCTTCGTCCGGGCTGCCCGGATCCAGGAGCTGTCCGCCCGGGAGAGGCTGGCCGGGTCCTTCGGCCGGGCCACCCGCCCGCGGGTGCGGTTCGGCCCGCTGGGCAGCGTGCCGCGGCAGGCGCTCGCGCTGCTGCTGCTCGTGCTGCTGGCCTTCGGGGCCGCGGTGTACTTCGGGGTCAGCTCGCCGAACCGGATCTCGGCCCGGCCCGAGGGCAGCCAACTGACCGTCAGCCTGGTCGCGTTGAGCCCGGCCTCGGTGGTCCGGCCGGTCGCCGACCCGGCCAACCCGTTCGCCGCGCTGCCGGTCGGGTACAGCGACGGGGCGATCGGACTGGGCACCCCGACCGGGGCCGCCACCGAGCACTTCAGCCGGGTCGAGGTGACCAAGGCGCTCGACACCGTCCAGCGCTACCTGGTGGCCTCCTCGCTGGCCCCGGCCACCCTCGTCCAGGGCGCGACCGCCGAGGTGCGGGCCTTCGTCACCCCCGGGGAGCAGGCCCAGTTCGACACCAGCGTGACCCAGCCGGTCGACGACCGGCACCACGCGCTGACCGGCTGGCTGGTGCGCTTCGACCCGGCGCAGGTCGCGCTGGCCGCCGACACCGTGAAGGTGACCGGCGCGATGCGGATCGACGAGGCCGACGGCGGCACGCTGCAGATCACCACCGACCACACCTTCGTCTACGCGCTGAAGCCGGCCGGAGCCGCGGCCGGTGCGCCGGTGACCCTGGAGACCGTCCGGCGGCAGCTGACCTTCCAGTTCGACCGGGTCGACCTGGCCTCGGCCCAGCTGCGGCTGGTGGACTCGGTGGTCCAGGCCGGGCCGGAGCCCTGTACCACCTCGATGGCCGGCTTCCTCCAGCCGGTACTGGCCACCCCGCAGGGCACCCAGGTCCCGCCGCCGGCGCCGATCGACCCGGGCAACCACGCGCAGCCGGCCTGGCAGGTGTGCGGGGTGCTCGCGCCTTAGTCAGGTCCTGTCCGGGGCGCCGGCGGCGAGCGGGAGGCGGACCACCGCGCGGGCGCCCGGGCCGGGCGACGGCGGGTCGGTGAAGGCGGCGGTGCCGTGGACGCCGCGGGCGATCGAGCGGACCAGGGCGAGGCCCAGGCCGGCGCCGCCGGCGTCGCGGGAGCGGGCGTCGTCCAGCCGGACGAACCGGTCGAAGACCCGCTCCCGGTCCTCCGGCGGGATGCCCGGGCCGTCGTCCGTGACGGTCAGCACGGCGTGCCCGTCCTCGACGGTCACCGAGACGGCGACGGCGGTGCGGGCGTGCCGGGCGGCGTTGTCGAGCAGGTTGCGCACCAGCCGGCCCAGCCGCAGTTCGCTGCCCGGGACGGGTGCGGGCTCCAGGGAGACGGCCAGGAAGGCGGGCCCGCCGGAGGACAGGTGGGTGCGTTCGCCGAGCTGCTCGCCGACCAGGTCGGCGAGGTCCACCGGCTCGCCGCCGAGCGGCCCGGTGGGCTCCTCGACGGCGGCGAGCAGCAGCAGGTCGTCGGTGAGCAGTTGCAGCCGCTCGGTGTCGGTGAGCGCGTCGCGCACCACCTGCGGCCACTCCACGCCTGCCGGGTGGGCCAGCGGCACCTCCAGCGAGTTGCGCAGTGCGGCCAGTGGGCTGCGCAGCTCGTGCGAGGCGTCCGAGACCAGCCGGCGCTGCTCGTCGATCGCGTGTTCCAGGCGGCCGAGCGTGGTGTTGGTGGTCTCGGCCAGCCGCGCGATGGCGTCCCGCGAGGGCGGCACCGGGACGCGCTCGTGGAAGGCGCCGGCGCCGATCCGGGCCATGCCCCGGCGGATCGACTCCACCGGGCGTAGCGCCAGGCCGGTGACCAGCCAGGCGATCAGGGCGGTGAACAGGGTCGCGGCGGGCAGCACGTAGCGCAGCAGGATGCCGGTGGTCCGGTCCTCGGCCTGGTCGGCGGCGGTGGGGTTGACCAGCAGGTAGACGGTGACGCGCTGGGTCGGCAGGCCCGCGATGCCGGTGTACTTCTCCAGCGCCTCCGAGGACGCCTGGTCGGTGATCCGCTTGAGCAGGGTGACGTCCCGGTCGGTGAGGTCGGGGCCGCTCCGCGGCGGGTGCCACAGCCGGGTGTGGACGGGCAGGTGGATCCGGATCCGGTCGGTGCGGCCCGGGGTGGCGTCCTGGGGGTAGGACGGCATCTTGGCGAAGGGTTCGACCGGCAGACCGGCGTACTCCTCCAGCAGGGTGCTGGCCTGGACCCAGGAGGCGTTCGTGCGGGTGTCGTTCCAGACGCGGCCGGCGTCCCAGGGGCGGACCGGGAACGCCAGCCGTCCGTCCGCCAGGACCAGGACGAAGGACTCCTGCAGGGATTCGACCCAGGTCTGTGAACCGCCGGGTATGTCGTGGGTGACGAGTTGGATGCTGCGCTCGGCCTGCTTCTCGGTGACGGCCGTCCACTGGTCGTGGACCGCGCCGCCGACCCAGAGGCTGGCCACCGAGAAGGCCAGCACCGAGGCGAGGGCCGCGCCGAGGGCGGCGCGGATGCGGAGCGAGGAGCGGTGCCAGGGGCGCAGCAGCGGGCGGAGGCGGTCAGCGCGCATCGGGCACCAGCCGGTATCCGGCGCCGCGCACCGTCTCGATCCGGCAGCCGATGCCGGGCACGTCCAGTTTCCGCCGCAGGGCGGCGATGTAGACCTCGACGATGTTCACGTCGCCCCGGAAGGCGGCGTCCCAGACGGTGTCCAGGATGCCGCCCTTGGGGATCACCTCGCCGGGTCGGTGGGCCAGGCACTCCAGCACGGCGAACTCCTTGGTGGTGAGCCGGACCTGTCGGTCGGCGGCGGTGCAGCGGCGGGCCGCCGGGTCGATCCGCAGCGCGCCGACCGCGAGCACCGGTGGGCGGGCGACGGCGCCGCGGCGCAGCAGGGCGCGCAGCCGGGCGGTGAGCACGACGTAGGAGAACGGTTTGCTGAGGAAGTCGTCGGCGCCGCAGTCCAGCGCCTCGGCCTCGTCGTACTCGCCGTTCTTCGCGGTGAGCATCAGAATCGGTACGGAATTCCCGGCGCCGCGCAGTTCGCGGCAGACCTTGAAGCCGTTGAGGCCGGGCAGCATCAGATCGAGCACGATCACCGAATAGGGCTCGACGAGGGCGAGTTCGAGCCCCTGGACGCCGTCGGCCGCCAGGTCGACCGCGTATCCCTCGGCCGCCAGTCCCTGTCTCAGGGACTGCGCGAGCCGCTCCTCGTCCTCGACGATCAGTAGCCGCATGACGCCCATCCTTGGTGGAATTCCGTTTTCCCGCAACGGCCTTGACCGGCTTGCCCGGGATATCCGAACTGAAGTTTTCCTCAGCTTTCCTCAGTTTCCCTTCAGTGCGGAATTCCTAGCGTCCGGACCATGGATTTCCGACGTGTGCTGCCGTGGTCGGTGGCCGCCCTGTTCGCCCCGCTGTACGCGGCGGTCTCGCTCACCCGGCACGCCCGGTTGGAGAGTTCGGGTTTCGACTTGGGCATCTTCGAGGAGGCGGTGCGCGCCTACTCCCGGCTCGAAGCACCGGTGGTCGCGCTGAAGGGTACGGGCTTCAACCTCCTGGGCGACCACTTCAGCCCGGTGCTGGCGGTGCTGGCGCCGTTCTACCGGCTCTGGCCGGGCCCCGGCACGCTGCTGGTGGCGCAGGCGGTGCTGGTGGCGCTGTCCGCGGTGCCGGTGACGGCGTACGCGGTGCGGGTGCTGGGGCCGGCGGGCGGGGCGGTCGCCGGGGTCGCGTACGGGCTGTCGGCGGGGTTGCAGAGCGCGGTGGCGTTCGACTTCCACGAGGTGGCCTTCGCGGTGCCGCTCGCGGCGGCCGCGGTGGTGGCGCTGGCCCGGGAGCGGTACGGCCCGGCGGTGGCGTGGGCGCTGCCGCTGCTGCTGGTCAAGGAGGACCAGGCGCTGCTGGTCGCGGCGGTCGGCGGCTACGTGTGGTGGCGCGGGCGGCGCCGGCTGGGGGCGGTCACCGTGCTGGTGGCGGTGGCGGCCGGGCTGCTGGTCACCCTGGTGGTGATCCCGGCGGTGAACCCGGGCGGCGAGTACACGTACGCGCACATGGGGGAGCCCGACGGCGGGAACCCGGTGGTCCGGCTGCTGTTCCCGGCGGTCAAGGCGCTGACCGTCCTGCTGCTGCTGGCACCGACGCTGCTGCTGGCGCTGCGCTCGCCGCTGGTGCTGCTGGCGGGCGTGCTGCTGGCGGCCCGGTTCTGGGTGGTCAATCCGGCGTTCTGGCGCACCGGGCAGCACTACGACGCGGTGCTGGTGCCGCTGCTGTGCACGGCGGGGCTGCACGGGGTGGGCCTGCTGTTGCCCCGGCTGGGCCGGTTGCCCCGGCTGGGCCGGGGGCTGCCGGTGGCGGCGGGGATGCTCGCCGTCACGGTGGCGCTGACCGCGACCGGCCCGGTGGCGGGCGTGCTGTCGGGGGACGCCCGGCGGGGCGACGGGCGGGCGGCGCAGGTGCGCCGGGTGCTGGCGGTCGTCCCGGACGGCGCCCGGGTGGCCGCCGCCAACCGCCTGGCGCCGCAGCTGACCGGGCGCTGCACGGTGTCGCTGTTCCCGTACCTGACGCCGCCGGGCGGGGCGGGCGGCTGGGGGCGGCCGGTGGCGGAGTGGGTGGCGGTCCTGGAGGAGCCGGACGCTTTCCCGGTGCCGGTGGCGGAGCAGCGGCGGTTCCTGGCCGGCCTGGTCGACGGCGGCGGGTACCGGCGGGTGGCGGACGGGGCCGGGGTGGCGGTGTACCACTGGCAGCCGGGGTAGGCCCCGGCAGACCGACGGCCGGTGACCCCGGGCGGGGCGCACCGGCCGTCGGTTTCGGGTGCGGCGGGTCAGCCGTCGGTGCGCTCGCCCCGGTCGGTGCGGCCGTCCTCGCGGGTGGCGGAGCCGCCGCGGGAGCCGCCGGTGAACGTGTCGGCGAAGGTGTCGCGGAGCTTGCCGCCGACGGTCGCGGCGCCGCCGGCCACGTCGCGGATCAGGCCCATCAGCGGGTCCTTGCTCTCCTTCACCGAGGTCGTGTAGTGGTCGGCGGCGGCCTTCCACTGCTCGCCGACCGAGGTGTCCGGGTCGTCGGTGCGACGCGGGTAGGCGCCGGCCAGGATCGAGCGGTACTCGTCGCTCTCCGCCCACTTCTTCAGCTGGGCGACCCGTACCACCGCGAACGGGTGGCTCTGCGGCAGCAGTTGGAGCAGCTTGAGCACGCCGTCGCGCAGGTCGCCGGCCTTGTCGTACTCCTCGGCCTGCTCCAGGAAGGCGTCGACGTTCAGTTCGGCCAGGTTGTGCCCGCCGGCCAGTTTCATCAGGGCGCGCATGGACGCCTGGACGTCCTGCCCGGCGAGCAGGCCGGCCCGGTCGCTGGACAGCTCCGCCTTGCGGAACCACTCCTTGAGCGCGGTGACGATCGCCATGATCGCCAGGTTGCCGAGCGGCACCCAGGCGACCCGGGTGGCGATGTTGGTGAGGATCATCAGCATCGTCCGGTAGACCGCGTGGCCGGACATCGCGTGGCCGACCTCGTGGCCGATGACCGAGCGCAGCTCCTCCTCGTCGAGCAGCTCGATCAGGCCGCTGGTGATCACGATGATCGGGGTGTCGATGCCGATGCAGTACGCGTTGACCGTCGGGTCCTGGGTGACGTACAGGTCCGGGACCTGCTCCAGGTCGAGCACGTAGGCGGCGTCGCGCACCATGTCGTACAGCTCGGGGAACTGGCGCTCGGAGGTCTTCACGGCGGTGGCCAGGAACATCAGCCGGATCGAGCGCTCGGACACCAGCCCGGCGAGCTTCCTCAGGACGTCGTCGAAGCCGGTGAGCTTGCGCAGGGCGACCAGGGCGGAACGGTCCGCGGGGTGCTCCCAGGCGCGGGTGGAGATGTCGGGGAAGCGCTGGCGGCGTCGGCTCGGGGTCTTCGCGGTCGGGTCGGTCATGGTCTGAGTACCTCCTGGTCGACGGCGGCCCCGGCCCGGCGGCCGGCCCCCGCTGGTCTACGCCTGCAACGACTGTCCTTGCAACGTCCGCGGTTGCGTACTCGTCCCCGCGGCCAGCGTACGCGCGGGCCGGGCCACGCCGCAGGGGCCGGTGGGCGCCGCCGGTGTGAGGCCGGTCTACCCTGAATGCCCTGGAGAACCGAGACCGGACCCGGCCCCGGTACCGAGCAGTTCGAGGAGCCCCGCAGATGTCCACCGACGCGCTTGTCAGCCTGGCCGCGCCCATCTCCAACGAGGCCGGCCCGGGCCTGTTCCTGCGGATCATCGTGGTGGCGTCGTTCGTCGGCGTCGGCCTGCTGGTCTGGATCATGGCGCGGGCCTTCCGCGGCAACTGAGCACCGCCGCCCCGGTTCAGGCTCACGCCCGGTCAGCGGCGGTGGGCCGCCGAGCGGTTGCCGGGTAAGCCCCCGTACGATGACAGGTGGGCCTTCACCGGCCCGGAAGAACCCCTGGTCCGTTCACCCGAGCCGAGAAGGTCCCGCCGACCATGAACACTGCCGCCGCACTCCCCGTCCTGAACCTGCTCGCCGAGAGCGAGGGGGGCAACCACGAGAGCCTGAACCCGTACCTGACGGGTGGCGCCGCACTGTTCATCCTGGCGCTCCTGCTCTTCGTGACCACCCGCTTCAACCGGGACCGCTGAGCCGCCTTCCGGGGCCGCTCGGGGAGCGTCCGGCGTACCGGCCGGCCGCTCCCTCACGCGTCTTCGGACAACCCCCACCCGGGCGTTCCCGCACCGTAACGGGCGTCGCGTAAGGTGTGGCGGCATGGGAGAGCAGGCCGGGAATCCCGGCGGACCGGAACCGGTGAAGAAGCGCCTCGGGGTGATGGGCGGCACCTTCGACCCGATCCACCACGGCCACCTGGTCGCCGCCAGCGAGGTGGCGAGCGCGTTCCACCTGGACGAGGTGATCTTCGTGCCGACCGGGCAGCCGTGGCAGAAGAGCGACCGCCACGTCACCCCGGCCGAGGACCGCTACCTGATGACGGTCATCGCCACCGCCGAGAACCCGCAGTTCTCGGTCAGCCGGATCGACATCGACCGCGAGGGCCCGACGTACACCGTCGACACCCTGCGCGACCTGCGCTCGCAGCACCCGGACGCCGACCTCTTCTTCATCACCGGCGCCGACGCGCTCGCCCAGATCCTCTCCTGGCGCGACTCCGACGAGCTCTTCTCGCTCGCGCACTTCATCGGGTGCACCCGCCCGGGACACACCCTGTCGGACGCCGGTCTCCCGGTGGGCGGGGTCTCCCTGGTCGAGGTCCCCGCGCTGGCCATCTCCTCCACGGACTGCCGCAACCGGGTCGCCAAGGGCGAACCGGTCTGGTACCTCGTCCCGGACGGCGTGGTCCGCTACATCGACAAGCGGGCGCTCTACGCGCCGCACCGGACCTGACCAGGAGCGGGCGTGACCGAGCGAAGCGGCGGAGGCCAGCGGCACCAGCAGCAGCCGGAGGACTGGTCGACCGGGCAGTACCAGCAGTACCAGGGCTACCAGCAGCAGCCTGAACAACCTCCGCAGCAGCAGTACGACCAGCAGCAGTACGACCAGTACGGGCAGCCGGTGTACACGGCGGACCCGTACGGCGGCTACCAGGAGCAGCAGCCCTACCAGGCGCACCAGCAGCCCCCGCAGCAGTACGACCAGCAGTACGACCAGTACGGGCAGCCCGTGCAGGCGTACCAGCAGCAGGGGGGCTACGGCTACCAGGACCCGGCGTACGGCGGATGGGGGTCGCCCGGGCCGGAGGCCGGGGGCGGCTACCAGCAGCAGGCCTACCCGGCCGCGCCGGCGGCGGGTGCACAGGCGGCGGTCGAGCCCGAGGCCGTCGTCGCGCCCGCGCCCGTCGCTCCCGCGCCGCCGCGCCCGCGCGTGCCCCGGCCCGCCGCCGAGGCGGCGGGCGCCAAGCCCGAGCCGCCGTCCGAACTGGTCGGCGGGGCCCGGGCCGGGAAGTCCGGCGGCAAGTCCGGCGGCAAGGCCGCCAAGGACGACTACCCCACGGACGAGTTCACCTTCGTCGACGAGGAGGAGGAGTCCGAGGACGTCATCGACTGGCTGAAGTTCGCCGAGTCCCGCAGCGAGGTGCGCGCCGAGCGCCGCCGCCGGCTGCGCAACCGGCTGATCGGCCTCGGCGTGGTGGTGGCGCTCGCGGCGGCCGGCACCGGCGGCTACCTCTGGTTCACCGGCGACAAGCAGACCGCGGCGAGCGCGGCCGGTCCGCGCCAGGTCAACGTGGTCCACCTGCGCGACCTCCAGGGCAAGGTCTCCAGCGCGCTGCTCGTCAACGACTCCACCGGGAAGAAGGGCACCGTGCTCCTGCTGCCCGACACCCTGCGGCTGCCCGGCCCCGGCGACCCGCCGGTCACCACCGTCGGCCAGGCCATGGACAGCATCGGCGCCTCCGCGACCCGCGACGGCCTGTCCACCGTGCTCGGCGCCCCGGTCGCGGGCACCTGGCGGCTGGACACCCCCTACCTGGAGATGCTGGTCTCCCAGCTCGGCGGCGTCCGGGTGGACACCAACGCGGAGACCCACGAGGGCGGAAAGCCGGACGGCAAGCTGCTGTCCGCGGCCGGCAAGAACACCCTGCTGAACGGGAAGGCCGCGGTCGCCTACGCCACCCTCCAGGCGTCCGGCGAGAACCGGGACGCCCAACTGGCCCGGTTCGGACAGGTGATGGACGCCGTGGTGCGCACCATGCCCACCGAGTTCAAGGACGCCAAGGACGACGTGCACCGGATGAACGCGGTGCTCGACCCCTCGCTGCCCGAGGACGCCCTCGCCGGGGTGCTCGCCCAGCTCGCCCAGCAGGCGAAGGACGGCCACCTCGGCACCACCGCGCTGACCGTCAAACCGGACGGCGGCCTGGACGACGCCACCGCCGGCAAGCAGGTCAAGGACGTGCTCGGCGGCACCGTGAAGTCCGCGGCCTCCGCCGACGCCCCCGCCCGGGTCTCGCTCCAGGACGCCACCGGCAACGACCAGGCGGCGGCCGCCGCACAGGTCCAGATCGTGAACTCCGGCCTGACCTTCCTGCCCGGCGGCTCCAAGGCCGCCGCGCAGGCCGCCAGTGAGATCCGCTACACCGACGACGCCCGGCAGGCCGCGGCGAAGTCGCTGGCGATCAGCCTCGGACTGCCGGACACGGCGGTGAAGAAGGTCGGCGACGCCCAGAACGCGGACCTGGTGGTCGTGCTCGGCAAGGACTACCAGCCGCCGAAGAGCCAGTAGGCCGCGGCCTCCGGCCCGGGCGGCCCCGGAAAAGCGTTCCGGGGCCGCCCGGGCGGCGTGAGATCCTGGAAGGCGACCCCCGGCCAGGAGCCGGGGGTCGCCCCCAAGCCGCCGAGCCGGAAGAACACCGTGACCGTCACCGACCACAGCCAGCAGCTCATCACCGTCGCCGCGCAGGCGGCGGCCGACAAGCTCGCGCACAACATCATCGCCTTCGACGTCAGCGAGGTGCTGTCGATCACCGACGCCTTCCTGATCGCCTCCGCCAACAACGACCGCCAGGTCCGGTCGATCGCCGAGGAGATCGAGGACCAGCTGCGCGAGCAGCTGGACATCAAGCCGGTGCGCCGCGAGGGCGAGCGCGACGGCCGCTGGATCCTGCTCGACTACCTGGACATCGTCGTGCACGTCCAGCACTCCGAGGAGCGCTCCTTCTACTCGCTGGACCGCCTCTGGAAGGACTGCCCCGAGCTGCCGCTGCCCGAGGACGCCCTGGCCACGCGCAACCGGCCCGACGCCCACACCGACGAGGCCGGCAACGTCGTCGCCCCGGCCGACGACTTCGGCAAGCCCGAGGACCTGCACTGAGCCGGGACGGGCGGGGGCCGCGCGTCGTCTTCTGGCGCCACGGCCAGACCTCGTGGAACCTGGAGTCCCGCTTCCAGGGCACCACGGACATCGAACTGACCGGTCAGGGCGTCCTCCAGGCCCAGCGGGCGGCCCGGCTGCTCTCCGGCCTGCGCCCCGACCTGCTGATCTCCTCCGACCTCACCCGGGCCAAGCGCACGGCCGAGGAACTGGCCAAGGTCACCGGCCTCGACGTGCAGCACCACGAGGGCCTGCGGGAGACCTACGCGGGCTCCTGGCAGGGCCTGACCAACGCCGAGATCCGCGACCGCTTCCCGGAGGAGTACGCGGCCTGGGCGGCCGGCGAGCCGGTGCGGCGCGGCGGCGGCGAACTGGCCACCGAGGTCGCCGACCGCTCGGTGCCGGTCGTGCTGGAGGCCGTCGACAAGCTGCCGGAGGACGGGACGCTGGTGGTGGTCAGCCACGGCGGCACCATCCGCACCATGCTCGGGCGGCTGCTGGACCTGGACCCGGTCCAGTGGGAGTGCTTCGGCGGCCTGTCCAACTGCTGCTGGTCGGTGCTCGGGCAGGGCGCGCGCGGCTGGCGCCTGCTGGAGCACAACGCGGGCACGCTCCCGCAGCCGGTCATCGGCGACGACACCTGAGCGACGGGCGCGTCGCGGGGTGGGGCTGGGCTGGCTGGGCTGGGTTGCGGGCACGCAGGGGCTCGCCAGGGGCGTGCAGGGGCTTCGCAGGGGGCTTGCAGGGGCTCCGCGGGGGGCGGATTTCGCAGTTCCGGGCCTGACCAGCTAGAGTTTTCCTCGTTCGCAGGGAAGGAACGCGGCCCGGAAGGGAAGCGGGAGATCCGACGACTGCGGGGCTATAGCTCAGTTGGTAGAGCGCTTGCATGGCATGCAAGAGGTCTGGGGTTCAATTCCCCATAGCTCCACTCCGCACCAGCGCTCCTGTTCGATCAGGAGCGCCCGTGTCGCGGGGCTGTAGCTCAGTTGGTAGAGCGCTTGCATGGCATGCAAGAGGTCCGGGGTTCAATTCCCCGTAGCTCCACAGCAGTTGAGAGGCCGTCACCCACCGGGTGGCGGCCTCTCGCGTTGCCGGGCCGCCTCCGGGGTGGGGCGCGGGCCCCGGGGGCGGCAGCACGGGCTCCGGGGAGGGCGAGCGCGGGCCTGGGGGAGTGGGAACGCGGGCCCCCGGGAACGGATTCGTGGAGCACCCCCGGGACCGTGTAAAGTAGGCGATGTCGCCGAGGGAAACCGGACGGAAACGGTCGAAAGCCCCCGGTGACATCGCAGGTCAAGGGGCTGTAGCTCAGTTGGTAGAGCGCTTGCATGGCATGCAAGAGGTCCGGGGTTCAATTCCCCGTAGCTCCACAGCAGTCGAGGGCCGCCTCCCGAAATGGGAGGCGGCCCTTCGGCGTTCTGCGCATGCCACCGGCGGAACGGCGGGAAAGACCGCTACCGTCGTTCCATGGCCGATCTGGAGAGAAGGCGGAACGAGGAACTGGCCCGGATACTGCACCAACTCGGCTGGAGTCCGGAACGGCTCGCCCGCGAGGTGAGCCTCGCCCTGCCTCCAGGCCTGGCCATCAGCTCCACCGCCCCCTACAAGTGGCGCGACCGCGGCATGGTGCCGCGCAGCCCGCACGACCAGACCGTCTGCGAAGTGCTCAGCCGCACCCTCGGCATCGCCGTCACCTACGAACAGCTCTGGGGCCGGATGGGCGGCCACCGCGGCGCCAAGATCCTCTCGCCCCGGCTGCTCACCGACCCGTGGACCGCCGACACCGCCCAGACCGCGCTGCGCGAGGCCGCCACCGACGCCGGGCCCGTCCGCCTCACCGACCTCTTCCGCGGCGCCGACCTCGACCAGGCCGCCGAACGGCTCGCCTCCCCGCCCCCGCCCGTCGGGGGCGGCGAAGGGGCGCTGCGCATCGACCCCGGCCTCGTCGGCGACCTCGGCCTGTCCTACCGCAGCAAGCAGCGGCTCGAACGCTCCTGCGGCGGCGGACTCGTCCTCGGCCCCACCCGGGCCGAACTCGCCATGCTGGCCAAGCTGTTGGAACTCGGCGCCTACGACGAACGGGTCGGCCGCGAGCTGTACGGCACGGCCAGCCGGCTCGCCCGGCTGGCCGGCTGGGCCGCGTACGACCTCGGCCACGACGCGGCCGCCCAGCGCGCCTTCGTCGCCGCCCTGCGGGCCGCCCACGTCAGCGGCGACGCCCGGCTCGGCGTCGCCGTGCTCGGCGGCCTGGTGGTGCTCGCCACCCAGGGCGCCGGCGGGCGCGGCCTGGACGCCGTCGCCGCGCTCAACACGGCCCTGGCCCGGCACGGCTCCGTACTGAGCCCCGCCGGCCGGGCCCGGCAACTCGGCCGGATCGCCCGCGCGCACGGCCGCCGGGGCGAGGCCGAGCAGGCCGAGGCCGCCGCCGCCCGGGCCTTCGCCGAACTCGACGGCGTGCCCGGCACGGAGGCGGCCCGCGCCGAACTCGCCGGGATGGTGGGGGAGGGGCGGCTGGCACTCGGCCAGCACCGGATGGCCAAGGCGCTGCTCGCCGAGGCCGTCGCCGGGCTGGGGGCCGGCCGCGGGCGGTCCAAGGCGCTGCTGATGGTCCGCCTCGCCGAGACCCACCGGCGCCTCGGCGACCAGCGGGAGGCCGCCCGCACCGCGTCGCTCGCCCGGGCGCTCGCGGCGGGCATGCAGTCCGAGCGGCTGGCACGGGCGCTGCGCGACTTCGACGCGGCGACGCGGGCGGCGGCGTCGGCGGGGCGGTGAGGCCCGTGCGGGGGCGGGCCCGGGGCCGTCGGGCCCCGGTGGATACCCGGGAGCGCGCTGATCTGCTTGCGGTACCCTGAGCCCATGCGAACCGTGCGCCTGCTCCTTAGCCGGCCGCGCTGACCAGGACCGGTTACGCCCTCGGGCGGTGCCGGAGTCGGCGTGGCGTCCCCTCCTGCGAGGGGATTTTTTGTTTTCCGCCCCCGTTCACGGGCCGGCCGTGTGCGCGGTTCGCCAACTGACATCGATGGAGCTTGAAGGACCATGAGCGAGACGACCCCTGCGTCCGGCACGGCCGGGACCGCGACCGAGCCGTTCCGGTACAGCGCCGCGCTGGCGGCGGAGATCGAGTCCCGCTGGCAGGACCTCTGGGAGAAGGAGGGCACCTTCAACGCCCCCAACCCCGCCGGTGCGCTGGCCGACCCGGAGGCCGGTGACGTCGCCGCGAAGCCGCACAGCTTCATCATGGACATGTTCCCGTACCCCTCGGGCGCGGGCCTGCACGTCGGCCACCCGCTGGGCTACATCGCCACCGACGTCTACGCCCGCTACCAGCGGATGACCGGCCACAACGTGCTGCACACGCTGGGCTACGACGCGTTCGGCCTGCCCGCCGAGCAGTACGCGGTGCAGACCGGCACCCACCCGCGGGTCTCCACCGAGGCCAACATCGCCAACATGCGCCAGCAGCTGCGCCGGCTGGGCCTGGGCCACGACCCGCGTCGCTCGATCTCCACGATCGACCCGGAGTACTACCGCTGGACCCAGTGGATCTTCCTGCAGATCTTCAACTCCTGGTACGACGAGCAGGCCGGCGGGGCCCGGCCGATCGCCGAGCTGATCGCCCGGTTCGAGTCCGGCGCGAAGCCGACCCCGGACGGGCGCCCGTGGGCCGACCTGTCCGCCGCCGAGCGCGACGAACTGCTGGGCGAGTACCGGCTGGCGTACTCCAAGGAGGTGCCGGTCAACTGGTGCCCCGGCCTGGGCACCGTCCTGGCCAACGAGGAGGTCACCGCGGACGGCCGCTCCGAGCGCGGCAACTTCCCGGTGTTCAAGTCCAACCTGCGCCAGTGGATGATGCGCATCACCGCGTACTCCGACCGCCTGATCTCCGACCTGGACCTGCTGGACTGGCCCGAGGCCATCAAGCTGCAGCAGCGCAACTGGATCGGTCGCTCCGAGGGCGCCCGGGTCGACTTCGCCGTCGGCTCCGATGAGAAGATCACCGTCTTCACCACCCGGCCCGACACCCTGTTCGGCGCCACCTACATGGTGCTGGCCCCCGAGCACGGCCTGGTCGACTCGATCGTCCCGGCCGCCTGGCCCGCGGACGTGCCCGCCGAGTGGACCGGCGCCGCCGCCACCCCCGCCGAGGCCGTCGCCGCCTACCGGGCCACCGCCGCCGCCAAGTCGGACGTCGAGCGGCAGGTCGAGGCCAAGGTCAAGACCGGCGTCTTCACCGGCGCCTACGCCGTGAACCCGGTCAGCGGCGCGTCCGTCCCGGTGTTCATCGCCGACTACGTGCTGATGGGCTACGGCACCGGCGCCATCATGGCCGTCCCCGCCCACGACCACCGCGACTTCGCCTTCGCCCGCGCCTTCGCGCTGCCGATGCGCTGCGTCGTCCAGCCCACCGACGGGCGCGGCGAGGACCCGGCCGCCTGGGACGACGCCTTCGACACCTACGACTCCGTCATCGTCAACTCCTCCCGGGACGGGCTGACGCTGGACGGGCTGAGCGTCGTCGACGCCAAGGCCGCCGTCACCGCCTGGCTGGCCGAGCGCGGCATCGGCGAGGGCACCGTCAACTACCGCCTGCGGGACTGGCTGTTCAGCCGCCAGCGGTACTGGGGCGAGCCCTTCCCGATCGTCTACGACGAGGACGGCGTCATGCACGCCCTGCCCGAGTCGATGCTGCCGGTCGAGGTCCCCGAGGTCGAGGACTACTCGCCGCACACCTACGACCCGTACGACGCCACCTCCTCGCCGAAGACCCCGCTGTCGCGCAACGAGGCCTGGGTCAACGTCGAACTGGACCTGGGCGACGGCGTCCGCACGTACCGGCGCGAGACCAACACCATGCCCAACTGGGCGGGTTCGTGCTGGTACGAGCTGCGCTACGTCGACCCGTCGAACTCCTCGGCGGTCGTCGACCCGGCCAGCGAGAAGTACTGGCTGGGCCCCACGGCCACCAAGCCGGCCGGCGGCGCCGACCTGTACGTCGGCGGTGCCGAGCACGCCGTGCTGCACCTGCTGTACGCGCGCTTCTGGCACAAGGTGCTGCACGACCTGGGCCACGTCTCGTCCGTCGAGCCGTTCCACAAGCTGTTCAACCAGGGCATGATCACCGCCGACGTCTACCGCGACGAGCGAGGCTTCCCGGTGCCCGCCGCCGAGGTCGAGGAGCGCGACGGCCAGTACTTCTGGCAGGGCGAGGCCGTCAAGCGCGAGGCCGGCAAGATGGGCAAGTCCCTGAAGAACGCCGTCGCGCCCGACGAGATCGCCGACGAGTACGGCGCCGACACGCTGCGCCTGTACGAGATGTCCATGGGCCCGCTGGACGTCTCCCGCCCCTGGGACACCCGCGCCGTCGTCGGCTCGTACCGCTTCCTGCAGCGGCTGTGGCGCAACGTCGTCTCGGAGGCCACCGGCGACCTGGTCGTCACCGAGGAGGAGCCGGACGAGGCGACGCTGCGTGCCCTGCACAAGGCGATCGACGGCATCCGCGGCGACATGGCCGGGCTGCGGTTCAACACGGCCGTCGCCAAGGCGATCGAGCTGAACAACTACCTGGTCAAGCGCGGTTCCACGCCGCGCGCCGTGGCCGAGCAACTGGTCCTGATCGTCGCACCGCTGGCCCCGCACATCGCCGAGGAGCTGTGGCGCCGGCTGGGCCACGGCGAGTCGCTGGCGCACGCCGACTACCCGGTCGCCGACCCGGCGTACGTGGTGGACGAGACGGTGACCTGCGTGGTGCAGCTCAAGGGCAAGGTGAAGGCCCGGCTGGAGGTCGCGCCGACGATCTCGGACGCCGAGCTGGAGGCGCTGGCGCTGGCCGACCCGGCCGTCGTCGCGGCGATCGGCGAGGCACCGGTGCGCAAGGTGATCGCGCGGGCGCCGAAGCTGGTGAACATCGTTACCGGCTGAGGCTGAGGCTGAGGCTGAGAGGCCGAGGCTCAGGTCGGTCGGCTGGTAGTCGGTCGGCTGAGGCTGCTGGGGCGGGTGTCCTTCGGGACGCCCGCCCTTGCTCGTGCCAGGAGCCCCGGGAGGACCCGCGAACCCTCGGGGAGATCCCCGATCTGTCCCTGATCTCCGCCGCCCGGGCCCGTTCCGTCCGCTCCGGGCCCGATCCGGCGGCTACCGTGGAACCCTCGGCAGTACGGCCCGCGTTGGGTCCGGTGGGGGCCGAAACGGTGGCGGAAGGTGGCTCGCGATGGACGCGTTCGGCGTGATGATCGGCCTGGTCCTGCTCTTCGGGATCGCGGCGTTCGTCCTGGCCGTGGTCGGCACGGTCAAGGCGGCGAAGGCCGTAGCCACGAAGATCGGGCGGCACGAGGCCAACGCCCGGCGTGCCGTGGAGAACGCGACCCTCAAGGCGAAGACCTTCACCAAGGTCGGACCGCCCGGCCAGATCGCCGCCGTCCGGCTCGGCCTGCGCACCTCGCTCGACGGCACCCGGCAGGTGCTGGAGAGCGGCCTCCCCCAGGACGGCCAGCTCGGCGAGTCCCTCGCCCTGCTCGGCAGGCTCGACACGCACGCCGCCGAACTCGACGGCGAACTGCGGATGCTGGAGCGGGAGCCGGACACCGCGCGGATCGCGGCCAAGCTGCCGGAGCTGCGCGAGCGCGCCGAACGGATCACCCACTCTGCGGAGACCATGCGCTGGGCCGCGCAGGACCGGATGCACCGGTTCGCGGACGACGAGCTGAGCCGGCTCAGCCAGGAGTGCGAGAGCGAGGCGGGGGCGCTGCGGCACTGGGACACCTCGGGGGAGTCGTCGTCCGCGTCCTCCTCCGGTGGCTCCGCTGCCGGCGCCGGTTCCGCAGGCTCTGCTGCTGGCGCTGGTTCCGCTGCTGCCACTGGTTCCGCTGCCTCCGCTGGCTCCGCTGGCTCCGTGTCCGCGTCTGCGGGTACGCGTTCAGGGGCGGCCTCCGGCGGTGCTGCGCGGGCCGGGCTGACGGACGGGAAGGGGCGCCCGAGCGCGGAGGAACTGCTCGGGCTCGCCGACCCGCTGGCCAAACTGGCCCAGCGGCTGCGGAAGCCGTCGGCGGGGCCCACGGCGGGCTGAGCACCCCGCGTCGGGTGCTGCGGCCGTGTTTCGGCGGGTGCCGCGTGCTTGTCCCGGCGGCGCCCTCGGGGCCCTTCGGGGTTCGCACCCGGGCGCTGTCCTCCCGGACGAACGGGGAGTAATCTCCGCCTCATGCCCTCTGACCTCGCACTTGTCACCGACTCCACGGCCTACCTGCCGCAGGAGACCCTCGACCGGTACGGGATCACGGTGGTCCCGCTGAGCGTCGCGGTCGGTGACGCGGTCCTGTGCGAAGGCGTTGAGATCTCCCCCAAGGACGTCGCCGAGGCGCTGCGCGACAAGCAGCGGGTGACGACCTCCCGACCGAACCCCGAGGCCTTCGCCGCCGCCTATCGGGCCGCCGCCGAGGCCGGGGCGAAGGGCATCGTCTCGGTGCACATCTCCGGCGAGCTGTCCGGCACGGTGGAGGCCGCCCGGCTGGCGGCCGCCGAGGCTCCGGTACCCGTGCGGGTGGTGGACAGCCGACTGGTCGGCATGGCCCTCGGATACGCGGTGCTGGCGGCGGCCGAGGCGATCGCGGACGGGCGGGACCTGGCGGCGGCGGCCGAGGCCGCCACCCGGCGGGCGGCCGTGACCAGCGGGTTCTTCTACGTCGACACCCTGGAGCACCTGCGCAGGGGCGGCCGGATCGGCGCGGCGCGGGCGCTGCTCGGGTCGGCGCTGGCGGTCAAGCCGCTGCTGCACCTGGACGGGGGGCGGATCGAACCGCTGGAGAAGGTGCGCACCGCGTCGCGGGCGATCGCGCGCTTGGAGGAGATCGCGGTCGAGCGGTCGGGGGGCGGGGAGGTCGACATCACCGTGCACCACCTGGCGGCCGAGGAACGGGCGGAGCCGCTCGCGGAGCGGCTGCGGGCCCGGGTGCCGGGGCTGCGGGAGCTGTACGTGGGCGAGGTGGGGGCGGTGATCGGCGCGCACGTCGGGCCGGGGCTGCTCGCGGTGGTCGTCGCGCCGCGCTGAGCGGGCCGGTCGCGCCGCGTCGCGGGCTCTGGTCAACTTTTCGCGGCACCGACCACTCGTGTGAGTGATCTGTTTTGTCCACAACCCCCGAGTTATCCACAGGGGTTCGGTAATTTCTGCGCACTCTGCCGAGGACTCCTACCGTCCTCGGCATGACGACCATGGGCCTGGGCGCGGCGAAGCGCCACGAGATCAACGAGACCGTCCGGCTGCGGATGGCAGCGCTGCTGCCGACCGGCGGCAGCAGCGCCGTGGGCGATGGGGCAGGGGCAGGGGCAGGGGCAGGGGCAGGGGGCGGGGTCGGGGCTGGCGGGCCGGTGGGCTTCGGTGCCGCGGTGGGCGCGCTCGCGTCGACCGGGCCGCCTTCGGTCGCGGTTCCGTCCGGGGCGGGGGAACGGCCTCCGCCGGCGGGGCCTGCGCCGCCCGTGCCACCTGTGCCGTTGGATCCGGTCAGGGCGGGCGGTGACGTGGATCCGCCGGAGCCGGGGGCCGGGTCGGGTCTTCGATTCGGCTCGGCGATGGCACTCGACCGGCGGGCGGTGGCCGGGTTGGCCGTCCTGCTGCTGTTCGCGGTCGGCTACGCCGTGCAGCACTTCTGGCTGGCCAGACCGCAGGCGGTGGCCGTGCCGACGTTGGCCTCCGCCCCGGTCTCACCGGTCTCACCGGATTCACCGGGGGCGACATCCGCGTCCGTGCCGGCTACGGCCTCGGCCTCGGGCCCGGGCCCGGCGGCCGATCCCGTCGGCGCCGGGGGCGGGGCGGTCGTCGTGGTCGACATCGGCGGGCGGGTGCACCTCGCAGGCCTGCACACCCTGCCCGGCGGCTCGCGGGTGGCCGACGCCCTGCGGGCGGCGGGCGGTCCGCTGCCGGAGACGGACACCCGGAGCCTCAACCTGGCCCGGGTACTGACGGACGGTGAACAGATCCTGGTCGGCGAGCCGGCTCAGGCCTCCGCCCCGGGCGCCGGAGCCGGCAACGGACCGCCGGCGGCCGGCACGCCCAGACCGCCCGTCAGCCTCAACCGCGCCGGCCTCGAACAGCTCGACGCCCTCCCCGGCGTCGGCCCGACCCTCGCCCAGCGCATCCTCGCCTACCGCACATCGCATGGCTCGTTCCGCACGCTCGACCAGCTCCGGCAGGTCAGCGGCATCGGGGCGCGCACGTTCGCGGAACTCCGTCCGCTGCTGACCCTCTGACCTCCCCGTCCGTCCCCTTGCCCGCCTGTTCTCCCGTCCGTCCGTCGTCGTCCGTCCGTCGTCGTCCGTAGTCGTCCGTCGTCCTTCGTCCGTCGCCGCCACCCGCCGAAGGGAGGTACCGCCGTGCCCGCCACCACCGGACCGAACCTGCCGAACCGCTCCACCGGTGCCGACTTCCGGCTGCTGCTTCCCGCCGTCTCGGCCTGGGTGGTGACGGCCGCGCTCCTCGGCCTGGAGCCGGGGTACGACGTCCTCGCCTTCGGCCTGGCGGGTGCCGCCGTGCCGGCGGCCGTCCTGCTGCTCGTCAGGCCCGCGCTCCTGCGCCGACGCGCAGCGGCGGTGACCTTGGCCGCCGTCCTGCTCACCGGAGCCGCCGCGGCGGTGGCCACCCCGCTGCACACGGCCGATCTGCACCGGGGGCCGCTGCCGGAGCTCGTCCGAGCGGCCGAGCACGCCCCGCCGCGGTCCCCGGGCGAGCCCGCTCGGGTGGTGGAGGCGGAGCTGACCGTCGCCGGGGACCCGAAGGCCCACACGGCCCGGGGCGGGACCACCGGCGGGCAGACCCTCCTCACCGTCGACGCGGTGGCCGACCGGGTCACGCTCCTGCCGGACGGGCGGAGCACCCGGACGCGGACCCCGGTGACCGTCATGGTCCGGGGCGCGGAATCCGGGCCCTGGCAGGGGCTGCTCCCGTCGGAGCGGCTGGCGGTGGAGGCCGAGGTGCGGCCCGCGGGAGACGGCTACGACACCTCGTGCGCGGCGCTGCTGGTCGTCCACGGCCCGCCCCGGCACCTCGCGCCGCCGAGCCTGCCGCAGCGGATCGCAGGGCGGCTGCGTGCCGGTCTGCGCACGGCCAGCGACGGGCTCCCGCCGGACGCGCGCGGACTGCTCCCGGGCCTGGTCGTGGGGGACACCTCGCGACTGCCCGACGACCTTGAGGACGCCTTCCGGGCCACCGACCTGGTGCACCTGGTGGCGGTGAGCGGGGCCAACCTGGCGATCGTCCTCGGCGCGCTGCTGGGCGCCCCGGGGCAGGCCGGCACCCCGGAACGGCGCGGGCTGGCCGCGCTGCTGGGGCTCTCGCTGCGCGCCAGCGCGCTGCTCGGGACGGCGCTGACGCTGGCCTTCGTCGCCGTCTGCCGGCCGGAGCCCAGCGTGCTGCGCGCGGCCGGGACGGGGCTGATCGGCATGCTCGCGCTGGCCACCGGCCGGCCCCGGCAGGCGGTGCCCGCGCTCGCCGGGGCGGTCCTGGTGCTCGTCCTGCTCGACCCGTTCCTGGCGCGTTCCTTCGGATTCCTGCTCTCGGTGCTCGCCACGGCCGGGCTGCTCGTCCTCGGGCCGCACTGGGCCGAGGCGCTGCGGTCCCGGCGCTGGCCGCACCACCTGGCGGGTGCCCTGGCGGCGACGGCCGCCGCCCAGGCCCTGTGCGCGCCGGTGACGGTGGTGCTGTCCGGGCACGTCAGCCTGGTCGCGATCCCGTGCAACCTGCTGGCCGAACTGGCGGTGGCCCCGGCGACCCTGCTCGGCTTCGGGGTGCTCGTGCTACAGCCGCTCCTCCCGGACCTGGCCCGGCTGCTCGCGGAGCCGGCCGGCGTGCCGGTCGGCTGGCTCGCCCTGGTGGCGCGGCGCGGTGCCGAACTTCCGGGCAGCCAACTTTCCTGGCCGGGCGGGTGGTTCGGGACGGCGACGGTCGCGCTGGCCACCCTGGCGGTCTGCTGGGTGATGCCGCTCCTGCTGCCACGGCGGGCGCCGTCCGGCAAGCCCGTCCGCGCCCGGCGGCGGTGGGTGCGGGCGCTGGTGACGGGGGTCCTGCTCGTGGTCCTGCTGGCCGTGCTGCTGCGGCCACCGCAGCTCACCCGGATCGCGACCGGCTGGCCGCCACCGGGGTGGCGGATGGTGATGTGCGACGTGGGCCAAGGGGACATGCTGGTGCTCGCGGCCGGTGCACAGGACAGTGCGGTGGTGGTCGATGCGGGGCCGGATCCGAACGCCGCCGACAGGTGCCTGCGGGATCTGGGTGTCACGGAAGTGCCGTTGTTGGTGGTGACGCACTTCCACGCCGATCACGTCGAGGGTGTGCCGGGGGTGTTCCGGGGCCGCCGGGTCGGAGCGATCGAGGGCACGACCCTGGACGATCCGCCGGGTGAGGCGGCCCGGGTGGCGGGCTGGGCGGCTGGTGCCGGAGTCCCGCTGCTGCGCGCGGGGCGCGGTGAACGGCGCTCGGTGGGGCCGGGGCTGTCCTGGGAGGTGGTCTGGCCCGACGCCGGGGCGGCTGCCGAGGCACCGGGGGCGAACAATGCGAGCGTCGCGCTGGTGGTGTCGGTGGCGGGCGGACTGCGGATGGCGTTGCTAGGGGACCTCGAACCGCCTGCCCAGTCGGCGCTGCTGGGCCGGTTGGGGCGGGTGGACGTCCTGAAGGTGGCGCACCACGGATCCGCGCATCAGGACTGGGCCTTGACCGGTGCGTTGCGTCCCCGGCTGGCGTTGATCTCGTGCGGCGAGGGAAACGCGTACGGGCATCCGTCCGTGCGGACGGTGGACCGGCTGCGCGCGCTGGGCGCGAGCGTGCTGCGCACCGATCGGGTGGGCGACATCGCGGTGACGGGCGGCTCGCCGGCCGTCCTCGGGGTGTCCGTGCACCCGCAGACGGCGCACGAGGCGCGCAAGCCCCGCTCGCACGCTGCGGACGGAGCGCCCGACTCCCGTACCGGGCAGGGCCCGCACACCCCGCGAGCCCCGCCCGGCTGACCCCGCCCTCCTCTCCTCCCAGCCATCAGGTGGGGGAAGGGAAAGGGGTGGGGGTGGGGAGGAGGGAGGGGGGCGGGGCGGGGCCCGGAGAACGATTGCGGCGCGCTCCGGGCCCTGCCCGGAGCGCGCCGAAGTACGGGCACCTACGGTGGTGCGTCGCGCTCGACCGTCGAGCGCGAGCTGTTGGCAGGGCAGGCCGGGTCAGCAGGAGATGTTGCCGCCGCCGACGTCGATGCCGAGGATGTCGACGAAGTTCTGGAAGAGGTTGATGCGGTCGTTGCGCTCGTCCGGGTTCTGGCCGTTGCATTCCAGGGCGCCGTTGATGCTGCGGATGGTCTCGCCGAAGCCCCTGCCGTTGACGATGGCGTCGTGCGGGGTCATCGTCCCGGCGCCGTTCTGGGTGTCCCAGAACCAGAGGCCGGTCTTCCAGGAGACGGCGGGGTCCTGCTCCACCTGGTAGGGGTTGTCCAGCAGGTCGATGTTCAGGGCGTCGCCCGCCGCCTTGTAGTTGAAGTTCCAGCTGATCTGGAGCGGGCCGCGCCCGTAGTAGGCGCTCTGGCCGGCCGGACAGCCGTAGGGCTGCGAGGCGTCGCAGTAGTGGCTGTAGTTGGCGGTGTTCTGCTCGACGACGTACCGCAGGCCGCCGGTCTCGTGGCTGACGTTGGCGAGGAAGGCGGCCGCCTCCCGCCTGCGCGTCGCGTCGTCCCCGGTGGTGGCGAACCCGGGGTAGGCGCTCAGCGCATTGACCAGGCCGTCGTACGTGTAGAAGGAGTTCCGGTTCGGGAACATCTGGTTGAACTGGGCCTCGCTGACCACGAACCCGTCGGCGGAGGCGGGCGTCGCCGGAACGGCGACCGCCAGCCCGCTCGCGACTGCGGCGGCGCTCAGCACGGCCAGAACGCGCGACCGGGTCCGGGACAGGGCACGGGATACGGACATCTGCACTCCTTCGGTGGCGTGGACCGAGCCGCTGAGCCCCTGCGGGCAGCCGGCTCGGGCGCTCAAGGATTCGTGGCCGAAGCAACGTTCGCAGAATGACACGCACTTGGTGTGAGGAGGGCACGGAATTGACGGTGAATCACTCGACGGGGGTGTGGCTCGTCGAGGGTTGACGCCGAGGTGGTCGGACCCGGCGGCGCGGGGTGGAGGTGGCCTCGCGTTCCTCGGCCCGGAACGGGCGCAGCGCCGCGCCCGGGCCCGTTCCCCTCGAAGGTTCCGGGCCGGGCCGGGGTCCGGCCGTCGGTGTCAGCCTTCCTCGCGCCAGCCCTCGTGCTCGACGGCGATGGCGTCCAGGGCGTGCAGCAGGGCCGGGGTCCAGCCGTCCTCCGGGGGCTCGACGACGACCAGCCACTGGGCGTCCTCGGCGTCGTCCTCGCCGGCCAGGGCGTCCCGGACGAGGTCGAGCTCGCCGAGGTCGGGGTGGGCGGCGCTGAGCTCCTCGGAGGCGTCCTCGGCGGCGTCGCGGTCGGGCAGGACGAGCAGTTGCCGGGCGTGCGGGTCGTTGACGTCCGGCAGGTCGGTGGTGTGGTTCTCGGTCACCGGACCATTCTCCAGGTCGGGTGATCGGCACGGTCGGGCAGGTCGGGTCAGGCGGGCCGGGTCGGGTAGGTCGGGCCGGAGGGGCGGGACCGGGTGGGGCCAGGGGCCGGGGTCGCCCCGGGCGGGAGTGTCCGCGCCCCGTGGGATGCTGGTAGGCGATGGCCAGGAAGAGTGCACCCGACGACCTGCTCGCCCCGCTGACCCTCGCGGTCGGCCAGGAGGAGCTGCTGCTGGACCGCGCGGTCGCCCAGGTGGTGGCGGCGGCGAAGGCGGCGGACCCGGACACCGACGTGCGGGATCTGCCGCCCGGCGGCCTGCAGCCGGGCAGCCTGGCCGAGCTGACCACGCCGTCGCTGTTCGCCGAGCGCAAGGTGATCGTGGTGCGGGCCGCGCAGGACCTCTCCGCCGACTCGGTGAAGGAGGTCAAGGCGTACATCGAGGCGCCGGCCGAAGAAGTGATCATGGTGTTGGCGCACGCGGGCGGGGCCAAGGGCAAGGGCCTGCTGGACGCCGGGCGCAAGGCGGGCGGTCGCGAGGTGGCGTGCGCGAAGCTGACCAAGGCGAGCGAGCGGCTGGCCTTCGTCCGGGGTGAGTTCCGTACGCTGGGCCGCTCGGCGACGCCGGAGGCCTGCCAGGCCCTGCTGGACTCGCTCGGCAGCGACCTGCGCGAGCTGGCGGCCGCGTGCAGCCAGTTGACCTCGGACGTCGAGGGCGCGATCGACGAGACGGTGGTGGCCCGCTACTACAGCGGCCGGGCCGAGGCGACGGGCTTCGAGGTGGCCGATCTGGCGGTCACCGGCCGGGCCGCGGAGGCGCTGGAGCGGCTGCGCTGGGCCCTGGCGGTGGGCCAGCCGCCGACCGGCATCACCTACGCGCTGGCCTCCGGCGTGCGCAGCATCGGGCGGTTGGCGACCACCGGGCGGAACATGCGTCCGGCGGACCTGGCCCGCGAGTTGGGCATGCCGCCGTGGAAGGTCGATCGGGTGCGCCAGCAGATGCGCGGCTGGACGGGCGACGGGGTGGCCACCGCGCTGACCGCGATCGCCCAGGCCGACGCCGCCGTCAAGGGCGGCTCGGACGATCCGGCCTTCGCGCTGGAGCGCGCGGTGGTGGCCGTCGCCCGGGCGGCCCGGGCCGGGTCCCGCCCGGCGTACTGACGGCGCGGCCACCGGATCGGACCCGGCCCCCGCCTGCCCGGCCACCCGCCGACCCGCCTGCCACCACCTGCTCACCCGCCGACCCGCCTACGCGCCCATCGAGCGGACGGTTTCCCAGGCGTCGGCCCGCAGCGCCGTCCGGAGCCCCGGACGCGCGTGACCGGCCAGACGACAGCGACCGGGGCCACGGAACGCGACAGGCGCCGTAGCGGGCCTCTGGGGAGAGGCCGACTACGGCGCCTGTCGTACTGCTTCGTACACCGCACCCGCGTGGCGAACGCAGGCCGCGTGCGGTGCGAGTCTCTCGCGCCTCAGGGGTCCGGGTAGAGGGCCGGGTCCGTCCCGAGGCGGTGGGGGCCGAGGCCCCCGGGGCGTCAGGCCTGGGCGGCCGCGTTGACGCGCTTGGTGATGGCCGACTTCTTGTTGGCGGCCTGGTTGGCGTGGATGACGCCCTTGCTCACGGCCTTGTCCAGCGCCTTGGAGGCGGCGCGGGCCAGCACGGTGGCCTTCTCGGTCTCGCCGGCGGCAGCGGCCTCGCGGGCCTTGCGCAGGGCGGTCTTCAGCGAGGACTTGACGGCCTTGTTGCGCAGGCGCGCCTTCTCGTTGGTCTTGTTGCGCTTGATCTGGGACTTGATGTTCGCCACGAAGGAGCCTCAGTCTTGTCTAAAAGGATTGAACGGGCTGCACCGCGCGGCCGCCGGGCAGCTGAGAGGGCATGCCGGGGCCAGGTGCAGCAGCCAACGCTACCAGGGGCCCGCCACCCGCCCCAAACCGGGCTCCCGGCCCCGTAGCCGGGTCGCCTGCGCGGTAGTGGGCCGTCTACGCGCTGAGCACCGGCTCCCCGTAGTGCTCGACCTCCGGGAACGGCCGGTAGAAGCGGTGCAGGAGCTCCCGCCACCGCCGGTACTCGGCTGAGCCGCGGAAGCCCTCGGTGTGGTCCGCGAGCGTCTCCCATTCCACCTGGAGGAGGAATCGCGAGCCGCGTCCTTCGTCGAGGCAGCGGCGCAGTTGCAGGGAGCGGAAGCCCTGCTGGACGGCGATCAGGGGCCGGGCCTCGGCGAAGGCGGCGAGGAACTCGTCCTCCTGGCCGGGCAGGACGTCGAGCAGGGCGCTTTCGAGGATCACGGGGTGCCATCCTGCCGTCTGGCACGGGCCCGGAGAAGGTCCGGGCGGACCGAACGGCGGCCCGCGCCGTGGTCGTGGGAAGATGGGAGGAACTATTTCGATCGGACGAGACTGTCCGGTCCCCGGGAAAACCGGTCAGCGATGACCAGGACACCCCCGGCCCCGGACCAACGGAGAATCGGACCAAGGTGCCCGCGACCCCCAGCAATGTGCCAGAGCCCAGCCGTACCGACCCGGCGCTGATCCGCAACTTCTGCATCATCGCCCACATCGACCACGGCAAGTCGACGCTCGCAGACCGGATGCTGCAGATCACGGGCGTCGTCGACCCGCGGCAGATGCGCGCCCAGTACCTCGACCGCATGGACATCGAGCGCGAGCGCGGCATCACCATCAAGTCGCAGGCGGTCCGCCTCCCGTGGGCGCCGAGGACCGGTCCGAATGCCGGGACGACGCACATCCTCAACATGATCGACACCCCCGGCCACGTGGACTTCACGTACGAGGTGTCCCGCTCCCTCGCGGCCTGCGAGGGCACCATCCTGGTGGTCGACGCGGCCCAGGGCATCGAGGCGCAGACCCTCGCCAACCTGTACCTGGCGCTGGAGAACGACCTCACGATCGTCCCGGTGCTGAACAAGATCGACCTGCCGGCCGCCCAGCCGGAGAAGTACGCGGCGGAGATCGCGCACATCATCGGCTGCGACCCCTCGGACGTGCTGCAGGTCAGCGCCAAGACCGGCCTCGGCGTCGAGGACCTGCTGGACCACATCGTCAACACCGTCCCGGCCCCGGTCGGCGTCAAGGACGCCCCGGCCCGCGCGATGATCTTCGACTCGGTGTACGACTCCTACCGCGGCGTGGTCACCTACGTGCGTGTCGTGGACGGACAGCTCACCAAGCGCGAGCGGATCGCGATGATGTCCACCGGCGCCACCCACGAGCTGCTGGAGATCGGCGTCATCTCGCCCGAGCCGAAGGTCGCCGACGGCCTGGGCGTCGGCGAGGTGGGTTACATCATCACCGGCGTGAAGGACGTCCGGCAGTCCAAGGTCGGTGACACCATCACCTCGATGCACAAGGGTGCGACCGAGGCGCTGGGCGGCTACAAGGACCCGCGCCCGATGGTGTTCTCCGGCCTGTACCCGCTGGACGGCTCGGACTACCCGCTGCTGCGCGACGCCCTGGACAAGCTGCGGCTGAACGACGCCGCGCTGGTGTACGAGCCGGAGACCTCGGTCGCGCTCGGCTTCGGCTACCGCTGCGGCTTCCTCGGCCTGCTGCACCTGGAGATCATCCGGGAGCGCCTGGAGCGCGAGTTCAACCTCGACCTGATCTCCACCGCCCCGAACGTGGTCTACCGGGTGATCATGGAGGACGGTACCGAGCACATCGTCACCAACCCGAGCGAGTTCCCGACCGGCAAGATCGCCGAGGTGTACGAGCCGGTCGTGCGCGGCACCATCCTGGCGCCCAACGAGTTCGTCGGCGCGATCATGGAGCTCTGCCAGTCCCGCCGCGGCAACCTCCAGGGCATGGACTACCTGTCCGAGGACCGGGTCGAGCTGCGCTACACCCTGCCGCTCGCCGAGATCGTCTTCGACTTCTTCGACCAGCTGAAGTCCAAGACCCGCGGCTACGCCTCGCTCGACTACGAGCCCATCGGCGAGCAGTCCGCCCAGCTGGTGAAGGTCGACATCCTGCTGCACGGCGACGCGGTGGACGCTTTCTCCGCGATCGTGCACAAGGACAAGGCCTACGGCTACGGCGTGATGATGGCGGGCAAGCTGCAGAAGCTGATCCCGCGCCAGCAGTTCGAGGTGCCGATCCAGGCGGCCATCGGCTCCCGGGTGATCGCCCGTGAGACGGTCCGCGCGATCCGCAAGGACGTCCTCGCCAAGTGCTACGGCGGTGACATCTCGCGCAAGCGCAAGCTGCTGGAGAAGCAGAAGGAAGGCAAGAAGCGGATGAAGATGGTCGGCCGCGTGGAGGTCCCGCAGGAGGCCTTCATCGCCGCGCTGTCCACCGACGCCGAGGCGCCGAAGGAAAAGAAGTAACCACAGGCGCGTGAGAGGGGCCCGGGCGGACAACCGCCCGGGCCCCTCCTCGTTCTCCCCACCCCTCGTTCTCTCCGCCGGAGCGGCCACCGCAGCGCACCACGGACGAGGAGCCGGGGCGGTTCGGGCCCGCCCCGGCTCGGCACCGGCGGTGTGCGACGGTCAGTCCATCTCGGCCACGGCCTCCGCGAACTGCGCCTGGTACAGCCGCGCGTAGGCGCCGTGCGCGGCGATCAGCTCGTCGTGCGAGCCCTGTTCGACGATCGAGCCGTTCTCCATCACCAGGATCACGTCGGCGTCCCGGATGGTGGAGAGCCGGTGCGCGATCACGAAGCTGGTGCGGCCGGTGCGCAGCCGGGCCATGGCCCGCTGGATCAGCACCTCGGTGCGGGTGTCGACGGAGCTGGTCGCCTCGTCCAGGACGAGGATCGACGGCTGGGCGAGGAACGCCCGGGCGATGGTGATCAGCTGCTTCTCGCCCGCGCTGACCCCGGCGCCGTCGTCGTCGATGACGGTGTCGTAGCCGTCCGGCAGGGTGCGCACGAAGCGGTCGACGTGGGCGGCCTTGGCGGCCTCGACGACCTGCTCGCGGGTGGCTCCCTGGGCGCCGTAGGCGATGTTGTCGGCGATGGTGCCGCCGAACAGCCAGGTGTCCTGGAGCACCATGCCGATGCCGGAGCGCAGTTCCTCGCGGGACATCGCGGAGACGTCGACCCCGTCGAGGGTGATCCGCCCGGAGCTGACCTCGTAGAACCGCATCAGGAGGTTGACCAGGGTGGTCTTGCCGGCGCCGGTGGGGCCGACGATGGCGACGGTCTGGCCGGGTTCGACCTTGAGCGAGAGGTCCTCGATGAGCGGCTTCTCGGGGTCGTAGCGGAAGGACACGTCCTGGAAGGCGACCCGGCCGTGGATGGTGTCGGGCCGCTCGGACACGGCCGGTTCGGGGGTCTGCTCGGGGGCGTCCAGCAGCTCGAAGACGCGCTCGGCGGAGGCGACCCCGGACTGCACCAGGTTGGCCATGCTGGCGACCTGGGTGAGCGGCTGGCTGAACTGCCGCGAGTACTGGATGAACGCCTGCACGTCGCCGATGGACAGCGCGCCGCTGGCCACCCGCAGGCCGCCGACGACCGCGACCAGCACGTACTGCAGGTTGCCGATCAGCATCATCGCGGGCTGGATGATCCCGGAGATGAACTGCGCCCGGAAGCTGGAGGTGTACAGCGCCTCGTTGTGCTCGCGGAAGGTCTCGGCGGACTCGCGCTGGCGGCCGAACACCTTGACCAGGGTGTGGCCGGTGTACATCTCCTCGATGTGCGCGTTGAGTTGGCCGGTGGACTTCCACTGCTGGACGAACTGGGGCTGCGCCCGCTTGCCGACCTTGGCGGCGACGGCCACCGACAGCGGCACCGAGATCAGGGCGATCGTCGCCAGCAGCGGGGAGATCCAGAACATCATCGCCAGCACGCCGATCACGGTGAGCAGCGAGTTGACGACCTGTCCCATGGTCTGCTGCATGGACTGGCTGATGTTGTCGATGTCGTTGGTGACCCGGCTGAGCACCTCGCCGCGCGGCTGCTTGTCGAAGTAACTGAGCGGCAGCCGGGCGAGTTTGGCCTCGACGTCCTGGCGCAGCCGGTAGCCGGCCCGCTGGATCGCCGCGGTGGCCAGCCGGCCCTGGACGATGCCGAACAGGGCGGAGGCGAGGTAGATGACCAGCACCCAGAGCAGCACGGTGCCGATGGCGCCGAAGTCCATGCCCTGGCCGGGGGTGAAGTCCACCGAGGAGAGCAGGCCGGCGACGCCGCCCTCGCCGTGGGCGCGCAGCCCCTCGACGATCTGCGCCTTGGAGGTGCCGGGTTCGAAGCGGGCGCCGACGACGCCGGCGAAGATCAGGTCGGTGGCGTTGCCGAGGACCTTGGGGCCGGTGACGGCGCAGCCGATGCTGAGCACGCCGAGGGCCAGCACGCCGGAGATCAGGTTGCGTTCGGGGCGCAGCAGGGCGAGCAGTCGCTTGCCGGAGCCCTTGAAGTCCATGGACTTCTCGGTGCCCTGGCCGCCCATGAAGCGGCCAGGGCCGGCGGGGCCGCGGCGGGCGGCGGCGGCCTGCGAGTCGCTGGGCAGTTCGTCGGCGGGGTCCGCGGCCTTGGTGTCCGGGTCGGGCTTCGCGGGGTCAGCGACCTCGGGGTCCACGGTTCTGGTGTCCGTGGTCTCGGTGTCCGCGGTCCTGGTGTCCGCGTCGGGCTTGCCGGGGGTGGTCACGCCGCCTCCTGCTCGGTGAGCTGGGAGAGCACGATCTCCCGGTACGTCGGGTTGTCGGCCATCAGTTCGTGGTGGGTGCCGGTGCCGACGACCGCGCCTTCGTCGAGGACGATGATCCGGTCGGCGTCGCGGATGGTGGAGACGCGCTGGGCGACGATCAGCACGGTGGCGTCGGAGGTCTCGCGGGCGAGGGCCTTGCGCAGCCTGGCGTCGGTGGCGTAGTCGAGCGCCGAGAAGGAGTCGTCGAACAGGTAGACGTCGGGCTGGCGGACCAGGGCCCGGGCGATGGCCAGGCGCTGGCGCTGGCCGCCGGAGACGTTGCCGCCGCCCTGGGCGATCGGGGCGTCCAGGCCTTCGGGCAGTTCCGCGACGAAGTCCTTGGCCTGGGCGATCTCCAGGGCGTGCCAGAGTTCCTCGTCGGTGGCGTCGGGCCGGCCGTAGCGGAGGTTGCTGGCGACGGTGCCGGAGAACAGGTAGGGCTTCTGCGGGACGAGGCCGACGCTCTCGGCGATCGCCTCGGGGGCGAGTTCGCGCACGTCGACGCCGTCGAGCAGGACCTGGCCGGAGGTGGCGTCGAACAGCCGGGGTACGAGCCCGAGCAGGGTGGACTTGCCGCTGCCGGTGGAGCCGATGACGGCGGTGGTCTCGCCGGGGCGGGCGGTGATGGCGATGCCGCGCAGCACCGAGGCCTCGGCGCCGGGGTAGCGGAAGTCGACGTCGCGCAGTTCCAGGTTGCCGCGGCGCAGCACCTCGGTGATCGGCGCGGCGGGCGGGACGACGCTGGAGGAGGTGCCGAGGACCTCCTCGATGCGCTCGGCGCAGACCTCGGCGCGCGGCACCATCATGAACATGAAGGTGGCCATCATGACGCTCATGAGGATCTGCATCAGGTAGGAGAGGAAGGCGGTGAGCGCGCCGATCTGCATGCCGCCGTTGTCGATCCGGTGGGCGCCGAACCAGAGCACGGCGACGCTGGAGACGTTCACGACCAGCATCACGGCCGGGAACATGAACGACATCAGCCGGCCGACCTGGAGGGCGGTGTCGGTGAGGTCCCCGTTGGCCTTGGCGAAGCGGGCCTGCTCGTGGTCGTCCTTGACGAAGGCGCGGATGACCCGGATGCCGGTGATCTGCTCGCGCAGGACCCGGTTCACCGTGTCGATCCGGGTCTGCATGCTGCGGAACTTGGGGCGCAGCGAGCGGACGAGGAGGACGACGACGGCGCCGAGCAGCGGGATGACCGCGAGCAGCAGGCCGGACAGCGGCACGTCCTGGTTGAGGGCCATGATGATGCCGCCGACGCACATGATGGGGGCGGCCACCATGAGCGTGAAGCTCATCAGGGCCAGCATCTGGACCTGTTGGACGTCGTTGGTGGTGCGGGTGATCAGCGAGGGGGCGCCGAACTGGCCGACCTCGCGGGCGGAGAAGCTCTGCACCCGGTCGAAGACGGCGGCGCGGACGTCCCGGCCGAAGGCCATGGCGGTCTTGGAGCCGTAGTAGACGGCGCCGATCGAGCAGAGCGCCTGGACCAGGGTGATGCCGATCATCACCCCGCCCACCTGCAGGATGTAGCCGGTGTCGCCCTTGACCACGCCGTCGTCGATGATGTCGGCGTTGAGCGTCGGCAGGTAGAGCGCCGCCAGGGTGGACACCAGTTGGAGCCCCACGAGCAGCGCGATCGGTCGGGAGTACGGGCGCAGGTACGCCCTGAGAAGTCTGATCAGCACTGGCACACTCTTGTCGTCGACGGGTGGATTCGCATCCCGATTCTCGTTCTTTGGTGGACTCGTACAGGCGATTCACGAGTTGTGGATCGTAGGTTTGCCCAGTCCTTTGCCGAACCGTACGGCGGGCCCGATTGCACGGGTTCACCGGGGCGCGGGCGGAGTCGTCGTCGGGCACCGGCGGCGCGGCGGTGTGCCGGCCGGGCCCCGCCCTCTTACGGAATGACCGGTTTCCCCCTAGGCTGCTGATTGCCCCCTTGTTACTCGCCGGTATCGCCCGGGTTGACAGGGGGCCCGGCGGCCGCCCCCCACGGGCGCCGAAACCATCCCTCAGACGGCCACCCGCCCCCGGAGGTCCTCGTTGAGTTCCGCGCAGTCCCTGATCGACTCCGGCAGTGCCGACTTGGTCGCCGGGCGTCCCGCCTCCGTCGCCCACCTCTTCCTGGAGCGGGTCGCCGCCACCCCGAACGCCGAGGCCTACCGCTACCCGGCCCCGGTCGACGAGCACGCCGCGGACAGCGCCCCCGGCGCCGAGCAGTGGCGCTCGCTCACCTGGGCGCAGACCGCGGCCCGGGTCAAGGCGGTGGCCGCCGGCCTGATGGCGCTCGGCATCCAGCCGGAGGACCGGGTGGCGCTCGCCTCCTCCACCCGGCTCGAATGGATCATCGCCGACCTCGGGAACATGTGCGCGGGTGCCGCCACGACGACCGTCTATCCCAGCACCAACGCCGATGAGACCGCGTTCATCCTCTCCAACTCCGGTTCCAGGGCGCTGTTCGCGGAGAACTCCGCCCAACTCGCCAAGGCCGTCGGACAGCTCGGACAGCTGCCCGAGCTGCGGACCGTCATCCTCTTCGACGCCCCCGAGGCCGATACCCCCGAGGCCGACGTCCCACAGGCCAGTACCCCCGGGGCCGACGGCCTGAACGCCCTCACGGTGCTCACCCTCGCCGAGCTGGAGCAGCGCGGCGCCGAGTACCTGGAGCAGCACCCGGACGCGGTCGAGAAGGCCGTCGCCGCGCTCGACAAGGAACAGCTGGCCACCCTCATCTACACCTCCGGCACCACCGGCCGCCCCAAGGGCGTGCGCCTGGTGCACGACTGCTGGGCGTACGAGGCCCGGGCCCAGGAGGCCAGCGGACTGCTGCGCTCCGACGACGTCCAGTTCATGTGGCTGCCGCTGTCGCACGTGTTCGGCAAGACGCTGATCTCCGGCCAGATCGCCACCGGCCACGTGATGGCCGTGGACGGCCGGGTCGACCGGATCATCCACAACCTGCCGGTCATCCGGCCGACCGTGATGGCCTCGGCGCCGCGCATCTTCGAGAAGGTCTACAACGGCATCGCCGGCCGGGCCCGGGCCGAGGGCGGCGCCAAGTACAAGATCTTCCGGTGGGCCGCCAAGGTCGCCCGCGAGCACGCCCGCGCCGTCCAGGAGAGCCGGATCGCCACCGGCGCCGGTACCGCCCCGCTGGGCCTCAGGCTCCAGCACGGCCTGGCCGACAAGCTGGTCTACGCCAAGATCCGCGCGGCCTTCGGCGGCCGGCTGCGCGGCGCCGTCTCCGGCAGCGCCGCGCTCGCGCCCGAGATCGGCTACTTCTTCCTCGGCGCAGGCGTGCCGATCCTGGAGGGCTACGGCCTCAGCGAGACCAGCGCCGGCTCCTGCGTCAACCGTGAGGAGGACGTCCGGATCGGCACCGTGGGCCGCCCGCTGCCCGGCACCGAGGTCCGGATCGCCGAGGACGGCGAGATCCTGCTGCGCGGCCCCGGCGTCATGCGCGGCTACCACGACCTGCCCGAGAAGACCGCCGAGGTGCTGGAGGCCGACGGCTGGTTCCACACCGAGGACATCGGCGAGCTCGGCCCCGACGGCTTCCTGCGGATCACCGACCGCAAGAAGGACCTGTTCAAGACCTCCGGCGGCAAGTACGTCGCGCCCAGCGAGGTCGAGGGCAGGTTCAAGGCGGTCTGCCCGTTCGTCAGCAACATCCTCGTGATCGGCAACGGCCGCAACTTCTGCACCGCGCTGATCGGCCTGGACGAGGCGGTCATCATGCCGTGGGCCGCCGAGCACGGGCTGAAGGACAAGTCCTACGCCGAGGTGGTCGCCGACCCGCAGGTGCACCAGCTGATCGAGGGCTTCGTCAAGCGGCTCAACGCCGACCTCCAGCGCTGGCAGACGATCAAGAAGTTCCACCTGCTGCCGCGCGACCTCGACATCGAGCACGGCGAGCTCACCCCGAGCCTGAAGATCAAGCGCCCGGTGGTCGAGCGGACCTACGCGGACGCCGTCACCGCGATGTACGCGGGCGCCAACGAGGCCTGATCGGCCCCGACCCCGTACGGCTCGCCGGTTCGGGTGAGCCGTACGGGACAATGGGGTCATGCCCTCCGCACTCCCCGACGGCGAACCGGTGCCGTCCGACGGTTCCCTGCCCGCATCCGCCCGCACCGGTCTCGGGCAGCGGCCGTTCGGCTTCTACCTGCACGTGCCCTACTGCGCCAGCCGCTGCGGCTACTGCGACTTCAACACCTACACCGCCACCGAGCTGCGCTCCTCCGGGGCGGTCGCCTCCCAGGAGACCTACGCGGACAACGTGGTCGCCGAGATCCGGCTGGCCCGACGGGTCCTCGGCCCGGTCGACCTGCCGGTGCAGACCGTCTTCCTCGGCGGCGGCACCCCCACCCTGCTGCCCGCCCGCGACCTGGTGAAGATGCTCGCCGCGCTGCGCGAGGAGTTCGGGCTCGCCGAGGGTGCCGAGGTCACCACCGAGGCCAACCCGGAGTCCGTCGACCCGGCCTACCTGGCCGAACTGCGCGAGGGCGGCTACAACCGGGTCTCCTTCGGCATGCAGAGCGCCCGCCCGCACGTCCTGAAGCTGCTCGACCGCCACCACACCCCGGGCCGCCCCGAGGCCTGCGTCGCCGAGGCCCGCGCCGCCGGCTTCGACCACGTCAACCTGGACCTCATCTACGGCACCCCCGGCGAGTCCGACGACGACTGGCGCGCCTCCCTGGACGCCGCCATCGGCGCCGGGCCCGACCACGTCTCGGCGTACTCCCTGATCGTCGAGGACGGCACCAAGCTCGCCGCCCGGGTCAAGCGCGGCGAACTGCCGATGATCGACGACGACGTGCACGCCGACCGCTACCTCATCGCCGAACAGGCCCTCAGCGCCGCCGGCTACACCTGGTACGAGGTCTCCAACTGGGCCACCACCCCGGAGGGCCGCTGCCGCCACAACGAGCTGTACTGGACCGGCGCCGACTGGTGGGGCGCAGGCCCGGGCGCGCACAGCCACGTCGGCGGCGTCCGCTGGTGGAACGCCAAGCACCCCGCCGCCTACGCCCAGGCCCTCGCCGAGGGCCGCACCCCGGCCCTGGGCCGCGAGGTGCTCGCCGAGGAGGACCGCCGGGTCGAGCGCATCCTGCTGGAACTGCGCCTCGCCGAGGGCATCCCGCTCACCCTCCTCACCGACACCGGCCGCCACGCCGCCGCCCGCCACCTCGCCGACGGCCTCCTCGCCGCCGAGCCGTACGCCCAGGGCCGCGCGGTCCTCACCCTCCAGGGCCGGCTGCTCGCCGACGCGGTCGTACGTGACCTGGTGGACTGACATTCGTTAGCGTGGGCCTCAGCCGTCGGAGGGAGCGTGCGATGACCGCCAGCGATGATCGGATGACCGGGATCTTCGAGAACCTGGAGGTGCCGGAGGGCGTCAAGGCCGAACTCATCAGGGGGGAAATCGTGATGACGGCGGGGCCTGACACGGTCCACGATCTCATCGTCCTGGCGATCCAGCACCAGCTTCCGTACGGTCGGTGGCGTCCACTCACGACCCAGGACCTGGGGATCCCCGGCCAGGCGAGCGAACCCCAGCCCGACCTGGTCGTCTTCGAACGCGGGGCGGTCCAGGAGCACGGACGACTGCTGCCGTCGCCCGCCGTCACCCTGGTGGTCGAGGTGGTGTCGAAGACCAGTGTCGATCGTGATTACCGGACCAAGCGGGAGCTCTACGCCGAGGGCTCCGTCCCCGCGTACCTGATCGTGGACCCGATCAAGGGGGTCTGCGTGCTGCTGACCGAGTTGGGTAGGGATCCCGGGTCCGGCCTCCCGAGGTACATGTCCGAGCGGACCAGCAAGTTCGGCGAGCCCGCCCCCGTCAGCCTGCTTGAGATCGATCTGGACACCACGGACTTTCAGCAGTACGTCTGATCGGCCTCACTCCGGAACCGTCACGAAGTCGATCAACTCCTCGACCTTGCCCAGCAGTTCCGGCTCCAGGTCCTTGTAGCTGTCCACCGTGGAGAGGATCCGCTTCCAGGCGGCGGGGGTGTTCACCGGCCAGCCGAGGCGGCGGCAGACGCCCTCCTTCCACTCCTCGCCGCGCGGGACGGCGGGCCAGCCGGCGATGCCGACGGAGGCGGGCTTCACGGCCTGCCAGATGTCGATGTAGGGGTGGCCGACGACCAGGACGGCGTCGCCGGTGACCTGGGCGGCGATGCGGTGCTCCTTGGTGCCGGGGAGCAGGTGGTCGACCAGGACGCCGAGGCGCCGCCCCGGGCCGGGGGCGAAGTCGGCGACGATCGCGGGCAGGTCGTCCACGCCCTCCAGGTACTCGACGACCACGCCCTCGATCCGCAGGTCGTCGCCCCAGACCCGCTCGACCAGTTCGGCGTCGTGCCGGCCCTCGACGTAGATCCGCGACTCGCGGGCGACCCGGGCCCGGGCGCCGGGAACGGCGACCGAGCCGGAGGCGGTGCGGCCCGGCGTACGGGAGGGGGCGGGGCCGGCCGGGCGCACCAGGGTGACCGTCCGGCCCTCCAGCAGGAAGCCGCGCGGCACCAGCGGGAACACCCGGAGCTTGCCGAATCGGTCCTCCAGGGTGACGGTGAAGCCCTCGGCGGTCTTCTCGCAGCGCACCACCGCGCCGCAGAAGCCGGTGGCTGCCTCCTCCACCACCAGGTCCCGTTCGGCGGTCACCTCCGGGGCGGGCTGCTGCTTCTTCCACGGCGGGGTCAGGTCGGGTCCGTACTGGCGGCTGCGCATGAAAGCGACTATACGGACGGACCGTCAGAGGCCCGGCGCGCCCCAGACCGGGAACCAGCGGCTGAGGTCCTTCTCCAGCCGCAGGTCGTTCCCGAGCATCGCGTTGACCTGGAGCTCCAGCGGGCTGTTGCGCCGCTCCCCGCCGCCGGGCATCGGGGCGAAGGGGTAGAAGGTGCCGCGCTTGTAGAGGTAGACCAGGGCCAGCGACTGCCCGTCCGGGTTGCGGAAGCCGACCAGCGAGCAGAGCAGCTGCGGCCCGAAGCCGTTCGCCTCCAGCTCGCTGTTGACCGCGTGCAGGTCGTTGACCAGGTCCGGCAGTTCCTCGGGGGTGTGCCGGGCGAGCAGCCAGGAGTAGCCGTAGCCGTCCTTGGAGGCCTCCACCGGGACGCCGCCGCGCTCGGTGTCGGCGTCGAGCAGTGCCCGCACCTGCTGTTCGACCTGGCCGAAGGCCGCGCCCTCGACGGCGGCGAAGCAGACCGAGCCGAGCCCGGTGGGGGTGAACCCGGCCGCGGCCTCCAGGGTGAGGGCGGCGGACGGGACGCCGAACAGCTGGTCGAGGTCGGGCTTGACGGGCTTGGTGCGCCCGAACAGGGTGTCCAGGATTCCCACGGCGGTCCTTTCGGAGGAGGGAGTCGGGAGGGCGGCAGGGGGGCGGGGCCTCAGCGGCCGAGCTGTTCGGAGATCTTCGCCAGCTGCTCCAGGCGCTTCTCCAGCGTCGGGTGGGTGGAGAACAGCTGCGAGGCGGTCTCCCGGGCGCTCAGCGCGGGGGCGAAGTAGAAGGCGTTGTAGGGCTGCGCCTGGCGCAGGTCCTTGCTGGGGATGGCGGCGATCTGGCCGGTGACCTTGGTGAGCGCGGAGGCGAGGGCGCTGGGCCGGCCGGTGAGCTGGGCGGCGGCGCGGTCGGCGGCGAGTTCCCGGTAGCGGGACAGGAGCCGGGTGAGCAGGAAGCTGATGGCGTAGACGACCATCGACACCAGCGGGATGATCAGGGCGACGATGGCCGCGTTCTGGTCGTTGTTGTTGCGGTTGCCGCCCATGAACCCGCCGTACATGGCGATCCGGGTCATGGCCCCGGCGAGGACGCCGAGGAAGCCGGCGATGGTCATCACCGCGACGTCCCGGTGGGCGACGTGGGACAGCTCGTGGGCGAGGACGCCCTCCAGTTCCTCGGGCTCCAGCCGGCGCAGCAGGCCGGTGGTGACGCACACCACGGCGTTCTGCGGGTTGCGGCCGGTGGCGAAGGCGTTCGGCATGTCGTTGTCGGCGACCGCCACCCGGGGTTTGGGCATGTCGGCCAGCGCGCAGAGCCGGTCGATGGTGCCGTGCAGTTGCGGGTACTGCTCAGGGGTCACCTGGTGGGCGCCCATCGCCCGTTCGGTGATCTTGTCGCTGAACCAGAACTGGGCCACGAACAGCCCGCCGGAGATCAGGACGATCAGTGGCCAGGCGCCGCGCAGCAGCACGATCAGCAGACCGGTGAAACCGACGTACAGCAGCCCGATCACGAACATCGTCACGACCATGCGGCCGGTCAGACCGCGGTCGGGCGCGAAACGGGTGTGCTGGCCCGAGCTCGACATTGCTTGCTCCTCCATTCGCCGTCGTCTTCGATGCTGCCACCCGGACGGCCCCGCGGCACCACCCCCGCGCCGGGAACTGCGGGCAGGATCACTCCGGCCGGGCCGTTCCTGCCGTTGGGCCCGGGCCTTACACTGGCAGGTACGGTTTTGGCACTCGCAGGTTCAGAGTGCCAAAGCGGGTGCCGGAGCCGGGATCCTCCCGGAGCGGGCAGCAGCATGCGTGACACGAACGGACAACGTGCGAAGACGGAGGTGTGTGCCCCATGGCCGGTGAGGTTCGCCAGCTGGACGACCGCAAGCTCGCCGTGCTCCGCGCGATCGTCCAGGACTACGTGGGCACCGAGGAGCCGGTCGGCTCCAAGGCCCTGGTGGAGCGGCACAACCTCGGAGTCTCCCCGGCGACCGTCCGCAACGACATGGCGGCGCTGGAGGAGGAGGGCTACATCCACCAGCCGCACACCAGCGCCGGGCGCATCCCCACCGACAAGGGGTACCGCCTGTTCGTCGACAAGCTCGCCGAGGTCAAGCCGATGAGCGCCCCCGAGCGCCGGGCGATCCGGCACTTCCTGGACGGCGCCGTCGACCTGGACGACGTGGTCATGCGGACGGTGCGGCTGCTCGCCCAGCTCACCCGGCAGGTCGCGGTGGTGCAGTACCCCTCGCTGTCGCGGTCCACCGTCCGGCACATCGAGCTGGTGGCGCTGGCCCCGACCAAGGTGATGCTGGTCCTGATCACCAACACCGGCCGGGTCGAGCAGCGGATGGTCGACTGCCCGGGCCCGGTCGGCGAGACGGTCCTGGCGGACCTGCGGGCCCGGATCAACGCGCGGGCCGTCGGCCAGCGGCTGCCGGACGTGCCGGGGTTCCTGGAGGAGCTCCCGGCGGGTTTCGAGCCGCCGGACCGCCCGACCGTCAGCACGGTCCTGGCGACGCTGTTCGAAGCGCTCGCCGAGCAGAACGAGGAGCGGATCATGCTGGCCGGCACGGCCAACCTGACCCGCTTCGGGCACGACTTCCCCCTGACCATCCAGCCGGTGCTGGAAGCCCTGGAGGAGCAGGTCGTCCTGCTCCGCCTCCTGGGTGAGACGGCGGACGCCGCGATGACGGTCCGGATCGGGCGGGAGATCGCCTACGAGGGGCTGAATTCCACCTCGGTGGTGTCGGTCGGCTACGGTTCGGGCGACGAGAGCGTGGCCAAACTGGGTGTGATCGGTCCGACCCGGATGGACTATCCGGGCACAATGGGGGCGGTGCGTGCGGTGGCGCGGTACGTGGGCCAGATCCTGGCCGAGTCGTAGCACAGGCCGCCGTCGGAACCTCTGACGGCGGTGTCCAGTCGCAGCACTACTACAGGCGGAACAAGCGGAGCATTTGGTGGCCACGGACTACTACGCGGTACTCGGCGTCCGACGGGATGCGGGGCAGGACGAGATCAAGAAGGCCTTCCGGCGCCTGGCACGCGAACTGCACCCGGACGTCAACCCGGACCCGAAGACGCAGGAGCGGTTCAAGGAGATCAACGCCGCTTACGAGGTGCTCTCCGACCCGCAGAAGCGCCAGGTCTACGACCTCGGAGGTGACCCGCTCTCGCCGGGCGGCGGGGGCGCGGGCGGCTTCGGCGCGGGGGCGGCCGGCTTCGGCTTCTCCGACATCATGGACGCCTTCTTCGGCGCCGCGGCCGGCCAGCGCGGCCCGCGCTCGCGCACCCGCCGCGGCCAGGACGCCATGATCCGGCTGGAGATCACCCTGGAGGAGGCCGCCTTCGGCACCACCAAGGAACTCCAGGTCGACACCGCCGTCACCTGCACCACGTGCAGCGGCGAGGGCGCGGCCCCCGGCACCTCCGCGCAGACCTGCGACATGTGTCGCGGCAGGGGCGAGGTCTCCCAGGTCACCCGGTCGTTCCTGGGCCAGGTCATGACCTCCCGTCCCTGCCCGCAGTGCCAGGGCTTCGGCACCGTCGTGCCGACCCCGTGCCCGGAGTGCGCCGGCGACGGCAGGGTCCGCGCCCGGCGCACCCTGACCGTCAAGATCCCGGCCGGTGTCGACAACGGCACCCGGATCCAGCTGGCCGGCGAGGGCGAGGTCGGCCCCGGCGGCGGCCCGGCCGGCGACCTGTACGTCGAGATCGCCGAGACCACCCACACCGTCTTCCAGCGGCGCGGGGACGACCTGCACTGCACCGTCACCATCCCGATGACGGCCGCGTCCCTCGGCACCCAGGTGCCGCTGCAGACCCTGGACGGGCTGGAGGAGGTCGACATCCGGCCCGGCACCCAGTCCGGCCAGTCGATCCCGCTGCACGGCCGCGGCATCACGCACCTGCGCGGCGGCGGCCGGGGCGACCTGATAGTGCACGTCGAGGTGCAGACGCCCACCAAGCTCGACCCCGAGCAGGAGGAGCTGCTGCGCCGGCTCGCGGTGCTGCGCGGCGAGGAGCGGCCGTCCGGCCAGTTCGCGCCGGGCCAGCAGGGCCTGTTCTCGCGCCTCAAGGACGCGTTCAACGGCCGCTAGGCCCTAGGGCCCTGGCCGTCCGCGCGGGGGTGCCGGGTTCTGCCCGGCGCCCCTTTCGCGTTCCCGATCCGCCCCACCCCCCCGGAGGTTCCCCGCATGACCGCCCCCGTCTTCGTCGTCGAGACCGAGCGGATCGCCGCCGCCGCGCCCGGCTCCGTGGTGCGCCTCGACGGGCCGGAGGGGCGGCACGCGGCCGCGGTGAAGCGGCTGGCGGCGGGCGAGGCGGTGACCCTCGCCGACGGGCTGGGCCTCGGGGTGGACGGGACGGTCGCCGCGGTGCTCGGCAAGGACGCGATCGACGTCACGGTGGCCGCCGTCCGCCGGGAGCCCGAGCCGGCGCCGCGGATCGTCGTCGTCCAGGCGCTGCCCAAGGGCGACCGCGGCGAGCTCGCGGTGGAGACCATGACCGAGGTCGGCGTGGACGTGATCGTCCCGTGGGCCGCCTCGCGCTGCATCACGCAGTGGAAGGGCGACCGGGGCGCCAAGGCGCTCGCCAAGTGGCGGGCCACCGCCCGGGAGGCCGGCAAGCAGTCCCGCCGGCTGCGCTTCCCCGAGGTGCGCGAGCCGGCGACCACCCGGCAGCTGGCGCCGCTGCTGGCCGGGGCCGCGTTCGCCGCCGTGCTGCACGAGGAGGGCGCCGAGCCGCTGTCGCTGGCCGCGCTGCCCGCGGCCGGGGACGTGGTGCTGGTGGTCGGCCCGGAGGGCGGGGTCTCCCCGGAGGAGCTGGCCGCGTTCGCCGAGGCGGGCGCCGGGCCGTACCGGCTGGGCCCCTCGGTGCTGCGCACCTCCACCGCCGGGGTGGCCGCCGGCGCCCTGCTGCTGGGGCGCACCGGCCGCTGGTCGTAGCCGGCCCGCCCGTGCGGTCGGAGTCTGCCCGAACCGGCCCGCGCCGTGCGCGCACGTGCCTACGCTGACCGCGTGACGGAACCCCTGAGCACCTCCGCGGGCGCCTACCTGCGCCACCCCCATCTGCACGGTGACCTGGTCACCTTCGTCGCCGAGGACGACGTCTGGCTGGCCCCGCTGGACGGTGGCCGGGCCTGGCGGCTGACGGCCGATCACGTGCCCGTCCGGCACCCCCGGTTCGCCCCCGACGGGCGGCACATCGCCTTCACCTCCACCCGGGACGGCGCGCCCGAGGTGCACGTGGTGCCGGTGGACGGCGGGCCGTCCCGGCGGCTCACCCACTGGGGCAGCGAGCAGACCGAGGTGCGGGGCTGGACGGCCGACGGGCGCCCGATCGCCCTGACCACCGCCGGCGAGGCGACCCTGCGCCGCAGCTGGGCGCACGCCGTGCCGCTGGACGGCGGCGAGTCGGTGCGGCTGCCGTACGGGCCGGTCGGCGGGCTCGCCTTCGAGCCGGGCGGCGACCGCGTGCTGCTGGGCACCGTCAACAACCGCGAGCCGGCCTGGTGGAAGCGCTACCGGGGCGGCCGGGCGGGCAAGTTGTGGATCGGGCGGGACGAATTCGTCCGCGTCCACGAGCAGTTGGACGGCCAGCTCGACTCGCCGCTGTGGGTGGGGGACCGGATCGCCTTCCTCTCCGACCACGAGGGCGTCGGCGAGCTCTACTCCAGCCTCCCGGACGGCTCCGACCTGCGCCGCCACACCACCGACCCGGACGGCTTCTACGCCCGCAACGCCGGCACCGACGGCACCCGGACGGTGTTCCACCGGGCCGGCGACGTCTGGCTGCTGGACGACCTGGCGGGAGCCGCGCCCCGCCGCCTCGACATCCGGCTGGCCGGCCCGCGCAGCGGCCGCCGCCCCCGCCCGGTGCACGCCGCGCACTGGCTGGAGTCCGCCGCCCCCGACCGCACCGGCCGGGCCGGCGCCGTGGTGGTGCGCGGCGACGTGCACTGGCTGACCCACCGCGAGGGCCCGGCCCGGGTGCTGGACGAGACCCCGGGGGTGCGTGGGCGGCTGGCCCGGGTGGTGCCGGGCGAGGACGGCGCCCAGGGCGTGCTGTGGGTGTCCGACGCCGAGGGCGAGGACGCCCTGGAGCTCGCCCCCGACGCGCAGGGCGCCGAGCGCCGCCGGCTGGCCGCCGGGCGGATCGGCCGGGTCAACTCCCTGGCGGTGTCCCCGGACGGCAAGCAGGCCGCGCTCGGCGTGCACGACGGCCGGGTCCTGCTGGTCGCGCTCGCCGACGGCGCCGTGCACGAGCTGGACCGCAGCGCCGACGGCGAGGTCAGCGGGCTGGCCTTCAGCCCGGACTCGGCCTGGCTGGCCTGGTCGCGGCCGGTGCACCGGCTGGGCCCGTACTCGCTGCGCCAGATCGTGCTGGCCGACCTGGTGGCCCGGACGGTCGGCGAGGTCACCCAGGAGCGCTTCATCGACACCTCGCCGGCCTTCACCGCGGACGGCCGCTACCTGGCGTTCCTGTCGGTGCGCAACCTCGACCCGGTCTACGACTCGCACGTCTTCGACCTGTCGTTCCCCAACGGCTGCCGCCCGTACCTGATCACGCTGGCCGCCGACACGCCGTCCCCGTTCGGGCCGCAGCGGGCCGGGCGCCCGCTCGGCGGGGAGGAGGACGAGCCGCGCGGCAGGAGGGCGGACGGCGAGGAGGCCGCCGGCGACGCCGCGCCGGTGACCAGGGTCGACCTGGACGGCATCGCGGACCGGATCGTCCCGTTCCCGGTCGAGGGCGGCCGGTTCGACGCGCTCAGGGCCGCCAAGGACGGCGTGCTGTGGACCCGCGCCCCGCTGCTCGGCGAACTCGGCGACGAGGCGGCCTCGCCCGAGGACGAGCGGCCCCGGCCGGTGCTGGAGCGCTTCGACCTGAAGAAGCGCCGTGTCGAGCAACTGGTGCACGGCGTGGACGGCTTCGCGGTCAGCGGGGACGGCACCCGGGTGGCCGTGCTGGACGGGGGCGAACTGCGGATCGTCCCGGCCGAGCACAAGGCGGGCGGCGAGGACGACGAGGTGGGCGTCGACCTGGCCCGGCTGCGGGTCACCGTCGACCCGGCCGCCGAGTGGCGGCAGATGTACGCCGAGAACGGCCGCCTGATGCGCGACAACTTCTGGCGCCCCGACCTCGGCGGCGTCGACTGGGCCGGCGTGCTGGACCGCTACCGGCCGCTCGTGGAACGCCTCGGTTCGCACGACGACCTGGTCGACCTGCTCTGGGAGGTGCACGGCGAACTCGGCACCTCGCACGCCTACGTCATCCCGTACGGCCGGTACACCGAGCCGGCCCGGCGCCAGGGCCTGCTCGGCGCGGACCTCGCCAAGGACGGCGACCGGTGGCGGATCGCCCGCATCCTGCCCGGAGAGTCCTCCGACCCCCGGGCCCGCTCGCCGCTGGCCGCGCCCGGCGCCGCGATCCGCCCGGGCGACGCGGTCCTCGCCGTCAACGGCCGCCCGGTGGACCCGGTCACCGGCCCGGCCCCGCTGCTGGCCGGCACCGCCGGGCAGCCGGTCGAGCTGACCGTGGCCGGCAAGGACGGCACCGACCGGCGCCACCCGGTGGTCGTCCCGATCGCCGACGAGGAGCCGCTGCGCTACCACGACTGGGTGGCCGGGCGGCGGGCCGCGGTGCGCGAGCTGTCCGGCGGCCGGCTCGGCTACCTGCACATCCCCGACATGCAGTCGGCCGGCTGGGCCCAGATCCACCGCGACCTGGCCGTGGAACTGGCCAGGGACGGCGTGATCGTCGACGTCCGGGAGAACCGAGGCGGCCACACCTCGCAGCTGGTGATCGAGAAGCTCGCCCGCCGGATCGTCGGCTGGAACGCCATCCGCGACACCGACCACCCGGTGCCCTACCCCCTCGACGCCCCGCGCGGGCCGGTCGTCGCGCTCGCCAACGAGTTCTCCGGCTCGGACGGCGACGTCGTCAACGCCGTCATCCAGACGCTCGGCATCGGCCCGGTGGTCGGCACCCGCACCTGGGGCGGGGTGATCGGCATCGACAGCCGCTACCACCTGGTCGACGGCACCCTGGTCACCCAGCCCAAGTACGCGTACTGGCTGGAGAACTACGGCTGGGGCGTGGAGAACCACGGCGTCGACCCGGACGTCGAGGTGCCGATGGCCCCGCACCAGTGGGCCGCCGGCGAGGACCCGCAGCTGGCCGAGGGCGTCCGGATCGCCCTCGCCGCACTCGCCGCGGCCCCGCCCCGCACGGCCCCGCCGATGCCCTGGGCGTAGGGCGCGCCCCCGCCGCCCCGGCGGGCGGGAGAGCAGCCGAACGGGAGGTCGGCCGGGCCGACTTCCCGCTAGGCTGCGCCCGTACGGCCCCAGACCAGACACGAACCGAGGAGAAGCCGATGGCCGGCGAGCCGCAGCCCGACTGCCTGTTCTGCAAGATCGTCGCGGGCGAGATCCCGGCGACCGTGGTGCGCAAGACCGAGCGCGTCCTCGCCTTCCGCGACATCGCCCCCAAGGCGCCGCTGCACGTCCTGGTCATCCCGCACGTCCACTACCCGAACGCCGCCGCGCTGGCCGCCGCCGAGCCGGAGATCGCCGGTGAACTCCTCGCCGAGGCGGGCGCGGTGGCCACGGACGAGGGCGTCGAGGACTACCGGCTGATCTTCAACACCGGTGCCGGCGCCGGCCAGACGATCTTCCACGCCCACGTCCACGTGCTCGGCGGCAAGCCGATGACCGAGAACATGGTCTGACCTACGTGTCACAGCGCGAACTCGTCGTCCTCGGCACCGCCAGCCAGGTGCCCACCCGGCACCGCAACCACAACGGCTACCTGCTCCGCTGGGACGGCGAGGGCCTGCTGTTCGACCCCGGCGAGGGCACCCAGCGGCAGATGCTGCTGGCCGGCGTCTCGGCCACCCAGGTCACCCGGATCGCCGTGACGCACTTCCACGGCGACCACTGCCTGGGTCTCGCCGGGGTGATCCAGCGGATCAACCTGGACCGCGTCCCCCACCCGGTGGACGTCTACTTCCCGGCCTCCGGCGAGGTCTACTTCGAGCGGCTGCGGCACGCCACCGCCTACCACGAGACGGCCGTCCTGCGGCCCCGGCCGATCGACGAGCCGGGCCCGCTGCCCGCGCCCGGTGCCCGCTTCGCGCTGGACGCCGTGCGGCTGTCCCACCCCGTGGAGTCCTTCGGCTACCGGCTGTCCGAGCCGGACGGCCGCCGCCTGGTGCCCGAACGCCTCGCCGCGCTGGGCGTCTTCGGCCCCGCGGTCGGGCGCCTCCAGCACGAGGGGGCGATCGAGGCGGACGGCCGGCGGGTCACCCTGGAGGAGGTCAGCGACCCCCGGCCGGGCCAGCGCTTCGCCTTCGTGATGGACACCCGGCTCTGCGACGGCGTGTACGAACTCGCCGAGGGCGCCGACCTGTTGGTCGCCGAGTCGACCTTCACCGACGCCGACACCCGGCTCGCCGAGGAGCACGGCCACCTCACCGCCGGGCAGGCCGCCAAGGCCGCCGCCGAGGCCGGTGTGCGCACCCTGGTGCTGACCCACTTCTCCCAGCGCTACCCGGACCTCGGCCAGCACCTGGCCGACGCCCGCAAGCACTTCGACGGCGAGCTGGTGATCGCCGCCGACCTCACCCGGGTGCCCGTCCCCGTCCGGCGCCAGCCGTGAACCCGGCCCGCACCCCGTGAAAAGCGCTCGCGCCGCCCCCCGATCTGCCGCAGCATCGTCGGGTGCGGCCCCGCCGCCCGCCGCGGCGACCACGTGCGCGGCGTACCCTGGTGCCCCGGAGAGACCGATCGGCACACGACACCACGGATGGGATGAGGCAGGCCCAGCGCCGACCTATGAGTGACACATCGCAGACCCGTACGAACGGACAGTCGCGCCCCGAACCGGCCGGCGACGGTCGCGTCAGCGCCCGGATCGTCATCCCCGAGAAGCACCCGATGGTCACCCTGCTCGGCACGGCGGACTCGCTGCTGCGCGTGATCGAGCAGGGCTTCCCCGCCGCCGACATCCACGTCCGCGGCAACGAGGTGACCGCCACCGGAGCGCGCGCCGAGGTCGCCCTCGTGCAGCGGCTCTTCACCGAGATGATGCTGGTGCTGCGCACCGGCCAGCCCTTGACGGAGGATTCCGTGGAGCGCTCCATCGCCATGCTCCGCGGTGCCGCGGAGGACCCGGACAGCCCGGCGCCGTCCCAGGTGTTCACCGCGAACATCCTGTCCAACCGGGGCCGCACGATCCGCCCCAAGACCCTCAACCAGCAGCGCTACGTCGACGCGATCGACAAGCACACGATCGTCTTCGGCCTCGGCCCGGCCGGCACCGGCAAGACCTACCTCGCGATGGCCAAGGCCGTCCAGGCCCTCCAGGCCAAGGAGGTCAACCGGATCATCCTGACCCGCCCGGCCGTCGAGGCGGGGGAGCGGCTGGGCTTCCTGCCCGGCACCCTCTACGAGAAGATCGACCCGTACCTGCGCCCGCTGTACGACGCGCTGCACGACATGATGGACCCGGACTCCATCCCGCGCCTGATGGCGGCCGGCACCATCGAGGTCGCGCCGCTGGCGTACATGCGCGGCCGCACCCTCAACGACGCCTTCATCATCCTGGACGAGGCCCAGAACACCTCGCCCGAGCAGATGAAGATGTTCCTCACCCGCCTCGGTTTCAACTCCCGGGTGGTGGTCACCGGCGACACCAGCCAGATCGACCTCCCGGGCGGCACCCGCAGCGGCCTCAAGGTCGTCCAGGACATCCTGGCCGACGTGCCCGACATCCACTTCTCCGTCCTCACCAGCACCGACGTGGTCCGCCACAAGCTGGTCGGCCGGATCGTGGACGCCTACGAACGCTGGGACGCCAAGCAGGAGGCCGAGGAGAACTCCTCGCCCGCCCGCAAGCCGGCCCAGCGGCGCGGCTCCCGCGCACCCCGTCAGTCCCATCGCACCGAAAGCTGAGTACGCAGCCCGTCATGTCGATCGACATCGCCAACGAGTCCGGTTGGGACGCCGATGAGGAAGCCATCCTCGACGTCGCCCGCTTCGCCCTGGACAAGATGCGGATCCACCCGCAGTCCGAACTGTCCGTGATCCTGGTGGACGGAGCGGCGATGGAGGAGCTGCACATCCAGTGGATGGACCTCCCCGGCCCCACCGACGTGATGTCCTTCCCGATGGACGAGCTGCGCCCCGGCAAGGAGGGCGAGGAGCTGCCGCAGGGCCTGCTCGGCGACATCGTGCTCTGCCCGGAGGTCGCCGAGCAGCAGGGCAAGGCGGCCCCCTCCAAGCACTCGATGGACGAGGAGCTCCAACTGCTCACCGTCCACGGGGTGCTGCACGTCCTCGGGTACGACCACGAGGAGCCCGAGGAGGAGGAGGAGATGTTCGCCCTCCAGAAGCGCATCCTGGACGACTGGCGGGCGGGCCGGGGCCTCGGTGGTCTCTCCCCGGCCCCCACCACCCACTGAGCGCGGAGCCCGAACCCCTGTGAGTGGTGAAAGTACGAGCTTCATCCTCGGTGCCGTGCTCCTCGTCGTCCTCGGCTGGCTGGCCGCGTGCGCCGAGGCGGGCATCTCCCGGGTCTCCCGGTTCCGCGCGGAGGAGGCCGTGCGGGCCGGGCGGCGCGGCTCGGCCCGGCTGCTGACCGTCGCCTCCGACCCGATCCGCTACCTCAACCTGGCGACCCTGATCCGGGTGGCCAGCGAGATGGCGGCGGCCGTCCTGGTCACCGTGGTGTGCGTGCGCAACGTGGAGCCGATCTGGCAGGCCGTGCTGCTGGCGTTCGGCGTGATGGTGCTGGTGTCCTTCGTCGCGGTGGGGGTCTCGCCGCGCACGATCGGGCGCCAGCACCCGCTCACCACCGCGACCGCCGCCTCCTTCGTGCTGCTGCCGCTGGCCGCGGTGCTCGGCCCGATCCCGCGGCTGCTGATCCTGCTCGGCAACGCGCTGACCCCGGGCAAGGGCTACCGGGAGGGGCCGTTCGCCTCCGAGGCCGAGCTGCGGGCGCTGGTCGACCTCGCCGAGAAGGACGACCTGATCGAGGACGAGGAGCGCCGGATGGTGCACTCCGTCTTCGAGCTGGGCGACACCATCGTCCGCGAGGTGATGGTGCCGCGCACCGACCTGGTGATGATCGAGCGGCACAAGACCGTCCGGCAGGCGCTCACCCTGGCGCTGCGCTCGGGCTTCTCGCGGATCCCCGTGGTCGGGGACAGCGAGGACGACGTGGTCGGCATCGTCTACCTGAAGGACCTGGTCCGGCGCACCCACATCAACCGGGAGGCGGAGTCCGAGGAGGTCGGCGCGGTGATGCGCCCGGCCGTCTTCGTCCCGGACTCCAAGCCGGCCGGCGACCTGCTGCGCGAGATGCAGCAGCGCCGCTCGCACGTGGCGATCGTGATCGACGAGTACGGCGGCACGGCCGGCCTGGTCACCATCGAGGACGTCCTGGAGGAGATCGTCGGCGAGATCACCGACGAGTACGACCGGGAGATCGCGCCGGTGGAGGACCTCGGCGACGGCTCGTACCGGATCACCGCCCGGCTGCTGGTGGAGGACCTGGGCGAGCTCTTCGGCATCGAGCTGGAGGACGAGGACGTCGAGACCGTCGGCGGCCTGCTGGCCAAGCACCTCGGCCGGGTGCCGATCCCCGGCTCGGCCTGCGAGATCCCGCTGCCCGAGCCCGCCGGCACCGGGCTGACCGGCATCCTGCTGACCGCCGAGTCCTCGGCCGGGCGCCGCAACCGGATCGGCTCGATGGTCGCGACGCCGGTCCGCAAGGCCGCGGAGGCCGGGGCGGAGCCCGGCGAGTAGCGGTCGCGCCCCGGCGGAGCGACCATGGACAGCATGACGCATCAACTTCGCGCGGAGTACGGCCCGCAGGGTGCGACCGGCGGGGTCAAGGTCTGGCACGTGGTGCGCGACGGCGACCCCGCGACGGCGCTCTGCGGCCGCAGCCTGGCCGACGACGCCGAGACGCGGCCCGAGCAGGAGTGGGGCACCGGGCTGCGCTGCTGCCAGCAGTGCGGTTCGCTCTACATGCACGAGGTGCCGCACATGCAGGGGAGCCATCCCTACAGCTAGGCCGGCGTGGCCGGCAGGCCGGCCAGGCCATGGTGGAGGTCACCATGAAGCTGCAAGACGAACTGCCCGTGAACAGCCGGCTCGCCACGGTGTGGCGGATCGGGGCGGGGCTCGGGGGGATCTTCCTGATCGTGTTCGGGTGCCTGGGGCTGGCCGATCACCCCGGCTTCCTCGCCACCCACGGCGACCGGATCGCCGGGCTGTCGACCAACGGGGCGCTGAGCATCCTGTCCATCGTGGCGGGCGCGATCCTGGTGGCGGGGGCGGTGGTCGGCGGCAACTTCGCGTCCAACCTGAACATGGCGGTCGGCGTGCTGTTCGTCCTGTCCGGCTTCTACGGCCTGGCGGTGCTCGGGCGGCCGGACGCCAACATCCTGAACTTCCGGATGTCGAACGTGCTGTTCGCCTTCATCTTCGGGGTGATCCTGACGACCTTCGGGATGTACGGCCGGGTGAGCAGCCACCTGCCGCACGACAACCCGTTCTGGCGCGAGCGCGCGGAGCACGAGACGGCGAGGCCGTCCGGGCCGAAGACCTTCGTCAAGGTCCTCAATCCGAACCCCGGTCCGACCCACCCGGTCGGCCACTGAGCGGCCGCGGGGGCCGCCTATGCTCGGCGGCATGAGTGACATCGTCGAGCTCGACCCCGAAGACAAGAAGATCATCACCCTGGCCCGCTCGGCCCGCGCCCGCAACGGCGTCGCCGAGGGGGCCGCGGTGCGTGACGAGACCGGCCGGACGTACGTGGCCGGGACGGTCGCGCTGGAGTCGCTCCGGCTGAGCGCGCTGCAGACGGCGGTGGCGATGGCGGTGGCCAGCGGTGCGAAGTCGCTGGAGGCGGCGGCCGTGGTGAGCGAGGCGGAGCAGCCGGCCGAGGCCGACCTGGCGGCCGTCCGGGACCTCGGCGGGGCCGGGACGCCCGTGCTGCTGGCCGGCGTGGACGGGACGCTGCGGGTGGCGGCCGAGGCCCGCTGAGGCCTGCTGGGGCCCGCCGGTCTGACGCCGCGGCCCGCTGAGGGCTGCTGGGGCCCGCTGCGGCGGGCGATGGCGGCGGCCTGGCGAACACCTGCCCGAACCGAGCCGATAGTCTCACCGGGGGAGTGAACTCGGTGAGGGGGCTGGGCACATGGGGGCGGTGGCGTTCTTCGCCGGGCTGCTGCTGTTCGTGATGGGGATGGGCAAGTGGCAGGAGACCGGCTCGCCGTACTGGCTCTGGGGTTCGGTCGCCTTCCTGGTGCTGCTGGTGGTGATGTCGGTGGTCTCGCGGGGTGGCCGCAAGGGCTGATCGGGCGGTGCGGGCGGGCCCGGACAGCGCGACTCCGGTGATCAGGGAGAATGGAGCACATGAGTGCCCCTTCCTCCTCGTACCGCTCCGGCTTCGCGTGCTTCGTCGGCCGACCCAACGCGGGCAAGTCGACCCTGACCAACGCTCTGGTGGGGACGAAGGTCGCGATCACCTCCGACCGCCCGCAGACCACCCGGCACACCGTGCGCGGCATCGTGCACCGCCCGGACTCCCAGCTCGTCCTGGTCGACACCCCCGGCCTGCACAAGCCGCGCACCCTGCTCGGCGAGCGCCTCAACGACCTGGTCCGCAGCACCTGGGCCGAGGTCGACGTGATCGGCTTCTGCCTGCCCGCCGACCAGAAGCTCGGCCCCGGCGACAAGTTCATCGCCAAGGAACTCGCCGAGGTCAAGAAGACCCCCAAGGTCGCCATCGTCACCAAGACCGACCTGGTCGACTCCAAGCGGCTCGCCGAGCAGCTGATCGCCATCCACCAGCTCGGTGAGGAACTGGGCATCGAGTGGGCCGAGATCATCCCGGTCTCGGCCGTCGGCGACAAGCAGGTGGAACTGGTCGGCGACCTGATCACCAAGCTGCTGCCGGAGGGCATGCCGCTCTACCCGGACGGCGACCTCACCGACGAGCCCGAGCAGATCATGGTCGCGGAGCTGATCCGCGAGGCCGCCCTGGAGGGCGTCCGGGACGAGCTGCCGCACTCGCTGGCCGTCGTGGTCGAGGAGATGCTCCCGCGCGAGGGCCGCCCGGCGGACCGCCCGCTGCTGGACATCCACGCCAACGTCTACATCGAGCGGCAGAGCCAGAAGGCGATCGTCATCGGCGCCAAGGGCGCGCGGCTCAAGCACGTCGGCACCACCGCCCGCAAGCACATCGAGGCGCTGCTCGGCACGCCGGTCTACCTGGACCTGCACGTCAAGGTGGCCAAGGACTGGCAGCGCGACCCGAAGCAGCTGCGCAAGCTCGGCTTCTGAGCCCCGGTTCCCGCCGAAGGCCCGCCCGGATCCGTCGATCGGGCGGGCCTTCGGCGGGTCCGGGGGCCGGTGGGGCTACGCGCCCTCGCGCAGGACCAGCGACACCAGCTCGCGCTGCGAGTCGGTGAGCTTCGGGTCGGCGCAGTAGACCGTCCGGCCGTCGACGGTGATCTCGTAGTGGAAGCCGTCCGGCACCCCGTACGAGGGCGCCCGCAGCCCGCCCGCGACGGCCTCGCGGGCGAGCGCGTGGACGTGCGGGGCGTCCGTGCGGTCGACGGTGTCGAGTTCCGCATGGCGGACGATCCCCGCGAAGCCGCCGGTCCGGGTCACCTGGATACGCATGGTGTCCATGGTGCTACCAGGGGAGGGAGTTTGCCGGTCTTTTCCCGGACCGTGACCTTAAGCGCGGCTCAACCCGGCCTCAACCGGTCCTCGGTCGGGGTCCTCGGTCGGCGCCGTCGTCGGGGCCGCCGCCGAGGCCTGAGGGGTTCGGCCGGGGCCTGAGGGGTTGGGCCGGGGCCGCCGGAGGGGTTCAGCCGGGGCTGACGCCCACCTGCGCCCAGGAGGCCGTCACGGTGTCCGCCACCGAGGACTGGCCGGGGTAGCGGGCCTTGGCGGCGGCCACGGTGGCCCGGGCGAAGGCGGTGAAGTCGGCGTCGGCGGCCAACTGGCCGCCGGTCAGGGCGTCGTACCAGATCCGCCCGGCGCGGTCCCAGGCCTGGCCGCCGAGGGCGGTGGCCAGCAGGTAGAACGCGTGGTTGGGGATGCCGGAGTTGATGTGCACGCCGCTGTTGTCGTCGGTGGTGTCCACGTAGTCCCGCATGTGCGCGGGCTGCGGGTCCTTGCCGAGCCGGGGGTCGTCGTAGGCGGTGCCGGGGGCCTTCATCGAGCGCAGCGCCACGCCCTGAATGCCGGGGGCGAGCAGGCCGGCGCCGATCAGCCAGTCGGCGTGGGCGGCGTCCTGGCCCAGCGAGTACTGCTTGACCAGCGAGCCGAAGACGTCGGAGACCGACTCGTTGAGCGCGCCGGGCTGGTCCTGGTACTGCAGGCCGGCGGTGAACTGGGTGACGCCGTGGGTGAGTTCGTGGCCGATGACGTCGACGCAGGCGGTGAAGTCGCCGAAGATCTCGCCGTCGCCGTCGCCGAAGACCATCTGGTGGCCGTTCCAGAAGGCGTTGTCGTAGTCCTGGCCGTAGTGCACGGTGGCGTCCAGGCGCAGCCCCCGGTTGTCGATCGAGCGGCGGCCGAAGACGGTGGCGTACAGGGCGAAGGTGTCGCCGAGGCCGTCGTAGGCGTGGTTGACGGACTGGTCGGTGACCGGGGCCTGGCCCTCGGTGCGGACGGTCCGGCCGGGCAGCCGCTGGCTGTGGGAGGTGTCGGCGATCAGCCGGCTGGGGGTCGGGCCGGTGCTGACGGGCGGGGGAGGGGCGAGGCGGGCCGCGCGGTGCGCGGTGTCGAGCAGGAGGGAGCGGACGGCGGGCTCGTGACCGGCCTCGGCGAGGCGGTCCAGGACGTACGGCGGGACGATCGCGCAGATCGGAACTGCTGCAGTCATGTGGCCCAGGGTGAGGCCTCGATGACCGGTTGTCACCACTCTTGGCGTGACCGGTCGGCGTCTCAAGGGGTGGAACGGTGGCCCGGATCACTTCGGGGGCGCGCGGCCCTGGGTTACGCTGGGGCCATCATGCGCAACGGGCTGCTTCTTCTTAGCTGCCGCGTCGAGGGCCTGTAGTCCACAGGGCCGGCTCCCTCGCCGCGGGGATCGAGCTGTGCGCGTCATCCGGCGATCCAACGGAGGGTCGCGAGCGGCAGCTGCCGGCCAGTCGGTGTCGACCACCCCGACCCGCCCCCGCACCACGCATCACAGGAAGCCGAGAGTCATTCCATGACCGAGCAGAGCTCCGCCGCGCCCATCCCCGCCGGTCGCGCCTTCGTCGACCGCCCCACCCCGATCACCGCCGCGTCCGTGCGCCAGCTGTCCTCCGGCATGCGGTACGGGCGCTACCTGCCGTTCGACACCGTCGACCTGCCGGACCGCACCTGGCCGAGCAAGGTGATCACCAAGGCGCCGCGCTGGCTCTCCACCGACCTGCGGGACGGCAACCAGGCGCTGATCGACCCGATGTCCCCGGCCCGCAAGCGCAAGATGTTCGACCTGCTGGTCGCGATGGGCTACAAGGAGATCGAGGTCGGCTTCCCGTCCTCCGGCGCCACCGACCACGCCTTCGTGCGGTCGCTGATCGAGGAGGGGGCGATCCCCGAGGACGTCACCATCTCGGTGCTGACGCAGGCCCGCGAGGAGCTGATCGAGAAGACCGTCGAGTCGCTGGTCGGCGCCCCGCGCGCGACGGTCCACCTGTACAACGCGACGGCGCCGCTGTTCCGCCGGGTGGTGTTCCGCAACGACCGGGCCGCGACCAAGGCGATCGCCACCGACGGCACCCGGCTGGTGATGGAGTACGCCGAGAAGCTGCTGGGCGAGGAGACCGTCTTCGGCTACCAGTACTCGCCGGAGATCTTCGTGGACACCGAGCTGGACTTCGCGCTGGAGGTCTGCGAGGCGGTCATGGACGTCTGGCAGCCGGGCGAGGGCCGCGAGATCATCCTGAACCTGCCGGCCACCATCGAGCGGGCCACCCCGAACGTGCAGGCCGACCAGTTCGAGTGGATGTCGCGCAACCTGTCGCGCCGCGAGTTCGTCTGCCTGTCGGTGCACCCGCACAACGACCGCGGCACCGCCGTCGCCTCCGCCGAGCTGGCCTACATGGCGGGCGCGGACCGCATCGAGGGCTGCCTGTTCGGCCAGGGCGAGCGGACGGGCAACGTCGACCTGGTGACCCTGGGCATGAACCTGTTCTCGCAGGGCATCGACCCGCAGATCGACTTCTCCGACATCGACGAGGTGCGCCGCACCGCCGAGTACTGCAACCAGATGGAGGTGCACCCGCGCCACCCGTACGCCGGCGACCTGGTGTACACCTCCTTCTCCGGCTCGCACCAGGACGCCATCAAGAAGGGCTTCGACGCCCTGGAGGCGGACGCCGCGGCGGCGGGCGTCCCGGTGGGGGAGCACACCTGGGGCGTGCCGTACCTGCCGATCGACCCGAAGGACGTCGGCCGCACCTACGAGGCGGTCATCCGGGTCAACAGCCAGTCCGGCAAGGGCGGTGTGGCGTACGTCCTGAAGAACGACCACAAGCTGGACCTGCCGCGCCGGATGCAGATCGAGTTCTCCCGGATCATCCAGGCCAAGACCGACGCCGAGGGCGGCGAGGTCACCCCGGCCGAGATCTGGCGGGTCTTCGAGGACGAGTACCTGCCGACCCCGGACAACCCGTGGGGCCGGATCTCGCTGAGCGGTTCGCGCACCCTGACCACCGAGGACGGCCGGGACGCGCTGATCGCCGGCGCGCTGGTGGACTCGGTACCGGTGACCCTGACCGGTGTCGGCAACGGCCCGGTCTCCGCCTTCACGGACGCGCTGGCCCGGATCGGTCTGGACGTCCGCGTCCTGGACTACGCCGAGCACGCGCTGAGCGAGGGCGGCGACGCCCAGGCCGCCGCGTACGTCGAGTGCGCGGTGGACGGCAAGGTGCTGTGGGGCGTCGGCATCGACGGCAACACCGTGCTGGCCTCGCTGAAGGCGATCATCAGCGCCGTCAACCGGGCACAGCGCGGGTAGTTCGTACGAGTGAGATGTGGCGGGGCCGTCCTCCGGGGCGGCCCTTCGCCGCGCCTGGGGCCAGTTGTGTCCTGCGCCACATTTTTTCGGGTCGGAAGCCGTTCGAGGTACTGACACGTGCCGGTAACCATGGCAACATCGATCCACCGGAAAGCCGGGTCGGTGGGACGGCCTCGGTGTCCGGTCGCGTGACCTGCCCATTGTTGTGCAGGCCGTCTGCCATGTCTGGGGAGTGGCGCCGTGACCAGGTTGTGGGGTGTTCGCCCGCGGTGGCGGACTGACGTTCTCGGTGACTTCTTCTGTCCGGGCTGTGGCGGGGACCGCAACTACCGCCGGCAGCACGGTCGGCGGTGGCTGCGGTTGCTGGGGACCCCGGTGGCCCCGCTCGGCCCGGTGATCGGCAGCGTGCAGTGCACCAGCTGCCACGGTCGCTACGGCGTCGAGAGCCTGGAACAGCCCACCTCCGTACGGCTCGGCGCGATGCTGCGGGATGCGCAGTACACCATCGCGCTCGCCCTGCTCGCGGCCGGCGGCACCGCGCACCGCGCGGCCCGCGAGGCGGCCTGCACGGCGGTGCGCGAGGCCGGGTTCGAGGACTGCGGCGAGGCCCAGGTGCTGGCCGCGCTCGCCGCGCTGTCCGGGCTCGGCGGCGAACTCTACGACGCCCACGGGATGGCCGGCGGCCTGGCCGTGGAACTGCACGCGGTGCTCGAACCGCTCGCCCCGCACCTGGCCCACCAGGGCCGGGAGCGGCTGCTGCTGCAGGGCGCGGCGATCGCCCTGTCCGACGGGCGCTACCTGCCGCAGGAGCGCGAGGCGCTGGCCGCGGTCGGGCGCTGTCTGGATCTACCGCAGTCGCGGGTCGGGGCGCTGCTGGAGGCGGCGACCCGGGCTCCGTACTAGACCTTCTCCGCAGTAACCCGGACCTCCTCCGCAGGACGGGACGTCCTCCGCAGTACCGGGCCCGCTCCGCAGTACCGGGCCCGCCGCGCAACCCCCGAGCCATCTCCGATCCCCCACAAAACGGGCCCGAAATCCCCCTCCGGGCCCGCCGTGACCCGCACCGCTCGGTCCTCCCCCACGGACTCGGTGCGGGCAACACGGCTGTCGGCGGCCGGGGCGTGCCGTGGGGGAGAATGGCTCCCATGAGTCTTTTCCGGGACGACGGCGTCGTGCTGCGGGCGCAGAAGCTCGGCGAGGCCGATCGGATCATCACCCTGCTGACCCGGCACCACGGCAAGGTGCGGGCGGTGGCGCGCGGGGTGCGCAAGACCAAGTCCAAGTTCGGCGCCCGTCTGGAGCCGTTCTCGCACGTGGACGTGCAGTTCTTCAGCCGGGGGAGTGAGCTGATCGGCCGTGGGTTGCCGCTGTGCACCCAGGTGGAGACGATCGCGCCGTACGGCGGTTCGATCGTCACCGACTACGGCCGCTACACCGCCGGGACGGCGATGCTGGAGACGGCCGAGCGGTTCGCCGAGAACGAGGGCGAACCGGCCGTCCAGCAGTACCTGCTGCTGGTGGGCGCCCTGCGCACGCTGGCGGCCGGGCTGCACGAGTCGCACCTGGTGATGGACGCCTTCCTGCTGCGCTCGCTCGCGGTGAACGGGTACGGCGCGAGCTTCACGGACTGCGCCAAATGCGGGCTGGAGGGGCCGAACCGTTTCTTCTCCCTTCCCGCGGGCGGGGTCCTCTGCCCGGACTGCCGAGTGCCCGGATGTGCCGTACCCTCCCCTGAGACACTGGTACTGCTCGGGGCGCTGCTGTCAGGGGACTGGCAGACGGCCGATTCCTGCGAGCCGAGGTACTGGCGGGAGGGCAGCGGCCTGGTCGCGGCCTATCTGCAGTGGCATTTGGAGCGGGGCATCCGCTCGATGAGATACGTGGAGAAGTGAGCACATGGCAGCGCGACGGCTCTTCGGCGGCGGCAAACAGAGGGAGTACCTCCCCCCGACCCCGCACCCCAGTGGCGCACAGCCCCCGAAGATTCCCGGCGAGCTGGTCCCCGGCCACGTCGCCATCGTGATGGACGGCAACGGCCGCTGGGCCAAGGAGCGCGGACTGCCCCGCACCGAGGGCCACAAGGTCGGCGAGTCGGTCGTGCTGGACGTCCTCAAGGGCGCGATCGAGCTCGGCGTGAAGAACATCTCGCTGTACGCGTTCTCCACCGAGAACTGGAAGCGCTCGCCCGACGAGGTGAAGTTCCTGATGAACTTCAACCGGGACGTCATCCACCGCCGCCGCGACGAGATGGACGCGATGGGCGTGCGGGTCCGCTGGGCGGGCCGGATGCCGAAGCTGTGGAAGAGCGTCGTCCAGGAGCTCCAGGTCGCCGAGGAGCAGACCAAGGACAACGACGCCGTCACGCTCTACATGTGCGTCAACTACGGTGGCCGGGCCGAGCTCGCGGACGCCGCGGCGGCCCTCGCGGCCGACGTCGCCGCCGGGAAGCTGGACCCGAAGAAGGTCAACGAGAAGACCCTCGCCAAGTACATGTACCACCCGGACATGCCGGACGTGGACCTGTTCCTGCGCCCCAGCGGCGAGCAGCGCACCTCCAACTTCCTGCTCTGGCAGTCCGCGTACGCCGAGTTCGTGTTCCAGGACGTGCTCTGGCCGGACTTCGACCGCCGCGACCTGTGGCGTGCCTGCGAGCAGTACGCGAGGCGCGACCGCCGCTTCGGCGGGGCGATCCCGAACGAGGTGCCCGAGCCGCTGGACCTGCCCACCCAGCGCTGACGCGGTACGGCGGCGGTACGGCGAAGGGCCCGTGGGAATCGCTCCCACGGGCCCTTCGCCGTACCGCCGCTCCGCTGCTCAGGCCTTCTTGGCGCACTCCGCGCAGGTGCCGAAGATCTCCAGGGTGTGCGCGATGTCGCTGAACCCGTGCTCCGCGGCGACCGCGTTGGCCCAGCGCTCCACCGCCGGGCCCTCCACCTCGACGGTGGCGCCGCAGTGCCGGCACACCAGGTGGTGGTGGTGCCCGCTGCTGCACCGGCGGTAGACGGCCTCGCCGTCGGCGGTGCGCAGCACATCCACCTCGCCGGCGTCGGCGAGCGACTGGAGGGTGCGGTAGACCGTGGTCAGACCGACGGAGTCCCCGCGGTGCTTGAGCATGTCGTGGAGCTCCTGCGCGCTGCGGAAGTCCTCGATCTCGTCCAGGGCCGCCGAGACGGCGGCACGTTGCCGGGTCGAGCGGGCGCGCGGCGACGGGCCTGCGGTGGTCACCGTGGGTCCTCCTGGGGTGGTGGGCGTCTCGCACCTCATTGTGCCAGCCCCGCCCCCCGCTCCGGAGTGATCGCGTCGGAGGAACCGCGGCCCGGGAGTTGCCCCGGGATCTGTCCCGGGGACTGCCCCGGGAATTCTTCCGGGAGCTGACCCGGGAACTGCTCCGGCAGGGCGACGTCGCAGACCTTCGGTCCGGGGTCCGCGACGCCCCTGCGGTGGCGCCGCCGGGCGAGCGGCGCGGCGAGCAGGCTGAACACCGCGAAGACCGCGATGGCGAGCAGCACGATGGCCGGGCCGGAGGGCACGTTGAGGTGGTAGGAGCCGGTGACGCCGGCCAGCGAGACCACCACGCCGAGCGCGATCGAGGCCGCCTGGGTGGCGGCGAACGACCGGGTGAGCTGCTGGGCGGCGACCACCGGGACCACCATCAGGGCACTGACCAGCAGCAGCCCGACCACCCGCATCGCGACGGTGACGGTGACGGCGGCCATCACCGCGAGCAGCAGGTTGAGCGTGCGCACCGGCAGGCCGGTGACCCGGGCGAAGTCCTCGTCCTGGCAGATCGCGAAGAGCTGTCGGCGCAGGCCGACGGTGACCGCGACGACCACCGCGCCGAGCACCGCGATGGTGATCAGGTCGGTCGGGGCGACGGTGAGGATGGAGCCCCACAGGTAGCTCTCCAGCGAGCCGGCGCCGGCCTGGGCGGAGAGCGAGACGAGCAGCTTGCCGCAGGCCATGCCGCCGTAGAAGAGCATCGCCAGGGCGATGTCGCCGCGCTGGTTGCCGCGCGAGCGGACGAGTTCCATCGTGACGGCGCCGAGCACGCAGACCAGCACGGCCATCCAGACCGGGCTGGTCTGGAAGATGAAGCCGAGGCCGACGCCGGTCATCGCGACGTGTCCCATGCCGTCGCCCATCAGGGCCTGCCGGCGCTGCACCAGGTAGATGCCGACGGCCGGGGCGGTGATCCCGACCAGGACGGCGGCGAGCAGGGCGCGCTGCATGAAGTCGTAGGAGAGCATCTCGGTCATGCCAGCAGCCTCGGCGGGGTGTGGTCGGCGTGCGGGTGGACGTGGTCGTGGCCGGGCAGCGCGTGCAGGCCGGTGTTGGGCACGGGCGGGCCGTCGTGCGCGACGCAGCCGTCCCGCAGCACCACGGCGCGGTCGATCAGCGGTTCCAGCGGCCCGAGTTCGTGCAGCACGAGGAGGACGGCGGCGCCGCGGGCGACCTCGGCGCGCAGGGTGTCGGCGAGCACCTGCTGGCTGGCGGCGTCCACGCCGGCCATCGGCTCGTCCATGATCAGTAGGTCGGGGGTGCCGACCAGGGCGCGGGCGATCAGCACCCGCTGCTGCTGGCCGCCGGACAGGTCGGCGACGCCGTCCCCGGCCCGCTCCAGCATGCCGACGGCGGCGAGCGCGCGGTCCACCGCCGCGCGGTCCCGGCGGCGGAACGGCAGCAGCCGGTGCTGCGGCAGCCGCCCGGTGGAGACCACTTCGCGCACGGTGGCCGGCACGCCGGAGGCGGCGGTGGTGCGCTGCGGGACGTACCCGATCCGGTGCCAGGCGCGGAAGCCGGCGTACGGGATGCCGAACAGCTCCAGCGTGCCCTGTCCCAGCGGGACGGAGCCGATCACGGCCTTGACGGTGGTGGACTTGCCGGAGCCGTTGGCGCCGAGCAGGGCGACCACCTCGCCGGGCTGGACGGTGAGGTCGACGCCGCGCAGCACCGGCCGACCGCCGCGCGAGGCGACGGCGTCGCGGAGGCGGACGGCCGGGGGTATCGGGTGGGTCATGGTGCTGTCGTCCCGTCAGCTGGTGGGGGTGCCGGTCGTGGTGGGGGTGCTGCCGGTCGCGGCGGGGGTGGCGCCGAGGGCGGCCTGGAGGTTGGCCAGGTTCTGCTTCATGACCGAGAGGTAGTCCTCCTTGCCCGGGTCCTTGACGCCCTCCAGCGGGTCCAGCACGGCGGTCTTGAGGCCGAGGTCCTTGGCGACGGTGTCGGCGAGCTTGGGGCTGACCAGGGTCTCGAAGAAGATCGTGGTGACGCCGTTGTCCTTGGCGGCCTTCTGCACCTCGGCGAGGCGGGCCGGGGTGGGCTCGGACTCGGGGTCGACGCCGTTGATGGCGACCTGGGTGAGGCCGTAGTGGTCGGCGAGGTAGCCGAAGGCGGCGTGGCTGGTGACGAAGGTCTTGGACTTGGCGTCCTTCAGGCCGTCCCGGAACTCCTGGTCCAGCGCGGTCAGCCGGCCGACCAGGTCGTCGGTGTTCTTGCGGTAGTCGTCGGCGTGGGCCGGGTCGGCCTTGGCGAACCCGTCGCCGACGCTCTTGGCGATCGCCGCGTAGCGGGTCGGGTCGAGCCAGATGTGCGGGTCGCCGGCCGGGCCGTCGTGCTGGTGGCCGTCGGCCTCGGTGCCCTCGTCGAGGTGGTGGTCGACCAGCGGGCTGGCGGCGGTGGCGTCGATCTTGTACTTGGCCGAGGACTGGCCGACGGCCTGGTCGACGGTGGGCTGCAGGCCCTTGAGGTAGATGATCGCGTCGGACTTCTGGACGGTGGCGACCTGCTTGGCGGTGAGCTCCAGGTCGTGCGGCTCGACGCCGGCCGCGGTGAGGTCGGTGACCGCGACGTGCTCCTTGCCGATCTGCTGGGCCAGGTACTCCATCGGGTAGAAGGAGGCGACGACCTTCAGCTTGCCGTCGGCGCTCTGGGCGCTGCTGCTGCCACCGCAGGCGGTCAGGACGAGGGAGGCGGTGAGGGCGGTGGCGGCGATGGCTATGGAGCTGCGGGTACGTCGTCCGATCATCATGACAATCATTCTCATCTTATCTGGAAATGATTGTCAACTCACTCGGACGGGTGAACGGCAGGTGGCCGTGGCTGGGAGGGGCCGGACGATACCGATTTGAACCCCGTACCCATATGGCCGGTAACCTGAGGTATTCGGGTACGCGCAACCAGCCGTGCCCTGACCGTGCCGTACGTACTGAAGAGAGCACTGTGGCCGCCGACAAGATCGACACGATCGTCAGCCTGAGCAAGCGCCGTGGCTTCGTCTACCCCTGCAGCGAGATCTACGGCGGCACGCGTGCCGCCTGGGACTACGGGCCGCTGGGCGTCGAACTCAAGGAGAACATCAAGCGCCAGTGGTGGCGCGCGATGGTCCAGGCCCGTGAGGACGTCGTGGGACTCGACTCGTCGGTGATCCTCGCGCGCGAGGTGTGGGAGGCCTCCGGCCACGTCGCCACCTTCAACGACCCGCTGACCGAGTGCCTCTCCTGCCACAAGCGCCACCGGGCCGACCACCTGGAGGAGAAGTACGAGGCCAAGCACGGCTTCCCGCCGCCGAACGGCCTCAAGGACGTCAACTGCCCCGACTGCGGCACCAAGGGCCAGTTCACCGAGCCCAAGGACTTCTCGGGCATGCTGAAGACCCACCTCGGCGTCACCGAGGAGGCCAGCGGCCTGGCCTTCCTGCGGCCCGAGACCGCCCAGGGCATCTTCACCAACTTCAAGGCCGTCCAGACCACGTCGCGCAAGAAGCCGCCGTTCGGCATCGCCCAGACCGGCAAGAGCTTCCGCAACGAGATCACCCCCGGCAACTTCATCTTCCGCACCCGCGAGTTCGAGCAGATGGAGATGGAGTTCTTCGTCAAGCCGGGCGAGGACGAGCAGTGGCACGAGTACTGGCTCCAGCAGCGCTGGGACTGGTACGTCGGCCTGGGCCTGCGCACCGAGAACATGCGCTTCTTCGAGCACCCGAAGGAGAAGCTCTCCCACTACGCCAAGCGCACGGTGGACATCGAGTACCGCTTCAACTTCGGCGGCAGCGAGTTCTCGGAGCTGGAGGGCGTCGCCAACCGCACCGACTACGACCTGCGGGTGCACAGCGAGGCGTCCGGCCAGGACCTCAAGTACTTCGACCAGGAGAGCGGCGAGCGGTACTTCCCGTACGTCATCGAGCCGGCGGCCGGCCTCAACCGCGCCATGCTGGCCTTCCTGATCGACGCCTACTTCGAGGACGAGGCGCCCAACGCCAAGGGCGTCATGGAGAAGCGCGTCGGCATGCGGCTCGACCCGCGCCTGGCCCCGGTCAAGGTCGCCGTCCTGCCGCTGTCGCGCAACGCCGACCTCTCCCCGAAGGCCCGCGGCCTCGCCGCCGACCTGCGCACCGCGTGGAACGTCGAGTTCGACGACGCCGGCGCCATCGGCAAGCGCTACCGCCGCCAGGACGAGATCGGCACGCCGTTCTGCGTCACCGTCGACTTCGACACCCTCGAGGACAACGCGGTGACCGTCCGCGACCGCGACACCATGTCGCAGGAGCGCGTCTCGCTCGACCAGGTCAAGGCGTACCTGGGTGCGCGGCTGATCGGCTGCTGAGCCTGCTCCGCCCGTCTGGAGCCCTCGTTCGCCCCGGTCCGTCCGGGGCGGGCGGGGGCTCCCGCGTGTTCCCGTCGTTCCCGCCCTCTGCTCACCGTCTGCGCTTACCGTCTGCCCCAGCGGGAACGGGGGGCCGCGGCCGGTTCGGTCGGCAGGCCGGCGCTGCGCAGGGCGGCCAGCGTCGTCCGGTGCCGGGCGCCGTCGGCGAGCAGCGCGGCGAGCAACCGCCCGTACAGCTCCGGGCTGGTGTCCAACGCGGCCGCCAGCTTGACCAGCTCCACCGGTGGGCGCAGCGCCGCCAGCTCGTGCAGCAGGACGGTCGCGAGCTCGGCCGGCAGCTCCGTCGCCAGCGCGGCCAGCTCCGCCGTCGGCCGGCCGGCCGCCTGGCGCAGCAGCGTCCGCACGTCGGCGTGCCGGCCCGTGCGGCGCAGGCCGGTCGCCAGCGCCGTCAGCTCCGGCGTCGGTGCCGAACCCCACTCCCACAGCAGCGTCGCGCCGTCCGCGCCCTGCCCGGCCCGCTCCAGCGCGGCCAGCAGGGCGGGCAGGGCCGACGCCGGATAGCCCCAGAACGCGTGGAACAGTTCCGCCGCCTCCTCCGCCAGCCCCAGCTCGCGCAACTCCGCCAGCATCGCCACCGCCTGCTCGGGGGCGCACTGCGCGGCGCTCCTGGCCAGGTGCAGGGACGCGCCCGTCGGGCCGCGCCGGGAGAGCATGCCGGCCAGCAGCGCGGCGTCCGCCGGATCGAGGCCGGTGGCCGCCCGGGACAGCAGCTCCGTCGCCTCGGCGAAGGCGCCGGCGCGGTGCAGGGCCGCCACCCGCTCGGCGAGGGCGCCGATGTCGGGTCGGGCGGGTCGGGCGGGTCGGGCGGGTCGGGCGGGTCGGTCCTGGGGCGGCGGGGCCTGGGCCGGTTGCGGCTCCGGCTCCGGCTGTCGGCTCCGCAGCCGGTTCTCCAACGCCTCCAGCCGATCGCTCAGTTGGAGGCAGCGGGCGCCCAGGCCCTCGCGCAGGGCGCGCGCCTGCGCCAGCTGCCGCAGCAGGTCCCCGTCCGGCCGCTGGCGGCCCGGCGCCGCCCGGATCGCCTCGTTCAACCGCCGCTCCCGCTGGCTCGCGTAGCGGCTCGCGCGCAGTAACTCGTCCAGCTCCGCCCGGAGTTCGTAGGCCTGTTGCTCGCCCTCCGGGTCCTGGCCCGCGGATTGTGCCGTCGGCCGCATGCGCATGATCGCCCCACTCCGTCCATCTCTCCCCTGACTGCGGGACATCCTGGCGTCGCTATATGGCGGGGGAGTTAAGGGAGCGCGTCCAGTCGTGCGCGGCTGGTGTCAAGGAGCGCGCAGACGGCGGTCGTTGCGGGAAGTGCGCCGGTCGCGCTCCGCAGCGGGCCGACTGCCCTCATGCGGCCAGCCGTGCCCGCGCCTCCATCAGGGCGAAGCCGAGCAGGTTCAACCCCTGCCACTCGTCGGGCCGTTCCGCGCGGATGTCGTCGGCCGCGAGCCCGATGCCCCAGATCCGGTCCACCGGGCTGGCCTCGACCAGGACGCGGTCGCCGGTGCCCAGCAGGTAGGCGCGCAGCGCCTCGTCCTGGCCGAACTTCGCGACGTTCCCCTGGACGACCAGCTCGAACCGGCCGGCCGTCCAGGCCGCGTCGTCGAACCCCTTGACCAGCCGCCCCAGCTTCTTCGCCTCGGCCGGCGTGCGGGCCGCCAGCACCTGCTGCTCGATGGCCTCGTCCCCGAACATCCGGGCCTTCCCCGCCATCATCCAGTGCTCGGCGGACGCGTACGCCACCCCGCCGACGGTGAACTCCCCGGGCCACCACTGGCTCAGGCACTCCTGCCGCGTCCCCCCGCCCTTCCGCTCGGTGTGCCCCCAGAACATCAGCCACTTCGGCCGCACCCCGGTGGCCGTCAGTGCCGCCAGCTCCACCCGGCTACGGACGTCGGCAGGGCTCCCCACGCGCATCTCGCTCATATCGTCATTCTGACGCAAAGGGAGCCGTCGGGCCAGCGGGTTCTCGGTGGCCGGCCGGGTCAGTTGGCGGGCAGGGCGTTCGCCATGTCCCGGAAGCGGGGCGACACGCGCATCAAGCCGTCCGAGCCGACGTTGAGGTTCTCTATCCAGCCGTCCCGGTACCAGAAGAGCGACGGGGTCAGCGGGGCCGGATCGCCGGCCGCGAGCTCCTTCGACAGGTCGATCAGGAAGCGGATGGCGTTCAGCGACAGGCTGGTGCGGATCGGCACGGCGCAGAGCGCGTTGTTCGTCGGCAGGGCGACCAGGGCCCCGTTGGGCAGCTCGACGCCCCCTCCCAGGGCGTTCTCCAGGCGCAGCGCGTGGGCGGCTCCGGGCCAGGCCCCCATGCCGTTGACGGTGTGGATGGTGTCGCCGTTGGACGCGTCGAAGACCTGCCGGTTGAGCTGCTCGGTGGCCAGGTTCGCGAAGGCCCGCTCCCACAGCTCGGCCCGGCTGATGCTCCACTGGTCGGCGGCGTGTTCGGCTATCGACAGGGCTTCGGTCTTGCCGGCCCGCTTGCCGGCGTCCACGCAGAGGACGACCGACAGCTCGTCGTCGATCTGCCGCGCCATCGGATCGGGCCCCAGGCCGCGGCTCCTGGTGATCAGGAGCCGCAGCCGGTCCCGGACCTCGAAGACCGAGATCGTCGCCAGCGCCTGGCACGGGCCGTGCTCGTCGCACAGCGGCCTCGGAAGGTTCTTGCGGCTGCCGAACAGTGGCATGGGTGACTCCCCGGGTGGTTGCGGTGGTCGGACCGAGCCACAGCATTCCATCGGTTGGCCCTGCCGTCCCGAGATCACCCGATTCCCGGAGGTGTTCTGTCGAGCCGTCAGGTAGTGGTGTGCTCCCAGCGGAGGGCGGGGTGGCCGTCGACCCAGTAGTGGGTCGCCCGGTCGGTGATCCGCAGGCGGACGGCGGTGAGGTCGGGGCGCCCGGCCTCCTGCCAGGCGGTGAGGACCCGCTCGACCTCGTCCCACAGGGGGACCGGGCCGCTCTGGTGGACCGCCCAGCCGTAGGTGTCGTCGGCGACCTCGGCGACGGATCCGGGGGTGGACAGGCAGTAGATCGACTCCAGATCCTCCCCGATCGATACGGTGAACTGGGCGCCGGGGAAGGCGAGTTGGGTGAGGAGGGCCGGTGTCGATTCGTTGAGGAGGGTGGGGGAGACGTGCGCCAGTCGCTTCGGCTCGGCGGCTGCCGCCCAGGCCGTGAGGTTGCCGACCGGGGGCGCCGGGCGATCGGGCCGGACGGGAGGGAGGGCGGAGCGGCCGATGATCCGGCCGTCGGCGGTGCCGTCCGCGTGGACGGTGACCCTGGCCAGGCCGGCGCCCTCGGGCCAGGTGCCGACCGTGGCCAGGATCGTGCCGCCGGGCCTGGTCCGTCGGACCCAGGCGTGGGGGATACGGCGCACCGCGTGGGTGGCGATCACCCGGTCGTGCGTGACCTCGGGGTCGCCCTCGGCGGTGGTGACGTTGCGCTCGCCGACGAGGTGGTGGAGCAGTGCGGTCGAGTAGCCCGTGCCGGCGCCGATCTCCAGCACGGTGTGCCCGTCCTCGGCGCCCAGGGCGTCGATCATGCGGACGGTGGCGGCCGGGGCGGTGGTGGAAGCGGTGGGGAAGCCCCGGACGGGTGCGGAGACCTGGTCGGCGGCCAGCTGCCCGTTGAGCTGGGTGACCAACGACCGGTTGCAGTGCGCGAGTTCGACCCACTCGGTGGGGTCGGCGCCGAGCTCGGTCACCGGCCGCCAACGGCGCCCGGCGGGCACGAACACCCCGGGCCGCAGGAACGGCTCCCGGGGCACGGCCTCCACGGCGGCGCGCAGTGCCGGGCTGGTCAGGGCGCCGTCCGCCTCAAGCCGGTCGGCGAGTGTTCGGCGCGCGGCGGCGGTGTCCGGGGTCACGGTTCTCCCTCCTGGGGCGGGTGTGTACGTCTGTGCTGGATCGCCTTGCTGAGTGCGGAGTTGACCAGCACGGTGACAACGCAGAGTACGAGGAGGAAGAAGAGGTTCGCCATGCCGGGGTCGCTGTGGCGAAGCGGGCGGGAGGCGAGTGCCCCTGCGCCCGCCCCGGTCGCGATGGAGAACGCTGCGGCGGCGACCAGGGCGGGGTGGGGGCGGGTCGGGGTGGGGGCGGGTCGGTAGCGCCACGAGTTCTGCGGGGGCGGCGGGCCGATGTCCTCGGGTCGGGCCGTCCACTCGACGCCGCCATGGGGAGGGCGGAGGTGGAGGAGGCCGGCGACGAGGTCCATGACGACGCCGAGTCGCCCGGTGCGGCTGTCGTGGACGAGAGCGGCGTCGGGGGCGGTGGGGGTGGCGGCCGTCACGGGGTGAGCCAGCTGTCGAGCCGCACGGTGACCAACTTCCCGTTCGCACCCACGACTTTGGCGGCGAGGGGCACGCCGCCCGCCGCGTTGAGCGTGACGGTCGCACCGACGGAGGGGTGCCACGGCTGCTGGTCGGCCTGCTCGCGACGGGCGCGGACGCCGGCGCGGAGCACGTCGACGATCTGGACGACTACGGAGGTCGGGGCGGCGCCGAGGTCGATCAGGACGATGCCGGTGACGGAGGCGCACGCCCAGTCGATTCCGGGGGAGGGGAGTTGGGTACCGGCGTAGGCGAGGGTCGCCTTGAGGTCGTCGAGGGCGTCGGCGGCCTCGCGGCGGTCCTCGGCGGTGATTTTTCTGATCATGGAAGCCATGGCGTTCGGATTTCCTTGCGTGACGAGACTGTCCGGAAATATGGCAATCGACTGACCGGCAATGATCGCGCTGTGTCATCACTCGATCACGATCCGATGGCTGATTACCAAGGCCGAGCGTGAGTTGACGTTCGCCGGCTACACCAACTACTTCCTGTGGCTTGAGCAGGCGAACCTTGCCGGTGTGTTGCGGCGGAAGGCTCAGGGGGGCTGTCGTGTGAGATTCCTCATCGGTGATCCTGACAGTCCAGTGACGAGAGCCCGTGAGTTTGAGGAGGGCGTTCCCCTCACGCTGGCTACACGGATCGCTGTGACCATCAGCGAGTTGGAGCGATTGCGAGATGTCTCGAACGTCGAGGGTCGGTTCGAGACCGGGCATGTGAACCTGTCTGTCTTCCGGCTCGATGACGAGATGCTGGTGACTCCGATCCTTGCCCGCAGGGTCGGCCACGACTCGCCCATGTTCCATCTTCGACGCACCCAGTCGGATGGCATGTTCGACCGATTCGCGGATCATGTCGAAGAGTTGTGGAGCCGAGGTCGAAGCATCTGGGAGGTGGCTGCGCATGGCCAGGCGTGATTTCGAGAACGACCCGCATGCGCCGAAGGCAAACAGCCTGGTGCCGGCGGCCTCTGTCGTCGTGGTCGACGGCGATGGCCGCGTACTCCTTCAGCGTCGTACCGACAACGGCATGTGGGCCTTGCCCGGCGGAAAGATGGAGCTCGGGGAGTCCCTCGCGGACTGCGGCGTCCGCGAAACCCGTGAGGAGACCGGTATCGACGTCGTCATCACCGGCATTGTGGGCACCTACACCGACCCTGGCCATGTTTTCGCCTATGACGACGGCGAGGTGCGGCAGGAGTTCTCCATTTGCTTGCTCGGTGAGCCGCTGGGTGGCGAACTCCGAGTCTCCGGCGAGTCGTTCGAGGTCGGCTGGTTCTCCCCAGCCGATGCCGACGGCCTGCCCATGGTGCCGAGCATCCGCAAGCGCCTCGCCGACTGGCGCAGCGGCCGCACCCCCGTCGTGCGCTGAGGCCTAGGAGTAGTGCTTGTGCAGGTCGTCGCTGATCAGTCCGGTGCCGTGGTGGACGGCCTGGCTGGAGTAGGTCCCGCGCAGTTGGGCGGCGTGCGCGGTTCGCTGGTGTTCGATCAGCAGCCCCTCGGTGTCGTCCGAGTGGCCGCTGCGGGCCCGCTCTCGGCGGCCCAGGAGGACGGTCGTGCCGATGATGGCGGCCACGAGTGAGACCAGGAACGCGATGGCGAAGGTCATGAGGTCTCACCTTTCCCCCGGTCCTGGATCGTCCCATGACGAACCATCTCCACGGAAGGGTCAGTTCCACCTGACCCGCCGCACGAGAAGTCGACCAGACCGACTTCTCGTGCCGCGCGCCACGGGTTTCGGGGCCCGTCCCATCGAGCAGATCGGGGAGGGGGCATGACAACTCCCCCTTCCAGATGTCGATGTGAGGAGTCCGCATGAGCCCCACCCGTCGTGACGTCCTGCGCTGGGGAGCCGGTGCCGGCGGCGCCCTCCTGGCCGCCGCCGCGTTCAGCCCGTCCGCCGCCGCCGCAGCCGTCAGCCCGTCCGCCTGGATGAGCGCCCTGGGCGACGCCACGCCGCTGACCGCCCTGACGATCCCCGGCACCCACGACTCCTGCTGCACCGACCCGATGCACGGCACCGAGTGGTCCCACACCCAGAACTGGGGCCTGCCCGAGCAACTCCAGCGCGGCATCCGCTTCCTCGACATCCGCTGCAACGGACTCGCGGGGACGGCTGACGAACTCGGCATCTACCACAGCGACAACTACCAGTACGTCCGGCTCCAGGACGTCCTCGACCAGTGCCGCTCCTTCCTCGCCGCCAACCCGCGCGAGGCCCTGGTCATGCGGGTCAGGAACGAGTACGCGGGCGGGAACCGGCTCGACGACACCGAGTTCCAGCGCCGGATCAACCACTACCTGGACGGCCTCGGCTACCGGGGCCTGTTCTGGACCGACCCCTCGTGGCCCACCCTCGGCCAGGCCCGCGGCCGCGTCGTCCTCGCCGCCGACTTCGCCAACCCGTGGTCCGTCATCCAGTGGTCCAGTGGCACCAACACCTGGTTCGCGACCCAGGACACCTTCCAGGGCATCAGCCTCGCCGCCAAGTCCCAGGCCGTCGTCGACTGGTTCGACCATGCCTTCCTCGACCAGGGCTCCCCGCGGATGTACGTGAACTTCACGAGCTACGCCAACGGCGGCTGGCCCAAGGTCAACGCGGCCGCCATCATGCCCCCCGTCCGCGACTACCTGAACGCCCGCCGCCAACAGGCCGCCCACTTCGGCATCGTCCCGATGGACTTCCCCGACTTCCACACCGACGTCCTGCAACTGCTCATCGACAAGAACTTCATCGGCCGCTGACCGGGGCCGTCGACCCGACCGCTGGGTAGCCTGCCGGCATGCCTGATCCCTCACCCTTCGCGGTCCCGAATCGTTTCGACGGTGACCCTGCCCGTGTCGCACTCGTCATTCCCGGAGTCGGTTACTCGCCCGCCAGGCCGTTGCTCCACTTCGCCCGCGCCGTGCTCCTCCAACACGGCTGGACGGTGCAGGAGTTGTGGTGGCAGGTCCCGGGTGACTTCTCCCGGTTCACCGTGGACGACCGGATCGCATGGGTCGAGCGGCAGGTCGGCCGGGCCGTCGCCGCGGAGGAGGGGGCCTGCGGTCTCCTGGTCGGCAAGTCCTTGGGCTCGCTCGCCTGTGGCATCGCAGCCGATCGGGGGATGGCGGCGGCCTGGCTGACGCCCGTCCTGACCCTCGACCAGGTGGCCCGCTCGCTGCGCCGATCCGAAGCACCGACGCTCCTGGTCGGCGGGAGCGCCGACCAGCTGTGGGATCGACAGGTCGCCGGGTCGGTGGGGCACGAGGTCCTGGAAGTGCCCTCGGCGGATCACTCCCTTGAGCTGGCGGATGATCCCGTGGGGTCGGCCGGGGTGCTGCGGCAGGTCGTCTCGCGGCTGGACCGCTTCGTCGGCTCGCTCGACGTCTAGAGAGCGCCCGGAGCCGGTCGGCGGACGCCGAACCGGGGTGGGCGGCCCAGGCGGCGGGTTGCTCTTCGGCGTCGGTGGTGCTGGCCGGGGTGTCGCAGGTGAGGGCGGGTCCGCCGGTGCCCGGGCGGTGCAGGACCTTGGCGCGACGTGGCGGCGGCCCCGCGATCGGGTGTCGATCGCGGGGCCGTTGCCGTCGCCGTGGCCCGTGGGGCCGGTCGGCTCAGCCGATGGAGCGGGGGAGGCGGGTGGTCAGGTACAGGATGACGAAGGAGCCGATGAGCTGGAGGCCCAGGCAGAGGGCGAGGGCGCGGTCCATGCCGAGGCTGGGGGAGAGCGACAGGTAGAGGGTGCCGAGGGTGGCGACGCCGAGGGCGAGGCTGGACTGCTGGCCGGTGGCCAGGACGCCGCTGCCGACGCCGGCCCGGGCGGCGGGCACCTTGGCGAGGACGACGCGGAACAGCGGGGTGCCGATCAGGCCCTGTCCGATGCCGGCGAGGGCGACGCCGGGCGCCATCCGCAGCGGGGAGAAGTGCGACCAGTCGGCGAGGACGGTGACGGCGAGGGTGGCCAGGCCGGCGGCCTGGATGACGGCGCCCGCGCTCAGTACCCGGCTGCCGTAGCGGCCGATCAGGCGGGGGCCGGAGAGCGAGGCGGTGAAGTAGCCGACGGCCATCGGGACGAGCGCCCAGCCGGCCGCGACCGGACCGAGGTGCAGGCCCTGCTGGAGGGCGACGGCGATGACGAACATGAAGCCGCCGAAGCCGGCGAAGTAGGGCAGGGCGATGCCGAGGCCGCGCCGCATCTCGGGGATGCGCAGCAGGGACGGCGGCACCAGCGGGGTGGCGCCGCGCCGCTCCGCCCGGCGTTCGACCAGGACGAAGGCGGCGGCGAGGACGGGGAACAGCCCGAGCAGCACCCAGGACCAGAGCGGCCAGCCGGCGGCGCGGCCCTCCATCAGCGGGACGAGCAGGGCGAGCAGCGAGGCGGTGAGCAGGACGGTGCCGGGCACGTCGACCCGGGCGGCCTGGGTGGCCCGGCTCTCCGGGACGTAGCGGACGGCGAGGACCAGGGCGAGCAGCGCGAACGGCACGTTGAGCAGGAAGACGGAGCGCCAGCCGGTGCCGAACAGGTCGGCGGCGACGAGCATGCCGCCGAGCACCTGCCCGATCACCACGGAGATGCCGCCGACGGCGCCGTAGATGCTGAGGGCGCGGCCGCGCCGGGCGCCGTCGGTGGCGGCGGTGATGGTGCCGAGGACCTGCGGGATCAGCAGCGCGGCGGAGGCGCCCTGGGCGGCGCGGGCGGCGACCAGCGTCCAGGCGCCGGGGGCGAGGCCGCAGGCGAGCGAGGTGAGGGCGAAGGTGGCGGCGCCGACGACGAAGAGCCGGCGGCGGCCGAAGATGTCGCCGAGGCGCCCGCCGAGGACGAGCAGGACGGCGAAGGCGATGCCGTAGCCGGCGGCGACGAGTTCGAGGACGGCGGGCCCGGCGGCCAGGTCGTGGTCGATGGTGGGGAGCGCGACGTTGACGATGAAGAAGTCGAGCATCGGCAGGAAGGCCCCGAGCAGGACGGTGACCAGCCCGGCGGTGCCGAGGGAGGGGGCAGCGGTGCGGGCGGCGGTCGCGGTCGCGGCGCCGGGGGTGGTGGCGGTGCGGACCGGGTCGGGGGCGACGGCGAGTTGTTGGGTCACGGGTCCTACGATCCGCCTGGCCGTACCCTGGTACCAGAGTGTGGTTATCCAGGTATAAGAAGTACCTGGCAACAGGCTCCGGGCTGGCGCATGCTAGGAACCATGAGCCTCACCACCCCGGCCGCGCAAGCCCGGTCCGCCTCGGTCGCGCAAGCCCGGACCACCCCCGACGACGCCCGCCGGCACGACCTGGCGGCCTTCCTGCGCAGCCGCCGCGAGCGGATCGCGCCCGACCAGGTGGGCCTGCCCCCGACCGGCCGCCGCCGCACGCCGGGGCTGCGCCGCGAGGAGGTCGCGCAGCTCGCCGCCGTCGGGGTGACCTGGTACACGTGGTTGGAGCAGGGACGCGACATCCAGGTGTCCACCCAGGTGCTGGACGCGGTCTCCCGCGCCCTGCTGCTGGACCCGAGCGAGCGCGCGCACCTGTTCACCCTGGCCGGCGCGGAGGATCCGGCGCCGGTGAAGGAGTGCCCCTCGGTCACCCAGAGCGTGCGGCTGGTGCTGGAGCAGATGGCGCCGTACCCGGCCGTGGCCGTCAACCCCCGCTACGACGTGCTCGCGTACAACGCCCAGTACACCGCGATCGTCGGCGATCTCAACGAACTTCCTTCCGAGGACCGCAACTTGATGTGGATGGCGTTCACCCCCTCGCGGTTCCGCGAGGTGCTGATCGACTACCGGACCGAACGCCTCGGCATGGTGGCCCGGTTCCGTGCCGCGATGGCCGACCACAGCGCGGAGCCCGCCTGGAAGGCACTGCTGGCCCGGCTGCTCAAGACCTCGCCGGACTTCGCGGAGGTCTGGCAGCGGCACGAGGTGATGGGGCCCAGCAACGGGATCAAGCGGTTCCAGGTGCCGGGCGTCGGGCTGCTGCGCTGCGAGTACACCAGCTTCTGGCTCGGCCCCCGACTCGGGACGCGGATGATCACGTACACCCCGCTGGACGAGGAGACCCGCGCGCTGATGAACCGGTTGCCCAGCAGCTTCTAGCCCTGCCCGACGGCTTCTAGCGGGGGGTGAGGACGGCACGCCCGAGCAGCACGCACACCACCGCGAGCGGCAGTTCGACGCCGAGCGCCATCACCAGGGCGGCGAGCACCGCGTGGCCCGGGCCGGCGCAGGCGATGTCGGCCAGCGCGTCCCCCGCGAGCAGCAGGGCCACCACTCCGCCGGCCCAGCCGGCGGCGGCGCTGCGCCGGCGCAGCAGGGCGTCGAGCGAGAGCAGCGCGGAGAACTCCAGCAGGTCGAGCACCACCCACGGGGTCTCGTGGCAGGCGGCGAGGACCGCGAGCCAGGGCAGCAGCGCGACGGCGGCCACGACCGGCACCCGCTCGAAGCGGGCGGGCAGGACGAGGGCGGCGGCCGGGCGGCCGGCGAGGACGGCGGTGCTCATGCGGCCCCTCCGACGACCGCGGCCTCGCCCCGGCGCCGCACCCGCTCCAGCGGCTGCCGCTCGGTGGTGTCCCCGCCGGGGTGCCGGACCAGCACCCCGGCGTACGGGCCCTCGGCCCAGGCGAGCCAGAACCGCCCGGCGACCGTGACCACCTCGGCGCCGACGGCCGGTCGCTCGAACCGGAACGGCCCGGCCGACCAGAGCGACCGCACGGACCCGAGCGACCGCACGGACGGGAACGACCGCACGGACCCGAGCGACCGCACGGACCGGAGCGGCCCGGCCAGCCGCCCGGCGGTGAACGCCACCGCGGGCGCACCCCCGTCGGCCGCCAGCCGGCCCCAGGCGAGCACGTGGTGCGCCCGCCCGCCCGCCGGGCTGCGCCGAGCACCGCGCAGCAGCTGCGGGGTGAGCCGGGCGGCGACCAGGACATCGGCCAACTCGCCGTCCTGGTACACCTCCAGCGCGGCCCGGCCGCGGCGGCCGACCAGGCTGCGGACCGACCAGGGCCCGGCCCCGACCGGCAGCGTCCCCTCCGGCCCCGCCGTCCGGCGGAGCGCGTCCCCGGGAACACCCCCGTCGCTCCCGGGGACGGGCCGCCGGGGCGGCGGGGTGGCGGAGTGCGATGCGGTGCTCGTCATGCCGTCCAGCTTCCCGTCGATCATGGGCCGCTGTCGGTGGTGCCGCGCTCCGAATCCGGGGTGTACCTAGATACACCCCGACCGTGAGCCCCCCTTCATGGTGGCCGTTGATCATCGCGCCCTACGCTGTCGGTCATGCCCTCCACCACGTTGCGCCGAGCGCTCGTCAGGAGCCTTCGGCGCCCCCCGTGGTCGCCCGAGGCCTGGCGGGACACCCGCTTCATAGCCGCCGGCCTCCCGATGGCCCTGCCGGTCTGGCTGGCCGTCACCGAGTCCAAGCTGCTCTTCCCGATGACGGCCCTGGTCCTCATCTGCACGCGCCCGCTCACCGCCGCCCAGCGCGGCCGGCTGCGCGCCCTGCGGGGGGTGGAGGTGTCGCCGCCGCGCCCGGGCGAGCCGTGGGCCTGGCTGCCGGGCCGGCTGCTGCTGGGGCTGACCTGGCGCCAGAGCGTCCACCACCTGCTGGCCGGCCCGCTGCTGGCGGCGGGCGCGCTGGTGGTGCTGTACGCCTGGGGCGCCGGCGTGGTGATGGCCAGCGTGTACGGCTGGGTCTGGCTGATGCCCGTCGGCAGCCCGCTGCGCTCGGAGCTGGCCGGGCTGGACGTGGTGATCACGGTCGCCGGGGTGCTGCTGCTGGCCGTGATGCCCTGGCTGGCGGCGCTGGCGGCCTGGCTGGAGGTGCGCACGGCCCAGTTGCTGCTCGGCCCCAACCGGGCGGAGGCGCTGGAGCGGCGGGTCGAGGAGATCGCCGAGAGCCGGGCCGGGCTGGTCGACGTGGTGGACGCCGAGCGCCGCCGGATCGAGCGGGACCTGCACGACGGTGCCCAGCAGCGCCTGACCTCCCTCGCGATGAACCTGGGCCTGGCCCGGCGCACCCTCAAGGACGTCCCGCCCGAGGTCATGCAGGTGATCGTGGACGCGCACGAGGAGGCGCAGGCGGCCATCGACGAGCTGCGCGACCTGGTCCGCGGCCTGCACCCGGCGGTCCTGGAGGACCGCGGCCTGGACGCGGCGCTGTCCGGCATCGCGGCCCGCGCCCCGCTGCCGGTGCGCCTGGACGTCCACCTCGCCGAGCCGGTCGCCCCGACCGTCGAGGCGGTCGCCTACTTCACCGTCTCCGAGGCCCTGACCAACGTGGCCAAGCACGCCCGCGCCCAGCGGGTCGACCTCTCGGTGCGGACGGTCGGCGGCCGGCTGCGCCTGGTCATCAGCGACGACGGCGTGGGCGGCGCGGACGCCTCGCGCGGCACCGGGCTGACCGGCCTGCGCAAGCGCGCCGCCTCGGTCGACGGCACACTGTCCGTTCTCAGCCCCCTCGGGGGCCCCACCACCATCACCGTGGAGTTGCCGTGCGCGCTGTGATCGCCGAGGACTCGGTCCTGCTGAGGGTCGGCCTGGTCAAGGTCCTGGAGGCGGTGGGCTTCGAGGTCGCCGCGGCCGTCGGGGACGCCACCGAGTTGCTGGCGGCCGTCGAGGAGCACCGCCCGAAGGTGGTGGTGGCGGACGTCCGGATGCCTCCGGGCTTCACCGACGAGGGTGTGAAGGCCGCGCTGATGATCCGCCGGCAGTGGCCGGAGGTCGCCGTGCTGCTGCTCTCCCAGTACGTGGAGGAGCGCTACGCCGCCGACCTGCTGGCCACCAACACCAGCGGCGTCGGCTACCTGCTCAAGCAGCGGGTGGCCAACGTGGACGACTTCGTGGAGGCGCTGCAGCGGGTCGCCGCGGGCGGCACCGCGCTGGACCCGGAGGTGGTGGCCCAGCTGCTGGTGCGCCGCCACCGGGACCCGCTGGAGAAGCTGACCCCGCGCGAGCGGGACGTGCTCGGCCTGATGGCGGAGGGCCGCTCCAACGCCGCGATCGCGGCCGCCCTGGTGGTCAGCGACAGCGCGGTGGCCAAGCACATCAACTCGATCTTCACCAAGCTCGACCTGCCGCCGGCCGACGACAGCCACCGCCGGGTGCTGGCGGTGCTGCGGTTCCTGGAGGTCGGGTAGCCGTGGGCGGACCGACGAAGGCGTGGGGGCGGAAGGCCTGGCGGACCACCGGCACGCTCGCGATCGCGGTCGTCATGATCGGCGCCGGGATGCAGACCTGGGCGATGGTGGTGCAGCAGCAGACGACCTCGACGCAGCCGTACAACGTCGTCATCCACAAGCTCCGGCTGGACACCGGCAGCGCCTCGGTGCGGATCAGGGCGGGCCGCGACGGCCGGGTGGTGGTCCGGCAGAACCTGGACTGGATGGTGCGCAAGCCGTCGGTGTCGACCACCTTCGACGGCGACGTGCTCACGGTCGGCATGGAGTGCCGGAAGTTCCTGCCGTTCGCCGACTTCGGCTGCGGTGCCCAGATCGAGCTGGAGGTGCCGGCCGGTACCGACGTGTCGGGGCAGGTGAGCTCGGGCAGCGTCGAGGTGGACGGCCTGAGCGGCGGCGTCCGGATGGACCTCACCTCGGGCGAGCTGAAACTGACCGGCACGTCCGGGCAGGTGTACGCGCACGCCACCTCCGGGATGGTGCAGGGCACCGGCCTGAGCTCGGAGCAGGTGTACGCGGAGACCACCTCGGGGGCGGTCGACCTGGCCTTCTCCAGGGCGCCGCGGTCGGTGGACACCAGGAGCGGGTCGGGCTCGGTGAAGCTGGCCCTGCCGCAGGACTCCCACTACGCCTTCAGCGGCGAGGTCGGCAGCGGCAGCCGCCACATCGACCCGAGCCTGGCGGACCCGGCCAGTCCGAACCGGATCCACGGCTCGGTCACCTCGGGCTCGATCACGATCGACCCGGCCTAGAGAGGCCCGGAGGGCCCTGGGGAGGCCCGGAGCGGCCCGGAAACAGGGGCCGACCCGAGTGGGGGACAATGGAGAGTCCCGTTCCCCTGCCCCGAGGTCAGCCGCGCATGACTGCCACGCCCGCACCCACCGCGCCCGACGCCGAGTTCGCGCCGCTGGACATCGGCCCGATCCGGGTGTGGCCGCCCGTCGTGCTGGCGCCGATGGCCGGCATCACCAACGCGCCGTTCCGCACGCTCTGCCGCGAGCAGAGCGGCGGCAAGGGCCTGTACGTCTCCGAGATGATCACCACCCGGGCCCTGGTCGAGCGCAATGCCAAGACCATGCAGCTGATCAAGTTCGACGCCAGCGAGAAGCCGCGCTCGATCCAGCTGTACGGCGTGGACCCGGTGACGGTCGGCAAGGCCGCCCGGATGATCGCGGACGAGGGCCTGGCCGACCACATCGACCTCAACTTCGGCTGCCCCGTCCCCAAGGTGACCCGCAAGGGCGGCGGCTCGGCGCTGCCGTACAAGCGCAACCTGCTGCGCGAGATCCTGCGCGAGGCCGTGGCCAACGCGGGCGACCTGCCGGTCACCATGAAGATGCGCAAGGGCATCGACGACGACCACCTCACCTACCTGGACGCCGGCCGGATCGGCGCCGAGGAGGGCGTGGCCGCGATCGCCCTGCACGGGCGCACCGCCGCCCAGCACTACGGCGGGACGGCCGACTGGTCGGCGATCGCCCGGCTGCGCGAGTCCGTTCCGGCGCACGTCCCGGTGCTGGGCAACGGGGACATCTGGTCGGCGGACGACGCGCTGCGGATGATGCGGGAGACCGGCTGCGACGGCGTCGTGGTGGGCCGCGGCTGCCTGGGCCGGCCGTGGCTGTTCAGGGACCTGGTCTCGATCTTCGAGGGCGAGGTCGACTACGCCCGTCCGGACTTCGGCTACGTGGCGCGGGCCATGGTGCGGCACGCGCAGCTGCTCGGCGAGTGGATCGGCGACGAGGCGCGCGGCGTGATCGACTTCCGCAAGCACGTCGCCTGGTACACCAAGGGCTTCTCGGTCGGCTCGGAGCTGCGGGTGAAGCTCGCCAACTCCTCCTCCCTGGTCGAGCTGGCCGGAACCCTCGCCCTGGTGGAGCAGTCCCAGGCCTGGCCGGCGGGTGCGGACGGGCCGCGCGGGCGTACCGCCGGCAACAACCGGGTGGTGCTGCCCGAGGGCTGGTTGGACGATCCGTACGACTGCGCCCGACCGGGGGCGGATGCCGAATCGGACACCTCTGGCGGATGACCTGTCCATAGTGGCGAAATCGTCCCCCGGGGGCCGATCGCCACTCGGTCCCAGCCCTCTTGTCCAATCTGGACAGGAGGGCTCCTTTTTGGCGATCCGATGTCACGGAACGGGCACGTTTCTGGACGGAGTGCGACGATCGGCGGAGGTGGACTACGTTCGACCGGTGAGATGCGCTGGTGACGCTTGCCACATGCGGTGGCGCCTGACGGCGGGTCAGTGGACGAAATGGACAGGTCGACTGTGAATCGCTTCCCGAAGCCGGTGGGCCGGTGATCGGCCGATCCGAGTGCAGGAAATCAAGCCGGGGCAACGCGGGCGACCCGCGACCGCTACCCAGCGTCCGAATCATGCGATCTTCGTGTTTCTATTCGTTCAAGACTTGAAGGTTGGCTAGCGTCATCCGGACGATTTCACCAACAGAGGTGAACGCCTTTATGTGCATTCGATCTATCGGGTTACCCCCGGGTACCGGCCTCGTACGGCCCATTCGGGGCAGAGAAGAACCTTCGAAATGGGTATGTTCTCCGGCGTCAGGGCAACCGCGTACGAGGAGACCGACCCGTGCCGTCCCAGCAGAAGTTTGTTTACTCCTTCACTGAAGGAAACAAGGACCTCAAGGACCTTCTCGGCGGCAAGGGCGCGAACCTGGCCGAGATGACCAACCTTGGCCTCCCCGTCCCTCCGGGGTTCACCATCACCACCGAGGCCTGCAAGGTCTTCCTGGAGACCGGCAGCGAGCCGGCCTCGCTGCACCAGGAGATCAGCGCCCACCTGGACGCGCTCGAGCAGGAGATGGGCAAGAAGCTCGGCCAGCCCGACAACCCGCTGCTGGTGTCGGTGCGCTCGGGCGCGAAGTTCTCCATGCCCGGCATGATGGACACCGTCCTGAACATCGGCCTCTCGGACGCCTCGGTGGTCGGTCTCGTCGCCCAGTCCGGCAACGAGCGCTTCGCCTGGGACTCCTACCGCCGCCTGGTCCAGATGTTCGGCAAGACCGTGCTGGGCGTCGACGGCGAGCTGTTCGAGGAGGCCCTGGACGAGGCCAAGCACGCCAAGGGCACCGCCAACGACCTGGACCTGGACGCTTCCGACCTCCGGGCGCTCGTCGAGGTGTTCAAGGGCATCGTCGAGCGCGAGACCGGCCGGGCCTTCCCGCAGGACCCGCGCGCGCAGATGGACCTCGCCATCCACGCCGTCTTCCACTCCTGGAACGGCGACCGCGCCCGCCTGTACCGCCGGCAGGAGCGCATCCCGAACGACCTCGGCACCGCGGTCAACGTCTGCAGCATGGTCTTCGGCAACCTCGGCGAGGACTCCGGCACCGGTGTCGCCTTCACCCGCGACCCCTCCACCGGTGCCCAGGGCGTCTACGGCGACTACCTGTCCAACGCCCAGGGCGAGGACGTCGTCGCCGGCATCCGCAACACCCTGCCGCTGGCCGAGCTGGAGAAGCTCGACAAGAAGTCGTACGACGAGCTGATGACGATCATGCAGACGCTCGAGAACCACTACCGCGACCTCTGCGACATCGAGTTCACCATCGAGCGCGGCAAGCTCTGGATGCTGCAGACCCGCGTCGGCAAGCGCACCGCCGCCGCGGCCTTCCGGATCGCCGTCCAGCTGGTCGACCAGGGCCTGATCGACCTGGACGAGGCCCTCATGCGGGTCACCGGCGGCCAGCTCTCGCAGCTGATGTTCCCGCGCTTCGCCCCGAACGCCGAGTCCCAGCAGATCGCCTGGGGCCTCGCCGCCTCGCCCGGTGCCGCCATCGGCAAGATCGTGTTCGACTCCTACACCGCCGTCAAGTGGTCCCGTTCCGGCGAGAAGGTCATCCTGGTCCGCCGCGAGACCAACCCGGACGACCTGGACGGCATGATCGCCGCCGAGGGCATCCTCACCTCGCGCGGCGGCAAGACCTCGCACGCCGCCGTCGTCGCCCGCGGCATGGGCAAGACCTGCGTCTGCGGCGCCGAGGAGCTGGAGGTCGACACCAAGCGCCGCCGGATGACCACCGCCGGCGGCCTGGTGCTGGAGGAGGGCGACGTCGTCTCCATCGACGGCGCCACCGGCAAGGTCTACCTCGGCGAGGTCCCCGTCCTGCCGTCCCCCGTCGTCGAGTACTTCGAGGGCACCCTGCACGCCGGCGCCGACGTCCAGGGCGGGCTCGTCCAGGCCGTCCACCGGCTGATGGCGCACGCCGACGTCCGCCGCCGGCTCGCCGTGCGCGCCAACGCCGACAACGCCGAGGACGGCGGGCGCGCCCGCCGCTACGGGGCCCAGGGCATCGGCCTGTGCCGCACCGAGCACATGTTCCTCGGCGAGGAGCGCCGCAAGGAGGTCGAGCACCTGATCCTGGCGGACAACGACAAGGACCGCGAGCTCGCCCTCTCCACCCTGCTGCCGCTGCAGAAGGGCGACTTCCTGGAGCTCTTCCAGGCCATGGACGGCCTGCCCGTCACCGTCCGGCTGCTCGACCCGCCGCTGCACGAGTTCCTGCCGGACATCACCGAGCTGTCGGTGCGCGTCGCCCTCGCCGAGGCCCGCAAGGACCCGAACGAGAACGATCTGCGCCTGCTCCAGGCGGTGCACAAGCTGCACGAGCAGAACCCGATGCTGGGCCTGCGCGGCGTCCGCCTCGGCCTGGTCATCCCCGGCCTGTTCGGCATGCAGGTCCGCGCCATCGCCGAGGCCGCCGCCGAGCGCCGGCTGGCCGGCGGGGACCCGCGCCCCGAGGTGATGATCCCGCTGGTCGGCACCGTCCAGGAGCTGGAGCTGGTCCGCGACGAGTGCGAGCGCGTGCTCGCCGAGGTCGCCCAGTCCACCGGCGTGCAGCTGGACATCAAGCTCGGCACCATGATCGAGCTGCCGCGCGCCGCGGTCACCGCCGGTCAGATCGCCGAGGCCGCCGAGTTCTTCTCCTTCGGCACCAACGACCTCACCCAGACCGTGTGGGGCTTCTCCCGGGACGACGTGGAGGCCTCGTTCTTCACCGCGTACCTGGAGAAGGGCATCTTCGGGGTCTCCCCGTTCGAGACCATCGACCGCGACGGCGTCGGCGCGCTCGTCAAGCACGCCGTCGAGGCCGGCCGGGCCACCCGCCCCGACCTCAAGCTCGGCGTCTGCGGCGAGCACGGCGGCGACCCGGACTCGGTCCACTTCTTCCACGAGGTGGGGCTGGACTACGTCTCCTGCTCCCCCTTCCGGATCCCGGTGGCGCGCCTGGAGGCAGGCCGCGCCGCCATCGAGACGGCGGGCAGCGACCCGCGCTGAGAGAGGGTAGGCATCCCCTCCTCGGCCGCGGGCCGGACTGACCGCTTCCCTCCCCGTCGGGAGGGCGTACACCGGAGCTCGGCGCAGGAGAACCGGCGTACGTAACAACGGCCGGGCGGGAACGGACAATGGCGTCCGTCCCCGCCCGGCCGTCCGTCTGTGCCCGGCCGTCCGTCCCCGGTCGGCCGGATGTGGCGGCGGCCACGTGTGTAGCTGGCCGGGCGGCGCCCGCGGGCCTGCGAAGCTGGGGCGCATGACCAGACGTAAAAGCCCGCTCGTCGTCGTGGCCGTCCTGATCCTGGCCCTCGTCGCCGGCATCGGGTACCTGCTCGCCGGCAAGGGTGGCAGCAGCCACCCCAAGGCCGCCGCGAGCTCCACCGCCACCTCGGCGGGCGGCTCGGCCCCCAAGTCCTCGGCCCCCAAGCCGTCCCCGCCCGCCGGCGGCACCCCTGCCCCGAGCGGCACCTGGGTGCCCGCCGACCCGGCGCTCGCCGACGTCTGCCGCAGCAAGCTCCCCAGCCAGGCCCAGGACACCCTCGGCCTGATCGCCAAGAACGGCCCGTACCCGTACAACCGCGACGGCATCGTCTTCGAGAACCGCGAGAGCCGCCTGCCGAAGAAGTCCGGCGGCTACTACCACGAGTTCACCGTGGTCACCCCGGGCTCCAACGACCGCGGCACCCGCCGCGTGGTCACCGGCGGCTCCGGCGAGCAGTACTGGTCGCCGGACCACTACGGGACCTTCCAGGAGATCGATCCGCGCTGCTGACACCCCGAGCCGCGTGACACCCCGCACCCCTCACCGGGCCCGGCGCCAGCTGATCCGGCGGTGGGGGCCGTGCGGGCCGGTGGTGAGGAGGGCGGTCAGCTCGTGGAACACCGGGACGGGGTCGCGCCGGAGCCGGACCGGGGTGGTGCGGACCACGGGGAGCCCGACGGCGGTCAGCCGGTTGGCGCGGGCCGGGCCGCGTTCGTGGTCGGCGGGGCGCAGGTGCCAGGCGCGGGAGTCGATCTCCAACGCCACGCAGGCGTGCGGCCAGTAGGCGTCCGGGACGGCGAGGAAGCGGCCGTCCAGGAAGAGCACCGGGTTCCACAGCGGCTCGGGCAGGCCCGCGTGCGCGAGGAGTTCGCGGGCCTCGCCCTCCACCACCGACCGCACTCCGGCGGTGAGGTCCTCCACCACCCGGGCCACCTGCGGCAGTCCGAGCGCGCCCGGCCGGGCCAGCAAGTGGTCCAGCAGCTCGCCGAGTTCGCAGTGCCGCCGCTGGACGGCCTCCGCGCACAGCGCCCGGAACCGGTGCTGCCCGGTCTCGCCCGGCGCGAGGTCGGCCAGCGCCCGGGCGACGGTGGCGCTCCACAGCCCGTCGTCCCGCTCGAAGCCGCCCGGCAGCGGCCCGGCCGACCGGTGGATCCGGACGAACTCGCGGTCGCGGACCCGGCGTTGGGCGGGAATCAGGACGTCGATCCGGGACAGGTCGGCCGGGTGTCCGGCGCTCGGCAGCCCCGCGTCGGCCAGCACCGCGTCCCCGGTCAGCAGCACCTCCCCGGCCTGCGGCGCCCGCCCCTTGGGGCTCGCGTACGCCAGCGCGGCGCGCAGTCGTTGATGCGCCGTCAATCGGCCGGACCGCAGGCAGATCACCCGGGGCAGCACCTGTTGCCAGGGCCCGTCGGGGCGTAGCCGGTGGGCGATGGTGCCGGACGGCACGCCGAGCCGGCGCAGTTGCGCCCGGGTGACGATGTGCTGCTGGTCGGCGCCGAGCAGCACGACGGGGTCGAGCGGGTTCACGCGGGTCATGCCCCGGGTGCTGCCCACCATGATCGGATGTATGCGAAACATCGCTCGTCGGGGGAGCCCACGAGAATGAGGTTGACGGAGCGCCGGTCGAACCACTGAGCTGAGGGCCATATGACGACTCCACCCACCGGCCCCGCGCTCGACGCGCTCAACGGCCTTTCGGTAGGCGATGCCTACGGTGCACAGCTCTTCGTCCCGGCCACCGCCGCCGCCCATTTCGCCGCCCGCACCGACCCGCCCGGCCCCTGGCCGTGGACCGACGACACCGAGATGGCGTGCTCGGTGTACGCCGCGCACACCGAACGCGGCACGATCGACACCTTCGACCTCACCCACGCCTTCGCCCGGCGCCACGACTTCGACCGCGGGTACGGTCCGGCCGCCAACCGGATGCTGCGGCTGGTCCGGGAGGGCGGTGACGCGAAGGCCCTGGCGGCCGAACTCTTCGACGGCCGGGGCTCGTACGGCAACGGTGCCGCGATGCGGGTCGCCCCGCTGGGGGCGGCGTACGCCGAGGACCCGGCCGCCTGAAGCCCATGCTGCTGCCCGGGTGGGCGTTCCCCGAGCCGGGCGGCGTCCGGCCCGCCCCGGAGAGGGAGGGCCGCCTGAAGCCCATGCTGCTGCCCCGCGCCTGCCCGGTGCCGGACGTGGTCTGGACGGACGAGGAGTGGCAGCGGATCCGGGCCGGGCTGCGCCCCCGGGAGATGGAGGACAAGTGGGTGTCCCACACCGCCGAGGGCGTGCTGCGCCTGCACCGCAGCTGGACCGGCTTCGAGATCTGGAGCGTCCGGGTCACCCCGGTGCGCGGCGGCTGGCGACCCGGGTCGGCGCTGGCCGAGGCGCACCCCGACCGCTTCCGGGGAGCTGCCGATCCGGAGCTCCTCGCACGGGTCCTCGGCCTGGCCGCCAGGGGCTACGGGTGGCGGCCGTAGCCCCCTTCGGACCGTTTCAGGCCGTGATCAGGTGCCCGGGACCGCCGCCGTGTCTAAGGCACTCCTGGTTGATCGCCGGATCCGGGGCGCTGGGCGAGGTGGCGGCGGCGATCCGCAGCTCGATGATGTCCCGTACCGCGGGCCACTCGTCGTCGAGGATCGAGTAGAACGCGGTCGAGCGCACCACCCCGTCGAGCCCGCGCGAGTGGGCCCGGCGGACGCCCTCGGAGGTGGCGCCGAGCCGCTCGATGGCGGTGCGCGAGCGCTGGTTGCGGGCGTCGGCGCGCAGCGAGATCCGCTGCACCCCCCAGGTCTCGAAGGCGTGGCGCAGCATCAGCAGCTTGGCCTCGGTGTTGATGCCGGTGCCCTGGGCGCGCGGCGAGAGCCAGGTGTTGCCGATCTCGGCGGCGTCCGGGACGGCCGTGGCCGGGTCGCCGAACGGCACCCCGGGCACCGGTGGCCAGACCATCGGCCCCCGCCAGTAGTCGAGTTCCAGGAATCGGGTGGAGCCGACGACCCGGCCGTCCGCCACGTTCACCGTCGCGAACGGCAGCGACCGGCCCGCGGCCTGGTCGGCGAGGGCGCGCGCGATGTAGTCGCGGGCCGCTTCGAGGCCGTGCGGGACGGGCGTGAAGGCGTAGGTCGTACGGTCCTCGGCGCCGGCCTCGGCGATGGCCGAGGCATGGTGCGCGGCGAGGGGCTCCAGCCGCACGGTGCGGCCGGTGAGGATGACAGGTACGGGCACGGAACCTTCGGTCCTTCATCGGTCGGAGGGTGCCTACCGTGCCGGGGTACGGCTCGGGAGGCAGGGACAGTCGCCCCGGCCCCGGAGCACGCCCGCCGGTACCCGCGCACGCCGGAGAGCCGGTCGGGCGGGGCGGGGGCGGCGGCCCGGAGGCGGGCAGCGCGGTGCCGGAACGGACTCGGGTCCACGGACCGGTCCGGCGGGGATGAGCGAGGGGACAGTGTGCGTCCGCGAGATGGCCGATGAGGAAACGGGAGCGCGAAGGAAACAGGCGGCCAGATGAAGGCAAGATGCGTCGTGTGGGCTGGCCGAGCACCGGTCCGGGACGTGGCCGACGGCGTTACGGGACGACGTGACGACGACGCGACGATGCGAGGCAGCGAGAGGACGATACCCGCCAGAAGGCGGTGCGTCACTTCCCGGCACGCGAATGGCGGTGCGGGCCGCTGCGACCCGCCCCCGGACGGGCCGTTGAACACCCGTGACCAGGGGCTTTCCACCCGGGTGCGATCATGGTCCGGAGCGGTCCGGAGAGGCCGCCGGACCCGCCGCCGGGCGGGTCGGGAATTCCGGCGGCGCCCGGCACGCTGGAGAGGACGAGAAGCCGGTACGTCGTGACGAGTAGAGAACGGGGTTGGGTGCGCGGTGCGTGACTTCCAGGCGCTGTACGAGCTGGATCAGCAGGGCGTGGCCGCGGTGGCCGCGGCCACCGCGGAGCTGCGCGACACCGGTGCGGGCCTCGTGCTGCTCCAGCACTTCGAGGGCTTCATGGACGCCGGCGAGGCCGGCGGCCAGGTGGTGGCCCACCTGCTGGAGACGGGCTCGCCGCAGGTGGTGGCCCGTTTCGACCACGACCGCCTGGTCGACTACCGGGCGCGCCGCCCGGCGATGGTCTTCGACCGGGACCAGTGGGCGTCCTACGAGCCGCCGGAGATCCTGCTCCAGCTCGTCCGCGACGGCGCCGGCGCGCCGTTCCTGCTGCTCACCGGCCCCGAGCCGGACGTCGAGTGGGAGCGCTTCGCCGGCGCCGTCCGCGAGCTGGTGGAGCGCTTCGAGGTCCGGCTGGCGGTGGACTTCCACGGCATCCCGATGGGCGTGCCGCACACCCGCCCGGTCGGCCTGACCCCGCACGGCAACCGGCTCGACCTGGCGGCCGGCTACCCGCAGTGGTTCGAGCAGGCGCAGGTCCCGGGCAGCGCCCAGGCGCTGCTGGAGTACCGCCTGGCCGAGGCCGGGCACGACGTGCTGGGCTTCGCCGTGCACGTCCCGCACTACGTGGCACGCTCGGAGTACCCGGCGGCCGCCGTGCTGATCCTGGAGGCGGTGCAGTCCGCGACCGGCCTGGTGTTGCCGGGCACCCGGCTGCGCGAGCGGGTCGGCGAGGTGTACGCCGACATCGAGGAGCAGCTGGCGCACGGGGACGGCGAGTTGCGCTCGGCGATCCGCGGCATGGAGGGCCAGTACGACGCGGTGGCGGGGGCGGAGGGTCGGGAGAGCCTGCTGGCCGAGCCGGTGGACCTGCCGTCGGCGGACGAGCTGGGGCGGCGCTTCGAGCAGTTCCTGGCCGAGCACGAGCGCGGCGCGGAGTAGGCCCGGCGCGGAACAGGTCCGGGCCGGGAGTCGGTCCGGCGCGGAATCGGCCCCGTAGGGGCGGGAACCGGCCGGGTCTGCGGCAGCCGGGAGCCATGGGAGTCATTCGCGGGCTCCGTTCGTTGGTGGTGGCGGCGTCGGGGGACGCGCCGCCGTACGGAGCTGCCCGTGACGCCTATCCCCCGGGGGGATGCCATGCCCACGACCATGTCCAGGACCATCCGCCCGGCCGTCGCCCTGACGGCCGGGCTTGCCGCGCTGCTGCTCGCCGGGTGCACCGCCCCGGACGGCGGGACGGAGGGCTTCGCGGGCGCGCTGCCCGCCAAGAACGTCAAGTCCACGCCGCCGCCGAACGGCCCGTACGTGGCCCTCGGCGACTCGTACACCGCCGGCCTGAAGATCGCCCCGCAGGTGGGCGAGCCGAAGGGCTGCTCCCGCTCGGGGGTCAACTACCCGTCCCTGGTGGCGAAGGGGCTCGGGCTGCCGGCCGGCCAGTTCCAGGACGTCAGTTGCAGCGGCGCCCGCACCGGGGATCTGACCGGCGCCCAGGAGACCGACCACGGCACCAACCCGCCCCAGCTGGACGCGCTGACCTCGGCCACCCGCCTGGTGACGGTCGGCATCGGCGGCAACGACGCGGGCTTCATGGAGGTCGTCAAGGAGTGCGCCAAGGAGAACCTGGTGGACGCGGTGAAGGGCATCGTCGGCGCCACCCGCGCCTCCTCGCCCTGCCGCGATCACTACGCCTCCGGCGGGACGGACGAGGTGCAGCGCAAGGTCGACGCGGCCGGTGAGCAACTCGGCAGGATCCTGCAGGACATCAAGCACCGCTCCCCGCAGGCCCGGGTCTACGTGATCGGGTACCCGACGTTGCTCCCGGCCGACCCGGCGAGCTGCCGGTCGGTGCTGGGCAAGGCGGTCGCGGCCGGGGACCTGGGCTTCCTCTCGGAGAAGGAGCAGCAGCTCAACAGCATGCTCAAGCGGCGGGCGGCGGGCGCGGGCGCGGTGTTCGTGGACGCGGCCGCCCCCTCGGCCGGGCACGACATGTGCGCGGGCGAGGCCACCCGCTGGGTCGAACCGCCCTTCCCGGCCCCGGGCCTGGCGGCGATCCACCCCAACGCCAAGGGGCAGGAGGCGGTGGCCGCCGTCGTCCTCAAGGCCGTCCGCGGCTGAGGCCGGAGGCCGGGGCCGGACCGCAGGCGGCGCACCGCGGGTCGGGGCGGTCACCGGCGCGTCACCGGGGCCGGGGCGGACATCAGCGCGTACCGCAGGATTCACGCTCCGGCCCACGCCCCTTCGTGCGCGGCACACCCCGGCTGTCGGGGGCGCGGCGTACCGTGAGGGGCATATGGATGACACCGCGCACCGCCTCGCCGCCGCCCCGCTCCCGTACGACCACGCCGCCGAGGCCCGCTGGGTCCCCGAACCGGACAAGCGCCCCGGCCGCACGGCGTTCCAGCGCGACCGTGCCCGGGTGCTGCACTCGGCGGCGCTGCGGCGGCTGGCCGGCACCACCCAGGTGGTCGCCCCGATGCGCAGCGACTTCCCCCGCACCCGGCTCACCCACTCCCTCGAATGCGCCCAGGTGGGGCGGGAGTTGGGCGCCGCCCTGGGCTGCGACCCGGACCTCGTGGAGGCCGGCTGCCTGGCCCACGACATCGGCCACCCGCCGTTCGGCCACACCGGCGAGGAAGCGCTCGACCAGGCCGCCGAGGCCTGCGGCGGCTTCGAGGGCAACGCGCAGTCGCTGCGCATCCTCACCCGGCTCGAACCCAAGCGCTTCGCCCCGGAGGGTGAGCACCCCGCCGCTCGGCTCGCCCCCTGGCCCGGCCGCAGCGTCGGCCTCAACCTGACCCGCGCCGCCCTCGACGCCGCCACCAAGTACCCGTGGACGCGCGGTGCCCACCCCACCGACCCGGCCTCGCCCAAGTACGGCGTCTACGCCGACGACCTGCCGGTGTTCCGCTGGCTGCGGGCCGGCTCCCCGGCCGGGCGCAAGTGCTTCGAGGCCACCGTCATGGACTGGTCCGACGACGTCGCGTACTCGACCCACGACGTCGAGGACGGCCTCCAGGCCGGCCACATCGACCCGGCCGCGCTGCGGGCGCCGAGCGAGCGGGCCGAACTCTTCAAGGTCGCCGAGCGCTACGCCCCGGACGCCGAGCCGGAGGAGCTGGCCGCCGCCCTCGACCGGCTGCTCGCCCAGGACCGGTGGCCCCAGGAGTACGACGGCACGGCCCGCGCCCGGGCCGGGCTGAAGGACCTCACCAGCCAGCTGATCGGCCGCTTCTGCCTGGCCGCCGAGCAGGCCACCCGGGCCCGCTACGGCCCCGGCCGGCTCACCCGGTACACGGCCGAGCTGGTGGTGCCGCGGGGCGTTCGGCTGGAGGTCGCGGTGCTCAAGGCGGTCGCCGTCCGCTTCGTGATGCAGCGCGACGAGCAGGCCCAGCTGCGGGCCCGCCAGCGGATCGTGATCGCCGAGCTGGCGTACGTGCTCACCCAGCGCGCCCCCGAGGGCCTGGACCCGGTGTTCGGCGCGCTCTACCGCGAGGCCGAGGACGACCGGGCCGCCCTGCGCGCGGTCATCGACCAGATCGCCACCCTCACCGACGCCTCCGCCCTCGCCCTGCACGCCAGGCTCGTCGGCGCCGCCTGGGCCTGACCGCCCGCGGCCCCGGCGCCCGGCGTCCGACCGCCCAGGCGCAACCGCCCGGCGCCCGACCGCGCGCGGCGGGCCGGTCCCGGCGCGACCGGACCGCCGGGAAACCCCGGCCACCCCAGTAGACTTCCGGGGTGGCCGGGCGGATCAGGGACGAAGACGTACAAGTGGTGCGCAGCGCACTGCCGATCGACGCCGTGGTCGGCGACTACGTTCAGCTCACCAACGGTGGCGGCGGCGAGTACAAGGGCGTCTGCCCCTTCCACGACGAGAAGTCCGCCTCGTTCTACGTGAACCCGGCCAAGGGCGTCTTCCACTGCTTCGGCTGCCAGGAGAACGGCGACACCATCGCCTTCCTGATGAAGATCGAGCACTTCACCTTCGCCGAGGCCGTCGAGCGGATGGCCGCCCAGGCCGGCATCACCCTGCGCTACGAGGAGGGCGGCTACAGCCCCCGCCACCAGCAGGGCGAGCGGACCCGCCTGGTCGAGGCGCACAAGGTGGCCGCCGCCTACTACCGGGAGCAGCTGGCCTCGGCGGAGGCGGAGATCGGCCGCCGCTTCCTGGCCGAGCGCGGCTTCGACGAGGAGGCCGCGAAGACCTTCGGCGTCGGCTACGCCCCGGTGGGCTGGGAGCACCTGGTCCGCTACCTGCGTGGCAAGGGCTTCACCGACAAGGAGATCCTGCTCGGCGGCCTGGCCTCGCAGGGCCAGCGCGGCGGCCTGATCGACCGCTTCCGGGGCCGGCTGGTCTGGCCGATCCGGGACATCGCGGGCGAGGTGGTCGGCTTCGGCGCCCGCCGCCTGCGCGAGGACGACAACGGCCCGAAGTACCTGAACACCCCCGAGACGCCGATCTACAAGAAGTCGCACGTGCTGTACGGCATCGACCTGGCGAAGAAGGAGATCGCCAAGTCGGGCCGCGCGGTCGTGGTCGAGGGCTACACCGACGTGATGGCCTGCCACCTGGCGGGGGTCACCTCGGCGGTGGCCACCTGCGGTACGGCCTTCGCCGAGGACCACATCAAGATCATCCGTCGGCTGCTGATGGACACCTCGCAGTACCGCGGCGAGACGGTCTTCACCTTCGACGGCGACGCGGCCGGTCAGAAGGCCGCCCTGCGGGCCTTCGAGGACGACCAGAAGTTCGCCGCCAAGACCTCCATCGCGGTCAGCCCGGGCGGCATGGACCCGTGCGAGCTGCGCCTGGCCCAGGGCGACGAGGCGGTCAAGCAGCTGATCGACAACCCCGTCCCGCTGTTCGAGTTCGCGCTGGTCTCGGCGGTGTCCAAGCACCGGGTGGAGACGCCGGAGGGGCGGTCGGCGGCCCTGGAGGAGGCGGCCCCGATCGTCGCCAAGATCAAGGACCGCTCGATCCAGCACGAGTACGCCGTCCGCCTGGCCGGCATGCTCGGCATCCTGGACGAGCCCTTCGTCGTCCGCCGGGTCTCCCAGCTGGCCCGCTGGGACCGCGAGCGCCAGCAGAACCCCCGGGGCGCCGACCGCGGACGCCGCGTCGAGCCCGCGCCGGTGCGCCCGGCGCAGCCCGCCTTCCGGCTCAACCCGCGCGACCCGGCCCAGTTCGTCGAGCGGGAGCTGCTCAAGCTGGCGCTCCAGCACCCGGACCTGGTCAGCCCGGCCTTCGACCACTACGGCGAGGACGAGTTCCCCACCCTGCCGTACACCGCCGTCCGGCAGGCCATCGCCAAGGCCGGCGGCGCCGCGTACGGGGCGACGTTGCCCGACTTCACCAGCGCGGTGCGCGAGGCGGCCCCGGACGACCAGGTGCGCTCGCTGGTCACCGAGCTGACCGTCGAGCCGGTGCGCTCCCGCCGGAAGGTGGACGCGGTCTACGCCGGGGAGTTCCTGGTCAAGCTGCGCCTGCTGGCGGTGGACCGGCGGATCGCCGAGGTCCGCGGCTACCTCCAGCGGCTCGGCCACCGGGCCGACGCCGAGCAGCAGCACGCGGTGCAGACCGAGCTGTGGCAGCTCCAGCAGTACGGTCAGCAGCTCCGCAGCCAGGGCGCGGCGGGGCTGTAGGAGTGCGGCGGGGCCGTGGGAGCGGCCCAGAAAGTCGGCGCACGAGTCTCGGCCACGGAGTGTGGCGTACCGCACACTGGAGGGCGTCCCACCTCCGTTCAGCGCGGGTCCGCCAGAGTCGCGCCCGCCCCGAGGGATGCCCGTGGACCGAGGCTTCGCCGCGACCGCCAGCCCGACCGCCGCACCGACCTCCAGCCCGACCGCCGCACCGCCCGGCGCGCTGAGTGCCGCACCGCCCGGGGAACGGGAGACGGACCACGGCCGGGCCGGGGCCGCGTCCCCGGACGGCGCCCGAGGCGTGCCGGAGGGTCACCCCGAGGCCCCGGAGACGGACCCCGACGCAGAGGGTCCGGAGCCCGACGCAGAGGACCCGGAGCCCGACGACGGGGACGAGGAGGAGCCCCGCCCGCCGGCCGAGGGCGACGCCGGCCCGGCGCCGGACCTGCTCCGCCAGTACCTGCGCGAGATCGGCCGGGTCCGCCTGCTCACCGCCGCCGAGGAGGTGGAGCTGGCCCGCCGGGTCGAGGTCGGCCTGTTCGCCGAGGAACGGCTGAACGGTGACCCCCCGCCGCCCGACCCGCTGGCCCGCGAACTGGACACCCTGGTGGTGCGCGGCCGGATCGCCAAACGCCGGCTGATCGAGGCGAACCTGCGGCTGGTGGTGTCCGTCGCCAAACGCTACGTCGGCCGCGGACTGACCCTGCTGGACCTGATCCAGGAGGGCAACCTGGGCCTGATCCGGGCGGTGGAGAAGTTCGACTACGCCCGCGGCTACAAGTTCTCCACGTACGCGACCTGGTGGATCCGGCAGGCGATGAGCCGGGCGCTGGCCGACCAGGCCCGGACGATCCGGGTGCCGGTGCACGTGGTCGAGCTGATCAACCGGGTGATCCGGGTGCAGCGCGCCCTGCTGCAGGAGCGCGGGCTGGAACCGACTCCGGCCGGGATCGCCGCCGCCCTGGAGCTGACCGAGGAACGGGTGCGCGAACTGCTCCGGCTGGCCCAGGAGCCGATCTCGCTGCACACCCCGGTCGGCGAGGAGGACGACGTCGCGCTCGGCGACCTGATCGAGGACGCCGACGCCGCCTCACCCGCGGAGTCCGCCACCTTCCTGCTGCTGCGCCAGCACCTGGACGCGGTCCTGGCCACCCTGGGCGAGCGGGAGCGCCAGGTCGTCCAGCTCCGCTACGGGCTGGACGACGGCCGCCCGCGCACGCTGGAGGAGATCGGCGCGGTGTTCGGCGTGACCAGGGAGCGGATCCGCCAGATCGAGTCGAAGACACTGATCAAGCTCCGCGACCACGCCTTCGCGGCGCAGCTGCGCGGGTATCTCGACTGAGCGGCCCACCGGGATCGGCTAGGACCGGCCAGGGGAGGGCTGTGCGCTGGCGGGCTGCGCGGCGGTCGGCTCTGCGGCGGTCGGTTGTGCCGGGGACGGCGGGTCGGTGGCCGCCGCGTCCGGGCCGGTGCCCGGGGGCGGCGAGGCGGGGCCGATCGGGATCGGGGTGGAGGCCACCACGGCGGCCAGGCCGGAGACGGGCGAGGTGCAGACGTGCCCGGCCGGCTGGTACCCGCAGACCTGGAAGGTGACGGCCGGGTCGGCCGCGTCCAGCATCGACGAGTAGTTGTCGTAGCCCCAGTGGATGAGCGCCGTCTCGCTCTGGCCGGAGCCGTCGGTGATGGTCGCGTAGTCGTTCGGCTCGCCCTCGGTGATCGCCGCCCAGGCCGCCTGGCAGGTCTGGCTGTACCGGAGGTAGACGACGACCTTGCCGATGACGTCGGTCTGCAGGGTCCGGGCGTCCTTGCCGCAGCCGGTGGCCTTGGGGTCCTTGTGCGCGCAGCCGACGGCCTGGCAGACGGGAGCGCCCGGGACGGGCTTGGCCGCGGTGGCGGTCGGGACGGGCTCGGCGACGGTCTGCGGCTGCTCCTGGTGCCGGGTGGCCCGCAGGCCGACCAGCACCAGCAGGGCCACCAGCAGGGCGGCGCCGGTCAGCAGCGTTGCCGGGCGCCGCCACCACGCCACGGGTGCCGGCACGGTGCCGCCGGGCTCGCCGGGTGCGGCGGTCAGGTCGAGCACGTCGGTCACGTCGGAGGCGGCAGGTGCGTCGGAGGCGGCGGGCCCGCCGGTCCGGTCCGTCGGGGGCTGTGCCGCCGGGGCCTGCTCGGGGGCCGCCTGCGCGGCGGGTTCCTCCGGGGCGGCGGGCCCGCCGTCCTCCTCGGGCCCCGCCACGGCCCGCTCCCACAGCGCCCGCAGGGCCGGCCCGTCGCAGTCCACCGCCCCGGTCAGCGCCTCCAGCGCCTGCCCGGTGATGACCCGCTTGCCGTTCAGCCAGCGCTCCCAGGAGGCCCGGCTGTAGTGCGTCCGGGCGGCCAGCTCGGACAGCGAGAGTCCGGCGGCGTCCTTGATGGCCCGGAGCTCCTCGGCCAGGAGCCGGGCGGGTCCGGACAGCTCTTCGGGCAGGTTCTTCCAGGCGGAACCCATGGGGCCTTCCAACGGTGCGAGACGGGAACGGGGGACGGGGAGCGCGGAACGGGCTCCGGCCGGGGCCGTCCGGGTGTCTCCGCTTCTCCAAACCCATCGGTCCGGCGTCCCAAACCCCAGGTCATGGCGCTGAGACGGACGGAAGTGTCTCACAACCCCCGGGAACGCTCGCATGTGCACGTGTCCGTCGTGCACAGTTCTCTGGTCGGCGCGGTTCGCCGCCCGACGGCGTCGTTCGGACGCGGACCGGTCACCGGTCCCCGCTCCGGCAGCACGTCCCGATTCCCCCACCGGCCGGGGCAGCCTCGCGGGGGGAGGCTGCCCCGGTTCGTCCGGGACGCACGGTGGGGAGGGCGCTTCGCCGCGCCCTCCCCACCGTGATCACGCCCTACCGCGTTCACGTCCCACCGCGTTCACGCCCCGGTGGACGCACGCCTAGTGGTGGAAGCCCGACCGGGCCGGCACCCCCAGCTCCTTGAGCGGGCCGGGCTGGCGCCGCAGCTCCGGCAGCAGCCGGGAGAGGTCGGCCAGCAGCAGGTCGGCGAGGTCCAGCGAGAAGCCGTTGCGGCAGACCACCCGGAGCACCGACAGGTCCGTCCGGTTCGCGGGGAAGGTGTACGCGGGCACCTGCCAGCCGCGTTCGCGCAGCCGCCGCGAGACGTCGAACACGTCGAACGGCTCGTCGTCGGCGGTGGTGAGGGCGAAGACCGGCAACTGGTCGCCGCGGGTCAGCAGCCGGAAGCCGCCCAACTGCCCGATCGCTTCGGACAGGTGGATGGCGACCTCGCGGCAGGCGCCCTGGACGGCCCGGAAGCCGTCCCGGCCGAGCCGCAGGAAGACGTAGTACTGCGCGACGACCTCGGCGCCGGGGCGGGAGAAGTTGAGCGCGAAGGTCGGCATCTCGCCGCCGAGGTAGTTGACCCGGAAGACCAGTTCCTCCGGCAGAGCCTCCTGGTCGCGCCACAGGGCCCAGCCGACTCCGGGGTAGACCAGGCCGTACTTGTGCCCGGAGCTGTTGATCGAGGCGACCCGGGGGAGCCGGAAGTCCCAGACCACCTGGGGGTCGAGGAAGGGCGCCACCATGCCGCCGGAGGCGCCGTCCACGTGCACCGGGACGTCGAGGCCGGTGCGTTGCTGGAGGTCGTCCAGGGCCGCGCAGATCTCCGCGATCGGCTCGTAGGAGCCGTCGAAGGTGGAACCGAGGATGCCGACCACGCCGATGGTGTCCTCGTCGCACAGCGCGACCGCGTGCTCGGCGTCGAGGTGGAAGCGCTCGCCCTCCATGGGCGCGGTGCGGGCCTCGACCTCCCAGAAGGTGCAGAACTTCTCCCAGCACACCTGCACGTTGACGCCCATCACCAGGTTGGGTCGGGCCCCGGCCGCGTAGCGCTCGGCGTTGCGGCGCATCCAGCGGCGCTTGAGCGCCATGCCGGCCAGCATGCAGGCCTCGCTGGAGCCGGTGGTGGAGCAGCCGACCGCGGCGTCCGGGTCGGGGGCGTGCCAGAGGTCGGCGAGGATCGCCACGCAGCGCCGCTCCAGTTCGGCGGTCTGCGGGTACTCGTCCTTGTCGATCATGTTCTTGTCCAGGCACTCGGTCATCAGCCGGGTGGCCTGCGTCTCCATCGAGGTGGTGACGAAGGTCGCCAGGTTGAGCCGGGCGTTGCCGTCCAGCATCAGCTCGTCGTGGATCAGCTGGTACGCGGTGTCGGCTGCGATGGGCCCCTCGCCGAGCCGGTGCAGCGGCGGTGCCAGCTTCATCGAGCCCAGCGGGTCGGCGGCGCCCACGAGCGGGCCGATGCTCAGCCGGCGGTCGTTGCCGGCCCCCTTGTGCAGCGCCATGGAGTCCTGCCGCCCTTCGAGCCGGTGGCCGTGTCCCGTCCCACGCTGCCACCGGCCGCCGGGTGACGCATCTTCACCGGCCGGGGCCGGGGGGCGCCGCCGTCCCCGGCCGGCGAGGCCGCCGCAGCCGGGGTCAGGCCGCCGTCTCCGGGTGGATCTGTTCGCGGGCGGCGCGGTACTGCTGGCGCACCGCCGACCCGATCGCCAGGTCCTGCTCCCCGTCCGGCTCGACGGTCTCGGCGTCCGGCAGCTCCCACTCCGGCGGCTCCGGGGTGCCGGCCAGTGCCCAGGCGGCCTGCCGGGCGGCCCCGCGGGCGGCGTGGGCGCCCGGCGGCGGCACCACGACCGGGACGCCGAACAGCGGCGGGGCGATGTGCCGGACGGCGGGCAGCCGCCCGGCCGCGCCGAGCAGGAACACCCGCCGCACCGCGACACCCTGGGCGCGCAGCACGTCGAGGGCGTCCGCGATGTTGCACAGCATGCCCTCGACGGCGGCCCGGGCCAGGTGCTGCGGTGTCATCGACTCGGCCCGCAGGCCGGTCAGGGTGCCGGCTGCGTGCGGGAGGGCAGGCGTCCGCTCGCCGTCCAGGTAGGGGAGGAGCACCAGCCCGTACGCGCCGGGGGAGGAGTGCAGGGCGAGGTCGCTCAGGCCGTCCAGGTCCCGGCCGAGCATGGCGGCGGTGGCGCGGAGCACCTGGGCGGCGTTGAGGGTGGCGACCATCGGGAGGTGGCGGCCGGCGGCGTCGGCGAAGGAGGAGATCAGCCCGGTGGCGTCCACCACGGCCTGGTCGTGCACGGCGAAGATCGTTCCGGCGCTGCCGAGCGAGACCACCGCGTCGCCGGGGCGCAGCCCGAGGCCGAGCGCGGCGGCCATGTTGTCGCCGGTGCCGGCCGAGATCAGCAGGCCCTCGGGGGTGTGCCCGGCGGGTTCGGCGGGGTCGAGCACCTCGGGCAGCCGCAGCTCGTGGCCGAGCGCCAGCTCGACCAGGTCCTGCCGGTACTCGCCGGTGATCGGGGACCAGTAGCCGGTGCCGGAGGCGTCGCCCCGGTCGGTGGTGCGGCGCCTGGGGTGGCCGAGGAGCTGCCAGACCAGCCAGTCGTGCGGGAGCAGCACCTCGGCCACCCGGCGGGCGTTGGCCGGCTCGAACTCGGCCAGCCAGCGCAGCTTGGCGATGGTGTAGGTCGGGCTGGGGACGGCGCCGATCGCGGCGGTCCAGGCGGCCGGGCCGCCGAGCGCGTCCAGCAGCTTGGCGGCGGCGCCGCCGGAGCGCGGGTCGTTCCAGAGGATCGCCGGCCGGACCAGCACCCCGCCCGCGTCCAGGCCGATCATGCCGTGCTGCTGCGCGCTGACGCCGATGGCCCGGACGCCCTCCAGCAGGCCGCCGGCGGCGGCGTCGCCGAGCGAGTGCAGCCACAGCTGCGGGTCGGCCTCGCCGGGACGGGTGTCCGGGTCCTCGGGGACGGGGTGCGGCGCCTTGCCGGAGCGCAGGACGGCGCCGGTGTCGGCGTCGCACGCGACGATCCGGGTGCGGTTGGTCGAGCTGTCTATCCCCGCGACGATGGCCATGCCGAGATCATGCCTCAGCCCGGCCCTGGACGCGTCCGGGCCGGGTGAGGTGTTGCCCGTTCGGGACTCGACGCAGGGCCCTGGTACACCCTGGCGTCACCGTCCCGTCACGGGCGGAAGGTACCCCAGCCGTCGTCCTCGGCCCGGGAGCGGTTGAAGTACGGCACCCGGTCGGTGACGGCGTTCGGCAGCCGGTCGCCGACCTTGTCCGCGACGGCGCCGGCGGCCTTCCCGGCGACCGCGCCGGCCTGCTGCCTGGCCCGGTCGGCGGCGCCCTGCACCGTGGGGTTCTGGGCGATCTGCCGGGTGACCTTCGTGATCTGGTCGTAGCGCCGGCGCCCGGCCCGGGAGCCCAGGACGTAGCCGGCCGCGAACCCCGCGGCCAACGACAGCTTCCACATGATCGGATCCACCCTCTCCTGGCGGCCTTCTGCCGCATTGCCCTACCCGTCCGTCGGGACGGCGAACCGTCCATGCCCCCCAGCATCCCCGGGGGCCGTGCGGGGCGCGCGCCGGGCACGCCGGGTGGGAGGCCGCGCGGGAGCCCCGGGGGCGGTCCGGCGAAAGCGATTGGCGGACCACCCCCCCGAGTGCGCTAATGTATGTCCCGCAGCGAGCGCCGAGGAGCCCGGGGAACCGGGGGCCGAGGCGGAAGCCGATCCCCCATAGCTCAATTGGCAGAGCAGCCGACTGTTAATCGGCAGGTTATTGGTTCGAGTCCAATTGGGGGAGCTCGGGAGAGGTCTTGCAAGAGCCCTCCTCCCGTCCGCGGTACGGCAGTTCGGTACCGCGATCCCGCATAGCTCAATTGGCAGAGCAGCCGGCTGTTAACCGGCAGGTTTTTGGTTCGAGTCCAAATGCGGGAGCTTCATCGGGTCCGCCCGGTGACTGCTCAGAGCGAAGGCCCCTCGGATGACCGGGGGGCCTTCGTGTTGCCTTCGTCACCTCGCGACGGCCGGGCGGCTCGGGCGGCCGCCTCCGGAGCTCGGACGGCCGCCTCCCGGGCCCGGGTGGCCGCCACCCGGGTTCAGGCGGTCGCCTCCCGGTAGAGCGCGGAGACCCGCTGGTCGAAGGTGACGCTGTAGGAGGTGCCGGCCGTCTCGCCGCCCTCCTGGTAGCCACCGATCACGCCCACGACCGCGCCGCTGTCCGTCACCCACGGGCTGCCGCTGGTGCCGTCGGTGTAGCCGTCGCAGTCGAAGCGTTCCTGGGTCGGGCTCTGCGAGCGGGTCCTGGCCGCGCAGGTGATCGGCTCGTCGCGTTCGTTCGGGTAGCCGGTCACCGAGACGGCGAGCCCGAAGCCCTGGCCGGTGGCGATCGGGTTGCCGCCGACGGCGTCCTCGACCTGCTTGCCGCCGACCGTGCCCACGGTGACGAAGGCCACGTCGTACTCGGGGTCGTCGTCGTCCGCCCAGCGCGGGTCGACGGTGATCGACTTCACCGGCCAACTGCCGTACGGGATGAAGCCGTTGCGGTAGCCGGGGGTGAACACCAGGCCGTCCAGCAGGCCGATCCGGCGGTTCTGCACGCAGTGCGCGGCGGTGACCAGCAGGTTGTGCCTGGGGCTGCGGACGACGCTCGCCGTGCAGGCCCGGGGGCCCTGCGCGGTGCGGACCGAGAGGGTGCCGATCCGGTCGCGGGTGCTGCTCTGCTGCGCGACCTCGGCGGCGGGTGCCTGGTCCTGCTCGCCCCCGTCGCACGCGGTTCCGGCGGCGAGCAGCAGGGCCGCCAGCGCGACCGTCCGTGCGGCGCGCGGGGGCCGTGCCGGGCGGGGGGCCATCGGGGCTCCGTCTCGTTCCTCGGGGCGGGCACCGGGTCCGTGCGTTCCGCCGTTCGAGAGGAAGATCTATCAGGCCGTGCCCGGCGGCGCCACCGCCGCCCCTCCGGTCAGCCGGTGGCCCGGTCGTAGAGCGCCTGGACGCGGTCGCCGAAGTAGCTGCTGTACGAGGTGTCCGGGCTGTCGCCGCCCTGCTGGTAGCCGCCGATCACGCCGACCACGGTGCCGGTCCTGGTGCTCGGGTCGAAGTCGGTCACCCAGGGGCTGCCGCTGGTGCCGCCGGTGTAGTCGGGGCAGTCGATCCGCAGCTGGGTGGAGCTCTGCTCGGTGGTGTTGTTGGCGCAGGTGATCGGGACGTCGCTGGTGCCGGGGTAGCCGGTGATCCGCACGGGCAGCTGGTAGCCGAGGCCGACGCCCAGCTTGTTGGCGCCGAGCACCTGCTGCACCTGCTGCCCGTTCTGGGCCTGGACGACGGCGAAGGCGACGTCCACGTCCGGGTCGGCGTGGTCCTTCCAGCCGTCGTCGACGGTGACGGCGATCAGCGGCCAGACACCGCTGGGGGTGTCGCCGTTACGGTAGCCGGGGACGAAGACGAGGTCGCTGCGCTGGCCGAGTTGGGGGTCCCAGACGCAGTGCGCGGCGGTGACGATGAGGTTGAGCCCGGCGCTGTCGACGACGCTGGCGGTGCAGAAGTGGTCGCCGTCCGCGTTGCGGGTGAAGACGGCGCCGACCAGGCCGTTGAGCACGGTGGGCCTGGCGGTGCGGGTGACTCCGGTGTGCCTGGAGACGGCGCCCCTGAGCCGTTGTCGGCTCCAGCCGTGGCCGCCGCCGGAGGCCGAGGCGGATCCGGAGGGACGGGCGGAGCGGGTGGCCGGAGCCGAGCTGACCGTCGGCGCGCCCCCGCCGGGCCCGGCGGAGGTGGTGCAGCCCGCCGCGGCCAGCAGCACCGCGAGCGCCCCGGCCGCGGCTCCCGTCCCACGTGTCGTCATCCGTCCAGGCTGCCCGTGCGGCCGTCCGGGCGCCACCCGAACTGCGCAATCAGGACAGGCGCACGCCTGTGCGCACCCGTGCGCGCCCCCGGCGCGCACCACGGGTGATCGACCGGCTATGCTGCGCGGGACGTCCTTTCGGGGCCGTCTGCTGCTGCCGTGGTCGACGACCGGCGCACGCGGCGAACCGGGGCGGTAGCTCAGCCGGTTAGAGCAGGGGACTCATAATCCCTTGGTCGTGGGTTCGAGTCCCACCCGCCCCACCTCAGCCACTGATCGATCGTTGGATCGATCATCAGGCAAAACAGTGGCTTGATCTGGCAGAACGGCTCCAGTTCCGGTCGGAACTGTAGAGCATCGGCCAGCCGCTCAGGGCCTGGCGCGCCGAGATTCACCCACCAGTGGACATCGAGTGGACACGGCCCTTGACGGGCCGGCTTGCCCCACCCCCAGACGAATGCGGTCAGACCTCTGGCGTCGTCGGCGAAAAAAGTGATATCACTTTGACAGCTGGATCGGAAACACTCGCTGGAGGAGCTGGTCTCATGGCCACACCGCGTTCTGCCGTCGACGTCGAAGGCGGCCCCGTCCTCGACCTTCCGGCCCCCAAGATCACCGAGCAGGTCATCACCGGTGCCGCGGGGCTGCCGGTGCTCGGAGGGACGCTGCTCGGCCTGCTCGCGGGGATCGGGGCGACCATCGCCGGCGGTCTCCAACTGGCCGGCGGGTCCAAGGCGCTGGGGATCACCCTGCTGACCGTCGGGCCGCTGGCCGTCCTGGGCGCGCTGCTGCTGCTGTGCGGGCTGACCGTGGTCTCGCCCGGCCAGGCGCGGGTGGTCCAGCTGCTCGGCCGCTACCGCGGCACCATCCGCGCCGAGGGCCTGACCTGGCTGAACCCGTTCACCAGCCGCCGCCGGATCTCCACCCGGATCCGCAACCACGAGACCGAGACCAACAAGGTCAACGACGCGGACGGCAACCCGATCGAGATGGCCGCCGTGGTGGTCTGGCAGGTCGAGGACACCGCCAAGGCCGTGTTCGAGGTGGACGACTACAGCGACTTCGTCGCCATCCAGACCGAGACCGCCGTCCGGCACATCGCCAGCAGCTACCCGTACGACGCCCACCGCGAGGGCCAGTTGTCGCTGCGCGACGGCGCGGAGGAGATCAGCCGGATGCTCTCCGCCGAGATCGCGGCCCGGGTCGTCTCGGCCGGGGTGCGGGTCGTCGAGTCCCGGATCACCCGGCTCGCCTACGCGCCCGAGGTCGCCCAGGTGATGCTCCAGCGCCAGCAGGCCGGGGCCGTGGTCGCGGCACGGCGGCTGATCGTCGAGGGCGCCGTCGGTATGGTCGAGGAGGCGTTGGACCGGCTCGCCGAGCGCGACGTCGTCGAACTGGACGAGGAGCGCAAGGCCGCCATGGTGAGCAACCTCCTGGTGGTGCTCTGCGGCGACCGGGGCACCCAGCCCGTCGTGAACACGGGCTCCCTCTACCAGTAAGGCGCGGCGTTGGCGACGGAGCGGAAGAAGATCCTGCTGCGACTGGACCCGGCGGTCCACGACGCACTGGCCCGGTGGGCCGCGGACGAGCTGCGCAGCGCCAACGCGCAGATCGAGTTCCTCCTTCGCCGTGCCCTCAGCGACGCGGGCCGGATGCCCGGCGACGCGGCCCGTCTTCCCCGGCGCGGCCGACCGCCCAAGGAGAACCCGGAGACCGGCGGTTCCGACGCCGGATGAACGGGCCCATCCACCGTCCATCTGCTTGGAGTCCATCGTGGACCTGCCCATCACCCTGCCGGAGAAGCTCTACCTGCTCGCCTACAACCCCGAGCGCGAGCGGCTCACCGCCACCGCCAGGCTCGACCTGGTGCTGCGGGCCGCCGCGCTCGCCGAACTCCTGCGGCGCGCGCTGATCCGCGACGACGGCCGGCATCCGGCCGCCGTCGAAGGAGCGTCGGCCGACGGCCTCGACCCGCTCTCCGCCGCGATGCTGGAGCAGATCCGGCAGGGCCGGCGGCGCACCTGGCAGAGCTGGGTCGGCCGTCGCCAGGGCCCGGCGTCCCGCGCCGTGCGGGTGGTCCGGGACGGGCTGGCGGCGTCCGGGCGGATCCGGCTCGAACAGCGCCGCGCGCTCGGACTGTTCCCGTGCACCCGGGTCGTCCTGCCGGAGCAGCGGCTGCGCAAGTCGCTCGTGGCGTCGGTGGGTTCGGCGCTGAAGGCGCCGCTCAGCCGGGTCGACCCGGCGGACGCCGCGCTGGTCGCGCTGGTCGACGCCGCCCGGCTCGGAGCCGTCCTGCCGTGGCGCCAGAGCCGCGAGTTCCGCACCCGGATCGACAAGCTGGCCCCCGCTGCGGGCCCCGTCCCGCGCGCCCTGCGCCGAGCCATCAGCACCCGCAACGCCGACGCCGCGGTGGTCTGACCCAGCCGGTGTGATCCGAACGAGAGGCCCGGTCGCCGACACGGCGGCCGGGCCTCCCGCGATCCGCGCCCGCGCTCGTGCCCCATCCACCGATCGGTTGATCCGCCCTCCACCGCGCCCGCCCGCAGCTCTGACCGTCCGGTCGATCCGCGGCCGGGGCCCCGCGCGGGAAGCTCGTCGCAGGCCGGAAGAACCGGCCGGACCAGCGGGGACGAGCGGGAGGGAGCGGCGCGATGGCCGTGATCGAGGTGGCGGGGCTGCGCAAGGCCTACGGGCGGCGCCAGGTGCTGGAGGGGGTCTCCTTCGGCGTGGAGCGCGGCGAGGTGTTCGGCCTGCTGGGGCCGAACGGCGCGGGCAAGACGACCGCCGTGGAGTGCTGCGAGGGCCTGCGCCGGGCCGACGCGGGGACGGTCCGCGTCCTCGGCCTGGACCCGGTGAAGGACGCCCACCGGCTGCGGCCGAGGATCGGCATCCAGCTCCAGCAGGCCCAGTTGCAGGGCGCGCTGCGGGTCGGCGAGGCGCTGGAGCTGTACGCCGCGCTCTACCCGAACCCCAGGGACTGGCGCGAGCTGCTCGCCGAGTGGGGGCTCGCCGACCAGCGCCGGACCCCGTTCGACAAGCTCTCCGGCGGTCAGCGCCAGCGGCTGCTCGTCGCCCTCGCCCTGATCGGCAACCCCGAGGTGGCCTTCCTGGACGAGCTGACCACCGCGCTCGACCCGCAGGGCCGCCGGGACACCTGGGAGCTGGTCCGGCGGATCCGCGACGAGGGCGTGACGGTGGTCCTGGTCTCGCACTTCATGGACGAGGTCGAGGCGCTCTGCGACCGGGCCGCCGTCCTCGACGGCGGACGGATCGTCGCCACCGGCACCCCCGCGGAGCTGATCGCCCGCTCCGGCACCGGCGGCACGCTCGGCTTCCGCCCCAGCGGGCCGCTGGACACCGCCCGGCTGGCGGCCCTGCCGGGGGTCACCGGGGTCGAGGAGCGGGACGGCCGGGTCGAGGTCTGCGGCGTCGGGGATTTCGCCGACGAGGTCACCGGCCTGCTCGCCCGCGAGGGGATCGTCGTCACCGGGCTGCGGATCCGCGAGCACAGCCTGGACGACGCCTACCTCGCCCTGACCCGCCACGACACCTGAGCCGTCACACTTCCTGACTCACCGCGACACCTGAGCCGTCACACCCCCTGAGCCGTCACGCCCCCTGACCCGCCACGACTCCTGAGCCGCCATCACCACGCCCGAGGGGACCACCACCGTGAACCGCACCGCCCACCACACCGCCCACCACACCGCCCACGCCGTCCGCCGCCTGGCCGTCGCCGAGGCCCGCCTGTTCCTCCGCGACCCGCTGACCGCCTTGTTCAGCCTCGCCTTCCCCGTCGTGCTGTTCCTCGTCCTCGGCTCCGTCCCGGCCCTGCGCAAGACCTCGCCCGACATGCACGGCATGAGCACCATCCAGCTGTACGCGCCGATCCTGGCCGTCTTCACCCTGCTGCTGCTCGGCCTCAACGGCCTGCCCTCGCTGCTCGCCGCCTACCGCGAACGCGGCGTGCTGCGCCGGATGTCCGCCAGCCCCGTCCGCCCGGCGCTGCTGTTCGGCGCGCTGCTGCCGCTGTACCTGGGCGTCGCCGTCGTCTCGGTGCTGCTGGTGGTGGCGGCCGGGCCGTTGCTCGGGGTGTCGCTGCCGCGCCGGCCGCTGGGGTTCCTGCTGGCCTTCCTGCTGGCCGCCGCCGCGCTGCTGTCGGTCGGCCTGCTGCTCGCCGCGGTCGTCCCGTCCGCCAAGGCCGGCAACGCGGTCGGCGCGCTGGCCTTCTTTCCGATGATGTTCTTCTCCGGGATCTGGCTGCCGCGCGAGTTCTCGCCGGCCCTGCTCAACCGGATCGGCGACTTCACCCCCAGCGGCGCGGCCGTCCAGACCCTGCAGGATGCCTGGTCCGGGCGCTTCCCGCACGCCGTGGGCCTGCTCACACTCGCGGCGTACGCGGTGCTCGCGGGGGCCGCGGCTGCCAGGCTGTTCCGGTGGGAATGATCATGCGGCCACCGGCCGACGAGAGCGCGCTCGGCGACTGGTTGGACCGGTTGGACCGGCTGATCGGCCCGTTCTGCTTCGTCGCCCTGCTGCTCGCCACCGCTCTGGCCCTGCTGGTCCCCGTCCCGACCGCGCGCTCCGCGGCCGCCACCCTCCCGGTGGCGGCCGCCGCCTTCCTGTGGCTGGTCCTGCGCTCGGTGCTCGACCGCACGCCGGGGCCGGACGGCCGCGCCCGGTACGCCGGCGCCCACTTCGCCGTCCTGCTGGCGCTGACCACCGTGCTGGTGCTGGACAACCCGATCTTCGGCTTCTTCGCCTTCACCGGCTACCTGCACGCCGCCCAGTACCTGTGGGGCCGGGTCCGGATGGCGGGCGCGGCCGCGGCCACCGTTCCCACCTCGCTCTCCCAGGTCGGCGGGGCCCTGCCCGACAGCCCGGCGGAGTTCGGCGGACTGCTGACCGTCGTCGCCTTCAACCTGATGGTGGTCGGGTTGCTGTTCGCGCTCCGCGAGGTCGCCGACCGGCTGAGCGCCCGCCGCAAGGCCGCCAACGCCGAACTCGCCGAGGCCAACCGGCTGCTCACCGAGACCCTCGCCGAGAACGCCGGACTGCATGCCCAACTCCTCGTCCAGGCCCGGGAGGCCGGGGCCGCGGACGAGCGCCGCCGGCTCGCCCGGGAGATCCACGACACCGTCGCCCAGGGCCTGGCCGGGATCGTCACCCAGCTCCAGGCCGCCGACCAGACCCGCGCCCAGGACGCCGCGGCCGCCGAGCGGCACCGGGCGAACGCGGCGGCCCTCGCCCGGGAGAGCCTGACCCAGGCCCGCCGGGCCGTCCACGCGCTGCGCCCGATCGAGCTGGAGCGGGCCGCGCTGCCGGAGGCGCTGGCGGAGCTGGTCGAGCAGTGGCGGGAGCGCAACGGCGCCGCCGCCGGGCTGACCGTCACCGGCGAGGCCCGCCCGCTGCACCCCGAGGTCGAGGTGACGCTGCTGCGGATCGCCCAGGAGTCGCTGGCCAACGCCGCCAAGTACGCGCGGGCCTCCCGGGTCGGTGTCACCCTCTCGTACATGGCCGACCTGGTCACCCTGGACGTCCGGGACGACGGCGTCGGCTTCGACCCGGCCGCCGAGCCCGCCTCCCGGGCCACCGGCGGCGGCTACGGCCTGGACGTGATGCGCCGCCGCGTGCAGCGCCTGGCCGGGCGGCTCGACCTGGAGACCGAACCGGGCGCCGGCACGACCGTGTCCGCGACCCTGCCGGCGATCAGCATGGAGGAGTAGAACCGTGAGCGACGCGACGACGATCAGACTGCTGTTGGTGGACGACCACCCGGTGGTCCGGGACGGGCTGCGCGGGATGTTCACCGCCGCCCCCGGCTTCGAGGTGGTCGGCGAGGCCGGGGACGGCGCCGAGGCGCTGGTCCTGGTCGCCGCGCTGCGCCCGGACGTGGTGCTGATGGACCTGCGGATGCCGCGGATGGACGGCGTCACCGCGATCCGCGAGATGGCCGAACGCGGCCTGCCCGGGCGGGTCCTGGTGCTCACCACCTACGACACCGACGCCGACGTGCTGCCCGCCGTCCGGGCCGGCGCCACCGGCTACCTGCTCAAGGACGCGGCCCGGGAGGAGCTGTTCCACGCCGTCCGGGAGGCCGCCCGCGGCGCCTCGGTGATCGCGCCGACCGTCGCCGCCAAGCTGCTCGGCCAGGTCCGCGCGCCCGTGCGGGAGCCGCTCAGCCCGCGCGAGCTGGAGGTGCTGGAACTGGTCGCCTCCGGGGCCACCAACCGGGAGGCCGCGGCCCGGCTGTTCATCAGCGAGGCCACCGTGAAGACCCACCTGATCCACGTCTACGCCAAGCTCGACGTCAAGGACCGCGCCTCCGCCGTCGCCGCCGCCTACAACCTGGGGCTGCTCACCCCGACCGGCCGGTCGTAAGCTGGCCGGATGCTCGAACCCGCCCTGCTGCCGACCCCGCTGGTGGACTGCACCGACGAGGTGTTCGCGCGGGCCGGGGTGGAGCTGCGGCTCAAACGGGACGACCTGCTGCACCCGAGCGTCCCGGGCAACAAGTGGCGCAAGCTCGCGCCCAACCTGGCGGCCGCCGTCGCCCAGGGCCACACCCGGCTGCTGACCTTCGGCGGGGCGTACTCCACCCACCTGCGGGCGGTCGCGGCCGCCGCCGGGGCACTCGGCCTGGAGAGCGTCGGGCTGGTCCGCGGCGAGGAACTGGCCGACCGGCCGCGCAACTGGTCGCTGCGGGCGGCCGAACGGGCCGGGATGCGGCTGGAGTTCCTGACCCGCGCCGAGTACCGGGAGGCCACCGGCCGCGCCGACGGCGGCCCCACGGCCGGTCCGCAGGGGCGCTGGGGCCCCTGCCTGGTGCTCCCGGAGGGCGGTTCCAACGCGCTGGCGGTGACCGGCGCGGCGGCGATCCCGGCCGAACTGCCCGACCTGGGCGGGCACGACGTGGTCTGCTGCCCGGTCGGCACCGGCGGCACCCTGGCGGGCATCGCGGCCGGCCTGCCGCCGGGCGCGCGGGCGCTCGGCGTGGCCGTGCTGCGCGGCGGCGAGGGCTATCTGGAGGGCGAGGTCGCCCGGCTCCACCGGGCCGCCCACGGCCGGGAGTTCGACAACTGGCGGATCGACCACGCGCACCACGGCGGCGGCTACGGCAAGGTCCCGGCCGAACTGGCCGCCTTCGCCGAGCGGTTCGAAGCCCGCCACGGCATCCCGCTGGAACGCCGCTACGTGGCCAAACTGCTGGCCGCGCTGACCGGCCTGGCCGCCGCCGGAGCCTTCCCCCGCGGCACCCGGCTCACCGCCGTCGTCACCGGCCTGCCCGACCCGGAGTAGACCCGGCGCCCGAGTGGGCCCGGAGCCGGAGCGGGCAGGCCCCGGACGGGCTCATCCGAAGGTCAGGTCGGCGCACGGGTCGGTGTCGGCGCCGCGGGTGTTCTCCGCTATGCCGGTGGGCACCCCGCTGGGCACGCCGCTCGGGTCGGCGGTGGCGGGGGCGGAGGGCTTCGCGCCGGGGCCGCTGCCGACCGCGTCCAGCTTGGTGGCGGGGCTTGGGCGGTAGTCGCGGCCCAGGGTGACGGTGATGCCCTCGGAGCCCGGCTCCTCGACCGCGCGCGACCCCGGGAAGAGCGCGGCCACCTGGTCGGCGGCGGCCTTCAGGGCCGGGTCGTAGCTGATCTCGGTCTGCAGCCGTCCGCCGGCGGGCTTGCCGAGCGTGACGTTCTGGAAGCCCCGGGCCCGCAGCGCCTCCCCGCCGGAGGTGGACAGGCCGGGGGTGCCGACGCCGTTGACCACCAGCACGGGAGCCGCGGCCTGCTCGGGCGTGAGCGGCGCGGACGGGCCGGCCGCGGCTCCCGGGGTCGCGCCGTCGGGGCCGGGGGCGGTGGGGGAGGGCGCCGGGGTGTCGGTGCCGGAGGTGCTCTGGCCGTCCAGGGTGCGGTCCTCGCGCAGCAGCCGCCACAGCGTGTCGGCGTCCGGCTGGACGAGCTGGACGCGCTCGCCGGCGAAGCGCCAGGGCGCGGTCACGAAGGTGATGTCGGACAGCTTGATGTCCTGGAGCGAGCGGGCGAAGTCCACCAGCTTCATCGCGGTGCCCAGCCCCTCGTCCACGGTGAGCGAGCGGGTGGCCGCGTCGGCGAGCGGGAGCAGCGTGGGCAGGGAGAAGCCCTGGCCCTGCACCTTCTTGATCATCGAGGAGACGAAGGCCTGCTGGCGCTTCATCCGCCCGATGTCGGAGTTGTCGCCGAAGCCGTAGCGGGCCCGCAGGTAGTCCACCGCGGGCTGGCCGGAGAGCTTCTGCATGCCCTTCCGGAGGTGTATGCCGTGCGAGTCGACGTTGTTGGGGACGCAGACGTCCACGCCGTTGATGGCGTCGGCCATCGCGGCGGCGCCCTTGAAGTCGACCACGATGGTGTGGTCGATCCGCAGCCCGGTGAGCGTCTCGACGGTGTTCTGCGTGCAGGCGGGGTTGCCCTTGGGGAACTCGCCTATGGTGAAGGCCGAGTTGAACATCTGGTTGTTCCGGGGCGTGGTCCAGGTGCCGCTCGGCAGCTTGCAGGACGGGATGGTGACCAGGGTGTCCCGGGGTATGGAGACGCCGACGGCGTGCTTGTGGTCGGCGTAGACGTGCACCAGCATCGCGGTGTCGGAGTGGCCGACGCCCTCGTCGCCGCCGCCGATCGCGCTGTTGCCGTCGTCGCGGGTGTCCGAGCCGAGCACCAGGATGTTCACCGGCAGTTGGGCGCCGGGGGTGACCGGGGCGGGCGCGGGCGGGCGCTCGGTGGCGATGCCGCCCGGGTCGAAGGTGGTGATGTTGTTGTCCAGCCGGTGGTAGAACCAGGCCCCGGCGCCCACGACGGACAGCACCAGCACGGCGGCCAGGCCGATGGCTGTCCGCAGGTAGCGGCGCCTGCGCGTGCTGCTGCCCATCCTCCGTGTCCCCCCGTCTTTCCGTCTCTCGTGTTCGATGTTCGAACATTAGACGTTTCGACGGGCGGTTCGGTTACCTCCGGCGGTGGCCCGGATTTGGCTCCGGGGCTGTGATGCTGATCACGCCCCGGCGCCGGCGGCGCCGGTGACCATCCGGCGGAGCAGGTCGCGCAGGACGGCCCGCTCGTCCTGGCCGAGGGCGGCCAGCGGCTCGCGGGCGAAGTTCAGTGATTCGCGCAGTTCCTCGGAGGCGGTGGCGCCGGTGCCGGTGGCGGCGACCAGCTTGACCCGGCGGTCCTGCCGGTCGGCCTCCCGGGTGACGAAGCCGCGGGCTTCGAGCCGGTCGACGATGCCGGTGATGTTGGACGGCTCGCAGCTGAGCGTCTGGGCGATCTGGCGCATCGGCATGGGGCCGCGGCGCAGCAGGGCGAGCACCTTGGCCTGGGCGCCGGTGAGCGAGCGGGCGGCGGCCGCCTCCTCGTACTCGCGATGGAACAGCGCGACCAGGTTGGCCATCAGGTCGACGACCTCGCGGGTGATCTCGTCGGACTGCGGCGTGGCGGCCTGGGTCGACTGGGTGTCCATGTCCGAGAGTCTACCTGAAAAGTTGACAACATGAACCTTTCATGCCCATCGTTACTTCAGTAGCTCAACCTTTCATGCATCGGAACCACCTAAGGAGCTCCTCCCATGGCAGAGCAGGCCGCACCCGCGACCGCCCGTGAATGGCACCTCGCCGCCCGCCCCCAGGGCTGGCCGGTGCCGACCGACTTCGCCCTGGTCGAGGCCCCGGTCCGGACCCCGGGCCCGGGCGAGATCCTGGTGCGCAACGCCTTCCTCTCGGTGGACCCGTACATGCGGGGCCGGATGAACGACGTGAAGTCCTACGCCCCGCCGTTCCGGCTCGGCGAGGCCATGGAGGGCGGCGCGGTCGGCCACGTGGTCGCCTCCGGGGCCGAGGGCTTCGCCCCGGGCGACGCCGTCCTGCACGGCCTCGGCTGGCGCGAGTACGCCACCCTGGACGCCCGCCACGCGGTCAAGGTCGACCCGGCCGCCGCCCCGCTCTCCGCCTACCTCGGCGTGCTCGGCATGCCCGGCCTGACCGCCTACGCCGGGCTGCTCGCCGTCGGCGGCCTCAAGAAGGGCGACAAGGTCTTCGTCTCCGGCGCGGCCGGCGCGGTCGGCAGCATGGTCGGCCAGATCGCCAAGCTCAAGGGCGCCTCGCTGGTGGTCGGTTCGGCCGGCTCGGCGGAGAAGGTCGCCAAGCTGGTGGACGTCTACGGCTACGACGCCGCCTTCAACTACAAGGACGCCCCGGTCCACGAGCAGCTGGCGCAGGCTGCCCCCGACGGCATCGACCTCTACTTCGACAACGTCGGCGGGGACCACCTGGAGGCCGCGATCGGCGCGCTCACCGTGCACGGCCGCGCCGTGCTCTGTGGCGCGATCGCCCAGTACAACGACACCACCGCCCCCGCCGCCCCGCGCAACCTGGCGCTCGCGATCGGCAAGCGGCTGCGCCTGGAGGGCATGCTGGTCAGCGACCACGCGGCGCTGCAGTCGCAGTTCGTCGCCGACGTGGCCGGCTGGCTGACGTCCGGCGAACTGCGCCACGAGGAGACCGTGGTGGACGGTTTCGAGCGCACTGCGGACGCCTTCCTCGACCTGCTGCGCGGCGTCAACACCGGCAAGATGGTGGTCCGCCTGGACGGCTGACCCTTCGTCAGCTCGCCGACCGCCCCGCCGCCCCCCCCACCGGGCGCGCGGGGCGGTTTGCGTACGGGCGCGGGGGAATCGGCCGCACTACCGCATTCCGGCCGGATCCGAAAGTGCGTCATCCACGGTGCGGGGCGGCGCGGTACGGTGGGTCCCGCCTGGCGATGGGGCCGTTCGGGGGAGAGATCCGGCCGAGGGGTAGACCTCGTTGAGGATTCGACTAGCATTGAGCGAAAGCCTGTCCGTTTTGCTCAATTTAGTAGCTTAATGTCGGCTAACGTGGGTAACTGTGGATCAACTGCAGGCACGAGGCAGCTGGGGAAGGCGACCCTCGTCCACAGCCTGGAGGTCCCGGTGACGACACGTGGAGTTCTCTACATCCACTCCGCGCCCCGCGCGCTGTGCCCGCACGTCGAGTGGGCCGTCGCGGGGGTGCTGGGTGTGCGGGTGAGCCTGGACTGGATCCGCCAGCCGGCCTCGCCCGGACACTGGCGTGCCGAGCTTTCCTGGCAAGGGGAGCCCGGTACGGCCTCGAAGGTCGCCTCCGCGCTGCGCGGCTGGCAGCTGATGCGGTACGAGGTCACCAGTGAGCCCTGCGCCACGGCGGAGGGGGAGCGGTACAGCAGCACGCCCTCGCTCGGCATCTTCCACGCCGTCACGGGCATCCACGGCGACATCCTGATCCCCGAGGACCGGCTGCGCGCCGTCCTGCTGCGGGCCCGCAGCGAGGGGGCCGACCTGGAGGCCGAGATCTCCCGGCTGCTGGGCAAGCCCTGGGACGACGAGCTGGAGCCGTTCCGCTACGCGGGCGAGGGCGCACCGGTGCGCTGGCTGCACCAGGTGGTCTGAGCCGGCGGGCCCACGACGCGGCGCATGAAGAGGGGCCGGCGAGCGCCGGCCCCTCTCGGTGCGTTCGGACCCGGTGCGTACCGGGTCGGAGTGCGGACTACCGGGAGCGGAAGGCCAGCACCACGTTGTGGCCGCCGAAGCCGAACGAGTTGTTCAGCGCCGCGATCCGGCCCTCGGGCAGCGGGCGGGCCTCGCCGCGCACGATGTCCGCGTCCACGTCGTCGTCCAGCTCGTCGACGTTGATGGTCGGCGGGGCGACCCGGTGGTACAGGGCCAGCACGGTGGCGACGGTCTCGATGCCGCCGGCGCCGCCCAGCAGGTGGCCGGTCATCGACTTGGTGGCCGAGATGGCGATGTGGTCGAGGTCGTCGCCGAGCTCCTTGCGCAGCGCCTTCAGCTCGGCGGTGTCACCCTGCGGGGTCGAGGTGGCGTGCGCGTTGACGTGCACGATCTCGGCCTTGTCCAGGGTGTTGCGCTCGAACAGGTCGGCCAGCGCGCGGGCCACGCCGGCGCCGGTCGGCTCGGGCTGGGCGATGTGGTGGGCGTCCGAGGACAGGCCCTGGCCCACGGCCTCGCAGTAGATCCGGGCGCCGCGCGCCTCGGCGTGCTCGACCGACTCCAGCACGACCACGCCGGCGCCCTCGCCCAGCACGAAGCCGTCCCGGCCCTTGTCGTACGGGCGGGAGGCGCGCTCGGGGTCGTCGTTGTTCTTGGACATCGCCATCATGTTGGCGAACGCGGCGATCGGCAGCGGGTGGATCGCCGCCTCGGTGCCGCCGGCCACCACGACGTCGGCGCGGCCGGTGCGGATCATCTCGATCGCGTAGCCGATCGCCTCGGCGCCGGAGGCGCAGGCGGAGACGGGGGTGTGCACACCCGCGCGGGCGCCGACCTCCAGACCGACGTTGGCCGCCGGGGAGTTGGGCATCAGCATCGGGACGGTGTGCGGGGAGACCTTGCGGGCGCCCTTCTCCTTCAGCACGTCGTACTGGTCGAGCAGGGTGGTCACGCCGCCGATGCCGGAGGCGATGACGGTGCCGAGGCGCTCGGGGGCGAGCTTGGAGGAGTCGTCGGTGGCCGGCGTCTCGTAGCCGGCGTCGGCCCAGGCCTCACGGGCGGCGATCAGCGCGAACTGCGCCGAGCGGTCCAGCTTGCGGGCCAGCGGCCGGGGGAGGATCTCGCCCGGCTCGACGGCCGTGCGGGCGGCGATCTTGACGGGCAGCTCGGCGGCCCACTCCTCGGTCAGGGCCGCCACTCCGGAGCGCCCTGCGACCAGGTTCTCCCAGGTGGTGGCGGCGTCGCCGCCCAGCGGCGTGAAGGCGCCGATACCCGTGACGACCACGGTACGGTTTTCAGCGGTCACTGGTTCTTCTTCTCTCACGATCGTGGGGTCGGCGGCGAGCCGAGGAAGGGCCCGGCCGGGCGCCCGGTGGGGCGTCCCGGCCGGCGGGTCGGCCGGGCTCGGGGGAGCCGGGCCGACGATTCAGCCGTCCGAGGCGTCGAGAACGCCGGACGTGCTGGACGGATCGAACGGGTCGATCGGTCAGGCGGTGGCGTTGGTGAGGATGTAGTTCACCGCGTCGCCGACGGTCTTCAGGTTCTTGACCTCGTCGTCCGGGATCTTGACGTCGAAGCGCTCCTCGGCGGCCACGACGACCTCGACCATGGACAGCGAGTCGACGTCCAGGTCGTCCGTGAAGGACTTGTCCTCCTGGACGTCCTCGGTCGGGATACCGGCGATCTCGTTGACGATCTCGGCGAGACCTTCCAGGACCTCGGCCTTGTCCTTAGCCATACTGGCTGCTCCTCTTCGGTGTTGAACGCGTCCGACCGGCGGCCGGACGCAGGCTTTGCGGAATGAGTGGGGCGAAACGCGCCTAGGGGAGCGTAACGACTGCCGCGGCGTACACGAGACCCGCCCCGAAGCCGATGATCAGCGCGAGGTCGCCGCTGCGGGCCTCGCCGCTCTCCAGCATGCGCTCCATCGCCAGCGGGATGGAGGCCGCGGAGGTGTTGCCGGTCTCGGCGATGTCGCGGGCGACCGGCACCGAGTCGGGCAGCTTGAGCGCCTTGATCATGGCGTCGGTGATGCGCATGTTGGCCTGGTGCGGGATGAACGCGCCGAGCTGGTCGGCGGTGACCCCGGCGGCGTCCAGCGCCTGCTGGGCCACCTTGGCCATCTCCCACACCGCCCAGCGGAAGACCGGCTGGCCGTCCATCCGCAGGGCCGGCCACTTGGCCTCCTCGCCCACGCCGTTGACGGCGTCGGGCTTGGCGAAGGCGGTGTCCCAGGCCTGGGTCTGCGAGATGACGTCGGACTGCGAGCCGTCCGAGCCCCAGATCAGCTTGCCGATACCGGGCGTGTCGGACGGGCCGACGACCGCGGCGCCGGCGCCGTCGCCGAAGATGAACGCGGTCGAGCGGTCCGACTGGTCGGTCAGGTCGCTCAGCCGCTCGACGCCGATCACCAGCACGTACTCGGCGTTGCCGCCGCGGATCATGCCGTCGGCCAGGCCCAGGCCGTAGCCGAAGCCCGCGCAGGCGGCCGAGATGTCGAAGGCCGGGGCGGTGCCGCAGCCGAGCCGCTCGGCGATCTCGGTGGCGATCGCCGGGGTCTGCTTGAGGTGCGAGACGGTCGCGACGATCACGCCGCCGATCTGGTCCGGGGTGATCCCGGCCTGGGCGATGGCCTTGCCGGAGGCCTGCACCGACATCTCGGCGACGCTCTCCTCCGGGCCGGCCCAGCGGCGCTCGGCGATCCCGCTGCGGGTGCGGATCCACTCGTCCGAGGAGTCGATCCACTCCAGCACCTCGGCGTTGGGGATCACCCGGACCGGGCGGTAGCCGCCCACGCCGAGGATGCGCGCGTACTGCGCGCCCTCGGACGGGCGGATCTGCGGGTTCGTCATGCCTGGGTCTCCTGATCCTGACCGCCGTGCTCCGCGACGAGCGCGCGGGCCTTGTCCAGGTCGGCGGGGGTCTTGAGGGCAAGCGTCGCCACACCCTTGAGGTTGCGCTTGACCAGTCCGGTGAGGGTGCCCGCGGGGGACAGCTCGATGACGGCGGTCGCGCCCAGCTGCCCGAGGGTCTCCATGCAGAGGTCCCAGCGGACCGGGTTGGAGACCTGCGACACCAGGCGGGTGAGCACCTCGGCGCCGGAGGCCACGACCTCGCCGTCCTTGTTGGAGACGTAGCGGACCTGCGGGTCGGCCACGGTCAGCGTCGGGGCCAGCGCGGCCAGCCGCTCGACACCCGGGGCCATGTGCTCGGTGTGGAAGGCGCCGGCCACCTTCAGGGCGACCAGCTTGGCACCGGCCGGCGGGTCCGCCTTCAGCGTCTCCAGCTGGGCCAGCGTGCCGGCGGCGACGATCTGGCCGCCGCCGTTGTTGTTGGCCGCGGTCAGGCCGTGCTCGGCCAGCTTCGCCGCGACGACCTCCGGGTCGCCGCCGAGCACGGCGATCATGCCGGTCTCGGTGACGGCGGCGGCCGCGGCCATCGCCCGGCCGCGCTCGCGGACGAAGGTCAGCGCGTCGTGCGCGCTCAGCACTCCGGCGCCGGCGGCGGCGGTGATCTCGCCGACGCTGTGGCCGGCCACGGCGCCGACCAGCTTGCGGGCGACGTCCTCGTCCGGGAACAGCTCACGGGCGGTCATCAGACCGGCCGCGACCAGCAGCGGCTGGGCGACGGCGGTGTCCTTGATCTCCTCTGCGGAGGCCTCGGTCCCGGCGTGCACCAGGTCGAGCCCGGCGACCTCCGACCAGCCGCGGAGGCGGTCGGCGACACCGTCCAGCTCCAGCCAGGGGCTGAGGAAACCGGGGGACTGGGCACCCTGTCCAGGGGCGACGATTACGAGCACGGTTCAACCCTCTCTCGCCAGGCGCCCAGGGGCGGGTAGGCGACGGTAACGAAGAAAACCATCCGGGATTGTAAGGTCCCTACAGGCGGTTCAGCTCGGCTCCCCGGCCGCGGTGAGTCGGCCGAGGGCGAGTGCGATCCGCAGCGTGAACGCCGAACGGACGTCGGACGGGGCGTACCCCGTGACGTCGGTCACACGTCGTAGCCGGTAGCGCACCGTGTTGGGGTGGACGAAGAGCATCCGGGCGGCGCCCTCCAGCGAGGAGGCCTGCTCCAGGTAGACGCTCAGCGTCTCCAGCAGCGCCGAGCCGGCTTCGTCCAGCGGTGTGTAGATCTCCTCCACCAGCTGGCGGCGGGCGGCCTGGTCGCCGGCCAGCGCGCGCTCGGGCAACAGGTCGTCGGCCAGCACCGGGCGGGGCGCGTCCGGCCAGGCGGCGCAGGCACGCAGGCCGGCCGCGGCGGCGTGCGCCGAGCGGGTCGCCGAGAGCAGGTCCGGCACGGTCGGGCCGACCACCACCGGGCCCGGCGCGAACTGGCCGATCAGCGCCCGGGCCGCGTGCACCGGCTCCTTGTCGCCGCCGACCACGACCACCAGGCGCTTGCCCAGCACCCCGGTCAGCACGTGCAGCTTGGCGTACCGGGCGGCCCGGCGGATCGCCTCGACCACCAGCTCGCTGTCGCCGTCCGGCGCGCTGCCCATCACCACCCGGACCTGGCTGGGCTGGCCCCAGCCGAGCGCCGCGGCCCGCGACAGCACGCCCTCGTCCGCGTCGCCGGACAGCAGCGAGTTGACCACCAGCGCCTCCAGCCGGGCGTCCCAGGCGCCGCGCGCCTCGGCCGCCTGGGCGTACACCTGGGCGGTCGCGAAGGCGATCTCCCGGGCGTAGACCAGCACCGACTCGCGCATGTCCGCCTCGTCGCCGGGGGCGGCCACCTCCTCGATGGCCTCCTCCATCACCTCGATCGTGGTGCGGATCAGCTCGACGGTCTGGCGCAGGGTGATCGCCCTGGTCAGCTCGCGCGGGGCGGTGCCGAAGACGTCCGTGGAGATCGCCTGGGCGGCGTCCGGGTGGCGGTACCACTCGGTGAAGGCGGCGATGCCGGCCTGGGCGACCAGGCCGATCCAGGAGCGGTGCTCCGGCGGCATCCGCCGGTACCAGCCGAGCTGGTCGTCCATCCGGGAGATCGCGGCGGTGGCCAGCTTGCCCGAGGACTTCTCCAGCCGCTTGAGCGTCGCGGCCCGGCGCTCGGCCCGCTCGGCGGCGACTCTGCGCTCCTGCGCGGTGAGGCGGGGCGCCGCCCGGCCGGGGCGGTCGCGGCCGGCCCTGGGGGCCGGGCTCTTCCCGGTCGGCTCGGCCGTGGGACTGGGTTCGCTCTTGGAGTTCGCGGAAGCGGCTGGCACAAGGACAAGACTGCCTCACGTGAGTGACTGCTCGTGCACACCCCCCGGTGCAGCGGCACGGTGGTGCCGGTCACACCCACTACCGTGGGGCCCGTGACAGACGACGCCGCCCGCCCCCGCGCCGACCTGCGCCGCACCGCCGAGCGCTACCTCTCCACCCCGGCCGAGGGCGTCGAGACCCGACACGCGTTCTCCTTCTCCGGCCACTACGACCCGAAGAACACGCACTTCGGCGCGCTGCTCGCGTGCAACGAGGAACTCCTCGCCCCCGGCGCCGGGTACGAGGAGCACAAGCACCGGGACACCGAGATCCTCACCTGGGTGCTGGAGGGCGCGCTGGCGCACCGGGACTCCCGGGGGCACGGCGGGGTGGTCCGCCCGGGGATGGTCCAGCACCTCGGCGCGGGCTCCGGCGTCACCCACACCGAGCGCAACGTCGGCGGGGCCGCCGGCCCGGTCCGCTTCGTCCAGATGTGGCTCCAGCCGGACGTGTTCGACGCGCCCCCGGCGTACGGGCTGCGCAAGGTGGAACCGGCCGACGGCGGGTTGACGCTGCTCGCCTCCGGGCTGGAGCGCGACGCCGGGACGGACGCCCTGCGGCTGCGCCGCGGCGACGCCGCGCTCTGGCTGGCGACGGCGGGGCCGTGGCAGCCGCTGCCCGCACTGCCCGAGGCCGCCTGGCGGTACGCGCACCTGACGGCCGGCTCGCTCGGCTACCGGACGATCCCGGGGCCCAAGGGCGGCGGCCGCTCGATGGCCCCGGGCGACAGCGTGCGGATCACTGGCGACGCCTTCGCCGACCCGACGGCCGGCGAGACCGGCGCCGAACTCCTGCTCTGGGAGATGCACTCGCCGGTCTCGTACGGCTAGGGGCTGTCCTTTCAGCCTTCGAGTCGTTCAGCTGTCCAGTTCGGCCAGGACCGCGTCCGAGCAGGCCGGCCAGACCTCGGCGGCCCACGGGCCGAAGTCCCGGTCGGTGAGCGCGACGCAGGCCACGCCGGCCTCCGGGTCGACCCACAGGAAGGTGCCGGACTGGCCGAAGTGGCCGAAGGTGGCGGGCGAGTTGGCGGTGCCCGTCCAGTGCGGGGCCTTGCCGTCGCGGATCTCGAAGCCGAGACCCCAGTCGTTCGGCCGGCGGTGGCCGTAGCCGGGCAGCACGCCGCTGGTGCCGGGGAAGGCGACCTCGCGGGTGGCCTGCCGGACGGTGGACGGGTCCAGCAGCTTCGGGGACTGGAGCTCGGCGGCGAACCGGACCAGGTCCGCGACGGTGGACAGGCCGCCGGCGCCGGCCGGGGACCTGTGCGCGGTGTTCAGCAGGGTGTCGTGCATGCCCAGCGGCTCGAACACCGCCTCGGCGGCGTACCGGGAGAACTCGATCCCGGCGGCGTCGGACAGTGCCCGCGCCAGCGCGTCGAAGCCCGCGTTGGAGTACAGCCGGCGGTTGCCGGGCTCGGCGAACACCCGGTCCTCGTCGAAGCCCAGGCCGGAGGTGTGCGCGAGCAGGTGGCGGACGGTCGAGCCGGCCGGCCCGGCCGGGTCGTCCAGCTCGAAGACGCCCTCCTCGACCGCGACCAGCACCGCGTACGAGGTGAGCAGCTTGGTCACCGACGCCAGCGGGAACAGGTGCTGCTGCGGCCCGTACGTGCCCAGCACCGCGCCGTCCGCCCCCCGGACCACCGCCGCCGCGGCGTGGGGCACCGGCCAGTTCTCGATCATCCGCAAGCTCTCCATGCGCCCGACTCTAACGAAGGCCCGAAAACGGGTGGCGGGAGCACCCGGGTGCGAGGCTTGCTTGGAGTGCACTCCAACTCGATAGCGTCGTCGTCACCGCTCACCACAGGGGGTAACCGCTCATGGCCACGCTCGCACCCGTCCAGCTCGACCTGCGGACCTGCGCCGACGTGTACCAGCGCCCGGTCGGCGATCCGGACCGGACCCCGCGGCACACCATCAGCGAGGTCGCCGTGGCCAGTGGGCTCACCGCCCACACCCTGCGCTGGTACGAGCGGATCGGCCTGCTCGACCCGGTCGACCGCTCCGCCAGCGGCCAGCGCCGCTACTGCGACGCCGACCTGCACCGGCTGGCCTTCCTGGGCCGGCTGCGGCTGACCGGCATGCCGATCGCCGACATGCTCCGCTACGTGGAGCTGGCCCGCGAGGGTGAGCGGACCTACGAGGCGCGGCGCCAACTGCTGGTCGACCAGCGCGAGGAGGTCCGCCAGCGGGTCGCCGACCTCCAGACCACCCTCGCCGTCCTCGACTACAAGATCGACCTGTACTCCGGCCGGATCGCCGCGTCCGACGAACCGGCCGTCTGCCGCCACGAGTAGCCACCATCAGCACGCCGCACGCGGAGTACACCGCAGCGGAGTGCACCGCACGCAGAGGAAGAAGCAGAGCGATGACCGTCTCCGTCCTCCCCACCGTCCAACTCGGCACCGACGGCCCGTTCGTGGGCGTCCAGGGCCTCGGCTGCATGGGCATGAGCGACTTCTACGGCCCGACCGACCGGCCCGAGGCGCTCGCCACCCTGGACGCCGCCCTGGAGGCCGGCGTCACCCTGTTCGACACCGCCGACGCCTACGGCTTCGGCCGCAACGAGGAGCTGATCGGCCCCTTCGTCCGCGCCAACCGCGACCGGGTGGTGCTCGCCACCAAGTTCGCCCTCGAGCGCACGGAGGACGACCCGGGCCGCCGCAGCATCCGCAACGACCCGGCGTACATCCGGGCCGCCGTGGACGCCTCGCTGCGCCGCCTCGGCGTGGACGAGATCGACCTCTACTACATGCACCGCCGCGACCCGGCCGTGCCGCTGGCCGACTCGGTCGGCACCATGGCCGAGCTGGTCCGGGCCGGCAAGGTGCGCCGGCTGGGACTGTCCGAGGTGACGGGAGCCGAACTGCGGGAGGCGTACGCGATCCACCCGATCGCCGCGCTGCAGTCCGAGTGGTCGGTGTTCGCCCGGGACGTCGAGCGCACGGCGGTGCCGGCCGCGGCCGAACTGGGCGTCGCCTTCGTGCCGTACTCGCCGCTCGGCCGGGGCTTCCTGACCGGGGCGTTCCAGGCCGCCGAGCAGCTCGCGGCGGACGACGTCCGGCGCACCCAGCCGCGCTTCACCGGCGCCAACGCGGCGGTCAACGCCGAACTCCTGGCGCCGCTGCGGGAGATCGCGACGGCCCGCGGGGTGACCCTCGCGCAGGTCGCGCTGGCCTGGGTGCACCAGCGGGCCGAGGTGCACGGGCTCACCGTCGTGCCGATCCCCGGCACCCGCAAGCGCAGCCGGCTCGCCGAGAACACCGCGGCCGCCGCGCTGCGGCTCACCGCCGAGGAGCTGGCCCGGCTGGAGCCGGTGGCGGGCGAGGTCGCCGGGGACCGCTACCCGGACATGCGCCTCACCCAGGTCGGCCGGGAGTAGCGGCGGCCGGGGAGCGGCCGCCCGGGCCGCTCCCCCTCCCGTCCCGGGTGCCTTCTCAGACCTCCCGGCCGAGCCAGGCGGCCAGCCGGGTGTGCACGTCGGCGTCCGGGGCGACCGGCCGCACCTCGCCGAACGGAACCGGGCCGCCGCGGTGCTCGGCCGACAGGACGGCCTGGGCGACGGCCAACGCGGCGTGCGCCAGGGCGTCGTCCAGCGGCTGCCGGGAGCCGAGCGCCCGGGCGATGTCCCAGGTGTGCGCGACCGTCTCCATCAGGTAGCCGCCGACCGCGACCCGGCCGGGCACCACGCCCCAGGGCGCGTGGGTCGGGCGGTCCAGCGCGGCGTCGTCCGACCAGGCCGCGACGGCCCGGGCGCGGGCCCGGTCCAGCGCGCCCGGCCAGGCGTCGTCCGCCAGGTCCCCGGTGGCGGCGGCGACGTCCTCGGCCCGGCCGCCCTCGCCCAGGTAGGCGAACCGGTGGATGCCGCCGACCACGTGGCTCAGCAGCTCCCGCAGGGTGAACGCGCTGCACGGGGTGGGCCGGTCGAGGGCGTCCGGGGTGATCTCGGCGAACAGCTTCTCCAACTGGCCGAGGGCGAGCAGGTACTGCGGGCGGGCGTCCTGGACGGAGTTCACGTGGAATCAGCTCCCTGGGGTGGTACGGGCTTTCGGGCTCGAACGGCAATCTCCCAGTAAAACCTGACAACCGCCGTCAGGATTGCTGGGATTCTGCTGCCATGAAGGCCGACCGCCTGCTCTCCATCCTGCTCCTGCTCCAGACCCGCGGCAGGGTGCCCGCCACCGAACTGGCCGGGCGCCTGGAGGTGTCCGTCCGCACCATCTACCGCGACGTGGAGTCGCTCTCCGTCGCCGGCGTGCCGGTGTTCACCGAACGCGGCCGGCACGGGGGCATCAGCCTGCTGCCCGGCTACCGCACCGACGTCACCGGACTGACCGCGGACGAGGCCCGGGCGCTGTTCGTGCTCTCCGCCCAGGGCGCGCACAGCGACCTCGGGCTGGACGGCGCGCTCGGCTCGGCGCTGCGCAAGGTGATGGCCGCGCTGCCGGCCCCGCACCGCCCGGCCGCCGAGCGCATCACCGAGCGGATCCTGGTCGACCCGGCCCGCTGGCTGCAGAGCGGCCCGGCGGCCGGCGCCTCGACCGGCCCCGAACTGGGCGAGCTGCAGTACGCGGTGTTCGCCGACCGGCGGCTGCGGCTGCGCTACCGGCACAGCGGCACGCCCGCGCCGGTGGAGTACACCGTGGACCCGTACGGGCTGGTGAGCAAGGCCGCGGTCTGGTACCTGGTGGCCGATCTGCACGGCGAGCCCCGGCTGTTCCGGGCCGACCGGGTGCTGGCCGCCGAGACCACCGAGGAGGCGGTGCGCCGCCGCGCCGGAGTGGGGCTCGGGGATGCCTGGGCGGTGCTGCGCGAGCAGGTGGAGCGGCTGCCGAAGGAGCTGCCGGTGCGGGTGCGGGTGCGGCGCGGGCGGCTGGACATGTTCGTCCGCATCCACGGCGGCCGGGTCACCGCGCCGCCGCCGGAGGCGGGCGCCGGGCCGGCCGAGGAGTGGGTCGAGGTGGCGATGGTCTTCCCGGCGCCGGCGGCCGTCCGCGCGCTGCTCGCCTTCGGCGCGGACGCCGAGGTGCTGGCCCCGCTCGCGGCCCGCCGCGAGCTGGCCCGGGCGGCGGCGGACGCGCTGCGCCTGTACCAGGACTAGGAGTAGGTGGGGCTCTAGGAGTTCGGGGCGGGCCGGACGACGTCCTGGTAGTGGCCGAGCGAGATCGCCGCGAAGTTGTGCAGGCTGTCGGTGCCCTCGGTGAAGTAGCCGTTGTGGCCGGCTGCGCGGGCCGAGGAGATCTGCTCGGCGCCGAAGCCGCCGGCGGTCGGGTCGGCGCCGTGGCCGAGGCCGCCGACCTCCAGGTACGGGACGTTGCCGATCCAGTCGGTGGGGTTGCGGGTGGCCCAGACGTGCACGCCGGTGCCCAGCTCGCTGGTGCTCTGCACGCCCATGCCGGGGCTGCCGAACACCATCAGGTCGGTGATCCCGGAGGTGTCGGAGGGGGAGGCGGCCGCGCGCGGGATCTCGGGGGCGGCGTTGCCGCAGACCACGGAGCCGTACGAGTGGCAGAGCAGGGCCGGGGGCGCGTCCGGCCGGGTGGTCTCCTTGAGCCCGGCGAGCAGCCGCTGCAGCCGGGGCGCGCCGACGTCGGCGAGCCGGGAGGTGACGGCGTCCGGGCCGAGGCCGGACGGGGTGACGTAGCCGGTCCAGGCGATCACCGCGGTGCGGGTGTTCGGCGCCTGCCGCTGCTCCTCGGTGTAGAGGGCGCGGGCCATGCCGGCCGGGGAGCGCAGCGGTTCGGCGGCCTGGTCGAAGTGGCCGAGGTCGGCGTCCGAGCCGGGGACGACGACGGAGATCCGCTCGGCGTCGGCGAGGTCGCCCCACACCTCGGTGATCAGGCCGCGGCCGCGCGGGTCGAAGGCGAGGATCTGCCGGTCGGGGCCGAGCAGGTGCTCGACGTCGTTGGCGCGGGAGACGGCCAGCTCGCGGGTGTCGGCGTCGAGCTTGTGGTCGGCGGCGCGGGCCCGGGCGCTGTCGCGTTCGGCGGCCAGCGCGATCCTGTTGGCGCGGTAGCGCAGGTCCAGCGGGGCGCCGTCGAAGTTGCCGACGACCAGCGGGTAGTCCCGGATCAGCCGGTCCAGCTCGGTGGGGGCGAGTGAGGCGAAGAACGCGGCGGCGGCGGCCGGGGTGGTGGTGGCCGGGTCGGGCAGGGTGCGGTCGAAGCTGTGGTCCTGGACCCAGGCGGCGCTGCCGGCCGGGGGTGTGGAGATCGCCAGCTGCTCGGTGGAGGCGGCCGCCTGGGCCGCCGCGGCGCCGGCGTCGGCGAGCACGGCACAGCCCGCGAACGCCCCGATCAGTACCCGCTTCCAGCGCCGACGGTTGCGCACCGCACCAACTCCCTTAGGGCCCGTCACCGTTTCTCGGGCGGTGCCCGGAGGGTGCGACAAGACTGCCTGCTTCCCTGCGCAAGCGTAGGGCGCCCGGAGAGGCGACGCGCCCGCCCAAACTGTGGGATGGCTCACATGAACCGGCGGTGTCGTTTCAGCGTCACAGAGCGGCCCGCACGTCGAATTCGCGCACCATCCGCGTGGGCGCCGTGCGCCGCCAGGCCTCGACGACGAGGTCGCGCAGCTCCTCCGGATCGACCAGGTCCAGCCGGACGCTCACCCAGCCGTGCCGCCCGACGTACGGCGCGCTGGAGAACACCTCGGGCTCGGCGGCGAGCAGTTCGGCCTGGTCCTCGGGGGAGGCCTTGACGGTGACGGACCGGCCCCCGGGCGCGCCCATCGCGAAGATCCGGCCGCGGATCCGCAGGGTCTCGATGTCCCAGGTCGGCTCCTGTGCGGCCTCCGGCAGGGCGAGCGCCATCGCGCGGAACTCCTCGAACGTCACCATGCCCGCAGCGTAGGGCAGGGGACCGACAGCGCGCGGGCCCGGGCAGGGGGCTCGGAGGGGCGCGGACCGATCGGTCCGCGCCCCCTCAGTGCCTCACTCTCCGGCGCAGGTCACACCATGCCCAGCGCGTACGCGGCGAACAGCGCCGCACCCGCCGCGGCCAGCGCCTTCCCGGCCCGGGAGAAGGCCGTCCACGGCCCGTCGAACCGCCGGGTGAACCACCCGATCGCCACCAGCACGGCCGCGAACAGCGGAAGCAGCGCCACCCGGGCGGCCACCCAGCCGATCGAGTCCGGCGCGGTGGTCAGCCCCGGTACGGCGCCCAGGCCGGCCGCGCCGGGCACCGCCACCGCGAGCATCGCGCTCTGGTGCCAGCAGAAGATCGTCATCGCCGAGAGGTTGACCACCACCACCGGCAGCCACAGCAGCGGGCGGCGGGTCAGCAGCCGGCCCAGCCGCTCCCGCAGCAGCACCGCGGCGCCGCACTGCGTCGCCGCCAGGGCCAACACCAACAGGGACGGCGGGTGCGAGTTGGTCCGCTCCATCCCGGGCACCCCGACCATGCTGGCCGGGTAGTGGAACGCCAGCAGCAGCGTGGCGAACAGCGCGCCGCCGCCAACCAGCAGCACCCGGGCCACCGGGCGGCCGAGCCGGCCCTGCGCCCACAGCACGCCCAGCTGGTAGCCGAACAGCCAGCCCGGCAGGATGTTCAACAGTCCGACCCAGGACGGCACCGCCTCCGCCCACGGCCCGTACCGCAGCAGGTCGACCGCGGCGACGGCGGCCACCAGGACGCCAGCCGCCCAGCCGCCCAGCCGGCGCCCGGCCGCCACGCACAGCGGGGTGAGCGCGGTCAGCCCCAGGTAGACCGCGATGTACCAGAGCGGCTGCACCACCAGCGTCGCGCCGGTCCGCACGGTGTCGCCGGGGACACCGAGCGCGGGCAGCAGCGCGATCAGCAGCGCCCAGACGGCCGTCACCCCCAACACCGGGCGCAGCAGCCGCACCGACCGGCCGCGCAGCCAGCCCAGGTACGTCACGCCCTTGGCCCGGGCCCGCTCCAGCGACTGGACCGAGGAGTGGCCACCGACCAGGAAGAACACCCCGAGCATCTGGAGCACCCAGCTGATCGGGGCGAGGCCGCCGAGCGAGGAGAGCGGGCTCGCGTTGTGCAGGGCGCCGTCGGCGGAGAGCGTGAAGCCGCCGAGCAGCCAGTGCCCGACCGGCACGGCGAGCAGGGCGAGGGCGCGCAGCCCGTCCAGGGCGCGGTCGCGGGTCTCGGGGGTGCGGGCGTCGACCTGGTGGGCGGCGCGGCGCAGGGCGGTCAGCGGGTGGGCCATGGCGGTGCTCCTTTCGGTGAGGCGGTCAGCGGTCAGCGGTCAGCGGTCGAGGCCGAGGCCGAGGGCGATGGCGGCGAAGGCGGTGAGCGAGGCGGTGCCGGGGGCGAAGTAGCCGGCGTGGCCCTCGGATCCGGTGGCGGGCAGCGGGTGGGCGCCGAAGCCGGGGGCGGTGGGGTCGGCGCCGTGGCCGAGGCCGAGCACCGAGACGTAGGGGACCCGGCCGATCCAGTCGGAGTCGTTGCGGGCGGTGGCCCAGAGCGGGACGCGCGGGTCGAGGGCGGCGGCCGAGCCGACGCCCATCCCGGGAGAGCCGAGGACGACCACGCCGGAGGCCTGGTCGGGCCCGGGGCGGGCCAGCCCGCAGACCACCGAGCCGTAGCTGTGGCAGAACACCGTGGCCGGGGCCTGCGGACGGGTGCTGACGGCGAGTCCGTCGAGCAGTCGGGTGAGCCGCGCGGCCCCGGCCCGGGCCAGGTCCTCGGTGGCGGCGCCCAGGCCGATCCCGACCGGGGTGGTGTAGCCGGTCCAGGCGATGACGGCGGTCTGCCGGTCGGTGGCCTGGTAGAGCGAGCGGGCCATGCCGGCGGGGGTGCCGTACGAGCCGGGGGAGCGGTCGAAGTTCTCCAGGTCGTTGTCCGAGCCGGGGACGACGACGGCGGTGCGGGGGGCGGCGGCGCGGGCGCGGGCCACCGCCGCACGGCGGGAACTCACCCTCGCGTCATCGCCACCCTCGCCCCCGCACTCGCGAGGCCGGCGCACAGGGTTGGGACCGCGCGCCCCTGGCCGCGTGCGCACGGAGCCCCGCGGCGGGTTTCGCGCGGGGTGCGCGGCTCGGACCGCCGTGCGGACCGGGCGGCGACCTCGGTCCGGAAAAACCTGTGGCCCCCTCAGCCCGCCGCGGGCTACGGTCCTCACAGTTCACGACGGTGGCCGCGCGCCGACGCGCCGTCACTGTCCCACGTCGTACGAACCGGGAGGTGTGACCGATGGCTGTCGAGACCGAGACGGGCTTCGCCCGCACTCAGCGTGCCATTCCCCAGCCCCGCCGCCCCCGGGCGACCGACCGGTAACCACCGGCCCGTACGACGCCCAGGGGGCCGGCCTGCGAAGGGTCGCCCCCTTGCCCCTCCCCGCCTCCTCCGAGGTCCCCGACCGCTCCACCGCCCTCGCCTCGCCGCTCGTCCCCTACGGCTGGGACGACGGCTGGCAGGACGCCTTCCGTCCCTGGGCCGCCCGCGGCCTCGTCCCCGGCCGGGTCATCCGCGTCGACCGCGGCCAGTGCGACGTGGTCACGCCGGACGGCACCGTCCGCGCCGACACCGCGTTCGTGGTGCCCCGCGACCCGATGAAGGTCATCTGCACCGGCGACTGGGCCGCCCTCGACCCCGAGGGCGGCAGCCCGCGCTACGTCCGCGACCACCTGCCGCGCCGTACCGCTCTGGTCCGCTCCGGCTCCTCCAAGCGCTCCGACGCCCAGGTGCTCGCCGCCAACATCGACCGCGCCGCCATCGCCGTCTCCCTCGCCGCCGAACTCGACCTGGCCCGGATCGAACGCTTCACCGCGCTCGCCTGGGAGTCCGGCGCCGAACCCCTGGTCGTCCTCACCAAGGCCGACCTGGTGCCCGACCCGGCCACCCTCGGCCACCTCCTCTCCGACGTCGGGCGGACCGTGCCCGGTGTGACCGTCCTCGCCGCCAGCAGCGCCGACGGCACCGGCCTGGAGCGCCTGGCGGCGCTGGCCGGCTCCGGCACCACCGTGCTGCTCGGCCAGTCCGGGGCGGGCAAGTCCACCCTCGCCAACACCCTGCTCGGCCGGGACGCGATGGAGGTGCGGGCGGCCCGGGACGTGGACGGCAAGGGCCGTCACACCACGACCACCCGCAACCTGTTGACGCTGCCGGGCGGCGGCGTCCTCATCGACACCCCCGGGCTGCGCGGCGTCGGCCTGTGGGACGCGGGCACCGGCGTGGACCGGGTCTTCGCCGAGATCGAGGAGTACGCCCGGCGGTGCCGCTTCCAGGACTGCGCCCACCACAGCGAGCCGGGCTGCGCCGTCCTCACCGCCGTCGACGGCGGCGTACTGCCGGCACGGCGCCTGGAGAGTTACCGCAAGCTCCAGCGGGAGAACCAGCGCATCGTCGCCAAGACCGACGCCCGCCTCCGCCAGGAGATCCGCCGCGAGTGGCGGATCAGGGGAGCCGAGGCCCGGGCCGCCGCCGACGCCAAGCGCGGTCGTCTCCGCTGACCGATACCCGTGCCGGGCCCGGCGAGAG